>NZ_CP150918.1:617500-1235000 GCF_039908635.1 Pseudomonas purpurea
CAAGGTCGCGCATTTCTGTTCCATGTGCGGGCCGAAGTTCTGCTCGATGAAGATCACCCAGGAAGTCCGCGAGTACGCGGCCAACCAGCGGATCGACGCGGTCGACGTGGACGTCGCCCAAGGCCTGGCCGAACAGGCCGAGCGCTTCAAGCAGGAAGGCAGTCAGCTGTACAAGAAGGTTTGATCTGAGCGGTGCACTCAGCTGCACCGCTTACCCCTGTGGCGAGGGAGCTTGCTCCCGCTCGGCTGCGAAGCAGTCGTAAACCCGGTATTCGCGATCTATCTGTCGGAACGCGGTGACTGGTTTTGGGTCTGCTTCGCAGCCCAGCGGGAGCAAGCTCCCTCGCCACAAAGGGTGGTCAACACAACAACAAATGTCCCTCTGAGATAACACCCTTGAGCATTTCAACCAGTACCTATTCTCCCGATATCGCGGTGCCAATCGACAAACGTGTGTTCGGCGGTCGCGATCTGTTTTCCCTGTGGTTCTCCCTCGGCATCGGCCTGATGGTCTTGCAGACGGGCGCTTTGCTCGCGCCGGGGCTGGGCCTGTCGGGTTCGTTACTGGCGATTTTTCTCGGCACGCTCGTCGGCGTTCTGCTGCTGGCCTGCGTCGGGGTGATTGGCAGCGACACTGGCCTGTCGGCCATGGCCGCGCTCAAACTCAGCCTCGGTGCAAAAGGCGCGAGCCTGCCGGCGCTGCTGAACCTGCTGCAACTGATCGGTTGGGGCTCGTTCGAAATCATCGTCATGCGCGATGCGGCCAGCCTGCTGGGCGCCCGTGCATTCAGCGACGGTAGCCTGATGGCCAGCCCGCTGATCTGGACCCTGTTCTTTGGCGCCTTGGCGACCCTGCTGGCGGTCAGCGGTCCGTTGACGTTCGTGCGTCAGATCCTGCGCAAGTGGGGCATCTGGTTGCTGCTGGCGGCCTGCATCTGGCTGACCTGGAACCTCTTCGCCAAAGCCGATCTGGCCGCGCTGTGGGCGCAGGCCGGTGACGGCTCGATGCCGTTCGCCGTGGGTTTTGACATCGCCATCGCCATGCCGCTGTCGTGGTTGCCGCTGATCGCCGATTACTCGCGGTTCGGCAAACGCGCCAAAAGCGTGTTCGGCGGCACTGCGCTGGGGTTTTTCATCGGTAACTTCTGGCTGATGAGCCTGGGTGTGGCCTACACGTTGGCGTTTGCCCCGAGCGGTGAAGTCAATGCCTTGCTGTTGGCGCTGGCCGGTGCCGGTCTGGGAATTCCGCTGCTGTTGATTCTGCTCGATGAGTCGGAAAACGCCTTCGCCGACATTCACTCGGCGGCGGTCTCCAGCGGGATTTTGTTGCGCTTGAAAGTCGAACACCTGGCGCTGGCCATTGGTGTGATCTGCACGTTGATCGCGTGCCTGGCGCCGTTGGCCCAGTACCAGAACTTCCTGTTGTTGATCGGTTCGGTGTTTGCGCCGCTGTTCGGCGTGGTGCTGGTGGATCACTTCATCCTGCGCAAGCGCAGCGCCAAGGCAGCGTCGAGCGTACTGCGCTGGCCGGCATTGCTGGCCTGGCTGGGCGGGGTGAGCACTTATCACCTGCTTGCCAACCTCTACCCGCAAGTGGGCGCAACCCTGCCGTCACTGGTGGTGGCAGGGCTGCTGCAGTTGTTGCTGGGTCGGGTCTTCAGCGACGCTCGGGCACCAGCTCGGGCTTGATCAGACCCTTGAGGCGCGCGTAGGGAATGTTCATTTCGATCAGGCCCATCGAGTAGGGTGCGATGGTCGCTACGTTGTACTTGAGTACCACCCCGGCGCTGGTCAAGGCCACGTTCGGGGTCTTCTGGAAGGGCCAATTTTTAACGAAGTCCGGATCACGGTCCATTTTCGAATTGATCAGCCAGCTGTTGTGAGCGACCTGTGCGGTCTTCCAGAACGCTCCTTCCTGCCCCGGCAACAGCATGTCGCTCAGGCTCAGCTCTTTTTGCTGTGGGCGCGAGTAGTTGATGAAACCCCGTCCCGGCGTGCCATTGGCCGCGCCTGTGTCCAGGAAACTGGAGAGTTCAATGATTACCAGCCCGTCATGTTGCTCACGTACCTTGGCTTGCAGGTACATGCTGTGGCGGTCACTCGCCTCGCGCAGGAACTGCTCGCGGTAGGCGTTGAGGGAGGCCGGCAGCGCCGCGCCCGCCGAGGTGCGGGTCATTTGCAGCAGGCGCTGTTCGATGATCCGGTCCAGTTGCGGTTCGCTCGGGAAATGCACCGTGTCGATGTTGACCAGTGGGCAGTCGGGGCCCGTGCAACCTGGTTTGACCTGTTCGGACGCATCGCGAGTGGATTGCGCCGGCGCTGGCGCGCCGGGCTGAAACAGGCTTTGGCAAGCGCCTAGCGTAAGGGCGATACAGGCCACGGAGGCAACTTTGAAAAGCGACATGGGCGTCCTTCATCAAA
Organism: Pseudomonas purpurea; assembly: GCF_039908635.1. Lineage (NCBI taxonomy): Bacteria > Pseudomonadati > Pseudomonadota > Gammaproteobacteria > Pseudomonadales > Pseudomonadaceae > Pseudomonas > Pseudomonas purpurea. The sequence goes on from NZ_CP150918.1 coordinate 619,922, forward strand.
CAGGGAAAGGCAAAAAGTTACCGGCTTCGACTGCCAGCGTGGCGCTCGGTTCGCCACTACGCTAATTAGAGATGTTTAAGCTCCTGCCGTCTATCCCGCTGACGGCAAAGGGGCTGCATCAATGGGCGCGGGCGCGTTAGGATGGCGCGAACTCGAGGGGGAACCTCGGACGCAATTGCAGCAGACGAGGATTGATATGACTGATTTTGCCAACGCCACCCCAACCGCCGTAGACATCGTGCGCCGCGAAAACTGCTTCAAGGGTTTCTACAGACTTGATCGCGTTCACCTGCGTCACGAGCTGTTCGCCGGTGGCATGAGTCGCGAGATCAGTCGTGAACTGTTCGTTCGTCATGATGCCGTGTGTGTATTGCCTTACGATCCGCAGCGCGACGAAGTGGTGCTGATCGAGCAGTTTCGTGCAGGCGCACTGGGCAAGATCGACAATCCATGGCTGATCGAACTGGTAGCCGGTCTGATCGACAAGGATGAACAACCGGAAGAAGTTGCTCATCGCGAAGCGCAGGAGGAAGCTGGGCTTGTGTTCTCTGCGCTGTGGCCGATGCTCAACTATTTCCCATCGCCTGGCGGCAGTACCGAGTACGTGCATTTGTATCTGGGGCGTTGCGACAGTGCCGGGGTTGGCGGCCTGCATGGTCTGGTGGAGGAAGCGGAAGACATTCGTGTCTCGGTCTGGGACTTTGAAGACGCCCTGCAAGCGGTGCGTGATGGACGGATTTCCAACGCGGCAAGCATCATTGCCTTGCAATGGCTGGCCTTGAACCGCGATGAAGTGAGGGGGTTATGGTCGTAAACAAACAGCGCGATCGTTATCGGGTCGACCTCGTGGGGCTGCAAAGCGCCTGCGAGGCCAATTACGCCCGCCTGATGCGCCTGTTGCCGGACATGCGCAACCAGCCGGCCGCGCGGCGCATTGCGATGACCCAGGGCGACCAGATGCTCGGGGTGCTGACCCTGGAAGTGATACAGGCCTGCCCTTACACCACCACGTTGCGCGTGCGTCAGGAACACAGCCTGCCGTGGCTGCCGGTGCCGCAACTTGAAGTTCAGGTCTACCACGATGCGCGCATGGCCGAGGTCATCAGTGCCGAGCATGCGCGACGCTTTCGCGGCATCTATCCTTACCCCAACGCCTTGATGCATCAGCCAGACGAAAAGTCCCAGCTCAATGTTTTTCTCGGCGAGTGGCTCAGCCACTGCCTGGCCTGCGGGCACGAGTTCGAAGCGGTTCGATAGATGTGAACTGCGTCCGGTTCGCGGGTTTCCACTTTGCGCGTTCCCCCAGCATAATTGCGCCATTCATCCACACCCGTGATCTTGTCCTGGGAGGGCGCCTTGCCAAGCCATCTGACCGCCGCCGATTCAGTGCTGCTGGTGCAACTCTCCGACAGCCATCTGTTCGCCGAAGCCGACGGTACGCTGCTGGGCATGAAGACCCGCGAAAGCCTGCAAAAAGTCATCGAACTGGTGGTGACGCAGCAACCCCGGGTCGACCTGATCATCGCCAGCGGTGATTTGTCCCAGGACGGTACGCTGGCGTCCTATCAGCAGTTTCGCGACATGACCCGGCAGATCGATGCGCCGGCGCGGTGGATTCCGGGCAATCACGATGAGCCACAGATCATGGCCCACGCCGCCGTCGAAAGTCAGTTGCTGGAACCGGTGGTGGACTTGGGCAACTGGCGGATCATCTTGCTCGACTCGGCAGTGCCGGGCTCCGTGCCGGGGTATTTGCAGGATGACCAACTGCAATTGCTTGCGCAGGCGTTGAGCGAAGCCCCGGAGCACCACCATCTGGTGTGTTTTCACCATCATCCGGTGTCCATTGGGTGTGCCTGGATGGAACCGATAGGCCCTGCGTAACCCTGACGCGTTGTTTGCTGTCCTGGATCGTTTTCCGCAGGCGCGCGCGGTACTTTGGGGTCACGTGCATCAAGAAATCGACCAGTGGCGCAACGATGTGCGGTTGATCGCTTCACCGTCAACTTGCATTCAGTTCGAGCCGGGCAGTGAGGACTTCACGGTCGATACCCTGGCGCCGGGCTATCGCTGGTTGCGTTTGTTGCCGGATGGACGGCTGGAAACCGGTGTGGAACGGGTGACGGGGTTCGATTTTGAAGTTGATTATGGCTCGACCGGTTACTGAGGTGCCTTTGTGGCGAGGGAGCTTGCTCCCGTTGGGTTGCGAAGCAGCCCCAAGACATTCGATTGCGGTTGATCTGATATACCGCTCTCGCCGAACTTACGCCCGCTTCACGGTCGAGCGGGAGCAAGCTCCCTCGCCACAGGGTTTGTCTCTGAACGGAGCAATCCGATTCGCTCCCGAGCAAGTCAATCTCGTCGACTCCCTGTAAACTGCGCCTTTTGCCAGACGTCCAGGGAGTTCACATGTCCGGTTCGATCCTTTATATCCACGGTTTCAACAGCGCCCCCGCGTCGAAAAAGGCCTGCCAACTGATCGCCGTCATGGATTCCCTGGGCCTGGGCGAGCAATTACGGGTGCCCGCGTTGCATCACCACCCGCGTGAGGCCATCGGTCAGCTGGAGCAGGCGATTGCCGAGCTGGGACGGCCATTGCTGGTCGGAAGCTCGCTCGGCGGCTACTATGCCACTCACCTTGCCGAGCGCCATGGCCTCAAGGCCTTGCTGGTCAACCCCGCCGTCAGTCCCCACCGGATGTTCGACGGTTACCTGGGCACACAAAAGAATCTCTACACCGACGAAGCCTGGGAATTGACCCACGACCACGTGACGGCCCTGGCCGAGCTGGAAGTGCCGGCACCCCAGGACCCGCAGCGGTTCCAGGTGTGGTTGCAGACCGGCGACGAAACGCTGGACTATCGCCACGCCCAGCAGTATTACCGAGCCTGTGCCTTGCGCATCCAGGCCGGCGGCGACCATAGCTTTCAGGGGTTCGCCGGGCAATTGCCGGCCTTGTTGAGTTTTGCCGGTATTGGCGCGGATTCGATCGACTTCACGGCACTGTGAACCTTCGCCCCCTATTTCATGAACGACTGACGACGAGACCCCATGGCCACTCCCAGCGCTAGCTCTTATAACGCAGACGCCATCGAAGTCCTCTCGGGCCTCGACCCGGTGCGTAAACGCCCCGGCATGTACACCGACACCAGTCGGCCGAACCACCTTGCCCAGGAAGTCATCGACAACAGCGTCGACGAAGCCTTGGCCGGGCACGCCAAATCGGTGCAGGTCATCCTGCACGCGGACCACTCCCTGGAAGTCAGCGATGACGGCCGTGGCATGCCGGTGGATATTCACCCGGAAGAGGGCGTCTCGGGCGTCGAGCTGATCCTCACCAAGCTCCATGCGGGCGGCAAGTTCTCCAACAAGAACTACCAGTTCTCCGGCGGTTTGCACGGGGTGGGTATTTCGGTGGTCAACGCCTTGTCGACCCAGGTGCGGGTGCGCGTCAAACGCGACGGCAACGAGTACCAGATGACCTTCGCCGATGGCTACAAGGCCACCGACCTGGAAGTCGTCGGCACTGTTGGCAAGCGCAACACCGGGACCAGCGTGTACTTCGCGCCGGACCCGAAGTACTTCGACTCCCCCAAATTCTCCATCAGCCGCCTCAAACATGTGCTCAAGGCCAAGGCTGTATTGTGCCCCGGCCTGCTGGTCAGTTTTGAAGACAAGGCCACTGGCGAAAAAGTCGAATGGCATTACGAAGACGGCCTGCGCTCCTACCTGGTGGACGCGGTCAGCGAATTCGAACGCCTGCCGGACGAGCCGTTCTGCGGCAGCCTGGCCGGTAACAAGGAAGCGGTCGACTGGGCGCTGCTGTGGTTGCCTGAAGGCGGCGACAGTGTGCAGGAAAGCTACGTCAACCTGATCCCGACGGCCCAGGGCGGTACTCACGTCAACGGTCTGCGTCAGGGTTTGCTCGATGCGATGCGCGAATTCTGCGAGTTCCGCAGCCTGCTGCCGCGTGGCGTGAAGCTGGCGCCAGAAGACGTCTGGGAACGCATTGCTTTTGTCCTGTCGATGAAAATGCAGGAGCCACAATTCTCCGGCCAGACCAAAGAGCGTCTATCGTCCCGCGAGGCGGCGGCGTTTGTTTCCGGTGTGGTCAAGGACGCCTTCAGCCTGTGGCTTAACGCTCACCCTGAACTGGGCCTGCAACTGGCGGAACTGGCGATCAACAACGCCGGCCGCCGTTTGAAGGCCAGCAAAAAGGTCGAGCGCAAACGCATCACCCAAGGTCCGGCGCTGCCGGGCAAACTTGCCGACTGCGCCGGGCAGGACCCGATGCGTTCCGAGCTGTTTCTGGTGGAAGGTGATTCCGCCGGTGGTTCGGCCAAGCAGGCGCGGGACAAAGAGTTCCAGGCGATCCTGCCGTTGCGCGGCAAGATCCTCAACACCTGGGAAGTCGACGGCAGTGAAGTACTCGCCAGCCAGGAAGTGCACAACATTGCCGTGGCCATCGGCGTCGATCCGGGCGCTGCGGACATGAGCCAACTGCGTTACGGCAAGATCTGCATCCTCGCCGACGCCGACTCCGACGGCCTGCACATTGCAACCTTGCTCTGCGCGTTGTTCGTCCAGCATTTCCGCCCGCTGGTGGACGCCGGTCACGTTTACGTCGCGATGCCGCCGCTGTACCGCATCGACCTGGGCAAAGAGATTTACTACGCCCTGGACGAGGCCGAGCGCGATGGCATTCTCGATCGTCTGGTGGCCGAGAAGAAACGCGGCAAGCCGCAGGTCACCCGATTCAAGGGTCTGGGTGAAATGAACCCGCCGCAACTGCGTGAAACCACCATGGACCCGAACACACGGCGCCTGGTGCAACTGACGCTGGAAGATTACGAAGCGACGGCGGAAATGATGGACATGCTGCTGGCGAAAAAGCGCGCCGGTGACCGTAAGTCATGGCTGGAGTCCAAAGGCAACCTGGCCGAGGTTCTGGCCTGATGCGCAAAGGCTTTGCCCTGGCGTTGCTGCTGTTGGCGTCGAGCGTGGCCGCAGAGCCTGCCCCCGAGCTGACTCTGGTGTCCGAGCACCCCGTGGAAGGCATGCGCGGCGGCAACCTTTCGGGGTTGGCGCTGTGCGGCAAGGCACTGTGGACAGTGTCCGACCGCGACGATGACCGAATCTATCGTCTAGACACCAGCGAAAACACCTGGCTGGCTGAAACCGTGCGTATCGACGTACCGCCACCGCCCGACAGCGGCTTGCCCTGGGGCTTGAACTCGAGGACCTGGGCGGCATCGCTCGTGCGCGGCGGGGAGCTGGATTTCGAAGGCATCACCTGCGACAAGGCCGGCAATCGCTACATCGTCAGCGAGTCCTATGCGGCGGTGCTGCAAGTGCCGCCATTGGGGCCTGCGTCGTGGCTCAAGATCTCGCCGATCATGGTCCGTGAAGCGCGGGCCAGTGGTTTGTTGCTGCACTTCAACGCATTGTTCGAGGGCCTGGCCGTCAACGCCGCGGGCGACAGCATCTGGTTGGCCGCCGAGCGCGAGCGCCGCGGGCTGATGCTGATCAAACGCAAGCAGACGGTCTGGGATTGCGATGGCGGTTGTGTACTGCTGAGTGAGGCCGGCCTGGAAATGCAGCCAACACAGTTTCCCGATCCCAAGCCGGTCCCCAGGGACTTTGCCGACCTGTCGCTGTTCAACGGCAAGCTCTTCACCCTTGAACGCAATGCGTTTCAGGTCTGTCGCCGGGACACTGAAACCGCCAAGGTCGAGCGCTGCTGGTCGTATGCCCGTGAAGCGTTGCAGCCCCATCGACGTTATCCACAGCGTTACGGCCTGGCCGAAGCGCTGGTGGTGGACGCGGACGGTGCCTGGATCGGTATCGACAACAACAACGGCGCCCGTGCCGATGGCGAGAAGCGCCCGATTGTCTGGCGCTTCGCGGCGCCGGAAGGTGGCTGGAGCGCCAAGCCATGAGTCAACAGACACCGGGTAAACGTGCTGGCCGCGTGCTGCTGGTCCTGGCGTGGTGTGCCGGACTGTTTCTGGCGACGCGGTTTTTCGGGCAATGGGAACAGCGCCAGGAGAACCCCAATGCACAGGTCACCTCGCAACAGGGCGAGGGCTATATCGAAGTGAAACTGGTCGGTAACGGCCAGGGGCACTTCGTTGCCAGCGGCCAGATCAACGGCCAACCGGTGAGTTTCATGCTCGACACCGGGGCGACCGATGTGTCGATCCCGTCCAGCCTGGCCGAACGGTTGAGCCTGGAAAAAGGCGCTCCGGTCACCCTGAGCACCGCCAACGGTCGCAGCGAGGGCTATCGAACCCGCCTCGACCAACTGAAGCTGGGCGACATCGTGTTGCACGATGTGCGTGCCCTGGTGGCACCAGGCCCTGGGCGGCGAGCAAGTGCTGCTGGGCATGAGCGCCCTGAAACAACTTGAATTCACTCAGCGTGGCGGCACTTTGCTGCTGCGCCAGACAACGAACTGATGAGGCCCGCATGAGCGACTCCCTGGATCTCAGCCTGGACGGCGTAGAACGCCGTTCACTGGCCGACTTCACCGAAAATGCCTACCTCAACTACTCCATGTACGTGATCATGGACCGTGCCCTGCCGCACATCGGCGACGGCCTGAAACCGGTACAACGGCGAATCATCTACGCCATGAGTGAGTTGGGGCTGGACGCTGACTCCAAGCACAAGAAATCCGCACGGACCGTCGGTGACGTGCTCGGTAAATTCCACCCTCACGGCGACTCGGCGTGCTACGAAGCCATGGTGCTGATGGCCCAGCCGTTCAGCTACCGCTACACGCTGGTGGACGGCCAGGGTAACTGGGGTGCGCCGGATGATCCGAAATCCTTCGCCGCCATGCGTTACACCGAGGCGCGCCTGTCGCGTTACTCCGAAGTGCTGCTCAGCGAACTGGGCCAGGGTACGGCAGACTGGGGCCCGAACTTCGACGGCACCCTCGACGAACCGCTGGTATTGCCGGCCCGTTTGCCGAACATCCTGCTCAACGGCACCACCGGCATCGCCGTGGGCATGGCCACCGACGTTCCGCCGCACAACCTGCGGGAAGTCGCCACGGCCTGCGTGCGTTTACTCGATGAACCAAAGGCCACGGTCGAACAGCTCTGTGAACACATCCAGGGCCCGGACTACCCGACCGAAGCGGAAATCATCACGCCGCGCGCTGACCTGCTGAAAATCTACGAAACCGGTCGCGGTTCGGTGCGCATGCGCGCCGTGTACCACATCGAAGACGGCGACATCATCGTCACGTCTCTGCCTCATCAGGTGTCCGGCGCCAAGGTGCTGGAGCAGATCGCCGCGATGATGCAGGCCAAGCCGTCGAAGGCGCCGCAAGTGGCCGACCTGCGTGACGAATCCGACCACGAAAACCCGTGCCGGATCGTGATCATTCCGGTCAACAACCGGGTCGACCACGACGCGCTGATGCAGCACCTGTTCGCCAGCACCGAGCTGGAGTCGAGCTACCGGGTCAACATCAACATCATCGGCCTGGATGGCAAGCCGCAGCTGAAAAACCTGCGGGCGCTGCTGGTGGAATGGCTGGAGTTCCGGGTTCAGACCGTGCGTCGTCGCCTGCAATTCCGTCTGGACAAGGTCGAGCGTCGCTTGCACCTGTTGGACGGCTTGTTGATCGCCTACCTCAACCTGGATGAAGTGATCCACATCATCCGCACCGAGGAACACCCGAAAGCCAAGTTGATCGAGCGATTCGCCCTGAGCGAAATCCAGGCCGACTATATTCTCGACACTCGCCTGCGTCAGCTGGCGCGCCTGGAAGAAATGAAGCTGCGCGCCGAGCAGGATGAACTGCTCAAAGAACAAGCCAAACTGCAAGCCTTGCTGAGCAGCGAAGCCAAGCTCAAGAAACTGGTGCGTACCGAACTGATCAAGGACGCCGAAACCTATGGCGACGACCGCCGCTCGCCTATTGTCGAGCGCGCCGAAGCCAAGGCCCTGACCGAACACGACCTGCTGCCGAACGAGAAAGTGACAGTGGTGCTGTCGGAAAAAGGCTGGGTTCGCTCTGCCAAGGGCCACGAAATCGATGCAACCGGGCTTTCCTACAAGGCAGGGGACGGTTTCAAAACCTCGGCGGCCGGTCGCTCCAACCAGTTCGCGGTGTTTATCGACTCCACCGGTCGCAGTTATTCGGTGCCGGCCCACACGCTGCCGTCGGCCCGTGGCCAGGGCGAGCCACTGACCGGCCGTCTGACACCGCCGCCGGGTGCGACTTTCGAATGCGTACTGATGCCTGAGGACGATGCGCGGTATGTCATCGCCTCCGACGCCGGTTACGGCTTTGTGGTCAAGGGCGAAGACTTGCAAGCCAAGAACAAGGCCGGCAAGGCGCTGTTGAGCCTGCCGAACAATGCCAAGGTGATCCTGCCGCGTCCGGTCGCCGACCGTGAGCAGAACTGGCTGGCCTCGGTGACCACCGAAGGGCGCCTGCTGATCTTCAAGATCAGCGACCTGCCGCAATTGGGCAAAGGCAAGGGCAACAAGATCATCGGGATTTCCGGCGAACGTGTGGCCAGCCGTGAGGAATACGTCACTGATATCGCCGTGCTGCCGGAAGGCGCCACGCTGGTTCTGCAAGCCGGTAAACGGACCCTGTCACTCAAGGCCGACGACCTGGAGCACTATAAAGGTGAGCGCGGGCGTCGTGGCAACAAGCTGCCGCGGGGTTTTCAGCGGGTTGACGCGTTGTTGGTAGAAACTCTCAATTAAGCGGTCTAGAGCGTTCGATCTACGATTTAACCCGTAGATCGGCGCTTTCGCGCTGGAGTCGGAACGCATATTCACGGATGATATGGCCTTTCACACGCGGGCGTGGCCCAGCGTTCTTCATATTTATTGAGTATTTTTACTGTGGCTGGCCTTGTGGCCACCCCTGGATGGGATGATGACTGTTCTGCGCCTTCCTCTAATTTTGTTGCTCGCCGGCGTTCTTGGCCTGGCGGGTTGCAGCGTTCACCAGCCGGTGTCGCTGTATCAGCTGGACAGCGGAAGTCCGGCCCAGCCTGCGCAAAGCGCGGGCATGTCGGTATTGTTGGGGCCGGTGCTGGTTGCCGATTACCTGCAACGTGAAACCCTGCTGCAACGTCAGCCCGATGGCAGCCTGCAAGCGTCCACCGATGGTCGTTGGGCGGGCAGCCTGTCGTCTGACATCAATCAGTTGTTGTTGCGTCAGGTGGCTGGCCATCTGGACAGCCAGCGCGTCGTATTGGCCCCGGCGACCCTGGGTTTCACTCCCGACGTTCAGGTGCTGCTGTCGATCACTCGCCTGGATTCGGGCGAATCGCAACCGGCGATTCTTGATGCTCAATGGCGCCTGATCGACCGTCGCGGCCAGGTTCGTGACAACCGCATCATCCACCTGCAAGAGCAGCATGCCGGTGGCACCGCCGCTCAGGTTCAGGCTCAGGGAGTGTTGTTGCAGCGCCTGGCCGATCAGTTGTCGGTAGCACTCAAGCCCTTGGCCAACCAGCCGCCGATTGCCGAAGCTCCGCGCAAACCGGCACCCAAGCCTGTGGCCGCGCCACCGGAAGCGGAAAAGCAGCAGAAGATGCCGATGGCCTCGCCGATCCGTACGGATATGGAAGTGTTCAGGTTCTAGGTTGGATTGCTGCAAAGACAAAGCCCGCGTTGATGCGGGCTTTGTTGTTTCTGACGGTTGGAGATCTCTGGTGCTGCTTCCGGCCTCATCGCGAGCTTGTTCGCGATGGCGTCAGTGCAGGCAACAAAAAGCCCGCAGACGATCACTCGTCTGCGGGCTTTTTCGTTCACGGGCCGGAGTCAGCTTTTGGCTCGGGTCTCGTGCATGCGCGCCAGTTGTCGCTCGAGCATCGATGGATAAGGCTCCATCAAGCGCTCTACGCAGCACGCGCCTTCCGGGCTGGCAATCGGGCGGATACGCGCACGCTGGCGGATCAGTGTGTCGTCGCTGATCTTGCGCTCCACCAGCAGCAGGTTGCGGCTGTGCTGGGAGAGGGCCAGGGCATCCTGGGCGGTTTCGGTGAGCAACAGGTCGATCTGGCTCAGGCCGAACAGTTCCTCGCCCAGCGTCAGGCCCAATTGCAGTTGCAGGGTGATGCCGCTGTCGGCGACTTCAATCTGCAACTGATGGCCCAGCGCGCGCAGCAGTTCACCGCAGCAAATGGCGTTGGTCAGGTAGTCGTCGCCGCTGTCTTCGCTGTGGAACAGCATCAGTGTGCTGCCATCGTTCAGGGTGTGCAGCTCGCTTTGATACAGCGAGGCGGCCTGGTCGAGACAGTCGCGATAACGTTCAAGCAACTCGGTCAGCCGTGCGCGGGGCAGGCGACGCAGTTGTTCCTGGGCGCCCAGTTGCACGGCCAGTACCGCGCTGTGCTGAGGTAACGCCGGAACCACCGGTTTGGGTTGCGGCTTGATGGCTGGTGCGGTGGCCGTGTGGTCGCGCAGGTCGGCGAACGGGTCTTCTTCATCCAGTTCGTCTTCTTCGGCGCTCACCAGATGCCGTGGCGCAGGCTTGAGGCCGGCGACCGGGGCAGTTTCGTCGAAGCTCGGGTCGCGCAGGTTGCGGACTTCGAACACAGGATCGAGGTCTTCGGCGTCGTCGTATTCGGGCTCCGGCTCGGGCTCCGGTTCTACCCGCTCCGGGGCGAAGCTTGAGTGGAGCTGGCGGGCCAGGTCGCCGATTTCATCCTGGCGTTGAGTCGCCGGGGTGTGTTCGTCGATATCGCGCAGCCATACCCGCAATTGCAGCAATGGTGTCGAGATGTGCCGACCCAGGCGCAGGCTCAGGGCCAGGGACAATGCCAGCAGGATGGCGCTGAGAATGCCCATGCTTTGCAGGCTGATGGTCATCGGCTGCTGGAACTGGTCCATGTCCAGGCTGATGCGCAGGTGGCCGGCGGTCACGTCCTGGAAGGTGATCTTGCTCTGGTACAACCCCTCGGCTTCACCCAGCAAACTGTGTTTGGGGCGTTGGCCGGATTCGGCGAGGATGCGGTTGTCCACGCTATAAATAGCGGCGTGGGCCACCAGCGGATTCTTGGTCAGGTTGTTCAGCAACACGTTGAGGCTGAGGATGTCGTTGGACACCAGCAACTCGGTGGCGGACGTGGCGGTCTGGGTGGTCAGGCTCTGACCCAGCGCATCGGCCTGTTCGTGCATGGCCTGTTTGAACTGCAAACCCATCACGCAGGCGTAGATCACCAGGGCCAGGGCGACCAGGATCACGTTATGGCTGGCAATGCGTAATGCAATCGGTACACGGCGGTGGCGCAGCGCACGGAAGATCAGCAGGAAGAAGTTGTCGGTTTTGACTGGCGTAGGCCGGTTCACTGAGCTCGGCTCTTTTGTCCGTGAAGTTGAGGCGCAGTATAGCGATAGCCCCTAGACCGGCAAAGCGCTGGCTGTGCCCGATGGTCACTGAAAGTGGGTAGAATGCGGTTTTTTTCCACCTGCGGGGGTGCGCCTTGCGCGAAATCGTCCTGATAAACATCACGGGAGTCGACCGTCCGGGTCTGACTGCGGCCATTACCGGTGTTCTGGCCCAGGGTGGCGTGACCATTCTCGACATTGGTCAGGCTGTGATCCACGACACGTTGTCATTTGGCATCCTCGTTGAGATTCCAGGCACCGAGGCCGGTCAGTCGGTGCTCAAGGACATACTGTTCAAGGCTTACGAGCTGGATCAGCAGGTGCGCTTCACGCCGGTGTCCGAAGAGGATTACCAGCAATGGGTCGGTGCCCAGGGTAAAAAGCGTCACATCGTGACCCTGCTGACCCGCAAAGTGACCGCCGAACAATTGCAGCGTGTCAGTTCGATCACCGCCAAGTATGGCCTGAACATCGATCACATCGACCGTCTGTCGGGACGCATGCCGCTGGACACGCCAGCAGACCAGGGCAAGGGCTGTATCGAGTTTTCCGTGCGTGGTGAAGCGGCTGATCCGCAGGCATTGCGCGCCGAGTTCCTCAGCGTCGCGCAGGAATTGAATGTCGACATCGCGTTCCAGGAAGACTCGCTGTTCCGTCGCAATCGGCGCCTGGCGGTGTTCGACATGGACTCGACGCTGATTGAGGCCGAAGTGATCGACGAGTTGGCAAAAGCTGCCGGTGTGGGTGAGCAAGTCTCGGCGATCACCGAGCGGGCGATGGCCGGCGAGCTCGATTTTCGGGCCAGTTTCAAGGAGCGCCTGGCGTTGCTGCAAGGGCTGGACGTGAGCGTGCTGGATTCGATTGGCGCCTCGCTGCGCCTGACCGAAGGCGCAGAAACCCTGTTCGCCGAACTCAAGCGCCTGGGCTACAAAACCGCGATCCTGTCTGGCGGCTTCACCTATTTCGCCAAGCAGTTGCAGGCCAAACTCGGCATCGACTATGTGTTTGCCAACGAGTTGGAAGTGGTTGATGGGAAAGTCACGGGCGTGGTAGTCGAACCGATTGTCGATGCTCAGCGCAAGGCGGATTTGCTGCGCGAACTGGCGCACAAGGAAGGTTTGCGACTGGAGCAGACGATTGCTGTCGGCGACGGTGCCAACGACTTGCCGATGCTGGCGATTGCAGGTTTAGGCGTAGCATTCCGTGCCAAGCCGCTGGTCAAGCAATCGGCCAAGCAGGCGATTTCGACCTTGGGGCTGGACGGTGTGTTGTATCTGCTGGGCTTGCGGGACCGCGACGGTCAGTTGTAACGCCGAGTGTTTTTGTGGGAGCGGGCTTGCTCGCGAAGAGGGCGTGTCAGTCGACATTAATGTTGTCTGATCCACCGCTTTCGCGAGCAAGCCCGCTCCCACATTAGTTCTTCATGTAGATCAGGCGTTTGGCAGGCCCATGCCTTGGCCCATTTCAACCGGCGAACCGGCGGCCAGTGCCTCGACCCATTTCACTTGATTCGGGCCAAACAGTACGACGGCGGTCGAACCCAGTTTGAAACGGCCCAGTTCGGCGCCTTTTTCCAGATGGATCGGTGCGCGGGCGGCCTCGTCGTAGCGGAAGGTTTTCAGCTCGCGCTTGGGTGGCGTCACCAGCCCGGCCCAGACGGTTTCGATTGATGCAACGATCATCGCGCCCACCAGCACCACGGCCATCGGTCCACGCTCGGTGTCGAAAATGCACGCCACGCGCTCGTTACGGGCGAACAGCTCCGGAACGTTTTCGGCGGTGGTCTGGTTGACCGAGAAGATCCGGCCCGGGATGTAGACCATTTCGCGCAGGGTGCCGGCCAGCGGCATGTGCACGCGGTGGTAGTCCTTGGGCGACAGGTAAATGGTGGCGAAATCGCCGCCCATGAAAGGGGCAGCGTTTGCCGCGTCACCGCCCAGCAATTCCAGCACGCTGAAACTGTGACCCTTGGCCTGGAACACACGACCGTGTTCGATCGGGCCAAGTTGGCTGACGGCGCCGTCGGCCGGGCTGAGGATCGCGCCCGGCGTTTGGTCCAGTGGGCGTGCGCCGTCTTTCAAGGCGCGAGTGAAGAACGCGTTGAAGTGCTCGTACGCGGTCAGGTCTTCGACCAATGCCAGGGACATGTCCACCTGATAACGCTTGGCGAACCAGGCGGTAAAGGCATTCTTGAACCAGCGCACGCGGCACTCGGCAATGCAGCCGGCCAAGCGCGACAGCAAGTGATGGGGCAGCAGGTACTGGCTGAGGATAAACAAACGCTTTTTCATTAACTGTCCTTAAGAACCTTGAATCTCGACGGGCGTGTCAGGGTGGTTGCCCCATTCGCCCCAGGAGCCGGCGTAGCCCTTGACCCGCGGATAACCGAGGGCCTTGGCCACCAGATAGGTGAAGCCAGAGCGGTGATGAGTCTGGCAGTGGGTAATCACTTCTTTATCTTTGCTGATCCCGAGCGACTCGAGGATCTGCGGCATGTCTGTGCGAATACGCAGGCTGCGGGACGGGTCCATGCCGGCGGTCCATTCGAAATTGACCGCGCCGGGGATGTGGCCACCCTTGGCTGCCAGCACCTTCTCGCCCGAATACTCCAGCGGCCCGCGTGCGTCCCAGATCGCCAGGTCAGCGGCACCGAGACGGCTTTGCAGGTATTCGCGGGTGGCGGTGGGTTCGTCATGCAGGGTCAGCGCAACCGGGCCGCCGACAGTTGCCGGGACCTCGGTCGAGACGGGCAAACCGTCCGCCAGCCAGGCCGGGAGGCCGCCGTCGACATAGTGGTAGCGGTGGTGGCCGATGACATCCAGCAACCAGATGAAGCGCCCGGCCCAGCCACCGCCTTCGTCGTCATAGACCACGTAGACCGCATCCTTGTTGTGCCCCAGTTCGCCGAACAGGGTTTCCAGCGCCGCTTGAGGCGGCAGCAGTCCCGGCGCGGGCGCCTGGCCCAGTTGGGTGCGTTTGGGGTCAACGAAGTGCGCGCCGGGGATGTGGCCCGCGGCGTAGCGGGCGCTGCTGGTCAGGTCGACCAGAATCAGTTCGCGGGCGTCCAGACGGGCGAGCAGGTCGCTCGGCTCGATCACCAGCGCCAAGCCAGAGAAGTCAGACATGTGAGGTCTCCAGAGCACAAAGGGGAGGATTGTAGCTCAAGCGCGGTGTTAACGGCCGCGGTTGGTAAAGCTATGCAGGGCCTTTTCGATGCATTGTGCGGTTTTACCGAAGGCTTGCACGGTCAAGTCCGAAAAAGGTCCGCCGCCCTGATCGGCGACGATCAGTATGACCACCCGGCCATTGCTGGCCACGGAGCGTAGCAGCAGGTGATCGCCGCCGAACAGTCCGCGCAGGCTGTTGGGCAGCAACGCGGAAAACTGCGCGTTGTTGGCCGGCGTCAGGCGCACCTGGGCTTGTTGCGCGAGCAGGCGTTGCAGCACGGTGCTCTGGCTGACCGTCAGGTTCAGGTTGGCGCATTCCTTGGGCAGGCCATAGGTTTGATGTGCCCGCAGGTTGGCCAGGTTGCGATCGGCCACCAACAGCATCACCCGACGCATACCGCACGCCGCCAACGCGTCGCGAGCGGCCAGGGTCAGGTGCATCGCGTTGCTGAACGGGCTCGGTTCGACCAGCAGTTCGGCGCATTGCTTGCGCCACTTGGCCAGGTCTTCGGTGGTGGGCGGTGGAGCGGGCCGTTGGCCGCGATGCAGGTGGTGCGTGCCCCACGGCCAGAGCAAGGCTTCGGCCGGGTGCCAGAGGTCGGCCATGTCGTGCTGGCGGGCGCTTTGTGCGGCTTGCTGGTGCAGTTGTTGTTGCAACTCGTCCATCGGCATTTGCAGATAGAGACTGGTGAGCCACTGCCAGCGTTGGCTGTGCGGGCTGTCCCAGGCCTGATGAGCTGAAAGCGCGAGACCGTTGGCCAGCAGCACGGTGTTGGCCGGTTGATTCAGCCAGCGCCGCAGGGTCGGGTCATCGTCGAGACGATTCTGCTGGCGCAACGGGTGATCGCCGTCGCGGGCGATACGCAGCACCTTCACCAGTTCGCGCTGCTCGCTGCGCAACAACCGATACCCTTGCAGCACCCAGATCGGCAAACGCCAGAGTTCGACCAGTGTCTGGCACAGCTCCAGCAGATGGACGCCGAACAGTTCCCGTTCGACCTTGGCCGCCGACTCGTGTTTGTGAATGACCCGCAGTTCCCATTCTTCGAGCAGGTGCGGGTGGGTCAGCGCCATTGGCCACAGCGGCGACAGAAACAGCAGGCTGCCCCAGTGGATGTCTTGCCAGAGCCGCGCCAGGCGACTGGCGAACAAGCCGTTGGCTTGTTGGGTGGCATGCTGGCTGATGAGCTGGAGCTGGCGCAGGGCGACCGGTATTTGCTCCTCAGGCATCGCCGGCAAGCGGGCGAGCAACTCTTGCGTGCGTTTCAAGCCGAGGCGAGTAATCGCGACTTCGAGGTTCTCCGCCGGGCCGGTCATGCTGCCGTGGGTATGCTGGTTGGCTTCTCGAATCACGCTCAAGGCCAGGGCCGGGCTGTCTTGCATCAGGTCGGCGATATCGCGCAGCGAACTGCGGTTGTCGGCGATGGCTTTGCAGACCCGGTCATGGCTGGCCTGGGGAACGGGAAGAGTGACGTGGTCCAGGAGTCGGACCCAACCTTGGAGAGTGGTCGGTTTCTGAGGTGGGACGCTCGTTTCATTAACCATGGTTGGGCGCGATCACTTTTGATTTCAACACGCCCGCTATGGGCCAAATTGGCTTTTCGCCTTAACTGGCTATAGTCTGGCGCAGTTTTGCCGATAAGTAGAAGAAGAGATTTTTTAACTTCCGAATATGACCTTGAACCCGACTCAGTAAGTACTCTCCTACCTATGGCTAAAATTATCGGCATCATTGTCGTATTCGCGAGCGTGCTCGGCGGATACGTGCTTTCCCACGGCAAGATTGCCGCCCTGATTCAGCCTTTCGAGGTGATGATCATTGGTGGTGCAGCCTTGGGTGCTTTCCTTCAGGCCAACCCCGGCTACATGACGATGCACGTACTCAAGAAATCCTTGAGCATGTTCAGTTCGCGATTCACCCACACGTTCTACCTTGAAGTCCTGGGACTGATCTACGAGATCCTCAACAAGAGCCGCCGCGAAGGCATGATGGCGATTGAAGGCGACATTGAAGACGCCGCCGCCAGCCCGATCTTCGCCAAGTACCCGGCGGTGCTCAAAGACGAACGCATGACTGCGTTCATCTGCGATTACCTGCGCATCATGTCGTCCGGCAACATGGCCCCGCATGAACTTGAAGGCCTGTTCGACATGGAGCTCTACAGCCTCAAGGAAGACCTGGAGCACCCGTCCCACGCGGTCAACGGTATCGCGGACGCCATGCCGGGCTTCGGTATCGTGGCGGCGGTACTGGGTATCGTAGTGACCATGGCTTCGCTGGGTGAAGGTGACCAGAAGTCCATCGGCCTGCACGTGGGTGCGGCACTGGTCGGTACGTTCTTCGGTATTCTCGCGGCCTACGGTTTCTTCGGTCCGCTGGCTCACTCGCTGGCCCACGATGCCAAGGAAGAACTGAACATCTACGAAGCCATCAAGGCTTCGCTGGTTGCGTCGGCGTCGGGCATGCCGCCATCGCTGGCCGTAGAGTTCGGGCGTAAAGTGCTGTACCCGGCACACCGTCCTAGCTTCGCCGAGCTGGAACAAGCGGTTCGCGGTCGCTAAGTCATGGAAAACAATCAGCCGATTATCATCAAGCGCGTCAAGCGCATTGCTGGCGGGCATCACGGGGGCGCCTGGAAAATCGCCTTCGCGGACTTCGCGACAGCGATGATGGCGTTCTTCCTGGTGCTGTGGCTGCTGTCCACGGCCACCCCGGAACAGAAGATCGCCATCGCCGGTTACTTCAAGGACCCGATCGGCTTCTCCGAAAGCGGCACGCCGTTCATCATCGACCTGGGCGGTACGCCCACGCTGGCGCCGGAGACCACCCTCAACCCTGAGGTCAAGTCGCAGCCGCAGCCCGATAAAGTGACGGTCGATGCCGAGCAGGTAGAAGGCATGGCCGAACAGGTCGAAAAGGAACGCCTCGAACTGTTGCTGCAAGAGTTGCAGAACAAGGTTGAAGAAAACCCGCAGTTGCAGAAGTTCAAGGACCAGATCCTGTTCGAAATCACGCCGGATGGCTTGCGCATCCAGATCATCGATTCCGAAAACCGGCCGATGTTCGACTCAGGCTCGGCGCGTCTGAAACCGTACTTCGAAGACATCCTGCTGGCCATGGCCGACACCATCAAAGCGGTGCCGAACAAGATCAGCATCAGTGGTCACACGGATGCCAAGCCGTACTCTGGCACTGGTGACTTCGGTAACTGGGAACTCTCGGCCAACCGTGCCAACGCCGCCCGCCGTGCGCTGGTTGCAGGCAGCTATCCGGACCAGCAAGTGGCGCGAGTGGTGGGTTACGCCTCGTCGGTGTTGTTCGATCGCGAAAACCCGTTCAACCCGGTCAATCGCCGTATCGACATCGTTGTATTGACGAAGAAAGCCCAGCGCGCCATCGAAGGCGAGCAAGGGGCGGAGCCGCAACCGGCGCCCACTCAGGGCCAGGGCGCTCCGGGTGAAGTACCGACTGATCCGAACGTTCTGCCGGCCGACCAGCAACCGCTGCCGGCCCATGAGTTGCGCGAACGCTTGAACCTGTTCGACGACCCGACGCCGAAAGCGGGTGATGCCGCCAAACCGGCTGAGCCACCCAAGCCGTGACCTACAAAAAAGCCGCGATCATCGCGGCTTTTTTGTCTCTGCGGGGTGCTGCCTAGTAGCTGGTTTCGGGCAGGCTGGCGATGATCGAGCGGTAGCTGTTCATGCGCTGTTGCTGCACACGACCATCTTCCAGCGCCTTGAGCAGGGCACAACCGGGTTCGCGGTCGTGCTTGCAGTCGCGGAAGCGGCAGGTGCCGATCAAGTCGTTGAACTCGATGAAGCCTGCCTCGACGTCTGAACGGCTGACGTGGCCCAGGCCGAACTCACGAATTCCCGGGGAGTCGATCAGTTCGCCACCACCGGGGAAGTGGAACAGGCGCGCGGTGGTCGTGGTGTGAGTGCCCTGGCCGGACAACTCGGACAACGGGCCGACGCGGGTTTCGACTTCCGGCAGCAGGCTGTTGACCAGCGACGACTTACCGACGCCCGACTGGCCGACGAACACGCTGATGCGCCCGTCGAGCTGCTCTTGCAGCGTCTCCATGCCATTGCCGTGATGCGCCGAGACTTCCAGCACCGGGTAACCCAGCGTGCGGTATACCGCCAGCAAGGCATTCAGCGCCGGTGCGTTCTGCTCGTCGATCAGGTCGAACTTGTTGAGCAGCAACAACGGGCGGATGCCAGCGTGTTCGGCGGCGACCAGGTAGCGGTCGATCAGGTTGGCGTGCGGTTCGGGCAGCGGGGCGAAGACAATCACGATCATGTCGACGTTGGCGGCTACGGGCTTGAGCTGGCCCCGGCTGTCGGGACGGCACAGCTCGGTGTTGCGCGGCAATTGCGCAACGATCACGCCGATGCCTTGGTTGCCGGCACGCCAGACCACTTGGTCGCCGGTCACCAGCGCAGGCAGGTTGGCCCGCAAGTGGCAGCGGAACACCTGGCCGGCCAGTTCGCCGTCGCGGGCTTCGACCTCGACCTGCACACCGAAGTGAGCGATCACCAGGCCTGTTTGCTCGGGGCCGAGATCACCGCCCTCGAGCGCTTCCACGGCTGAGGATTCGCGTTTGGCGGCGCGGGCAGCGCGCTCGCCCTGAATCTTTTCGATGCGCCAGTTTTGGCGACGATTGAGTTGGCGTTTGGCCATGGGTGTTCCGTGTCGATAATGCAGCGATTAGGTAAAACGGCCGCGAGTTTAGCACGCCCGGCGAATCCTCTAGGCTAAACTGCGCAACACTGCCTAAGGAGCCGACACATGCAAAACCCGCAGAACCTGATTTGGATCGACCTGGAAATGACCGGTCTGAACCCTGACACCGACGTCATCATCGAGATGGCCACCATTGTCACCGACAGCAACCTCAACACCCTGGCCGAAGGCCCGGTGATCGCGATTCACCACAGTGATGAGATCCTGGCCGGCATGGACGAGTGGAATACCCGTCAACATGGCGGCTCGGGCCTGACCCAGCGAGTGCGCGACAGCCGCATCAGTATGGCTGAAGCCGAAGCCGAAACCATCGCGTTCCTGGAGCAGTGGGTGCCCAAGGGCAAGTCGCCGATCTGTGGCAACAGCATTTGCCAGGACCGCCGCTTCCTTTATACCCACATGAAATCGCTGGAAAGCTATTTCCACTACCGCAACCTGGACGTCTCGACCCTCAAGGAACTGGCGGCACGCTGGGCTCCAGATGTGCGCGACAGCTTCAAGAAAGGCAGCACGCACCTGGCGCTGGACGATATCCGCGAATCCATCGCCGAGCTGCAGCACTACCGCAAGCATTTCATCAAGTTCTGATACAGCGGCGTTTTGTGGCGAGGGAGCTTGCTCCCGTTCGGCGGCGCAGCAGTCGTAAAGCACTGCGAGTGCGGTGTGACTGAAAGAATGCAGGGGAGCGCTTCGCACTCCAGCGGGAGCAAGCGCCCTCGCCACAGGTACTGTGATTGCCCTCTTCTGGTGCCGATCCGAAATGGCTAGACTGCGCGCCTTCTCGTAAGGACCGCCGCCATGTTGCTGATGCTCTACCTGATCGCCATTACCGCTGAAGCCATGACCGGCGCGTTGTCTGCCGGGCGTCGAGGCATGGACTGGTTTGGCGTGGTGCTGATTGCCTGTGTCACGGCCCTGGGCGGCGGTTCGGTGCGCGACGTGCTGCTCGGCCATTACCCGCTGACCTGGGTCAAGCACCCGGAATACCTGGTGCTGACCTCCGTCGCGGCGATGTTCACGGTGTTCACCGCCCGCTGGATGCGTCATCTGCGTTCGCTGTTCCTGGTGCTCGACGCCGTGGGGCTGGTGGCGTTCACCCTGATCGGCTGCATGACTGCGCTGGAAATGGGCCACGGCATGGTGGTGGCGTCGGTCAGCGGTGTGATCACGGGCGTGTTCGGCGGCATCCTGCGGGATATTTTCTGTAACGATATCCCGCTGATCTTCCGTCGCGAGCTGTACGCCAGCGTCTCATTCGCTGCCGCGTGGTGTTACATGTTCTGCCTTTATCTGGAACTGCCCGGCGAACAGGCGATCCTCATCACTCTGTTTGGCGGCTTCCTGTTGCGCTTGCTGGCCATTCGTTTCCACTGGGAAATGCCCAAGTTCGTCTACAACGACGAACATTGACGGCTGGCGTGCTGTTTGAGCGCCCACTCCACATGTTCGCGCACCAGTTCTGAGGGATAGTCCGCCCGCGCCTTCAAGGCTTCCAGCACCGGGATCGTCGAAGGTGCATTGCCCAGGCCCACGGCCAGGTTGCGCAACCAGCGCTCATAACCGGCGCGGCGCAGCGGTGAGCCTTCGGTGCTGCTGAGGAACTTGTCCTCGTCCCACATGAACAGTTCGGCCAGCTCGGCGTTGTCCAGGTTGTGGCGCGGCGTGAAGTCGCTTTCGCCGGACGGCCGGGCGAAACGGTTCCACGGGCAGACAATCTGGCAGTCATCGCAACCGAATACCCGATTGCCGATCAGTGGCCGCAAGTCTTCGGGGATCGCGCTTTTCAGTTCGATCGTCAGGTAGGAAATGCAGCGCCGGGCGTCCAGCACGTATGGGCCTATGAAGGCGTTGGTCGGGCAGATATCGAGGCACGCCGTGCAGCGGCCGCAGTGTTCGGTGCTGTGGGGCGGGTCCACGGGCAGCGGCAGGTCGACGAACAGTTCGCTCAAGAAGAAGTAGCTGCCGGCCTTGCGGTTGAGCACCAGGGTGTTTTTGCCGATCCAGCCGAGACCGGCCTGTTCGGCGATGGCCTTTTCCAGCACGGGCGCGCTGTCGACGAAGGCGCGATAACCGAAAGGCCCGATGACTTGCTGGATCTTCTCGGCCAACTGTTGCACGCGTTTGCGGATCAGCTTGTGGTAGTCGCGGCCCAAGGCGTAACGCGAGACGTAGGCTTTTGCAGGTTGTGCCAGGCGCTGGGCCATTTGCGTATCGCCCGGCAGGTAATCCATGCGCAACGACACCACGCGCAAAGTACCCGGCACCAGTTCGTCGGGGTGCGAGCGTTTGCTGCCATGGGCGGCCATGTATTCCATCTCGCCGTGGTAGCCGGCTTCGAGCCAGCGCTCCAGGTGTTGTTCATGCTCGGCGAGGTCCAGGCCACTGATGCCGACTTGTTGAAAGCCCAACTCGCGGCCCCAGTCCTTGATCGATTGGGCGAGGGCGGGCAGATCAGTGGTAATAGCAGGCATGAGACGAGAGAAACCGGGGCTGAGGTGCGTATAATTCTGCCAGACATCGGAGCCCGAAGACGCATGCCGCAGACAAAACACGATTTACCCGACGTTCAGTCGCTGACCCCGGCCACTGTGCCGACGCTTTTTGCACGTTCGCCGAGCGCCCATAAAGGCGAGTTTGGCCATGTGCTGTTGATCGGTGGCGACCGTGGTTTCGGCGGGGCGATCCTGTTGAGCGCACAAAGCGCCCTGCGCAGCGGGGCGGGCCTGGTCTCGGTGGCCACCCGTAGCGAACACGTCCCGGCGGCGCTGGCCCGCTTGCCGGAAGCGATGGTGCTGGGCACGTCGTCGGCCAACCAACTGATGGGCTTGCTGGATCAGGCCTCGGTGCTGGTGGTGGGGCCGGGGTTGGGGCAAGGTGCCTGGGGACGCAGCCTGTTGTCGGCGGCGGCCAATGCGCCGCGGCCGCAAGTCTGGGACGCCGATGCGCTGAACCTGTTGGCTCAGGGGGGCGTCAGCCTGCCGAAAGACTGCGTGATCACACCGCATCCGGGCGAGGCGGCGCGCCTGTTGGGGATTTCGACAGCTGAGGTTCAGGCGGATCGTCTTACCGTTGCGCGCGCGCTGTGCAAAAAATTCAATGCAGTGGCTATCTTGAAAGGGGCGGGCAGTTTGATCGCCAGCCCCGATGGCCGTGTTTTTCGGTGTGATCGCGGGCATCCGGCCATGGCCACTGCTGGCCTGGGCGATGTGCTGGCCGGGTTGGTCGGCGCATTGCTGGCCCAGGGCATGACCGCGTTTGAGGCAGCCTCGCTCGCCGTCTGGTTGCACGCCATGGCCGGTGAACATCAAGGCCTGCTCGGTCGGGGGCTGGCGGCCAGCGATCTGATTCCCACCATTCGTCAGTTGCTGGAGGAGCAAGCACCGTGTCTGAAGTAACCCTGTATCTGGCCAATGAAGAGGCCATGGTTGCCTTGGGCACCCGCATCGCTCAAATCACCCGGGGGCACGGGATCATCTTTCTGGACGGTGACCTGGGCGCGGGTAAAACCACCCTGTCGCGAGGCATCATCCGTGGGTTGGGGCACGTAGGGTCGGTCAAGAGCCCGACCTTTACCCTGGTCGAGCCCTATGAAATCGGTGAGGTCCGTGCTTTCCACTTCGACCTCTATCGGTTGGTCGATCCTGAAGAACTTGAGTACCTGGGGATTCGTGACTACCTCGAAGACGACGCACTGTGCCTGATCGAGTGGCCTCAAAAGGGTGCAGGCTTTTTGCCAAAGCCTGACCTGACCATTACCATTACACCCCATGACAGCGGGCGTTCGCTGACTCTCTTGCCCCAAGGCTCGCGTGGCGAGACCTGGTGTGCCGCTTTGGCATTGGAATTCAAATAAATG
Organism: Pseudomonas purpurea; assembly: GCF_039908635.1. Classification (NCBI taxonomy): domain Bacteria; kingdom Pseudomonadati; phylum Pseudomonadota; class Gammaproteobacteria; order Pseudomonadales; family Pseudomonadaceae; genus Pseudomonas; species Pseudomonas purpurea. The sequence continues at coordinate 643,065 of NZ_CP150918.1, forward strand.
ATGGGGTTAGGTATGCGCTTTCGCGCGTTGGTTGCTGTCGTAGGACTATTGCTTACGGCACTGGCCGTCGACGCCGTGGCTGCAACAAAGGTCAACAGTGTTCGCCTGTGGCGGGCGCCGGATAACACGCGACTGGTGTTTGACCTCACTGGCCCGGTCCAGCACAGCGTTTTTACCCTGACATCCCCGGATCGCCTGGTGATCGACATCAACGGAGCGACCCTCGGCGCACCGCTGAAAGTCTCCACGGCGAACACCCCGATCACGGCCATGCGGTCGGCCCAGCGCACGCCGACTGACTTGCGGGTGGTCATCGACCTGAAAAAAGCCGTCACCCCGAAAAGCTTCGTGCTGGCGCCGAACGCACAGTACGGCAATCGTCTGGTGGTCGACCTGTTCGACAACGCCGCCGACGCCGCGCCGCCACCTGCGCCAACTCCGACGCCGACCGTGGCCACGGTGCCTGCCGTCCCGGTAACTCCGGCCGAACCGTCCATCAAACTGCCGCCGGCCCCGGCGGGCAAGCGCGACATCATTGTGGTCATCGACGCCGGTCACGGCGGTGAAGACCCGGGCGCCTCGGGCTCCCGTGGTCAGCGCGAGAAAGATGTGGTGCTGGCCATTGCCCGCGAACTGCAGCGTCAGGTCAACGGTATGAAAGGCTTCCGCGCCGAACTGACCCGTACCGGCGACTACTTCATTCCGCTGCGCGGCCGTACCGAGATCGCCCGCAAGAAGGGCGCCGATCTGTTCGTCTCGATCCACGCCGATGCCGCACCGTCCGCCGCCGCGTTTGGCGCCTCGGTGTTTGCCCTGTCCGAGCGCGGTGCCACTTCGGAGACCGCGCGTTGGCTGGCCGACAGCGAAAACCGTTCCGACCTGATCGGCGGCGCCGGCAACGTCAGCCTCGACGACAAGGACCGGATGCTGGCGGGCGTGTTGCTCGACCTGTCGATGACGGCCTCGCTGACCTCCAGCCTGAACGTCGGGCAAAAAGTCCTGAGCAACATTGGCCGTGTCACGCCGCTGCACAAACAGCGCGTCGAGCAGGCCGGGTTCATGGTGCTCAAGTCGCCGGATATTCCGTCGATCCTGGTAGAAACCGGATTTATCTCCAACGCCAACGAAGCTTCGAAACTGGCGGCGTCCAGCCACCAGCAGGCGCTGGCGCGCTCCATCAGCAGCGGCGTGCGGCAGTTCTTCCAGCAGAATCCGCCACCGGGCACTTACATCGCCTGGCTGCGTGACTCCGGCAAGATCGCCCAAGGCCCGCGCGACCACCGGGTCAATCCGGGGGAAACCCTGGCCATGATCGCCGTGCGTTATCAGGTGTCCGCAAGCACCCTGCGCAGCGCCAATAACCTCAAGAGCGATGAGCTCAAGGTTGGCCAGAACCTGACGATTCCGGGCACTGAGTTGGCGGCCAAGGAATGAACGACGCCGTGATCAATAGCGCCCGCATCGAACTGCTCAGCCCACGGCTGGCGAACCAGATCGCCGCCGGTGAAGTGGTTGAGCGCCCGGCCTCGGTCATCAAGGAGTTGCTGGAAAACAGCCTCGACTCCGGCGCCCGGCGGATCGACGTCGATGTGGAGCAGGGCGGCGTCAAGCTGCTGCGGGTCCGCGACGACGGCAGTGGCATTTCAGCCGATGACCTGCCGCTGGCCCTGGCTCGTCACGCCACCAGCAAGATTCGCAACCTGGAAGACCTTGAACAGGTCATGAGCCTGGGGTTTCGCGGTGAGGCGCTGGCGTCGATCAGCTCCGTGGCGCGTCTGACCCTGACCTCGCGTACCCGCGATGCGGATCAGGCCTGGCAAGTCGAGACCGAAGGCCGGGACATGGCGCCTCGCGTACAGCCGGCCGCCCATCCGGTGGGCACCTCGGTGGAAGTGCGCGACCTGTTTTTCAACACCCCGGCGCGGCGTAAATTCCTCAAGACCGAAAAAACCGAATTCGATCACCTGCAAGAAGTGATCAAGCGCCTGGCCCTGGCGCGCTTCGACGTGGCCTTCCATCTGCGTCACAACGGCAAAACCATCCTCAGCCTGCACGAGGCTCATGATGATGCGGCCCGTGCCCGGCGAGTGGCCGCGATCTGCGGCGCGGGTTTCCTGGAACAGGCGCTGCCCATCGAAATCGAGCGCAATGGCCTGCATTTGTGGGGCTGGGTCGGGTTGCCGACCTTTAACCGCAGCCAGGCGGACTTGCAGTACTTTTTTGTGAATGGCCGCGCGGTGCGCGACAAACTGGTGGCCCATGCGGTGCGCCAGGCGTATCGCGACGTGCTGTTCAACGGTCGGCACCCGACGTTCGTGCTGTTTTTCGAAGTTGATCCGGCGGGCGTCGATGTCAACGTGCACCCGACCAAGCACGAAGTGCGTTTCCGTGACGGGCGCATGGTTCACGACTTCCTCTACGGCACCTTGCACCGTGCCTTGGGCGATGTGCGTCCGGAAGATCATCTGGCCGCGCCCGTCGCGACTCCCGGCATGGTCCGGCCCACCGGGCTCGATGCCGGTGAGTTCGGCCCGCAGGGCGAAATGCGCCTGGCCGCCAATGCGTTGCTGGAGCAACCTCAAGCGCAACCGTCCTTCAATACCACGGCAGGTTCGGGCGCTGGCGCCGGTTATCAGTATCAATACACCCCGCGACCTCAGTCCGGCGTTCCCGTCGCTGAAGCCCAGGCGGCCTATCGCGAGTTCTTCGCGCCGTTGCCCGAGGCCAGCGCGGCCGCGCTGCCGGACGGTCAGGGCGATATCCCGCCGCTGGGTTATGCACTGGCGCAGCTCAAGGGTATCTACATTCTCTCGGAAAACGCCCAGGGGCTGGTGCTGGTGGACATGCACGCGGCTCACGAGCGGATCATGTACGAACGCCTGAAAGTCGCCATGGCCAGCGAAGGCCTGAGCGGTCAGCCGCTGCTGGTGCCGGAGTCTCTGGCGGTCAGTCAGCGTGAAGCCGACTGCGCCGAAGAACACGTCGCGTGGTTCCAGCGCCTGGGCTTCGAGTTACAGCGCCTTGGCCCGGAAACCCTGGCCATCCGGCAGATCCCGGCACTGCTCAAGCAGGCTGAGGCCAACCGGTTGGTGGGCGACGTACTGTCGGACTTGATGGAATACGGCACCAGCGACCGGATTCAGGCTCACCTGAACGAACTGCTCGGGACCATGGCCTGCCACGGCGCCATCCGCGCCAACCGGCGCCTGGCCCTGCCGGAAATGAACGGACTGCTGCGTGACATGGAAAACACCGAGCGCAGCGGCCAATGCAACCATGGCCGACCGACCTGGACCCAGCTGGGCCTGGACGATCTGGACAAACTGTTCTTGCGCGGTCGTTGATGAGCCAACTCCCTCCAGCGATTTTTCTGATGGGCCCGACTGCTGCGGGCAAGACCGATCTGGCCATCGAACTGACCAAAGTCCTGCCTTGCGAGCTGATCAGCGTCGATTCGGCCCTGGTTTACCGTGGCATGGACATCGGCACCGCCAAACCTTCAAAGGACGTGTTGGCTGAATTTCCCCATCGGTTGATCGATATTCTCGACCCGGCCGAGAGTTATTCGGCCGCAGATTTCCGTCGTGACGCCCTCGAGGCCATGGCGGACATCACTTCGCGGGGCAAGATTCCGCTGCTGGTCGGCGGCACAATGCTCTATTACAAGGCTTTGCTTGAAGGCCTGGCGGACATGCCAGCGGCCGATCCGCAGGTGCGCGCCGAGATCGAAGAAGAGGCTGCACGCCTTGGCTGGCAAGCCTTGCACGATCAGTTGGCGGTCATCGACCCGGAGTCGGCGGCGCGAATTCATCCCAACGATCCGCAGCGGCTCAGCCGGGCGCTGGAAGTCTACCGTGTGAGCGGCCAGAGCATGACCGTGCACCGCCAGCGACAATCTGCGCAAAGTACTGAAGCAGCCGCTTCGGGACGGGGACAATTGCCCTATACTGTCGCGAACTTGGCCATCGCTCCGGCGAACCGTCAGGTACTGCATGAGCGCATTGAACAAAGATTCACACAAATGTTGGAACAGGGATTCATCGACGAGGTCGTAGCCCTGCGTAAGCGAAGTGATCTGCATGCAGGGTTGCCGTCTATACGCGCGGTAGGCTACCGACAAGTCTGGGATCACCTGGATGGCAAGCTGACGTCAGCCGAGATGCAGGAGCGTGGAGTCATTGCCACGCGCCAATTGGCGAAGCGCCAGTTCACCTGGCTGCGCAGTTGGGCTGATGTTCATTGGTTGGACAGCCTCGATTGCGACAATCTGCCACGCGCCTTGAAATACCTCGGGACCATCTCCATATTGAGCTGAGTCCTTGCAATTGCCGTCTATCCTTGGGGGTGTGACGGTCACAGAGCCATCTGTTTACCTATTTTTATTATTGAATCCTTAAAGGAGTGCGGCACATGTCAAAAGGGCATTCGCTACAAGACCCTTACTTGAATACTTTACGTAAAGAGAAAGTGGGGGTTTCCATCTATCTGGTCAACGGGATCAAGCTGCAAGGTACGATCGAGTCCTTCGACCAATTCGTGATCCTGCTGAAAAACACCGTCAGCCAGATGGTTTACAAGCACGCTATCTCGACAGTGGTGCCGGTTCGTCCAATTCGTCTGCCAAGTGCAACCGAATCCGAACAGGGTGACGCTGAGCCAGGTAACGCCTGATAGGAGTCTCCTTTGTTCTTTGAGCGCCACGGTGGTGGTGAACGGGCAATCCTCGTTCACTTGGATGGTCAGGACCCTGAGGCGCGCGAAGATCCGCAGGAGTTTCAGGAGTTGGCTTTATCGGCCGGCGCCGAGACCGTCGCGTTTGTTAGCGTGCCGCGTCATCGGCCAACCGCCAAATACCTGATTGGTAGCGGCAAGGTCGAGGAACTGCGCGACCAGGTCAAAGCCGAGAAGGTCGATCTGGTGATTTTCAATCACATCCTCACGCCCAGTCAGGAACGCAACCTCGAACGTGTTTTCGAGTGCCGCGTGATCGACCGCACGGGTCTGATTCTCGATATTTTCGCCCAACGCGCCCGCACCCATGAAGGCAAGCTCCAGGTCGAACTGGCCCAGCTTGAACACATGAGTACGCGCCTGGTTCGCGGCTGGACTCACCTTGAGCGGCAGAAGGGTGGTATCGGTCTGCGCGGTCCGGGTGAAACTCAACTGGAAACCGACCGGCGTCTCCTGCGGGTTCGCCTGCGGCAGATCAAGGGGCGGCTGGAAAAGGTCCGCAGCCAGCGTGAGCAGGCTCGTCGCGGCCGCAAACGTGCGGATATCCCTTCGGTTTCACTGGTGGGTTATACCAACGCCGGCAAATCGACACTGTTCAACTCGGTGACCGATTCCGATGTGTTCGCCGCCGACCAGTTGTTCGCCACGCTCGACCCGACATTGCGTCGACTCGAACTCGATGACCTCGGTCCAATCGTGCTGGCCGACACCGTGGGCTTCATTCGGCACCTGCCGCACAAACTGGTCGAGGCATTTCGGGCTACGCTCGAAGAGTCGAGCAACTCCGACCTGCTGTTGCACGTGATCGATGCCCATGAACCCGAGCGCATGGCCCAGATCGAACAGGTCATGGTGGTGCTGGGTGAAATCGGTGCGCAGGACTTGCCGATCCTGGAGGTCTACAACAAACTCGACCTGCTTGAGGGCGTAGAGCCGCAGATCCAGCGCGATGCCGATGGCAAACCGCAACGGGTCTGGTTGTCGGCGCGTGACGGCCAGGGTCTGGACCTGCTCAAACAAGCCATTGCGGAACTGCTGGGCGATGACCTGTTCGTCGGCACCTTGCGCTTGCCGCAGCGTTTTGCTCGACTGCGGGCACAGTTTTTTGCGCTCGGTGCGGTACAGAAAGAAGAACACGACGAAGAAGGCATCAGTTTGCTGGCCGTTCGTTTGCCGCGAGTCGAACTCAATCGGCTGGTGAGCCGCGAAGGCATGCAGCCGCTGGAATTCATCGAGCAACACACTTTGCAATAAAAGCCCGAAAAAGCGGTTGTGCCGCTTAGTCAGGCATTCTGTAGCATTGGTCGGCGCGCCGTGGGCGCGTCTTTGCTTTATCAGATGGAGAGCGCTATGGCTTGGAATGAGCCGGGTGGCAACTCGAATAATCAGGATCCTTGGGGTGGTAAGCGCCGCAATAACGGCGACCGCAAGGGTCCACCAGATCTCGACGAAGCCTTCCGAAAGCTGCAGGAAAGGCTGAATGGGATGTTCGGTGGTGGCAACAAACGGGGTGGTGACGGCGGTGGCTCGGGCAAGGGCGGTGGTTTTGGCCTGCTCGGCATCGGTCTCGTCGTGCTGGCGGCTGTGTGGCTGTACAGCGCGGTTTATGTGGTCGACGAGCAGGAGCAAGCCGTGGTGCTGCGCTTCGGCAAGTACTACGAAACCGTTGGCCCGGGCCTGAACATCTACTTCCCGCCGATTGATCGCAAGTACATGGAAAACGTCACGCGTGAGCGTGCGTACACCAAGCAGGGTCAAATGCTCACCGAAGACGAGAACATCGTCGAAGTGCCACTGACTGTGCAGTACAAGATCACCAACCTGCAGGACTTCGTGCTTAACGTCGACCAGCCGGAAATCAGCCTCCAGCACGCAACCGAAAGCGCCCTGCGCCATGTGGTGGGTTCCACCGCCATGGACCAGGTGCTGACAGAAGGTCGTGAACTGATGGCCAGCGAAATCAAGGAGCGTCTGCAACGCTTCCTCGATACCTATCGCACCGGTATCACCGTCACCCAGGTCAACGTTCAGAGCGCAGCCGCACCGCGTGAAGTCCAGGAAGCCTTCGATGACGTGATCCGCGCTCGTGAAGATGAGCAGCGCTCGCGCAACCAGGCTGAAACCTATGCCAACGGCGTCGTGCCGGAAGCTCGTGGTCAGGCTCAGCGTCTCATTGAAGATGCCAACGGTTATCGTGACGAAACCGTGTCGCGTGCCAAGGGTGAGGCTGATCGCTTTACCAAGCTGGTGACCGAGTACCGCAAGGCGCCGGAAGTTACCCGTCAGCGTCTGTACCTGGACACCATGCAGGAAGTTTTCAGCAATACCAGCAAGGTTCTCGTGACCGGCAACAAGAACGGCCAGAGCAATCTGCTGTACTTGCCGCTCGACAAGATGATTGACGGTGGTCGCGTCACCAGCGCTCCGGCAACGGGCGCACCGGTATCCAGCAATGAAGCGAATGCACGTGCGGCCGCTGATCTGCAGCAACAGCAAGCACGTACCAGGGAGAGTCGCTGATGAGCAATAAATCGCTGATCGCCCTTATTGTCGGCGTCGTCGTGGCGATCGCTGCCTGGAACTGCTTCTACATCGTGGCTCAGACCGAGCGCGCGGTGCTGCTGCAGTTTGGTCGCGTGGTTCAGGCTGATGTCCAGCCAGGGCCTGCATGTGAAAGTGCCTTACGTTAACCAGGTGCGTAAATTCGACGCACGCCTGATGACGCTCGATGCACCGACGCAACGCTTCCTGACGCTGGAAAAGAAAGCCGTCATGGTCGATGCCTACGCCAAGTGGCGCGTGAAAGATGCCGAGCGCTTCTACACCGCGACTTCCGGCCTCAAGCAGATTGCTGACGAGCGTCTTTCGCGTCGTCTGGAATCGGGCCTGCGTGACCAGTTTGGTAAGCGCACCCTGCACGAGGTGGTTTCCGGTGAGCGTGATGCGCTGATGGCGGATATCACGGCTTCGCTGAACAAGATGGCGGAAAAAGAGCTGGGCATCGAAGTGGTTGATGTTCGGGTCAAGGCCATCGACCTGCCGAAGGAAGTGAACCGCAGCGTGTTCGAACGCATGAGCACCGAGCGTGAGCGTGAAGCCCGCGAGCACCGCGCCAAGGGTAACGAGCTGGCAGAAGGCATTCGTGCCGACGCCGATCGTCAGCGCCGCGTACTGCTGGCTGAAGCCTATCGTGAATCTGAAGAGGTTCGCGGTGACGGTGATGCCCAGGCCGCAGCGATCTACTCCAAGGCCTACGGCCAGGACCAGGAGTTCTACGGCTTCTACCGTAGCCTGCGCGCCTACCGTGAAAGCTTCGCGAACAAAACCGACGTCATGGTTCTGGACCCAAGCAGCGACTTCTTCCGTTATCTGGAAAAGTCCAAGCCTTGATCCAACACTGATCCAGAAGGAACCCCGCCGAGCGGCTAAAGCCTCTCGCGGGGTGATCCTTTGGGAAAACGTGTGTATGATGCGGCAGCCGGGAAATTCCCGGCTTTTTTGCGTCTGCATGTTTGATTGCTGTATTTATTGCGACGCATCGAGTTGAACAACTCGACAGGTTTTTCGAGGAAAGTGGTTGGCGAGGCTTGTTTGAGGCCGATCGCCGCGTCGTTCATGCGCGTGGTTTGTGCACGCGAGCCGATCATTTTCTGCTTCACTCAAGGTTCGCCCGAGGGCGTTCCGCCCGGATCACAGGGGAATGGCGTAATGGCAACGGTAGACCGCTGGCTGCTGCCAGATGGCATCGAAGAAGTACTACCACCGCAAGCGCTGCGCATTGAAGTAGCGCGCCGCCAGGTGTTGGATCTGTTCCAGAGCTGGGGTTACGAGTTTGTCGTGACTCCCCATATCGAGTACCTGGAATCCTTGCTGACCGGCGCGGGCCAGGACCTCGACCTGCGGACCTTCAAGGTTATCGACCCTCAGTCGGGCCGTCAGATGGGCTTCCGTGCCGATATCACGCCGCAAGTGGCGCGCATTGACGCACACACCCTGCGTCGCGAAGGCCCGACCCGCTTGTGCTACGCCGGCAGCGTGCTGCATGCGCAGCCACGTGCCTTGTCGTCCTCGCGCAGCCCGATTCAATTGGGTGCCGAGTTGTACGGCGATGCCAGCCCGAGCAGCGATGTCGAAGTCATCAGCCTGATGCTGGCCATGCTGCAACTGGCCGATGTGCCGGATGTGCACATGGACCTGGGGCATGTCGGTATCTACCGTGGCCTGGCCCGCGCGGCCGGTTTGTCCGGTGAAGTGGAGCAACAGCTGTTCGATGCCTTGCAACGCAAGGCCATCGATGAGGTCATTACCTTGACCGAAGGTCTGCCTGCCGATGTGGCTGGCATGCTGCGAGCGCTGGTTGATCTGTGTGGCGGCCGTGAAGTGCTGGACGCCGCTCGCGAGCGTCTGGCCAATGCGCCGGCGCCTGTGCTGGCGGCGCTGGATGACCTGCTGGCGATTGCCGAGCGGCTGTCCGTGCGTTTCCCGGACCTGCCGTTGTACTTCGACCTGGGCGAATTGCGCGGTTACCACTACCACACTGGTGTGGTGTTCGCGGTATTTGTGCCGGGTGTTGGCCAGTCCATCGCTCAGGGCGGTCGTTACGACGACATCGGCGCCGACTTCGGTCGCGCCCGTCCGGCGACTGGCTTTTCTACCGATTTGAAAACCCTGGTGACCCTGGGGCGTGCTGAAATCGAGCTACCGTCTGGCGGTATCTGGATGCCTGACAGTACGGATGCGGCACTCTGGCAGCAAGTTTGCCAGTTGCGCGGCGAGGGTCAGCGTGTCGTTCAGGCTTTGCCTGGGCAACCATTGGCCGCCGCCCGTGAAGCGGACTGCGACCGGCAATTGATTCAGCAGAACGGGCTTTGGCAAGTATTGCCGCTGGCTTCTTGAGTTTTCCTGCCGGCCGCTGCCGGCACCAAGTTTGCGCGAATGAGGACAAGTGTTATGGGTAAGAATGTCGTAGTCCTGGGCACCCAATGGGGTGATGAGGGCAAAGGCAAGATCGTTGATCTGCTGACCGAACATGCTGCCGCCGTAGTGCGCTACCAGGGTGGCCACAACGCTGGCCACACGCTGGTGATCGACGGTGAAAAAACCGTCTTGCACCTGATCCCCTCGGGCGTACTGCGCGAAGGCGTGCAGTGCCTGATCGGCAACGGCGTGGTGGTTGCACCGGATGCCCTGCTGCGCGAGATCATCAAGCTGGAAGAGAAAGGCGTACCGGTGCGCGAGCGCCTGCGTATCAGCCCGTCCTGCCCGCTGATCCTGTCCTACCACGTTGCGCTGGACCAGGCGCGTGAAAAGGCCCGTGGCGAGCTGAAGATCGGTACTACCGGTCGCGGCATCGGCCCGGCGTACGAAGACAAGGTTGCACGTCGTGGCCTGCGCGTCGGCGATCTGCTGAACATGCCGCGTTTTGAAGCCAAGCTGCGTGAACTGGTGGACTACCACAACTTCATGCTGGTGGGGTTCTACAAAGAGCCGGCCATCGACTTCGACAAGACTCTGGCCGAGTGCAAAGAGTACGCCGAACTGCTCAAGCCGCTGATGCTGGACGTGACCGCTGAGTTGCACGACCTGCGTCGCGCTGGCAAAGACATCATGTTCGAGGGCGCTCAAGGTTCGTTGCTGGATATCGACCACGGCACCTACCCGTACGTGACCAGCTCCAACACCACCGCTGGTGGCGTTGCGACCGGTTCGGGCGTTGGCCCGATGTTCCTGGATTACATCCTGGGCATCACCAAGGCTTACACCACTCGCGTTGGTTCGGGTCCATTCCCGACTGAGCTGTTCGACGACGTTGGCGCTCACCTGGCCAAGCAAGGTCACGAGTTCGGTGCAACTACTGGTCGTGCCCGTCGTTGCGGCTGGTTCGACGCCGTTATCCTGCGTCGCGCTATCGATGTGAACAGCATTTCGGGCATCTGCCTGACCAAGCTGGACGTACTCGATGGTCTGGAAAACATCAATATTTGCGTCGGCTACACAGATGAAAACGGTGTAGAAGTTGCTCCGACCGACGCTGACAGCTATGTAGGCTTGCAGCCTGTGTACGAAACAGTGTCGGGCTGGACTGAATCGACCGTGGGTGCCAAAACCCTGGAAGAGCTGCCAGCTAACGCTCGTGCCTATATCAAGCGCGTTGAAGAACTGATCGGTGCGCCGATCGACATTATTTCGACAGGTCCGGACCGCAACGAAACCATCGTTCTGCGTCACCCGTTCGCTTAATAAGCTGTTGATGTAAAACACAAAGGACCCTTCATCGGGTCCTTTGTCGTATCTGCCTGTCGGACGGCATGACCTTTGCTGTGAACTTCATTAAGAGCATCGCTTCCAGCGTGCCATCAGTTTAATGGCGTCAAAGCAGAGGAATTCCCTGTGTCGGCCGTTCTCTCATTGTTACAAAGCCGTTTATTGCGGCCTGTCTTCGTTACCCTTGGTATCGCTCTTTTGGTGCAAGTGCTGGTCGCGGTTGCACTGACACGGAGCACGGTCACCGCGCTCGAGGTGGACTTGGGCAATCGCCTGGGGGCCGATAGCCAAAAACTGTCGGGTGAGCTTGAGCAAGCGGGGCGTGAAGTCACCTCCAGTCTCGACAGCCTTTCCACCAGTACTCGCCAGCGCCTGACGGCCGGTTTGTCCACGCGCCTCAAGGAAGAGCAGGCGCAATTGCGGGTTGCTCTGGAAAAAGACCTGAAGGACTCGGCCAACGACATGGCGCAGTTGCTGGCCTCGGTCGCACCGCGTGCGATGTGGGACAGCGATGTGCCGACCCTGTCTGAATTCGCCCGTCGCGCCCAGCGCAATCCGAACGTCCTGTTCGTGGTCTACGACGACGCCACGGGCCAGCATTTGACGCGCTACCTGAACCGGGAAAACCCGATCAACAAGGCCCTTTTGGAGCGCGGCCAAGGCGAGCGGGCGTTGGACAAAGTGCTGGATGCGGCGAAAAGCGATCCCTCGGTCTACTACCTCGAAGCCTCGATCAACCCCAATGGCGTGGAGATTGGCAAGGTCCTGATGGGGGTTTCCACCGCATCGGTGGAAACTGACCTGGCGGCGCTGGACAAGCGTTTCTCGGCACTGATCGCCAGCAGCGACCAATTGGTGGGCGACAGCCTCAAGGGCGCGGCGGCTGATAGTGCCACCGCCATGCGTGCGCGTTTGCAATCGGCGCAAACCACCGCCACCGAAATGAAAGCCAACACCACCAGCACCGTGCAGGAAGCGGCGGGGACGCTGCGCTGGCGCATCGGCATGGCGCTGGCGCTGGTTGGCTTCGGTGTGTTGCTGTTGCTGGCCGTGGTGCTCGGGCGTCGGGTGGTGAATCGCCTGAAGTTGCTGATCGCGGCGATGGATGACCTGGCAGCGGGTGAGGGTGACCTGACCAAGCGTGTGCAGATCAACAGCAACGACGAAATCGGCGACATGGCGTCGGCGGTCAATCGCTTTGTGGATAAGTTGCAGCCCATCGTTCGTGAGGCCGGTGACGTGGCGCAGCGCACGGGCGTTGAAATCGGTGTGATGACCCAGCGCAACGCGGGGGGCCGATGCGGCGGCAGAAGCCCAGCGTGATGAAGTGGCCGAGAGCCTGCGGGCGCTGTCGCAGATGGCAGACGAGGCGCAGACCGAAAGCCACGCCATGCAAGCCGCGTTGCAGCAGGTGGTGGATATTCGGCAGGCCACGAACGAAAACACCCGCACCTCGGCCCAGGTCGGCAGCCTGATCGAGGCGCTGGCCGGGCAGGTCGACACCGGGGCCAAAGTGATCGAGCGGCTGGCGCAGCAGAGTGAGCAGATCGAGGTGGTGCTGGAGGTGATTCACGGGATCGCCGAGCAGACTAACCTGTTGGCGCTGAACGCGGCCATCGAAGCGGCGCGGGCCGGTGAGACCGGGCGTGGTTTTGCGGTGGTTGCGGATGAGGTGCGGGCGCTGGCCAGCAAGACACAAAGCTCCACGGGCGACATTCAGGCGCACATCGGCGCCTTGCAGCAAGGCGCTCGCGAGGCGGTCGCGGCGATTGGGCAGGCGGGGCGCCAGGCCAGCGAAGGGTTGCTGGTATTGCGTGACAGTGCGCGCTTGCAGCAGTCGGTGCAGGCCTCGGTCGAGCAGGTGCATGCGGCGATCGGCCTGGCGACCCAGGCAGCGGCCCATCAGGCGCAGGGCGCGCAAGCGGTGCGTGGGCGGGTCGAGACGATTCATGCCCAGGCTGAGAAAGCGGCTCAGGCGGTGGTAGAAACCACGGCCAGCGGCAAGGTGCTGGATGGGCTGGCGGCGCAGTTGAAGGCGAGCTTGGGGCAGTTCCGGGCTTAAAATTTTCGTTGTTCGCACTGGCCTCTTCGCGAGCAAGTCCGCTCCCACATTTTTCTATGTTGCTCACAAATTGTGAGTTCACAGCAGATCGAATGTTGGAGCGAGCCTGCTCGCGAAGGCAGTGTCAGCGACTCAGGTACATCCGGGTCGTCAGCAGGTAAACCGGCAACCCCGATACCAGAATCAACAACGCCGCATAAGGCGCCGCCGCCGCAAACTCGACATTCGCGGTGTGCGCCCACACCTCTGTTGCCAAGGTGTTGAGCCCGGTCGGACTCAACAGCAGCGTCGCCGTCAGCTCCTTCATGGCATCCAGGAACACCAGCGCAAACGCCGCCCCCAACGCCGGGAAGATGATCGGCAACGTCACCCGTACAAAAGCACTGAACGATGACGCCCCGAGGGTCCGTGCAGCTTCTTCCAGTTGTGGCGCAGCCTTGTTCAGCGCGGTGCGAATCGGCGCCTGCGCCAGCGGCAGGAACAGCAGCGCATAAGCGATCAGCAGCAGTCCTGATGTCTGGTACAGCGCTGGCACGTAATGCAGGGCGAAGTAGACCAGGGTCAGCGCAATCACCAGCCCTGGCAGCGCATGCAGCAGATACGGCAAGCGCTCGGCCCAGATTGCCAGGCGCCCTTTGTAGCGCACCACCAGCAAGCCAACCGGCACCGCCAGCACCAGGCACAGCGCCGCGCCGCCGAGCGATAACGCCAGTGACGACAGCAAGGCTTCGCTGATCGCCGCTACCGGGAAAGCCGCCGAAGAGCCGACCGCCAGCCAGTACGCCAGCATGCCCAGCGGAATGCCGCTGCCGATAATCGCCAGCATCAAACAGTAGAGCTGCCCGCCGATGGCCCACTTGCCCAATCGAACCTGTTCGGCCTGTCGCGCCGCCCCCTGGCCGATCCGCACATGGCGCCCTTTGCCGCGCACCCGCAACTCCAGCCACAGCAACACCAGGCACAATGCGAGCAGTACCGCTGAGAGCATCGCCGCGTTGGCGTTGCTGAACTCCAGCTCGAACTGTTGATAGATTGCCGTGGTGAAGGTTTGCAGGCCGATGATCGACAGCGCGCCGAACTCCACCAGCATGTGCAGCGCGATCAGCAAGGAGCCGGCCAGCAGCGAAGGCCAGAGCAGGGGCAGGGTGATTTTGAAGAACACGCCCCAGCGGTTTTGCCCCAGGGTGCGGGCCGACTCTTCCAGCGACGGGTCGAGATTGCGCAGGGTGGCCGCCACCGGCAGAAACACCAGCGGATACTTGGACAGCGTCATCACCAGTATTGCCCCGCCCAGGCCTTCGAAATGCGCGCTCAGAGACACCCAGGTAAAGCTGCTGACGAACGCGGGCACCGCGAACGGTAAGCACAGGATCACGCCCCACAGGCGCCGACCGGGCAGGTTGCTGCGTTCCAGCAGCCAGGCCAGCGACAGGCCGATCACGCCGCATGCGAGGGTCACGCCCACCATCAGCAGCAGCGTGTTGCGCAGCAGGCCGAAAACGTAGGGGCGCCAGAGCAGATGCAGCGCTTCGGCCCAGCCGGCCTGCCAGGCCTTGAGGCCGACATACAGCAAGGGCAGCAGGCTCAGTGCGACTAACAACAATACCGGCAGCACCAGCCAGATTGACGGCTGTTTGCGGCGTGGCGCATAGCCGGTGCGCGAGGCGGAGGCGCTCATCAGTTCAGGCCAACGTCACGTTCCAGGTCCAGGGCTTCTTCGGCGTTGCCAAGGTCGGCCGGGGTGACATTCGGGGCTTGCAGTTCGCTGAATGGCTTGAGCCCGCGATCAGATTCCATGCCTTTGTGCAGCGGGTACTCGGCAGTGGTCTGGGTAATTACGCGCTGGCCTTCTTCGCTGGCCATGTAGGCCAGGAATTGCTGGGCTTCTTGTGGGTGCTTGCTGGACTTGAGCACTGCGGCGCTGGAGACGGTGATCAAGCCGCCGACATCGCCGTCGGTGAAGTAATGCAGTTTGGAGTCGAGCTTGCCTTTTTCGCGTTGCAAGGCGAACCAGTAATAGTTGTTCACCAGCACCGTGGCGACTTCGCCGTTCTCCACGGCTTTCAACGCCACCATGTTGTTACTGTAGGTCTTGCCGAACGCGCGCAGGCCGGTCAGCCATTCTTCGGCGGCGTCCATCCCATGCAGTTTGATGATTGCCACGGCTTGTTCCTGGAACGCGCCGCTGGTTGGGACGAAGCCGACCTTGCCTTGCCATTTCGGGTCAGAGAATTCCATGACCGATTTTGGCAGGTCTTTTTCGTCGACCAGTTTCGGGTTGAAGGCGACTACACGGACGCGGGCGGTGATGCCGATCCAGGTGCCATTGGTGGCGACGTAGTCCTTGGGCAGCATTTCGAGGGTCGCGGCGTCGGTTTTAGCTAGCAGGGCCCTTGTTCGCCCAGTTTGTTCAGGGGCGGTGATTCTTCGGTGTAGATCACGTCGGCGGGGGAGCGGTCACCCTCTTCGACGACCTGGCTGGCGAGCTGATTGCTGCTGCCTTTGCGTACTTTGACGTGAATGCCGGTTTTGGCTTCGAAGGCTTTGGCGACAGCGTCGCCGACTTCTTTGTGTTGGCCGTTGTAGAGCGTCAGGGAAACCGGGTCGGCGGCGTGGGTGAGGGGAGTGGCGAGGGTCAGGCCGAGCAGCGTGAAGGTCAGGCCGCGGCGCAGGGTATTTCGAAACATCATTTGCAAGGTTCCTCACTGTCGCATTGCAATAACTTGCAACAATGATAAACGATATTGTTTCTCAAGTGCGCCTTGCGAGGGCGGCGAGGTTTTGCTAGGGGTGGCTAGAGCGGGCTTTTGTGGCGAGGGGGCTTGCTCCCGTTCGGCTGCGAAGCAGTCGCAAAACCTGATCACAAGGTTTATCTGGAAGAATGAAGAGGGCCGCTTCGCGCCCCAGCGGGAGCAAGCTCCTTCGCCACAAAAGGCGTCTCGATATCTTTTAAAGGCCGGAAACGCAAAAACCCGCTTTCGCGGGTTTTTGTGAGATTCAAGATCGTTGACCTTGAATTTGAATTGGTGCCCAGAAGAAGACTCGAACTTCCACGACCTTGCGGTCACCAGCACCTGAAGCTGGCGTGTCTACCAATTTCACCATCTGGGCAGTATCAGCAACGTTGCCGCTGTTGATGTGGCGCACTATACGGAGAGCGATTTGATCTGTAAACCCCTGATTTGGTTTTAATAAATCAAATGCTTAGAATGCAAAAACCCGCTTTCGCGGGTTCTTGTGTGAGCCTGTCGATTGATTCAATCTACAGCTCTGAATTGGTGCCCAGAAGAAGACTCGAACTTCCACGACCTTGCGGTCACCAGCACCTGAAGCTGGCGTGTCTACCAATTTCACCATCTGGGCAGTATCGGCAACGCTGTTGCGTCGTCGATGGCGCGCACTATACGGAGCGTCCTTTGAACTGTAAACCCCTGATATCAAAAAAATCAGGAAAATTTCGCGAGCGGCGCTCAACGGTCTATCGACAGGTGAAGGAAGGGGCTTTTTAAGGCCTTCGGGAGCCTGAAATTTCCCGTTTCATTACGCCTATGCCAAACTAACCCGCATATAGACAAGGTGAAAACTCTCTAATGGCCGATTGGCAGTCCCTCGATCCCGAGGCCGCTCGTGAAGCGGAAAAATATGAAAACCCTATTCCTAGCCGCGAACTGATCCTTCAGCACCTTGCTGATCGGGGTTCGCCAGCTAACCGCGAGCAACTGGTTGAAGAGTTCGGTCTGACCACAGAAGACCAACTCGAAGCCCTGCGTCGCCGCTTGCGCGCCATGGAGCGCGACGCTCAACTCATCTATACCCGTCGTGGCACTTACGCGCCGGTCGACAAGCTCGACCTGATCCTGGGCCGCATCAGCGGTCACCGTGACGGCTTCGGCTTCCTGATCCCGGACGACGGCAGTGACGACCTGTTCATGAGCCCGGCGCAAATGCGCCTGGTGTTTGACGGCGACCGTGCCCTGGCACGCGTTTCCGGCCTGGACCGTCGTGGTCGCCGTGAAGGCGTGATCGTTGAAGTGGTTTCCCGTGCTCACGAAACCATCGTTGGCCGCTACTTCGAAGAAGGCGGCATCGGTTTCGTGGTAGCCGACAATCCGAAGATCCAGCAGGAAGTGCTGGTCACGCCGGGCCGTAACGCCAATGCCAAGATCGGCCAATTCGTTGAAGTGAAGATCACTCACTGGCCGACCCCGCGTTTCCAGCCGCAAGGCGATGTGGTGGAAGTGGTCGGCAACTACATGGCGCCGGGCATGGAAATCGATATTGCCCTGCGTACCTACGACATTCCTCACGTCTGGCCTGAAGCGGTACTCAAGGAAGCTGCCAAGCTCAAGCCGGAAGTCGAAGAGAAAGACAAAGAAAAACGCATCGACCTGCGTCATCTGCCGTTCGTCACCATCGACGGTGAAGATGCGCGCGACTTCGACGATGCGGTGTACTGCGAGGCTCGTCCGGGCAAGCTGCGCCTGTTCTCCGGCGGCTGGAAGTTGTACGTGGCGATTGCCGACGTCTCCAGCTACGTGAAGATCGGTTCGGCGCTGGATGCCGAGTCCCAGGTGCGCGGCAACTCGGTGTACTTCCCCGAGCGCGTGGTACCGATGCTGCCTGAGCAGCTGTCCAACGGCCTGTGCTCGCTGAACCCGCACGTTGATCGTCTGGCCATGGTGTGCGAGATGACCATCTCCAAATCCGGCGAGATGACCGACTATTGCTTCTACGAAGCGGTGATTCACTCCCACGCTCGCCTGACCTACAACAAGGTCAGCTCGATGCTGGAAACGCCGAAGCTCGCCGAGGCTCGTCAGCTTCGTGGCGAATACAACGACGTTCTTCCGCACCTCAAGCAACTGTACTCGCTGTACAAGGTGTTGCTGGCGGCCCGTCACGTGCGTGGCGCGATCGATTTCGAAACGCAGGAAACCCGGATCATCTTCGGTTCCGAGCGCAAGATCGCCGAAATCCGTCCGACCGTGCGTAACGACGCGCACAAGCTGATCGAGGAATGCATGCTGGCGGCCAACGTGGCCACCGCCGAGTTCCTGAAAAAGCACGAAATCCCTGCGCTGTACCGCGTTCACGACGGCCCGCCACCGGAGCGTCTGGAAAAACTGCGCGCCTTCCTCGGCGAGCTCGGCCTGTCCCTGCACAAAGGCAAGGACGGCCCGTCGCCGAAGGACTACCAGGCATTGCTGGCCGGGATCAAGGATCGTCCGGATTTCCACCTGATCCAGACCGTCATGCTGCGTTCGCTGAGCCAAGCGGTGTACAGCGCTGATAACCAGGGCCACTTCGGTCTGAATTACGAAGCCTATACCCACTTCACTTCGCCAATTCGTCGCTACCCGGACTTGCTCACGCACCGGGCGATTCGCAGCGTTATCCATTCCAAAATGGACACCCCGCACGTCAAGCGTGCTGGCGCGATGACCATCCCGAAAGCGCGTATCTATCCGTACGACGAAGCGGCGCTGGAACAGCTCGGCGAGCAGTGCTCGATGAGCGAGCGCCGCGCCGACGAAGCGACCCGCGACGTGGTGAACTGGCTCAAGTGCGAGTTCATGAAGGATCGTGTGGGCGAGTCGTTCCCGGGTGTGATTACTGCGGTGACCGGTTTTGGCCTGTTCGTCGAGTTGACGGACATCTACGTCGAAGGTCTGGTCCACGTGACCGCTTTGCCGGGCGACTACTACCACTTCGACCCTGTGCATCACCGCCTGGCCGGTGAGCGTACCGGTCGTAGCTTCCGCCTCGGCGATACCGTCGAGGTGCGCGTCATGCGGGTCGACCTGGACGAGCGCAAGATCGACTTCGAGATGGCTGAAAAAACCATCAGCGCGCCGATTGGTCGCAAGAAGCGTGGTGCCGAAACGTCTGCGCCTGCTGCCAAGACTGCCGCAGAGCCTGCACTGGCGAAATCCGGTCGTCGTCCTGCCAAGGAAAAAGCCGTCGAAGCTTATCGCCCAAGCGATGCGGCGGCGAAAAACGCCGAAGTGCGTAAAAGCCGTGAAATGAAGCAGGCGTTGCTGGCCGAAGCGAAAAGCGGCGGTAAAGCGGCGTCTGGGGGAAAGGCCGGGCGGTCGGCGCCTGAAAAGGCCACCGGCGGTAAGCCAGCCAAACCGAGTAAACACCGTAAAGGCCCGCCAAAAGCGGGCTCGGCTCCAGCCAGAAGTGGCGGGGCGCGTAAACCTAAGGTCAAGTCATGAGCCAGTTGGAAAAAATCTATGGCGTGCATGCCGTAGAAGCGTTGCTGCGTCATCACCCTAAGCGCGTCAAGCAGATCTGGCTGGCCGAAGGGCGTAGCGATCCGCGCGTGCAGACGCTGATCGAGCTGGCCAACGAAAACCGCGTTGCCGTCGGTCAGGCTGAGCGCCGTGAGCTGGATGCCTGGGTTGAAGGCGTGCACCAGGGTGTGGTGGCGGACGTGAGTCCAAGCCAGGTCTGGGGCGAGGCGATGCTCGACGAGCTGCTGGACCGTACCGAAGGCGCACCGTTGTTGCTGGTGCTCGACGGTGTGACCGATCCGCATAACCTCGGTGCTTGCCTGCGTTCTGCCGATGCGGCGGGTGCGTTGGCGGTGATCGTTCCGAAGGACAAGTCAGCCACCCTGACGCCGACGGTGCGTAAAGTCGCTTGCGGCGCAGCGGAAGTGATTCCCTTGGTGGCCGTGACCAACCTGGCGCGCACCCTGGAAAAACTCAAGCAGCGTGGCTTGTGGGTCGTCGGCACGGCGGGCGAGGCTGAGCAGGATCTGTATCAGCAAGACCTGACCGGCCCGACTATCCTGATCATGGGGGCGGAAGGTAGCGGGATGCGCCGCCTGACTCGCGATCTTTGCGACTATCTGGTGCGTTTGCCGATGGCCGGTAGCGTCAGCAGCCTCAACGTTTCCGTGGCGACGGGCGTGTGCCTGTTCGAAGCCCTGCGTCAGCGCGGCGTAAAAGCCGCCGGAACCGCCAAGAAGTCCTGATCTGCTGCGCATCCCCTGTGGGAGCGAGCTTGCTCGCGATAGCGGAGTCTCATTCGGCATCAATGTTGAATGTTGCGCCCCCATCGCGAGCAAGCTCGCTCCCACAATGGTTTGTGTCGGGGCGAAAAGTAGTGGTGTGAACGAGCTGTTCAAATAATCACCAATTGCCTTGCACCTCTTCTGTCCCTTCTCTACAATTGCGCCCCTTGCTGTGACGGCAGGCACGCATGTGTCCTACGCCCGCAAGTCCATAAGTGTCATTCACTCCTTGTCTGACCGCTTTTGAGCGGCAGGCTACAACCCGTAAGGAGCATTCATGCGTCATTACGAAATCATCTTTTTGGTCCACCCGGATCAAAGCGAGCAAGTCGGCGGCATGGTTGAGCGTTACACCAAGCTGATCGAAGAAGACGGCGGCAAAATCCACCGTCTGGAAGATTGGGGCCGTCGTCAACTGGCCTACGCAATCAACAATGTTCACAAGGCTCACTACGTGATGCTGAACGTTGAGTGCACTGGCAAGGCCCTGGCCGAGCTGGAAGACAACTTCCGCTACAACGATGCAGTGATCCGTAACCTGGTCATCCGTCGCGAAGAAGCCGTTACCGGCCAATCCGAGATGCTCAAGGCTGAAGAAAACCGCAGTGAGCGCCGTGAGCGTCGCGACCGTCCTGAGCACTCCGACGCTGAAGGCGTTGACAGTGATGACAGCGACAACAGCGATAACGCTGACGAGTAATCCACGGACCTTTTGAGGAGCCAATTACATGGCACGTTTCTTCCGTCGTCGTAAATTCTGCCGCTTCACCGCTGAAGACGTGAAAGAGATCGATTACAAAGATCTCAACACTCTGAAAGCTTATGTATCCGAGACCGGCAAAATCGTTCCAAGCCGCATCACTGGTACCAAAGCTCGTTATCAGCGTCAGCTGGCCACCGCTATCAAGCGCGCCCGCTTCCTGGCCCTGCTGGCCTACACCGACAGCCACGGCCGCTGAGACCGGGCAGTCGACACGTAGTAAAGGATCGAATGCATGCGCGCCTTAGCTGAATTCATCATGCGCGGACGTGTGCAGGCCACGCTGGTCGTGGCTGGATCTGCGGCATTGCCGCTGTTGTTCTGGTTGAGTGCCGCTGCGGCAAGCCTTGTGCTTCTGCGGCGCGGTTCGAACGCCATGGGCGTTATTGGTGTGGGAGTGCTTTCAGCGTTAATTTGCTGGCACTTCCAGCAAGATCCCAGCGCGCTTTTGGTGCTGCTGGGGACTTGTGGTCTGGCGCTGGTTTTACGCGCTGGTCACTCCTGGAACCGCGTGCTGCTGGTCAGCATGGCAATCGGTTTGTTGTGTGCAGTGAGTCTGGGGACGTTTTTCAGCCCCATGATCGATGGCCTTGCGCAGGAATTTGCAAAAGTTCTGCCGCAGGCCCTGGGTGACGTCTACGAGAAACTTTCGGTAGACCAGCGAGCAAGCCTCGCGTCACTGATTGCACCCCTCATGATCAGTTCGATTGCGGTCATGTTTCAGATTTTCAGTGTGTTGTGCCTGATTCTTGGGCGCTACTGGCAAGCGTTGTTGTACAACCCTGGTGGTTTTGGTCGCGAGTTTCGCGATATCCGAATCCCGAAGGGACCGGCGATGTTGCTGCTGGCATTCATGTTTGTGGGGCCGTTCCTCGGCACGCAAATGTTGTTTTTATTGCCGTTGTGCAGCGTACCGCTGGTCTTCGCCGGGCTGGCCTTGATTCACGGGCTGGTGGCGCAAAAAAAACTGGCCGGTTTCTGGCTGGTGGGGATGTACGTGACGCTGTTGCCTTTCATGCACTTGATCGGTCCGTTACTCATGGTCTTGGCCGTTGTCGACAGCCTGATTGATTTTCGCGGTCGTTTGGCGTCGAAAGATGTCGATAACGCGAACGGTGAAGGTTAAAAGTTAAGAGGATTTTCACATGCAACTGATCCTTCTGGAAAAAGTCGCCAACCTGGGCAACCTGGGCGACAAAGTGAACGTTAAGGCTGGTTACGGCCGTAACTACCTGCTGCCTTACGGCAAAGCTACCGCTGCGACCGCTGCCAACCTGGCTGCGTTCGAAGAGCGTCGTGCTGAGCTGGAAAAACTGGCTGCAGACAAAAAAGCATCGGCTGAAAGCCGCGCTGCCCAACTGGCTGAGCTGGAAGTGACCATCACTGCCACCGCTGGTGACGAAGGCAAGCTGTTTGGTTCGATCGGTACTCACGACATCGCTGATGCACTGACCGCCTCTGGCGTTGAAGTTGCAAAAAGCGAAGTTCGTCTGCCGAACGGCACCATCCGCAACGTAGGTGAATTCGACGTAGCTGTGCACCTGCACGCTGAAGTTGAAGCCACCGTACGCGTTGTCGTGGTAGCAGCTTAAGCAGCACTTGTCGGCTGGCACCCTTGGGTGCTTGCCGGTAACATCGGGCACGATCCTGTTTACAGGTCGTGCCCTTTGTCTTTCTGCGGTTCCTGCTTTTCTACAATCCCTGCTTTTCCTGAATAACCAAGTGGCCATGAACGATATCTCCGCTCCTGAGCAATACGACCTGCAAACCGCCGCGCTGAAAGTGCCGCCGCATTCCATCGAGGCCGAACAGGCTGTACTCGGTGGTCTGATGCTGGACAACAACGCCTGGGAGCGCGTGCTCGATCAGGTCTCGGACGGCGATTTCTATCGTCATGACCACCGCCTGATCTTCCGCGCAATCGCCAAGCTGGCCGATCAGAACTCGCCGATCGACGTCGTGACCCTTGCCGAGCAACTGGACAAGGAGGGTCAGACCTCGCAGGTCGGTGGCCTCGGTTACCTTGCCGAACTGGCAAAAAACACGCCGTCTGTCGCCAACATCAAGGCTTATGCGCAGATCGTTCGCGCACGGGCGACCTTGCGGCAGTTGATCGGCATTGCCACCGAGATTGCCGACAGCGCCTTCAACCCGGAAGGGCGCACCGCTGAAGAAATTCTCGACGAAGCCGAGCGGCAGATCTTCCAGATTGCCGAGGCCCGTCCGAAAACCGGCGGCCCGGTGAGCGTCAACGACCTGTTGACCAAGGCCATCGACCGCATCGATACCTTGTTCAACACCGATAACGCCATTACCGGCCTGTCTACCGGGTACACCGACCTCGACGAGAAAACCAGCGGCCTGCAACCGTCCGACTTGATCATCGTCGCCGGCCGTCCATCGATGGGTAAAACCACCTTTGCGATGAACCTGGTGGAAAACGCCGTATTGCGCAGCGACAAGTGCGTACTGGTTTACTCGCTCGAGATGCCAGGCGAATCGCTGATCATGCGTATGTTGTCGTCCCTTGGCCGGATCGACCAGACCAAGGTCCGTGCCGGTCGCCTGGACGACGACGATTGGCCGCGCCTGACCTCGGCGGTCAACCTGCTCAACGATCGCAAGCTGTTCATCGACGATACGGCGGGTATCAGCCCGTCGGAAATGCGTGCGCGAACCCGGCGCCTGGTGCGTGAGCACGGCGACATCGCCCTGATCATGATCGACTACCTGCAACTGATGCAGATCCCCGGCTCGGGCGGCGACAACCGGACCAACGAGATTTCCGAAATCTCCCGGTCCTTGAAAGCCCTGGCCAAGGAATTCAACTGCCCGGTAGTGGCGTTGTCGCAGCTCAACCGCTCCCTGGAGCAACGACCGAACAAACGCCCGATCAACTCCGACTTGCGGGAATCCGGAGCGATCGAGCAGGACGCCGACGTCATCATGTTCGTGTACCGGGACGAGGTGTATCACCCGGAAACCGAACACAAAGGCATCGCCGAGATCATCATCGGCAAGCAGCGGAACGGCCCGATCGGTACGTCACGCCTGGCGTTTATCGGCAAGTACACGCGCTTCGAAAACCTCGCGCCGGGCAGCTATAACTTCGACGATGAGTAACCCGAAAATCTGTGGCTAGGGGGTTTTTGTGGCGAGGGAGCTTGCTCCCGCTTGAGTGCGCAGCGCTCACAAGATTTTGGGGCCGCTTCGCAGCCCAGCGGGAGCAAGCTCCCTCGCCACAGGGTCTATGCAAGACCTTTGGGCCTGTACGCGAACCAGCCACCGACATTTCCGACCATTGCGGTCGGAATTGGTTATTTTTTGTGCTATATTCCGCGCCCGCGAAATTCAATGAAAGCCAACACCGGTTATCGACATGCAAGCAGCCAAGCCGTTATTTGACTATCCGAAATACTGGGCCGAATGTTTCGGGCCAGCGCCATTCCTGCCGATGAGCAGGGAGGAGATGGATCAGCTCGGCTGGGACTCCTGCGACATCATCATTGTCACCGGTGATGCGTACGTCGACCACCCGTCGTTCGGCATGGCAATCATCGGCCGGCTGCTGGAGTCCCAGGGCTTTCGCGTCGGGATCATTGCCCAGCCAAACTGGCAGTCCAAAGACGACTTCATGAAGCTCGGCGAGCCGAACCTGTTCTTCGGCGTCGCGGCCGGCAACATGGATTCGATGATCAACCGTTACACCGCCGACAAGAAAATCCGTTCCGATGACGCCTACACCCCCGGTGGCATGGCAGGCAAACGTCCGGATCGCGCAAGCCTGGTTTACAGCCAGCGCTGCAAGGAAGCCTACAAGAACGTGCCGATTGTGCTGGGTGGCATCGAAGCTTCCCTGCGCCGCATTGCGCACTACGATTACTGGCAGGACCGGGTGCGTAACTCGATCCTGATCGACGCCTGCGCCGACATTCTGCTGTACGGCAACGCCGAGCGTGCGATTGTCGAGGTCGCCCAGCGCCTGTCCTACGGTCACAAGATCGAAGACATCACCGACGTGCGCGGCACCGCGTTCATTCGTCGTGACACGCCCAAAGACTGGTACGAAGTCGACTCCACGCGCATCGACCGTCCGGGCAAGGTCGACAAGATCATCAACCCGTACGTCAACACCCAAGACACCCAGGCCTGTGCCATCGAACAGGAGAAGGGACCGGTTGAGGATCCGCAGGAAGCCAAGGTCGTGCAGATCCTGGCCAGCCCACGGATGACCCGCGACAAGACCGTGA
The DNA here is from genome assembly GCF_039908635.1 of Pseudomonas purpurea. NCBI lineage: Bacteria > Pseudomonadati > Pseudomonadota > Gammaproteobacteria > Pseudomonadales > Pseudomonadaceae > Pseudomonas > Pseudomonas purpurea. The sequence continues at coordinate 668,153 of NZ_CP150918.1, forward strand.
TTCGCCTGCCGTCGGTAGAAAAAGTCCGTGGCGATGCGGTGCTTTACGCTCACGCCAACCGTGTGCTTCACCTGGAAACCAACCCGGGCAACGCCCGTGCGCTGGTTCAGAAGCACGGCGAGGTCGACGTCTGGTTCAACCCGCCGCCGATTCCGATGACCACCGAAGAAATGGACTACGTGTTCGGCATGCCGTACGCCCGTGTTCCGCACCCTGCGTATGGCAAGGAGAAGATCCCGGCCTACGACATGATCCGCTTCTCGGTGAACATCATGCGCGGCTGCTTCGGCGGCTGTACCTTCTGCTCGATCACCGAGCACGAAGGCCGGATCATCCAGAACCGTTCCGAAGAGTCGATCATTCGCGAAATCGAAGAGATCCGCGACAAAGTCCCGGGTTTCACCGGCGTGATCTCCGACCTCGGCGGCCCGACCGCGAACATGTACCGCATCGCCTGCAAGACGCCGGAAATCGAATCCGCGTGCCGCAAGCCTTCCTGCGTGTTCCCCGGCATCTGCCCGAACCTGAACACCGACCACTCGTCGCTGATTCAGTTGTATCGCAGTGCTCGCGCCCTGCCGGGTGTGAAGAAAATCCTGATCGCTTCCGGCCTGCGTTACGACCTCGCGGTCGAGTCGCCGGAGTACGTCAAAGAGCTGGTGACTCACCACGTCGGTGGTTACCTGAAGATCGCCCCGGAACACACCGAGGAAGGTCCGCTCAACCAGATGATGAAGCCGGGCATTGGCAGCTATGACAAGTTCAAGCGCATGTTCGAGAAGTACACCAAGGAAGCCGGGAAAGAGCAGTACTTGATTCCGTACTTCATCGCCGCTCACCCGGGCACCACCGACGAAGACATGATGAACCTGGCCCTGTGGCTCAAGGGCAACGGTTTCCGTGCGGACCAGGTGCAGGCGTTCTATCCGTCGCCGATGGCCACCGCCACCGCGATGTACCACTCGGGCAAGAACCCGCTGCGTAAGGTGACTTACAAGAGCGACGCGGTGACCATCGTCAAGAGCGAAGAGCAGCGTCGTCTGCACAAGGCGTTCTTGCGTTACCACGACCCGAAAGGCTGGCCGATGCTGCGTGAAGCGCTGATCCGCATGGGCCGTGCCGAGCTGATCGGGCCGGGCAAGGACCAGTTGATTCCGCTGCACCAACCGTCTACCGACAGCTACCAGAGCGCCCGTCGCAAGAACTCGACGCCCGCCGGTAGCCATAAAGTGGCCGGGAAGGAAAAGACCACCAAGATCCTCACCCAGCACACCGGCCTGCCGCCGCGTGCCAGTGACGGTGGCAACCCGTGGGACAAGCGTGAACAGGCCAAGGCTGCGGCGTTCGCCCGTAACCAGCAGGCCGCCAAGGAGCGCAAGGACGCTGCCAAAGGCAAAGGGCCGAAGCCGGCGCGTAAACCGGTCGTGCCGCGTTAAGCGCTGTTTGAGCTGAACAGAACGCCAACCCTCGGGTTGGCGTTTTTGCGTTCTGCGCAGTGATGAATACCTGTGGCGAGGGAGCTTGCTCCCGCTGGGGCGCGAAGCGGCCCTGAAATCAGGCGATGAATTTCGCCAGTAGGAATGTGCACGCCGGGTTTACGACTGCTATGCAGCCGAGCGGGAGCAAGCTCCCTCGCCACAGAGGTGGCCCCCGATCGACTTACCGCCACATTTCTGTGCAACCCTCTTCGCCGAAAATCCTGCGTTGCGCGGTTTTGGTGCTGTACTGCGCTAAGCAATTGAAGAAAACGCCGCAGATGCCGGATGGCATAAGTCTTGCGCGCGTTCATTCACGCTTGAGGCTCGCAGGAGGCACGCCGTGTCGATTCATGTCGCATTGCACCATGTCACGCATTACCTCTACGACCGTGCGGTCGAACTCGGCCCGCAGATCGTTCGCCTGCGCCCGGCGGCCCATAGCCGCACGCGGATCTTGTCTTATGCGCTGAAGGTCACGCCTGAGCAGCATTTCATCAATTGGCAGCAAGACCCTCAGGGCAACTACCTGGCGCGGCTGGTGTTCCCGGAAAAAGCCGATGAGCTGCGGATCGAAGTCGACCTGCTGGCCGAGATGGCCGTGTTCAATCCGTTCGACTTTTTCCTTGAGCCCTACGCGGAAAAAATCCCCTTCGCCTATGCCCCGGACGAACAGCGTGAACTGGCGCCGTACCTCGAAATCCTGCCACTGACACCAACCTTCAAGGCCTATCTGGACAGCATTGACCGTACGCCGCTGCCCGCCGTGGATTTTCTGGTGGCACTGAACCAGCGCCTGAGCGAAGACATTGCGTACCTGATCCGCATGGAGCCGGGCGTTCAAACCCCGGAATACACCCTGCAACAGGCCTCGGGTTCCTGCCGCGACTCGGCCTGGTTGCTGGTGCAATTGCTGCGCAACCTCGGGCTGGCAGCGCGGTTTGTCTCGGGTTACCTGATTCAGCTCACCGCCGACGTCAAAAGCCTCGACGGTCCCTCAGGCACCGAGGTAGATTTCACCGACCTGCACGCCTGGTGCGAAGTCTACTTGCCGGGCGCGGGCTGGATCGGCCTGGATGCTACGTCTGGGCTGTTTGCCGGTGAAGGGCATATTCCGTTGGCCTGTAGTCCCGATCCGTCCTCTGCGGCGCCGATCAGTGGCTTGGTTGAACCGTGCGAGTGCGAGTTCACCCATGAAATGTCGGTCGAGCGGATTTGGGAAGCCCCGCGGGTGACCAAGCCATACACCGAAGAACAATGGCTGGCGATCCAGGCACTGGGCCGGCAGATCGATGCCGACCTGCTGGAAGGCGATGTCCGGCTGACCATGGGCGGCGAGCCGACCTTCGTGTCTATCGACGACCCGGACGGCGCCGAGTGGAACACCGCAGCCCTTGGGCCGGACAAACGTCGGCTGTCGGCCGAACTGTTCCAGCGCATGCGCAACCATTACGCGCCTAAAGGCCTGGTGCATTTTGGTCAGGGCAAGTGGTACCCCGGCGAGCAACTGCCGCGCTGGTCGCTCAACTGTTACTGGCGCCGCGACGGGGTGCCGATCTGGCACAACAGCGCGCTGATAGCCGACGAGCAGGAAGATTACGGCGCCGACGGTGCACTGGCCGGGCGTTTTCTGGCGAGTGTCGCCGAGCGCTTGAAGCTGCCCACGCGTTTTGTGTTTCCAGCCTACGAAGACAACTTCTATTACCTATGGCGAGAGGGCGCGTTGCCGGTCAACGTCAGCGCCGAAGACTCACGGCTGGGCGATGAACTGGAGCGTGCGCGGCTGCGTAAAGTCTTCAGCCAGGGGCTGGATAAGGTGATCGGCCAGGTCCTGCCGCTGGCACGCACCGCCAAGGGTGATCAATGGCAGAGCGGTCGCTGGTATTTGCGTGACAGCCATTGCCGCTTGGTGCCGGGGGACTCGCCACTGGGCTATCGCTTGCCACTGGCCTCGCAGCCCTGGGTGACGGCGGCGGAATATCCGTTTGTGCATCCCGCCGACCCGAATCAGGATTTCCCGGCGCTGCCGGACGCGGCTCGCTTGCAGGCCCATGGTGAGCCGGCCAGCGCCGAGGAGCGTGTGCCGACAGCCGAGGAGTCCGCCGACTGGCTGACCCGCACCGCGTTGTGCGCCGAGGCGCGGGAAGGGCGGTTGTACCTGTTCATGCCGCCACTGGAACGGGTCGAGGATTATCTGGAACTGGTCATCGCCATCGAGGCCACCGCCCAAGAGCTGCGCTGCCCGGTGTTGCTGGAAGGCTACGAGCCGCCGAGCGACCCGCGCCTGAGCAACTTGCGCATTACCCCGGACCCCGGCGTGATCGAGGTCAACGTCCAGCCCTCGGCCAGTTGGGACGAGTTGGTGGAGCGCACCGAATTTCTCTACGAAGAAGCACGCCAGACGCGGCTGACCACCGAGAAATTCATGATCGACGGCCGACATACGGGCACCGGCGGCGGTAACCATTTCGTACTGGGTGGCGCGACACCGGCCGACTCACCGTTTCTGCGCCGTCCCGACCTGCTGCGCAGCCTGATCAGCTATTGGCATAACCACCCGTCGTTGTCCTACCTTTTTTCCGGACTGTTCATCGGCCCGACGTCCCAGGCGCCAAGGGTCGACGAGGCGCGCAACGATGCGCTCTATGAGCTGGAAATTGCCTTCGCGCAAATGCCTGAGCCGGGTGAAGAGTGCGCGCCGTGGCTGGTCGATCGGTTGCTGCGCAACCTGCTGATCGACGTCACCGGCAACACCCACCGCGCCGAGTTCTGCATCGACAAACTCTATTCGCCGGACGGTGCCACCGGGCGCCTTGGTTTGTTGGAACTGCGCGCCTTCGAAATGCCGCCCCACGCGCGCATGAGCCTGACGCAGCAGTTGCTGCTGCGGGCGTTGGTGGCGAGGTTCTGGCGCGAGCCGTATGCCCCGCCCAAACTCGCCCGTTGGGGCACTGAGTTGCATGACCGCTTCCTGCTGCCGCACTTTATCGAACAGGACTTTGCCGACGTGATCGTCGAGCTCAATAACGCCGGTTATGCGGTACGCGCCGAATGGTTTGCGGCTCATCTGGAGTTCCGTTTTCCCAAGGTTGGCGATTACGCGGTCAGCGGCATCGAGCTGCAATTGCGTCAGGCCCTGGAGCCTTGGCATGTGCTGGGCGAAGAAGGCACGGCGGGCGGCACGGTGCGTTACGTCGATTCATCGCTTGAGCGCTTTCAGGTCAAACTCACCGGGCTGCCACCGCAGCGGTATCTGCTGACCTGCAACGGCATCCCGGTGCCGCTGCAACCGACCGGGCGGGTGGGGGAATTCGTGGCCGGCGTGCGCTTTCGTGCCTGGCAACCGGCCAACTGCCTGCAACCGACCATCGCGGTGCATGCGCCGCTGGTGTTCGATGTGCTCGACACCTGGATGCAGCGCTCGCTGGGCGGTTGCCAGTACCACGTCGCCCATCCGGGCGGGCGCAATTATGACAGCCTGCCAGTGAACGCCAACGAGGCCGAGAGCCGACGCATGGCGCGGTTTTTCCGTCTCGGTCACAGCCCGGGAACCGTGGTAGTGCCGACGCTGATCATCAACGACGAACTGCCGATGACCTTGGATTTGCGCCGGTTTGCGATAAAAATGAGTGAACACGGTACTGCAACAACGGATATCCAATGTGGGAACGGGCTTGCTCGCGATGGCGTTACAACAGTCAATATTGATGCTGACTGAGCCACCGCTATCGCGAGCAAGCTCGCTCCCACAAGGATCTCCACGGTTGTTCACTTTGGGCAAGCCCCACACACTAGATGTGCAGCGTTTGTGAGTTAACCTGCCTTTTAATTAGCTTCTGCCGAGCGTTCCATGCCTGATCTGCTTGATCGTTACCCGCTCACGGCGGGCACTTATCATGAACTGCTCGATGACAGTGGCGCGGTGCGCCCGCACTGGCAGCGGTTGTTCGATCACTTGCAGCGCAGCACGCCTGCGCAACGGGTGCAGCGGCAAGCCTTGCTGGCCCGGCAGATCCAGGAAAACGGTGTGACCTACAACGTCTACGCCGACCCCAAAGGCGCCGACCGGTCGTGGGAGCTGGACCTGTTGCCCCATGTGATCGCGGCGCACGAGTGGCAGCAGTTGTCGGCCGGGATTGCGCAACGGGCGCGTTTGCTCAACGCGGTACTCGCGGACCTGTACGGCCCGCAGCGGCTGATCGCTGAAGGATTGTTGCCGGCCGAACTGGTGTTCGGGCACAACAACTTTTTATGGCCGTGCCAGGGTATTCAACCACCGGACGGCGCGTTCCTGCATCTGTACGCGGTGGACCTGGCGCGTACCCCCGACGGGCGCTGGTGGGTTACCGCCGACCGGACCCAGGCGCCATCCGGTGCGGGTTATGCGCTGGAAAACCGCACCATCGTGTCGCGGGCCTTTCCCGAGTTGTATCGCGACCTGAAGGTGCAACACCTGGCGGGTTTTTTCCGCACCTTGCAGGAAACCCTCGCCCGCCAGGCGTCGACCGATGACGAAGCACCGCTGGTGGTGGTGCTGACACCGGGGCGGTTCAACGAGAGCTATTTCGAACACCTGTACCTGGCGCGCCAACTCGGTTATCCGCTGGTCGAGGGCGGTGACCTGACTGTGCGCAATGCCACGGTCTACCTCAAGACCCTGAGCGGTCTGCGCCGGGTCCACGCGATCATGCGTCGACTCGACGACGATTTCTGCGACCCGCTGGAGTTGCGCACCGACTCGGCGCTGGGGGTGCCGGGCTTGCTGGAAGCGGTGCGCCAGGGGCGGGTGCTGGTGGCCAATGCCTTGGGCAGCGGTGTGCTGGAGTCGCCGGGACTGTTGGGGTTTCTGCCGCGGATCAATCAGTTTCTGTTCGGTGAAGAACTGATCCTGCCGTCGATTGCCACCTGGTGGTGTGGGGAAGCGCCGGTGCTGACGCAGGCGCTGGAAAAACTGCCCGAGTTGCTGATCAAACCAGCATTTGCATCGCAAAGTTTTGCCCCGGTGTTGGGCCGCGATCTGAGTGAGGTGCAGCGTCAAAGGTTGGCGGAACGCATACAGGCTCGGCCTTACGCCTACGTCGCGCAGGAATTGGCGCAGTTGTCCCTGGCACCGGTCTGGCAGGCCGAAGGCGGCCAGTTGCAGCCACGGGCCATTGGCATGCGCGTCTACGCCGTGGCCAGCCGGGACGGTTATCGGGTGCTGCCCGGCGGCTTGACCCGGGTGGCGGCCGAGGTCGACGCCGAAGTGGTGTCGATGCAACGCGGCGGTGCGAGCAAGGACACCTGGGTACTGGGCGACCGCGCGCCCAGTGGCGAGCAATGGAAAAGCCAACGCACCCTCGGGGTCCACGATCTGGTGCGCCGTGATCCGTACCTGCCGTCGCGGGTGGTGGAGAACCTGTTCTGGTTCGGCCGTTATTGCGAACGGTGCGACGACAGTGCGCGGCTGCTGAGGATCATGCTTGCGCGTTACGTTGACGGGGACGATCCACACGCCTTGCAGGCGGCGGTCGAGCTTGGTGAAAGCCTGATGCTGCTGCCTGACGAAGGCGAGTTGCCCGAGCGATTGCTGGCGGCGTTGCTCGGCGATGAGGGGTCGTTCAGCCTGCGTTCCAACCTGCAACGCTTGCAGTGGGCGGCGTCTCAGGTGCGCGGCAAGCTCTCGCGGGAGAACTGGCAGGCGCTGGTGGAGTTGCAGCGCGAAGCCATGGCGCTGGACACCGAGGCGCCGGATTTCGGCGAGTTGCTGGATTTTCTCAACCGTCTGGTGATGTCGCTGGCGGCGCTGTCCGGGTTCGCGCTGGATGACATGACCCGCGACGAAGGCTGGCGCTTCTTGATGATGGGGCGGCGGATCGAGCGTTTGCAGTTTCTGAGCAGCAGCCTGGCGGCGTTTTTGCGCGGTGCCGGGGCGTTTGATCAGGCGACGCTGGAGTGGCTGCTGGAACTGGGTAACAGCAGCATCACCTACCGCTCGCGGTATCTGGCGATGGCGCAGTTGATTCCGGTGCTCGACCTGCTCCTGCTTGATGAGCAGAACCCCCACGCGGTGTTGTTCCAGTTGAAACTGGTGACCCGCACCCTCAAGCGTTTGAACGACGATTTCGGTGCACCCCGGGACACTGTCCTGCCGCACTTGGTGGAACGTCTGGCGCATGTAGACCTGCGATGCCTGGAGAATTCGCTGTTCGGCGAAACCAGCATCAGTGCGGCGCTGGCGGGCCTGGCGGATCTGTTGCAGGACATCGCAGATGCCAGCGGCCAAGTCTCGGATCGGCTGGCGTTGCGGCATTTCGCCCATGTCGATGATGTCAGCCAGCGCACGGTGTCGGTCTGATGAGCGCCCGTTACCAGATTCTCCACGACACCCATTATCACTACGACAGCCCGGTGTCCCTGGCTCAGCAGTTGGCCCATTTGTGGCCCAGGGCCTGCGACTGGCAGCGATGCACCGAGCAACAGTTACAGATCAGCCCGGTGCCGACCTCGCGTCGCGATGAGCTGGACGTGTTCGGTAACCCGCTGACCCGGCTGGCGTTCGAGCGACCTCACGATGAATTGCTGGTCAATGCACGATTGACGGTCGAGGTGCTGGCCCGGCCGCGGCTCGATTTCAGTCGGTCGCCGGCCTGGGATGTGTCCGGTCGTGCGTTGAGCTACAGCGGCCAAGCCATGCCCCCGGCATTTCTAGAGGCTTGCCGCTATCGATTCGAATCACCTTACGTGCACTTGAAGCGCGGCTTCGTCGAGTTCTCTGAACGCTGTTTTGCGCCGGGGCGGCCGTTGATGCTCGGGGTTCAGGCGCTGATGGAGAAGATTTTCAGCGAGTTCACCTTCGATGCCGAAGCCACGCAGGTCGCGACGCCGCTGGTGGAAGTGCTCGAGCGTCGGCGTGGCGTGTGTCAGGACTTTGCGCACCTGATGCTGGCGTGCGTGCGTTCCCGAGGATTGGCGGCGCGGTATGTCAGCGGTTACCTGCTGACTCAGCCACCACCGGGGCAGCCACGGCTGATTGGCGCGGATGCGTCCCATGCCTGGGTGTCGGTGTTTTGCCCGGTGCTTGGGTGGGTCGACTTTGATCCGACCAACAACGTACAACCGGCGCTGGAGCACATCACGCTGGCCTGGGGCCGGGACTTTTCCGATGTCTCGCCGTTGCGCGGGGTGATCCTGGGCGGTGGTAGCCATGACCCGGAAGTGCGGGTGACAGTCATGCCTCTGGAGTAATGGAGATCTACTGTGGGAGCGAGCTTACTCGCGATGACGGAGGCACATTCAGCACCGAAGTGACTGAGAAATCGCTATCGCGAGCAAGCTCGCTCCCACAGGGATTGTGGGATATTGCAGACTGGCCTGTGAGGGTCGGCAGCATGGCTGCCGACCCTGGACACAGATCCGGTGGGTTTGATCAGATCATCAAACCCTGAGGGTCTCAGGCGTCGGGCGCCTGATCTTTCGGTGCATCAACATCATTTTCTGCAACCACTTCACCTTCGGCATCCGGGTTCAGTGCGCCGGCTTCTTCATCGGCAGCGGCTTTCTTGCGTTGCAACTTTTCCTCTTTCTTCTGCTCCTTGGCCAAGTCTCTCTGACGTTTGGCGAAGGAATAATTAGGTTTAGCCATGGGCGATCCTCTGGGGTCGAAGGTGAGGTTGAGCGGCGCGTATTCTGCCTTTAATCGGGGTGCAAGGGTTAGCTGGGTTTTTGCCCGGCCCATTTTGGTGCTACCACCGGTTGCCAGGCGTCAAGCGTGTCCAGCAGATCCTGCGGCGATTCGCTCATTTGCAGCATGTCACGGTGATGCCCGCGAACGAAGCCTTCGCCGACGACATGATCAAGAAATGCAGTGAGTTTGCTGTAAAAGCCGTTTACTTCCAGCAGCCCCAGCGGTTTGCCGTGGTAGCCGAGTTGGCCCCAGGTCCAGACTTCGAAGAGTTCTTCGAACGTGCCCAGGCCACCAGGCAGTGCGATAAAGGCATCGCTGAGTTCAGCCATGCGGGCCTTGCGCGCGTGCATGCCGTCGACCACTTCCAGCCGGGTCAGGCCGGTGTGGCCGATTTCCGAGTCTTTGAGGCTCTGGGGAATGATCCCGATCACCTCACCACCGGCCGCCAGCGCGGCATCGGCCACAATGCCCATCAGGCCTACGGCACCGCCGCCGTAGACGAGGGTCAGTTTGCGCCGGGCCAGTTCCTGTCCCAGGGCTATCGCCGCCTCACGATACGCCGGGTTGGCGCCCGTGCTGGCCCCGCAAAATACACAAACAGACGTTAAAGACATGCCTTGCTCCATGGTCAGTGACCGCTTCAGAGTAAAGGCTGTGCGTCGGCGCTCCAAGGCTTAACGTTCGCACCGTGGTTTTTCATACGTGCCGCTGGCGCCACAGGCATAGGCGGCGAGCACACTGCACAACAGGCTGTTGAAGGACATGACGAACGCTCCAGGACGGGGATGACGCTGCCGATCATAGGTCTGCATCCGGTGCCTGGCCGTTTAATTGTTTCGATCAGTGTCATAGCCTGAAAGTTGTATACACCTTCTTGATACAAGTCATAGGAACTCTTCTCATTTTCAGGCAGTCTTGACGCGATATGGATTTTGTTAACCCTGCCTTGGAGATTCACCATGTTTGCCAAACTTGTTGCGGTATCCCTGCTGACACTGGCCAGCAGCCAATTGATGGCTGCCGAGTGCTCGGTCGATGTCGACTCCACCGATCAGATGTCCTTTAACACCAAGGAAATCACCATCGACAAGAGCTGCAAGACCTTCACCGTGAATCTCGCGCACTCCGGCAGCTTGCCGAAGAACGTCATGGGCCATAACTGGGTCCTGAGCAAGGCTGCCGACGCGCCGGGGATTGCGACTGACGGCCTGGCCGCCGGCATCGACAAGAACTACCTGAAAGACGGCGACACCCGCGTCATTGCCCACACCAAAATCATCGGTGCCGGCGAGAAAGATTCGGTGAGCTTCGACGTGTCGAAACTCACCGCAGGCGAAACTTACCAGTTCTTCTGCTCGTTCCCGGGCCACATCTCGATGATGAAGGGCGCTGTCACTCTGAAGTGATCCGACTGGTTCAGCGGTTACAAAAAAACGCCCCGCCGGGGCGTTTTTTTTTGCCCGGTCGCAGGCGTTGCCCCGTCACGGAGCGGATGCAATGGCAGGGAGGGGGCTGCTGATTGAGAGATGCCGCTGGTCGGAAATCAGCGCTTACCTGTTATTTCTGACAGTAGGCAGTGCCCATGAGCCCGGTATTAGATGGCGTCATCGTTGCCCGTCAACTTGCGGCGACACCGCCGAGACAGGAGATCGCTCATGACCGTTCAAGTCACCGCTCCCGCAAAACGCCTTGCCCTACCGGATCCTCTTCCGCCACTGACCGTCAAGCAGGCCCCGGATAACCAAAACCTGGACCCGTTGCGGGTTGATCGCGACGAAGCATTGACAGCAGAAATCCCGACGGAAGGGCTTGAAAGCACTGACCAGTTTTATATCGACGTCGTGGGGGCGCCGGGCACGCACCCCGACGCTTCGTACACGCTGGGGCCCATCCCCCTGGGCGGTGTGAGACCGCGAGAAGTGAACCTGCGCGCAAGCATCGTTGCCCTGCTGTTGAAAAAATTGGTGACCCTGAGCTACAGAATCGTGCGTGGGGCGCAGGAGAAACCCTCCGAGCCACTGGAGCTGAGGGTTTCAGCCCTTGAAGTGAAGGTGCCGGTCGCACGGATCCTGGAGGCGCAGGGCAACGGTCATGGCTTTGAACTGGACCTGACCTCCGGCACCCGTGACCTGACCGCACGGCTGGATCGCTGGCCCTTGCTCGCAAAAGATCAATTAGTCTGGGTGACCCTCAAGGGGAAGGATGCCGAAGGGAACGACCACATCCTGGCCCTGTTGGCGCCACCGGCGGGCACGGTCAGCCAGCGCTGGGAGGATCTGGGCTATCACGAACTCCCGATAGACCGTGGCTACCTGGCGAAGCTGGGAAACAGCACGACGCTGATCATCGAACAGCGGGTTGCATGTGACCGGGTGAATGACGCAGACGCGGCAGTCGTCTTTGCGGACCGGACCTATACCGTTAAAACTATTGCGGTCGTGAAACCCGAGATCACCTCCGTGAAGGATTCGGCGGGTCAGGACGTCGCGGATAACGGCACAACCACAGACACCACACTGACCCTGCGCGGCACGGTTGAGTTGGGTAAAAAAGTCGAAATTCATGACGGCAACGTTTGGCGGGAAGGAACCACGACCGGGGTGAACTGGACGTACGAGGCCAGTGGCTTGAGCGCGAAAACCTATGCCTTCAAGGCCCGGGTGGTGGGCAGCACTGCGGAGTCAAATACCTGGACCGTGACCGTGCAAGCGGCGCAGGTGGCCCCGATTATTACAGGTATGAAGGATTCGGCAGGTCAGGACGTCGCGGATAACGGCACAACCACAGACACCACACTGACCCTGCGCGGCACGGTTGAGTCGGGTAAAAAAGTCGAAATTCATGACGGCAATGCTTGGCGGGAAGGAACCACGACCGGGATCAACTGGACGTACGAGGCCAGTGGCTTGAGCGCGAAAACCTATGCCTTCAAGGCCCGGGTGGTGGGCAGCACTGCGGAGTCAAATACCTGGACCGTGACCGTGCAAGCGGCGCAGGTGGCCCCGATTATTACAGGTATGAAGGATTCGGCAGGTCAGGACGTAGCGGATAACGGCACAACCACAGACACCACGCTGACCCTGCGCGGCACGGTTGAGTCGGGTAAAAAAGTCGAAATTCATGACGGCAATACTTGGCGGGAAGGGACCACGACCGGGATCAACTGGACGTACGAGGCCAGTGGCTTGAGCGCGAAAACCTATGCCTTCAAGGCCCGGGTGGTGGGCAGCACTGCGGAGTCAAATACCTGGACCGTGACCGTGCAAGCGGCGCAGGTGGCCCCGATTATTACAGGTATGAAGGATTCGGCAGGTCAGGACGTCGCGGATAACGGCACAACCACAGACACCACACTGACCCTGCGCGGCACGGTTGAGTCGGGTAAAAAAGTCGAAATTCATGACGGCAATGCTTGGCGGGAAGGAACCACGACCGGGATCAACTGGACGTACGAGGCCAGTGGCTTGAGCGCGAAAACCTATGCCTTCAAGGCCCGGGTGGTGGACAGCACTGCGGAGTCAAATACCTGGACCGTGACTGTAGAAACCGCTTCGGACGGGAAGTTGGCGATCATCCAAATCATCGACGCCCTGGGTAACGAGATCTATCGTGGAGGTGCCACAACATTCGCGGCGGCCACGTCCATTACCCTCAAGGGTACGGCAGTACCTGAGGCCAGAGTCTCGGTTTTCGACGTGTTCGACCTTATTGACACCCAACCCGCCCGGAAGTCAGGGCGCTGGACGATGACCCTCAGTGCGTTGAAACAGAAGTCTTACAACTTTGCCATCAGCGCTTCCGGTGCCGATTCTCCTGCGCTTTGGCCATTGAGCATCATGGCGGACGGAACGCCCATTATCGGTTTGGTGATGGATAAAAAGGGGCAAGTCATTGCGCCTTACGGCGAGACCTACGAGCAGGTCTTCACGCTCTCGGGCCAGGGAACGGCGAACGGCAGCATCAAGGTTCATGAGTTGCTCGGCGATACATCAGTCACTGTTGTCGTCAATGCGCAAGGACGGTGGGAGCACGAAGTGAGCGTAGCGTCCCCCCGTGAGTATCACTACGTGGCTTCAGCGCCAGAGGCGGGTTCAGTGAAGTCAAACCTGTGGCGTGTGCGCGTCGTGAAGCAGCCCTGATGACTCGGGATGACTGTTCATGAGCCGTTTTCGCGCGGACATGATCTGGCGTATTGAGTCGTAAACCAAAACACCCCTCTGGGGTAATGCCAGTCAGTTAAGGCACGTAACCTGTGGGAGCGGGCTTGCTCGCGAAGAGGGCATTGCATTCAACATCAATGTTGACTGTGACGCCGCTTTCGCGAGCAAGCCCGCTCCCACAAGGATTGCAGTGCTCAAACTCTTAACTGACAAGCATTACCCCTCTGGGGTGTTTTTTTGAGATGCCTGTTGTCCTGCCCCTGAACGGCTGGCGGAGGGCATGAGACCGGGGCGATATACCGCTGGTCGGAAACCAGTGCTTGCCTGTTATTTCTGACAGTAGGCAGAAACCCTGGGCCCGGTATTAGATGGCGTCATCGTTGCCCGTCAACTTGCGGTGACACCGCCGAGACAGGAGATCGCTCATGACCGTTCAAGTCACCGCTCCCGCAAAACGCCTTGCCCTACCGGATCCTCTTCCGCCACTGACCGTCAAGCAGGCCCCGGATAACCAAAACCTGGACCCGTTGCGGGTTGATCGCGACGAAGCATTGACAGCAGAAATCCCGACGGAAGGGCTTGAAAGCACTGACCAGTTTTATATCGACGTCGTGGGGGCGCCGGGCACGCACCCCGACGCTTCGTACACGCTGGGGCCCATCCCCCTGGGCGGTGTGAGACCGCGAGAAGTGAACCTGCGCGCAAGCATCGTTGCCCTGCTGTTGAAAAAATTGGTGACCCTGAGCTACAGAATCGTGCGTGGGGCGCAGGAGAAACCCTCCGAGCCACTGGAGCTGAGGGTTTCAGCCCTTGAAGTGAAGGTGCCGGTCGCACGGATCCTGGAGGCGCAGGGCAACGGTCATGGCTTTGAACTGGACCTGACCTCCGGCACCCGTGACCTGACCGCACGGCTGGATCGCTGGCCCTTGCTCGCAAAAGATCAATTAGTCTGGGTGACCCTCAAGGGGAAGGATGCCGAAGGGAACGACCACATCCTGGCCCTGTTGGCGCCACCGGCGGGCACGGTCAGCCAGCGCTGGGAGGATCTGGGCTATCACGAACTCCCGATAGACCGTGGCTACCTGGCGAAGTTGGGACACGACACGACGCTGACCATCGAACAGCGGGTTGCATGTGACCGGGTGAATGACGCAGACGCGGCAGTCGTCTTTGCGGATCGGATCTACGCCGTAAAAAACTATAAGCTTGCCATCACCAAGGTGACAGACTCCCAGGACAGGCTTGTTGCCGATGAAAGTGAAACCACCGACACCACGCTGAAGCTGGAGGGCACAGCGCAGAAAGGGGCCCGCGTCGACATTTATGTCGGGCCGGATGTGGTTGCCACGGATGTAGCCGTAGACGGGAAGTGGAAGGCCGAGCTGAGCGGGTTGACTCTCAACACCCATGTCATCAAGGCTGTCGCGGGCGGGCAGGACTCCAATATCTGGAGCGTCACCGTAGCGCTACGCGAACCAGCGGTAAAAGAAGCCAATGGCAGTGCCAGCCTGAATCCGGTCGACGCAGTGACAGAACTGACCGTGATTGTGCCTGGGACCTTGCTGCCGCAGGCCCTGCTCAGTGTTAGCTGGGCAGGTGCAGCAGGCACACCTGACGGGGGGTCGCATGCCACTGTGCCGGCAGAGGTGAGCACCATCGGCCAAGCCATCAAGATGCCGGTGTCGATGATTGCCTTTAACCTGGGCACAACGGTCACGGTGACGTACACCGTGACCCAGCATGGCACCTCGCAAACCTCGGAACCGTTGACGCTTGCAGTCGAGCGGCTGCCAGAGACTGCGCTAAAAAAGCCTGTGATAACGCAAGCATCGGACAGTGGCGAAGGCACTGAATGGGATGTCACGGATCTGACGGCTAATGGCACCGTGAGAGCCTACAGTTGCCCACATATGGCTGTAGGGCCAATACCTGTGGCTGCGTTTGAGGGGTAGAACAACGGCCGGTGGCGAATACGACAAGATTATCTGGAAAGCGCCAGGGGCGTACGTCAACCAAACGATGATCAACGTAGGCTATTTCGACGTTTCGTGGCTGCCGCTCAGTGAGATGCAGGCACTGATGCATGGCAGCGACTTGCACGTCGAGCTCAAAGTGGCTCTTGGGCGGGATCCGGATGAAAACCTGGCAGTGGTTTACCCGTTGCGTACCTACACCATTCTGAAAATTGCTATTACCCGGGTGACAGACTCTGAAGGGAGTGAGGTGGGCAACGGGGGCACAACCACGGACACCACGCTGAACCTCTCGGGCACGGTGACCAAGGGGAGTGACGTCGACATCTATAATGGCGAGACTCGGTTGGGTAGGGCTACGCCGACCGAGACCGGGTGGGAGTATGAGGCGAGTGGTCTCCAGGACAAAACCTATACCTTCGAGGCTTGGATTGTGGGCAGTGGGTTCTGGTCAGATGCCTGGACCGTTACCGTGCAAGCCCCTCAAGGGCACGGCAGCATCCAGGGCGAATGTCTCGGTGTCTGACGTATTTGACCTTCTTGGCACCGAAACAGTCCGCGACACCGGGCACTGGACGATGACCCTCGGTGCGTTGAAGCAGAAGTCTTACAACTTCGCCATCAGCGCTTCCGGTGCAGATTCTCCTGCGCTTTCAGTGAAGTCAAACCTGTGGCGTGTGCGCGTCGTGAAGCAGCCCTGATGACTCGGGATGACTGTTCATGAGCCGTTTTCGTGCGGACATGATCTGGCGTATTGAGTCGTAAACCAAAACACCCCTCTGGGGTGTTTTTTTGAGGTGCCTGTTGTCCTGCCCCTGAACGACTGGCGGAGGGCATGTGACCGGAGCGAAATACCGCTGGTCGGAAACCAGCGCTTACCTGTTATTTCTGACAGTAGGCAGAAACCCTGGGCCCGGTATTAGATGGCGTCATCGTTGCCCGTCAACTTGCGGCGACACCGCCGAGACAGGAGTTTACTCATGACCATTCAAGTCACCGCGCCCGCAAAACGCCTTGCCCTACCGGATACTCTTGCGCCGCTGACTGTCGTGCAGGCCCCGGATAAGCAAAACCTGGACCCGCGGCTGGTCGATCACGACAACGCATTGACAGCGGTTATCCCGACGGAAGGGCTTGAGGAGAGCGACCGGTTTTACATCTATGTCGTGGGGGAGGCGGGCACGCACCCCGACGCTTCGTACTCGTTGGATGACGTGCTTCTGGGGGGCGTGAGACCCCGGGAGGTGAACCTGAAAAAAGGCATCGTTGCTCTGTTGTTGGATAAAAAGGTGACCCTGACCTACAAAATCGTGCGTGGGGCGCAGGAGAAACCCTCCGAGCCACTGGAGCTGAGGGTTTCAGCCCTTGAGGTGAAGGTGCCGGTGGCACGGATCCTGGAGGCGCAGGACAACGGTCATGGCTCTGAACTGGACCTGACTACCGGTACCGTCAACCTGACCGCACGGCTGGATCGCTGGCCCTTGCTCGCCAAAGATCAATTGGTCGGGGTGACCCTCAAGGGGAAGGATGCCGAAGGGAACGACCACATCCTGACCCTGTTGGCGCCACCGGAGGGCACGGTCAGCCAGAACTGGGAGAATCGGGGTTATCACGAACTCCCGATAGACCGTGGCTACCTGGCGGGGCTGGGAAACAACACGACGCTGACCATCGAGCACCAGGTTGCATTTGACCGGGGACATGACGCAGACGCGGTTGTTGTCTTTGCGCACCGGACATACGCCGTAAAGAGTTTGGCGATGGCGAAGCCTTTCATCACCGGTGTAAAGGACTCCAAGGGGAACGACGTTGCTCCTGAAGGCACGACCTTCGATACCCAGCTGAAATTCACCGGCACGGTAGCCGAGGGTGGAGAAGTCGATATCTATGACGGCGTCACCCGGCTCGGCTCGGCCACGGTGAGCAGCACGGGATGGACGTACGAGGCAACCGGCCTGACCGCCAAAACCTACAGCTTCAAGGCTAAAGGGCTGTATGGCGACGAGCCTGAGTCAGAGATCTGGGCGGTGACAGTGCAGGAGGCGACAAAACCTGAGATCCGCACAGTGAAGGACTCCAAGGGGAACGATGTTGCCCCTGAAGGCACGACCTTCGATACCCGGCTGAAATTCACCGGCACGGTAGCCGAGGGTGAAAAAGTCGATATCTATGACGGCGACACCCGGCTCGGCTCGGCTACGGTGAGCGGCACCGGGTGGACGTACGAGGCAACCGGGCTGACCGCCAAAGCCTACACCTTCAAGGCTAAAGGGCTGTATGGCGACGAGCCCGAGTCAGAGGCCTGGGCGGTGACAGTGCGGGTGGCGACAAAACCCGGGATCAGCACGGTAAAGGACTCCAAAGACCAGCCGATCAGTAACCCCGGAACCACTTTCGACACAACCCTGAAACTCACCGGTACGGTAGCCGAGGGTGAAAAAGTCGATATCTATGACGGCAACACCCGGCTCGGCTCGGCCACGGTGAGCGGCACCGGATGGACGTACGAGGCAACCGGGCTGACGGCCAAAACCTACAGCTTCAAGGCTAAAGGGCTGTATGGCGGCGAGCCTGAGTCAGAGATCTGGGCGGTGACAGTGCAGGAGGCGACAAAACCCGAGATCCGCACAGTGAAGGACTCCAAGGGGAACGATGTTGCCCCTGAAGGTGCGACCTTCGATACCCAGCTGAAACTCACCGGCACGGCAGCCGAGGGTGAAAAAGTCGATATCTATGACGGCGACACCCGGCTCGGCTCGGCTACGGTGAGCGGCACCGGGTGGACGTACGAGGCAACCGGCCTGACCGCCAAAGCCTACACCTTCAAGGCTAAAGGGCTGTATGGCGACGAGCCCGAGTCAGAGGCCTGGGCGGTGACAGTGCGGGTGGCGACAAAACCCGGGATCAGCACGGTAAAGGACTCCAAAGACCAGCCGATCAGTAACCCCGGAACCACTTTCGACACAACCCTGAAACTCACCGGCACGGCAGCCGAGGGTGAAAAAGTCGATATCTATGACGGCGACACCCGGCTCGGCTCGGCTACGGTGAGCGGCACCGGGTGGACGTACGAGGCAACCGGCCTGACCGCCAAAGCCTACACCTTCAAGGCTAAAGGGCTGTATGGCGACGAGCCCGAGTCAGAGGCCTGGGCGGTGACAGTGCGGGTGGCGACAAAACCCGGGATCAGCACGGTAAAGGACTCCAAAGACCAGCCGATCAGTAACCCCGGAACCACTTTCGACACAACCCTGAAACTCACCGGTACGGTAGCCGAGGGTGAAAAAGTCGATATCTATGACGGCGACACCCGGCTCGGCTCGGCCACGGTGAGCGGCACCGGGTGGACGTACGAGGCAACCGGGCTGACCGCCAAAGCCTACAGCTTCAAGGCCAAAGGGCTGTATGGCGACGAGCCCGAGTCAGAGATCTGGGCGGTGACAGTGCGGGCGGCGACAAAGCCCGGGATCAGCACGATAAAGGACTCCAACGACCAACTGATCGGTAACCCCGGAACCACTTTCGATACCCTGCTGAAACTCACCGGTACGGCGGGCGTGGGGGAAATTGTGACAATTTTCTCTGGAGACGATTCGAGAGGGACACTCAGAGCTGACGATGGAACGTGGAGGGTTGAGCAGAATTCATGGGGTCTGGGTACGCTTGCCATTAGGGTTGTTGCCAGCGGATTGGATTCTGACATCTGGAGGGTTACGCTGATTGACGTGCCTCTTGTCATCAGCTCCATCAGGGCGGGGGACGTTGATGTCCCGCCCGATTCCACAACCACCGCTACTGCTGTGACCGTAAAAGGTACGGCCGCACCGAATCAGTTTGTCACGGTGTTTGATGGTGATCTGTCCATGCCGACTATCAATGCTGACAGGAATGGTGAGTGGGAAATGCCCATCTCAGGGCTGAAACCCGGACTGCATGAGATCAAGGCTCAAAAGGTTGATGGGACACCCTCCGCGATCTGGCGTTTTACGGTGGTGCGGTAAGCCCCATGGCTTCAAGTCCTGTGGCACTTTTTGAAAAAGAGTTTACTCATGACCATTCAAGTCACCGCGCCCGCAAAACGCCTTGCACTACCGGATCCTCTTCCGCCGCTGACTGTCGAGCAGGCCCCGGATAACCAAAACCTGGACCCGTTGCGGGTCGATCAAGACAACGCATGGACAGCGCTTATCCCGAGGGATGGGCTTGAAAGCACTGACCAGTTTTATATCGACGTCGTGGGGGAGACGGGCACGCCCCCCGAAGCATCGTACACGCTGGGGCCCTTAAGTCTGGGGGGAATGAGACCGCGAACAGTGAACCTGCGCAAAAGCATCGTTGCCCTGTTGTTGGATAAAAAGGTGACCCTGACTTACACAATCGTGCGTGATAGGGGGCAGCCGGGGGAGGAGGAGAAAACCTCCGGCCCACTGGAGTTGAAGGTTTCAGCCCTTGACGTGAATGAACCGGTCGCACGGATCCTGGAGGCGCAGGACAACGGTCATGGCTCTGAACTGGACCTGACCACCGGTATCGGCAACCTGACCGCACGGCTGGATCGCTGGCCCTTGCTCGCCAAAGATCAATTGGTCGGGGTGACCCTCAAGGGGAAGGATGCCGAAGGGAAAGACCACAACCTGACCCTGTTGGCGCTACCGGAGAGCTCGGTCAGCCAGCGCTGGGAGGATCTGGGCTATCACGAACTCCCGATAGACCGTGACTACCTGGCGGGGCTGGGAAACAACACGACGCTGACCATCGAGCACCAGGTTGCATTTGACCGGGGACATGACGCAGACGCGGTTGTTGTCTTTGCGCACCGGCCATACACCGTAAAGAGTTTGGCGATGGCGAAGCCTTTCATCACAGGTGTAAAGGACTCCAAGGGGAACGACGTTGCCCCTGAAGGTGCGACCTTCGATACCCAACTGAAACTCACCGGCACGGCAGCCAAGGGTGGAAAAGTCGATATCTATGACGGCAAAACCCGGCTCGACTCGGCCACGGTGAGCGGCACCGGGTGGACGTACGAGGCAACCGGGCTGACCGCCAAAGCCTACAACTTCAAGGCCAAAGGGCTGTATGGCGACGAGCCCGAATCAGAGCCCTGGGCGGTGACGGTGACGGCAGTCGCGGGGCAGCCATGGATCCGCAGTGTCACGGACGTTGATGGCAATGAGATCCGTGGTACCGGCTACACGGCCTCGACGACGGTAGAGCTGAGCGGAACCGCGAGCCCTAGGCAGGAGGTCAAGCTCTTTGATGGTAACGACCCCGCCGGCACTGCCACGGCGGATGATGATGGGGTATGGAATGTAACGCTGGAAGGGCTGGCCGAAAGGCTTCACGTCATCAAAGTGGAGGGTTCCAATGTTACCCACGAACGCAGGTTTAGCGTGGTCGATCCACGGGTCACGATCATCACTGTGGCGAGAGACTCATCGGGCAACGTTATCCCATGGAACGGCACTACTCGTGATCGCTCGGTTGTCCTGGCCGGTACCGGAACTGCAAATGAGGAAATAGAGATTAAAAGCAGGACGGTCTTGCAGGGTAAAACCAGAGTCAATACTGACGGGCGGTGGGAGCTTCGGCTGAATGTATTGACTGACGACCACCCTATTTTCATCGCATACGGCGCCTACAGCGGTGGACTGGTACTACAAACCTATCAATTCAGGATTTTCTAAAAGCAGTGCCTGTATTGGTATCACTTATGTATTGAAGGCTGACGTCATTCTGCTCAGCCATCGTTCTGAAAGACGCCCCTCTCGGGGTGTTTTTCAGCAAGCCTGCTGCTTATCAGTGAAAAGCCCACCGAGGATCACTCCTCCAGTGGGCTTTGTCTTGTCAGCCGAGGCGACTCAAGGCGCGAACGGCATCACCCGCTTGTGATGGGTCTTGCGGTACGTCTCGCAAATAATCCTGAACGCCTCTTCACGCACTGGCTCCCCATGCAGGAAGGCATCAATCTCGGCGTACGTCACGCCATGGGAAGCTTCATCCGGTTTTCCGGGGGACAGGTCTTCAAGGTCGGCGGTCGGGATTTTCTCCACCAGCGACTCCGGCGCGCCGAAGCTGCGAGCGATGGCCCGCACCTGGTTTTTCACCAGCCCGCTCAGCGGCGCGAGGTCGCAGGCGCCGTCACCGAACTTGGTGAAGAAACCCATCACCGCTTCGGCCGCGTGGTCGGTGCCGATCACCAGGCCGTGGGCCGCCCCGGCGATGGTGTATTGGGCGACCATGCGCATCCGCGCCTTGGTGTTGCCCAGCACAAAATCCACCGAGACCGCGTGCTTGCCTTCGAAGGCCGCCACTTCGCTGGCCAGCGACTTGACCGCTGGGCCGATGTTCACGGTGTGGCGTTCGTCCGGGGCGATGAAGTCCACCGAGGCTTGCGCGTCGTGCTCGTCGAACTGGGTTTCGTACGGCAAGCGCACGGCGATGAATGTGTAACCCGCATCACCGGTGCGCTCGCGCAGTTCGCGCATGGCGCGCTGGGCCAGAAGGCCGGCGGTCAACGAGTCGACGCCACCGCTGATGCCCAGCACCAGGCTCTTGAGCCCGGAATTGACCAGGCAATCCTGAATGAAGCTAATCCGCCGCGCGACTTCAGCCTCCAGGGCCGCAGGGTCCGCGAAGGGCGGTTGGACCTTGAGCTGTTCGGCCATCTCACGTTGTACGGCTTGCATGAATTCACTCCTTGCTGGTGAGGGCAGGTACTTTGAAAACGTGACGTAAATAGGCGACAAAATTCGGGTCTTTGCAGTGCGTCTTGCCCGATTCGTCGGAAATCTTGGCGACGGGCTCGCCATTACAGGCCGCCATTTTAAGCACGATGCTCATCGGTTCGACACCTGGAATATCGCAGGTCAGGTTGGTGCCGATCCCGAAGCTGACATTGATCCGACCGTGCAGCGCCCGGAAAATCTCCAGCGACTTGGGCAGCGTCAGGCTGTCGGAGAACACCAGTGTCTTGCTCATCGGGTCGATGCCGAGCTTGTGGTAGTGGGCGATGGCTTTCTCGGCCCACAGGATCGGGTCGCCGGAGTCATGCCGCAGCCCGTCGAAGAGTTTGGCAAAGTACAGGTCGAAGTCACTGAGGAAGGCGTCGGTGGTGATGCAGTCGGTCAGGGCGATCCCCAGCAACCCACGGTACTCGCGGACCCAGCAATCGAGTGCGGCGCTCTGGCTGTCGATCAGGCGCGGACCGAGTTGCTGGTGGGCCATGATCCATTCGTGGGCCATGGTGCCCAGCGGTTTCATGTCCAGCTCGCGCGCCAGGTGCACGTTGCTGGTGCCGACGAATCGCCCGGGGAAGTCGTGCTTGAGCACGTTCACCACTTCTTCCTGCACACGGTAGGAGAAGCGTCGACGGGTGCCGAAGTCAGCCACTTGCAGGTGCGACAGCTCGTCGGCGCTGGCATTGGCGCTCAGCCAGTCGAATTTGCGATAGAGCTGCTCGCGTGCTTGTTCCAGCACGGTTTCGCGGTAGCGATAACGGTTGCGCACTTCACTGACGATGGCCAGCAGCGGCACTTCGAACAGAATCACATGCAACCATGGCCCGCGCAGGCGGATGAACAACTCGCCGTTCTCGATACCGGTGTGGATGTAACGCAGGTTGAAGCGGAACAGCCCCAGGAACCGCAGGAAATCCGGCTTCAGGAAACTGATGCGCTCCAGGAAACTCAACTGGTCGGCGCTCAGGCTCAACTCGGCCAGGCGCTCGATCTGGAACCGGATTTCGGCGAGATAAGGGCGCAGGTCCTCGCTGTTGCGACAGCGAAACCCCCACTCGACTTCAACGTTGGGGTAGTTGTGCAGCACCGCCTGCATCATCGTCAGTTTGTAGAAGTCGGTGTCGAGCAAGTTCTGCACGATGCGATCGGCAAACACACTCTCGCTCATAACGGGAATCTCCATGCTGGCCACTGCCGGGAGCGGTGGCCTTTCAGCTGTTTCAATGAATGGGCGTAGTGGCGCATATCAATGGCAATCATTGCCAGCGATTTTTTAGACGATGCCGATACTTTGTGGTGAGGGCGCTTGTCGGATCGCCGTACCGTCCCGCTGGGGTGCGAAGCGCCCCCGAATACAGCCGCCACGTTACATCTGGAGT
Organism: Pseudomonas purpurea; assembly: GCF_039908635.1. Taxonomy (NCBI): domain Bacteria; kingdom Pseudomonadati; phylum Pseudomonadota; class Gammaproteobacteria; order Pseudomonadales; family Pseudomonadaceae; genus Pseudomonas; species Pseudomonas purpurea. Next base: position 691,546 of record NZ_CP150918.1, read on the forward strand.
CATGCATGTGCCGTTTTGCGACTGCTTCGCAGCCGAGCGGGAGCAAGCTCCCTCGCCACAGGTCCTGTGTAAGGCTCAACCCTGTGAAGCCGCCGGGTTATCAATCTGCTCCAGCATCCATTTCACGAAGTCCCGCACCTTGGGCACTTCTGCCGAGTGCTCGGGGTAGGCCAGGTAATAGGCGTCCGTGCTGGGCATCGCGTGTGGCCACGGGATCACCAGTTTGCCGTCGGCCAGTTCTTCTTCCACCAGAAACCGTGGCAACAGTGCAACGCCGCAGCCGACTTGCGCGGCGCGGATGCACATATAAAAGGTTTCGAAGCGCGGGCCGTGGTAGCTGTGTTCGGTCTGGTAACCCTGGCTGTCGAACCAGTCATGCCAGGCCTGTGGCCGCGAGGCGCTTTGCAGCAGCACCAGATCGCTGAGTCGGGTCGGGTCGGTGAACGGCGTGTCCGGCAGGCTGCCCGGTGCACAGACCGGCACAAGCTCCTCGCCGAACAGCTTCAGGCACTCGGTGCCGGGGCGTGAACCCTGGCCGAAGTAAAACGCCAGATCGCTGCGACCTTGCAGCAGGTCGTCGGCTTCGTGTTCGTTGCACAGGTCCAGATGAATCTGCGGATGACGCAGGCGCCAGCCCTTGAGCCGTGGGACCAGCCAGCGAGCGCCGAAGGTTGACGGCGTAGACACCCGCAAGACTTCGGTTTCACCGCCGTAGGAACGCAGGTAGTGGGTCGACATCTCTACTTGCGTGAGAATTTTTCGGACTTCAACCAGGTACAAATCCCCGGCCGGGGTCATTTGCAGGCGTCGGCGGATGCGCCGGAACAGCAAGTGTTGCAGCAGCTCTTCGAGTTGCGCGACCTGCTTGCTCACGGCGCTCTGGGTCAGGTTCAACTCTTCGGCGGCGCGGGTGAAGCTCAGGTGACGGGTGACAGCCTCGAAGCACTGCAACGCGGTGATCGACGGCAAGTGACGTTTATTCAGCATGGGGAGGCCCTTGTTCTTGTTGTGACGCTTTGCATGAATAAACGGAATGATATCTCGCTTAAAGGTCGTTTGTTGGGACGTCTGCGGGCAGCTACAACTACAGGTCTGATCAGCCGCGTATTCCGGCTGCCCGAATCTGCATTTTGCTTGAGGACTCCCCCATGGTTGCCGCATTGCTTGATCGTCTTGGCGTAAACCCGGCCCTGTACCAGAACGGCAAACAGCCGGTGCATTCCCCCATCGACGGCAGCCGCATTGGCGCCGTGAACTGGGAGGGCGCCGCCGAAGTCGAGCAGCACATCAGTCGTGCAGATCATGCGTTCGAGTTGTGGCGCAAGGTCCCGGCACCGCGCCGTGGCGAGCTGGTGCGTCAGTTGGGCGATATTCTGCGCGAATACAAGGCCGACCTCGGTGAGCTGGTGTCCTGGGAAGCCGGCAAGATCACTCAGGAAGGGTTGGGTGAAGTTCAGGAAATGATCGACATCTGCGACTTCGCCGTCGGCCTGTCCCGTCAGCTCTACGGCTTGACCATCGCCTCCGAGCGTCCGGGCCATCACATGCGCGAGACCTGGCACCCGCTGGGCATCGTCGGCGTCATCAGCGCCTTCAACTTCCCGGTCGCGGTCTGGGCCTGGAACGCCACGCTGGCCCTGGTGTGCGGCAACCCGGTGATCTGGAAGCCGTCCGAGAAAACCCCGCTCACCGCCCTGGCGTGCCAGGCGTTGTTCGAGCGCGTGCTGAAAAATTTCAGCGACGCGCCGCCGTACCTGAGCCAGGTGATCATTGGCGGTCGCGACGCCGGTGAGGCGTTGGTGGACGACCCGCGCGTGGCGTTGATCAGCGCCACCGGCAGCACCCGCATGGGCCGCGAAGTGGCGCCGAAAATCGCCGCGCGTTTCGCCCGCAGCATTCTGGAACTGGGCGGCAACAACGCGATGATCCTCGGCCCAAGTGCGGATCTGGACATGGCGGTTCGGGCGATCCTGTTCAGTGCGGTCGGCACGGCGGGCCAGCGCTGCACCACGCTGCGTCGCCTGATCGCCCACGAGTCAGTGAAGGAAGAAATCGTCACCCGCCTCAAAGCCGCTTATTCCAAGGTTCGTATCGGCCATCCGCTGCAAGGCAACCTGGTCGGCCCGTTGATCGACCAGCACAGTTTCGAAAACATGCAGGATGCACTGGAGCAGGCATTGAGCGAGGGCGGCCGGGTGTTTGGCGGCAAGCGTCAGCTTGAAGACACGTTCCCGAACGCCTATTACGTTTCGCCGGCCATCGTCGAAATGCCGGAGCAGAGCGATGTGGTGTGCAGTGAAACGTTTGCTCCGATTCTGTACGTGGTCGGCTACACCGACTTCGCCGATGCGCTGCGCCTGAACAACGCCGTGCCACAAGGGTTGTCGTCGTGCATTTTCACCACTGATGTACGTGAAGCCGAGCAGTTCATGTCGGCGGTGGGCAGCGACTGCGGCATCGCCAACGTCAACATCGGCCCGAGCGGCGCGGAAATCGGCGGCGCGTTTGGCGGTGAGAAAGAGACCGGCGGCGGTCGCGAATCCGGCTCCGATGCGTGGCGCGGTTACATGCGCCGCCAGACCAACACCGTGAACTACTCGCTGGAGTTGCCGTTGGCCCAGGGCATTACATTTGATTAAACACAGTTCTTGAACCCATGAAGAACCCTGTGGGAGCGAGCTTGCTCGCGATGAGGGCCTGTCAGCCGACATCAATGTTGACTGACAGATAGCAATCGCGAGCAAGCTCGCTCCCACAATGAATGGTGTGTGTTGGTTAGGTTTCTGTTGGAGTCTGGCAATGCCGTTATTGGACGAGTGTCTATGGGAAAAACTGACGCCGCAACGGCCTGACCGGGCGGCGCTCAAGGGCGAGGTCCGCGCGGATGTGTGCGTGATCGGCGCAGGCTTCACCGGGTTGTCGGCGGCCGTGCATTTGCTGGAACAAGGCAAAAGCGTCTGCGTGCTGGAGGCTCAGCGCTGCGGGCAGGGCGGATCGGGGCGTAACGTCGGGCTGGTGAACGCCGGGATGTGGATTCCCCCGGACGAGATCGAAGCCGGTTTTGGCGAAGCGGTCGGCAGTCAGCTCAACCGCATGCTGGGTGCGGCACCGTCGCTGGTGTTCAGCCTGATCGACAAGTACCACATCGACTGTCAGTTGCGCCGCGAAGGTACGTTGCACATGGCCCACAACGCCCGCGGCGAAGCCGATCTGCGCAGCCGTGAAGAACAATGGAAACGTCGTGGCGCGCCAGTCGAGTTGCTGACCGGTGCCGCGTGCGAGCAGGCCACCGGCACTAAAAAGATCGCCGCCGCGTTGCTCGACCGCCGCGCCGGTACGCTCAACCCGATGGCCTACACCAGTGGCCTGGCCAAAGCAGCGGCGGACCTGGGTGGTCAGTTGTTCGATCATTCAGCGGTCACCGGGCTGGAACGCCAGGGCCAACGCTGGTCGGTGCAAACCGCTCAAGGCGCCGTGTCGGCCGAGCAAGTGGTGATCGCTTCCAACGCCTACACCGAAGGTGACTGGACCGAGCTGCGGCGCAACTTCTTCGCCGGTTACTACTATCAGGTTGCGTCCGTGCCCCTGACCGAAGACGCCGCCCAACAGATTTTGCCAGGTGGCCAGGGCTCCTGGGACACCCGTCAGGTGCTGAGCAGCATTCGCCGCGACAGTCAGGGCCGCCTGCTGCTGGGCAGCCTGGGCAACGGCAACCAGAAACCTGCGTGGTTCCTCAAGGCCTGGGCCGACCGGGTGCAGCAGCACTACTTTCCCTACCTCAAACCGGTGGAATGGGAGTGCACCTGGACCGGGTGCATCGCGTTCACCCCTGACCACCTGATGCGCTTGTTCGAACCTGCGCCGGGTCTGGTGGCCGTCACCGGTTACAACGGCCGGGGCGTGACCACCGGCACCGTCGTCGGCAAAGCCTTCGCCGACTATCTGTGCCACGGAGATCCCCAGGCCTTGCCGATTCCCTTTGCACCGATGCAGCCATTGGCTGGCGTTGGGTTACGTAGCTGTTTGTATGAAGCGGGTTTTTCCCTCTATCACGCCGGGCAGTGCCTGCGCATTGTCATATAACGGGGTGAATTTGTTGCTGGAAGCGGCGCTTTTTCGTGCAGCGGGAGGACCTCTCATCAGTTTTTTCCTGCACCGCGCCGGGTCTGCTGTGGTGCAGGACAAGGCGCGAGGAGCGTGGTTTGGTTATTCCAAACAAGCTCCGAGCAACGCAGCCCTGCACCACAGCAGGCCCGGCCCTTCGGGTTGTGTCTTAAAACGGGCCAGGCTGCGTTGCAGTCCTTGGCAAGGGAACGACCATTACCTGCGGACTGCGCCTTGCCTGGCCCGCTTTAAGACTTCAACGCGGAGCAGGAAATAACTGATGAGAGGTCCTATTCTTTAGTGGTGCGGGTTGTAGCAGTTGTGCACCAGCAGTGTGCAGTTCGGTGACGCAGGCTGTTACACGGCGGTTGCACGTCGTTTGGCGCTGCGGTTGCAATGATGGCGCGAGCTGGTTGCGCCATTAAAAAATAACGGTTTCACCTTCCGCGGTTTAGACGGTTGCACGTCCAATGAAAATGGGCCCGAAACAGTCGTAATAACAAGAAAGCAGCGACTTTTTGAAGAATAAAAAACCGATGGCACGGCCCTTGCTCTGAGCATTCAGAGAAGTCGCAATGCCAACTAAAAAAAACCTTGGAGCACCACCTCATGTCCCAGACGTTTTACAAAAAAGGCTTTGTAGCCCTCGCAGTGGCAGCTGCGCTGGGTGTTTCTGCGTTTGCTCAGGCTGATATCAAGATTGGTGTTGCCGGCCCCATGACAGGTCCTAGCGCGGCATTTGGCGAGCAGTACATGAAGGGTGCGCAGGCAGCGGCGGATGCGGTCAACGCGGCAGGTGGGGTAAACGGCGAAAAAATCGTCCTGGTCAAAGGCGATGACGCCTGCGAACCAAAACAGGCTGTGTCGGTTGCCAAGGACCTGACCAACCAGAAAGTCGCCGGCGTGGTCGGGCACTTCTGCTCTTCTTCGACCATTCCCGCATCCGAGATCTACGACGAAGCCGGGATCATTTCGATTACTCCAGGCTCCACCAACCCCAAGGTGACCGAGCGCGGCCTGAGCGCCATGTTCCGCATGTGCGGGCGTGACGACCAGCAGGGCATCGTGGCAGGCGACTACATCGTCGACGTGCTCAAGGGCAAGAAAGTGGCGGTGCTTCACGACAAGGACACGTACGGTCAAGGGTTGGCGGATGCCACCAAGGCCCAGTTGGAAAAACGCGGCGTGAAACCGGTGCTGTATGAAGGTTTGACCCGTGGCGAAAAAGACTTCAGCGCAGTCGTCACCAAGATCCGTGGCACCGGGGCCGATGTGGTCTATTTCGGCGGCCTGCACCCGGAAGCCGGTCCACTGGTTCGCCAGTTGCGTGAGCAAGGCCTCAAGGACATCACGTTCATGTCCGATGACGGCATCGTTACCGATGAACTGGTGACCACCGCAGGTGGCGCGCAATTCGTCGACGGCGTGCTGATGACCTTCGGCGCCGACCCGCGCCTGCTGCCGGACAGCAAGGCTGTGGTCGACAAGTTCCGTGCTACCGGTTACGAGCCTGAAGGCTACACCTTGTATGCCTATGCCTCGATCCAGACCCTGGCCGCCGGTTTCAACGGCGCCAAGTCCAACAAGGGCGAAGATGCCGCCAAGTGGCTGAAAGCCAACCCGGTCAAAACCGTGATGGGCGAGAAATCCTGGGACAGCAAGGGCGACCTGAAGGTCTCGGACTACGTGGTGTACCAGTGGGACAAGAGCGGCAAATACCATCAGCTGGAAAAACAGAAGTGACCTGAACGCCTGATCCGGTCGGCCCCCATGGGGGCCGACCGTTTACCGCGTATCCGTGCAGTACCTGTCTTTTCTCCTAGAGCCGCATCTCTGGGTGTTGCGCGGATGGCTGAACCCCACGCCGTCGCAGCAGCCACTGGTGCCGTCTCTCAAGTGCGTGAGATTGCGTTATGGATGGTATTTTCCTGCAGCAACTGGTCAACGGCCTGACCCTCGGGTCGGTCTATGGCCTGATCGCCATCGGCTACACAATGGTCTACGGCATCATCGGCATGATCAACTTCGCCCACGGCGAGGTTTACATGATTTCTGCTTACCTGGCGGCAATCAGTCTGGCTCTGCTGGCGTACTTCGGTATTGAATCCTTCCCGCTGTTGATGCTCGGCACACTGGTCTTCACCATCGTTGTCACGGGGGTGTATGGCTGGGTCATCGAACGTATCGCGTATAAACCGCTGCGCAACTCCACCCGGCTGGCACCGCTGATCAGCGCCATCGGTATTTCCCTGATCCTGCAAAACTATGCACAGATCAGCCAGGGCACTCGCCAACAAGGCGTTCCGACGCTGCTGACCGGCGCCTGGCGGATCGATATCGGAACCGGCTTCGTCCAGCTGACTTACACCAAGATCTTCATTCTGGTTGCAGCGTTCCTCGGGATGGCCCTGCTGACCTACGTCATCAAGTACACCAAGCTCGGCCGCATGTGTCGCGCCACCCAGCAAGACCGCAAAATGGCCTCGATCCTGGGGATCAACACCGACCGGGTGATTTCCTACGTGTTCATCATCGGTGCGGCCATGGCGGCGCTGGCGGGTGTGCTGATCACCATGAACTACGGCACCTTCGACTTCTATGCAGGCTTCGTCATCGGCATCAAAGCGTTCACCGCCGCGGTGCTGGGCGGTATCGGTTCGCTGCCCGGGGCCATGCTCGGCGGGATTATCCTGGGGATTTCCGAGTCGCTGTTTTCCGGCCTGATCAACTCGGACTACAAGGATGTGTTCAGCTTTTCGCTGCTGGTGCTTGTTCTGGTCTTTCGGCCTCAAGGCCTGCTTGGCCGTCCTCTTGTGTCGAAGGTGTAAGCGATGTCTTCAACCCATAAAAAATCGATCGATATCAAAAAAAGTGTGGTCGAAGCGATTCTTGCCGGCCTGATTGCGGTGATCGTGTTCGGCCCGATTGTTGGCGTCGTACTGGATGGCTACAGCTTCAACCTGGAACCCAAGCGGGTTGCCTGGATTGTGCTCGTGGTGATGCTCGGGCGTTTTGCGCTGAGCCTGTTCCTGCAAACCCCCAAGGGCCGGGTGATTCTGGAGGGCTTTGAAACCACCGGCTCCGGTGTGCACGTACAGGCACCGGACTACAAATCGCGACTGCGCTGGATCATCCCGCTGATGATCGTCATTGCCGTGGTGTTTCCGGTGTTCGCCAACTCCTACCTGCTGGGCGTTGTGATCCTCGGCCTGATCTACGTGTTGCTGGGCCTGGGCCTGAACATCGTGGTCGGCCTGGCCGGTCTGCTGGACCTCGGTTATGTGGCGTTTTACGCCATCGGCGCCTACGGCCTGGCACTGGGTTATCACTACCTTGGGCTGGGTTTCTGGACGGTACTGCCACTGGCGGCCATCACCGCCGGGCTGGCCGGTTGCATCCTGGGGTTTCCGGTGTTGCGCCTGCATGGCGACTACCTGGCTATCGTGACCCTGGGCTTCGGTGAAATCATTCGCCTGATCCTCAATAACTGGCTGTCCCTGACCGGTGGCCCGAACGGCATGGCAGCGCCGCTGCCAACCTTCTTCGGCCTGGAGTTCGGCAAGCGGGCGAAAGACGGCGGGGTGCCGTTCCATGAGTTTTTCGGGATCGCCTACAACCCCGACGTGAAGTTCTACTTCATCTACGCGGTGCTGTTTCTGGTGGTGCTGTTCGTGCTGCACGTCAAGCACCGCCTGACCCGCATGCCCGTGGGCCGCGCCTGGGAAGCGTTGCGTGAAGATGAAATCGCCTGCCGCGCCATGGGCCTGAACCATGTGCTGGTGAAACTCTCGGCGTTCACCCTGGGCGCATCGACTGCCGGCCTGGCCGGGGTGTTTTTTGCCACCTATCAGGGCTTCGTCAACCCGACCTCGTTCACCTTCTTCGAGTCGGCATTGATCCTCGCCATCGTGGTGCTCGGCGGCATGGGCTCGACCATCGGTGTGGTAATCGCCGCATTCGTGCTGACCGTTGCACCAGAGCTGCTGCGTGGCTTTGCCGAGTACCGGGTGTTGCTGTTCGGAGTTCTTATGGTGTTGATGATGATCTGGCGACCGCGCGGCCTGATTCGTATCAGCCGTACCGGTGTGACCCCACGCAAGGGAGTGGCGCCATGAGTAATGAAATCGTTCTGAAGGTCGAAAACCTGATGATGCACTTCGGCGGCATCAAGGCCCTGAGTGACGTCAGCCTGCAAGTCAAACGCAACTCGATTTTCGCCCTGATCGGCCCCAACGGAGCGGGCAAGACCACGGTGTTCAACTGCCTGACCGGTTTCTACAAGGCCTCCGGTGGGCATATCGAGTTGAACGCACGCGGCGAGAAAACCAACGTCATCAAAATGCTCGGGGAACCGTTCAAGGCGACTGACTTCGTGTCGCCCAAAAGCTTCGCCAGTCGGCTCTTCTACAAGATGTTCGGGGGGACGCACCTGATCAACCGTGCCGGGCTGGCACGGACTTTCCAGAACATTCGCCTGTTCAAGGAAATGTCGGTGCTGGAGAACCTGCTGGTGGCCCAACACATGTGGGTCAACCGCAACATGCTGGCCGGAGTCCTCAACACCAAGGGGTATCGAAAGGCTGAAAGCGATGCACTGGACCACGCCTTTTACTGGCTGGAAGTGGTGAATCTGGTGGACTGCGCCAACCGTCTGGCCGGTGAGTTGTCCTACGGCCAGCAACGGCGTCTGGAGATTGCCCGGGCCATGTGCACACGGCCGCAGATCATCTGCCTCGACGAACCGGCCGCTGGCCTCAACCCTCAGGAAACCGAAGCGCTGAGCGCGATGATCCGGCTGCTGCGTGACGAGCATGATCTGACCGTGGTGCTGATCGAACATGACATGGGCATGGTAATGAGCATTTCCGACCACATCGTGGTGCTGGACCACGGCAACGTGATCGCCGAGGGAGGGCCTGAAGCGATTCGCAACGATCCGAAAGTGATTGCCGCCTACCTGGGTGCCGACGAAGAGGAGGTGGTATGACTCAACCGATCCTCGAACTCAAGGAGCTGGACGTGTTCTACGGACCGATCCAGGCCCTGAAAAAGGTCTCGCTGCACATCAACGAAGGGGAAACCGTCAGCCTGATCGGCTCCAACGGCGCCGGCAAGTCGACCTTGCTGATGTCGATCTTCGGTCAGCCGCGCGCTGCCGACGGGCAGATCATCTACCGGGGCGTGGACATCACCCACAAGTCGTCCCACTACATCGCGTCTAACGGCATTGCGCAGTCGCCGGAAGGGCGGCGGGTGTTTCCTGACATGACCGTCGAGGAAAACCTGCTGATGGGCACTATCCCGATTGGCGACCAGTACGCCGTTGAAGACATGCAGCGCATGTTCGAGCTGTTCCCCCGGCTCAAGGAACGGCGAACTCAGCGAGCGATGACCATGTCTGGTGGGGAGCAGCAAATGCTCGCCATTGCCCGCGCCCTGATGAGCCGACCCAAGCTGCTGCTGCTCGACGAGCCGAGCCTGGGGTTGGCGCCGATTGTGGTGAAACAGATCTTCGCCACCCTGCGTGAACTGGCGGGCACCGGCATGACTATCTTCCTGGTCGAGCAGAACGCCAACCACGCGCTTCGGCTCTCGGATCGGGCGTATGTGATGGTCAACGGCGAGATCCGCCTCAGCGGCACCGGCAAGGAGTTGCTGGTGAACGAGGAGGTGCGTAACGCCTACCTGGGCGGGCACTGAGTTATTGTCGAGCTATCCACAGCCCCGGCGCGCAATCGCCGGGGCTTTTTTACGCCTCCAGAACACCACCAATCCCTGCGGGAGCAAGCCCGCTACCACAGGGACCTCGGTGAATTGTGGAAAACAATATTCGCAACCTGTTAAAGCGCGACATAAAGACGCTGCAATTGGCTGTTTTTACACAGCTTTGACTTGTCCCCGTTTGCTGTGGAGCTGGCTGTGGGTAACGTGGGAGCAACTGTCTACAGGCCTTGATTGGCGTGGTGTGTGGGGCGTCGGTTGTTTTTTGATCAGGTGTTTTTCCATGACCTTGAGCCGAGCTTGTCAACCTTTTTATTATCGGCGCTGCGCGGGTGAAAAGAGCATGGCAAGCCTGTGGATAAGTCTGTGGTTAAACTCTGGAAAGACTCGGGAAAGCGCCGTGGTTACTGGCGTGGAGCCATCGTTCATTTGACTGGTCGGTCGCGTCTGTCGGCGATGCCTGCACGCAGGGTGTGCCGGGTCAAGCAAAAAACTTTCAAATAGCCCCGCAAAGCCTTGTGGACAGTGCTTCTTGCGGTTTGGCACTTGCCCCCAAAGACTGTGGACGGGGTTGTGGATAAGGTGCGTGCAGGTGGCTGCAAGCCCCGGTGGGCAAGGCGCTGAATGATTTGAGCGTTTTTTGTACAGCTAGCAGGCTCGGTAACACCGGCCCGCCGCCGACAAAGGCCCGCGGCGCTCAATTGCCGAGCGCCAGTTGCCGCTGTTTGTCAGGCCGGGCATGCTGCCCGCTGAATGTTTATTTCAATGGCTGCGCATCAGCCCAAGTGAGGAGAACACGATGTCCAACACCCTGTTTATTACCGGCGCGACGTCCGGTTTTGGTGAAGCCTGTGCCCGCCGTTTTGCCGAGGCCGGCTGGAAACTGGTGCTGACAGGCCGTCGTGAGGAACGCCTCAATGCCCTGTGCGCCGAATTGTCGAAGCAGACCGAGGTCCATGGCCTGGTGCTCGATGTGCGTGACCGCAAGGCCATGGAAAACGCCATCGCGAACCTGCCGCCGTCCTTCACCACCCTGCGCGGGCTGATCAACAACGCGGGCCTGGCCCTGGGCGTGGACCCTGCGCCCAAGTGCGATCTGGACGACTGGGACACCATGGTCGACACCAACATCAAAGGCCTGATGTACAGCACTCGCTTGCTGTTGCCGCGCCTGATCGCCCACGGTCGTGGTGCCGGGATCATCAACCTCGGCTCCATCGCCGGCAACTACCCGTACCCGGGCAGCCACGTCTATGGCGCGAGCAAGGCCTTCGTCAAACAGTTCTCGCTGAACCTGCGTTGCGACCTGCAAGGCACGGGCGTACGGGTCAGCAACATCGAGCCGGGCCTGTGCGAAAGCGAGTTCTCGCTGGTGCGTTTCGCCGGTGACCAGGCCCGTTACGACGCGACCTACGCGGGTGCCGAGCCGATCCAGCCGCAGGACATCGCCGAAACGATCTTCTGGGTGCTCAATGCTCCGGCGCACATCAACATCAACAGCCTGGAACTGATGCCGGTGAGCCAGACCTGGGCTGGTTTTGCGATCGATCGCAGTAGCAAGGCGTAATTGTAGCGAGGGAGCTTGCTCCCGTTGGACTGCGCAGCAGTCCCATTCTTTTAGTGAGAGAGTGGGGTCGCTCCGCGACCCCACGGGAGCAAGCACCCTCGCCACACAATCGGGTTAAACAAGGCATAAGGTAGACTCTCCTCCCAACAACCCCACCGCACCCCGCGGTGTTCGAGGTTTTCAGAGGAGGCTACGTGAGTAACCGAGGTGAGCAGACACTGCTCAAACAATCGACGATTCTGATGTTCGCCGTGGCGATCGCCGGCATTGTCACGGGGTTTGTTTCCGGATCCCAATCCATCCTGTTCGATGGTTTCTTTTCGCTGATCGCGACCTTCATCAAGGTCCTGATGCTGATTACCGCCAAGCTGATTGCCAAGCAAAGCAACCAGCGCTTCCAGTTCGGCTATTGGCACCTGGAGCCGATGGTCCTGTTGATCGAAGGCAGCTTCCTGGTGCTGATTGCGATCTACGCCTTTCTCAACGGCGTGTTCGGCATCATTAACGGTGGCCGCGAGATCGAGTTGGGGCTGGTGATCATCTATGCGGCGGTGTTTACCGTGGTCGAGTTCGCCTATTTCTTCTACGTCCGTTACCGCAACCGTAAGTTGAAATCGTCGCTGATCCAGTTCGACAACATCAGTTGGCTGGTGGACGCGATGCTGTCGGTCGGCCTGTTGGTGAGCTTCCTCACGGCGTTGTTGCTCAAGACCCAGGGGTATGGCGAGTGGGCGGTTTACGTCGACCCGTTGATCCTGATTCTGCTGGCCCTGAGTATGCTTGCACCGGCGTTGAAGATTCTGAAGCCGGCGCTGCGCGATGTGCTGGGGATTGCCCCGGACCAACTCGACGACACGGTGCGTCAAGTGATGGACGAGGCCAAGGCCGAGCATGGCTTTGCCGACTACATCTCTTATGTACAGAAGCACGGGCGGGCGCGGTTCATCGAGATTCATGTGGTGTTGCCGGTCGACTACCAACTGGACAGCGTCGCCACGCTGGATGCGCTGCGTGACCAGATCTCGGCGAAGCTCGGCAAGCCGGATGCGGCGCGCTGGCTGACGATCAGCTTTACCGGTGATCGCAAGTGGATTGCGGGCTGAGTCGGTGACCTGTGGCGAGGGAGCTTGCTCCCGTTCGGGTGCGAAGCAGCCGCCTGCGGTGTGCCTGGAAAAATTAGGGGCTGCTGCGCAGCCCAGCGGGAGCAAGCTCCCTCGCCACAGGGTTAGCGTAGATATTCAACCAGGCCGCGATAGCAGGTCGCCAAGTGGTAAGGCGTGGTTGAAGGCATGTCGCGGCGGCTGACCGCGCCGTCGCGATCCAGGCATTCGTACCAGCCACCGGCATGCAGGAAGCGCTGCTGCAACGCACGCAACTGGCGTGCAACCAGCGCTTCGCTGTCCGGGCGCAGGGTCAGGGCACGCAGGTATTCGGCCTGGGCCCAGATACGCTGGGTTTCATCGCGAGGCCGACCGTCCAGGTTCGGGTCGAGCATGGCGCGCACGGCGCCGGTCTGGTCATTGACCCCTTGCTGCTCGGTCGCGCCGAAGGCACGGGTCAAGGAGGTGTGCAGCTTCGAGCCGCGCAGCAACGGCGACGACTCCAGCAGGAAAAACCACTCGAACTGGTGCCCAGGTTCGAACCAGTTGTCCTCGACCCCCAGCGGTTTTTCCATCATCACGCCGTCATCGGGGTGGATAAAGCGCTTGTACAGGCCATCGCACAGGGCGACGAGGGCGCTTTGCACGGCGGCATCCTCACGGACCGAGAGGGTCGCGAGGAAGGCTTCGGCCAGGTGCATCAAGGGATTCTGCAAGGGCCCGACATGGAGCGCCGACCAGTCGCGATCCAGGCTCGCCTCGTACAGCCCGGCATCAATCGCGAAGCGCTGGGCAATCACTTCCAGCGCGGCATTGAGCACCGACTCCACCAACGGCTCGCGTACCTTGCCCCAGTAATGGGCACAGGCGAACAGGATGAAGGCGTGGGTGTAGAGGTCTTTGCGCTGATCCAGCGGCGTGCCGTGGGCGTCGATGCTGTAGAACCAGCCGCCGTGTTCGGCATCGTGGAAATGCCGCTGCAAGGAGCGGAACAACGCGGCGGCGCGCTCTTCGGCGGCCGGCACTTCGCCGATCAGGCTGGAAAACAGGTACAGCTGCCGCGCGCAGGCCATGGCCCGGTAGCGTTGGGGCGGCAATGGCCGGTGTTCGGCGTCCAGCGCCTCATACGGCAGCGCCATGTCTGCGTTCCAGCCGGGGCCTTGCCAGAGCGGCACGATGACGTCCCGAAAATGTTGCTGCACCGTGGCGAACAGGGCGGTCAATTCAGGCTGGGGGGCGGAGCGGGGAACATGAGGCATTGGCTGGCGTCGTCACGGCAGGAGTGTTTGCGCGACATGGTAGCAGAGAGGTCGGCTTGAAAGACGGGGTGTCTGTCAGGCCGTCATCGCAAGCAAGCTCGCTCCCCACAGGGGAACGCATTCCAATGTGGGGAGCGAGCTTGCTCGCGATGAGGCCAGAACGGGCAATAAAGAATTCAGCCCGCGAGCAACCACACCCCGGTCGCCGCTGATGCTGCACCCGCCACTCGCACCAATGGCGCCGCCGCTTGCGGCAACACGCGCACCACCGCATAACCCGCTGCATGCAATACCGCTGTCGCAGCGACAAACCCGATCGCATAGGTCCAGGGGCTCGACATGTCCGGCAGCTCCAGGCCATGCGCCACGCCATGGAACAATGCAAACAGCGCGGTGGCGGCGATGGCCAGGCTCAACGGCGGCCGTACGGCCAGCGCCACGGCCAGGCCCAGGGCCAGCACCGACGCGGCAATCCCGCTTTCCAGCGCCGGCAGGTTCAAACCTTCAAACCCCAGCATTCCGCCGATCAGCATGGTGGCGACGAACGTACACGGCAGCGCCCAGCGTGCCGCGCCTTGTTGCTGGGCGGCCCACAACCCGACGGCGAGCATCGCCAGCAAATGGTCGAGCCCGCCAATCGGGTGGCTGATACCGGCCAGCAAACCGTTGTCGCCATGGCCGGGGTGGGCGAAGGCCAGTGCCGGTGTGAGCAGCAGGGTGGCGGCGAACAGGTGTTTGAGTGTCATGGATAAGCTTCCTTGTTGATAACCCGTGTGGATAAGTTTCAGGCGGCAGTCAGCAGCCCTTGACGCTCGATGAAGGCGATGATTTCCTCAAGCCCCTGGCCGGTTTTCTGATTGCTGAAGACAAACGGCTTGCCGTTGCGCATGCGTTGGGTGTCGCTGTCCATCAACGACAGTGATGCGCCCACCAGCGGCGCCAGGTCGATCTTGTTGATCACCAGCAGGTCGGATTTGCAGATCCCCGGCCCGCCCTTGCGCGGCAGCTTGTCGCCGGCCGAGACGTCGATCACGTAGATCGTCAGGTCCGAGAGCTCCGGGCTGAAGGTCGCCGACAGGTTGTCGCCGCCGGATTCCACCAGAATCAGGTCCAGCCCCGGAAAGCGCCGGTTCAGTTGATCCACGGCTTCGAGGTTGATCGAGGCGTCTTCGCGGATCGCCGTGTGCGGGCAGCCGCCGGTTTCCACGCCGATGATCCGCTCGGGGGCGAGGGCTTCGTTGCGCACCAGAAAGTCGGCGTCTTCGCGGGTATAGATGTCGTTGGTGACCACCGCCAGGTTGTAGCGATCACGCAGCGCCAGGCACAAGGCCAGGGTGAGGGCGGTTTTGCCGGAACCGACCGGGCCGCCGATGCCGACGCGCAGAGGTTGTGCGTTCATGTGATTCTCCAAAATAACAGGCCCTAGGAACGAAACAGGCGGCTGTACTGGCGCTCATGGGCCATGCACGCCAGGGACAGGCCGAAAGCGGCGCTGCCGTAATGGTCGGGGTCGATGCTTGAGGCGTTCTGCTGCGCCTGTTGCAGCAGCGGCAGCAGTTCGCTGGTGAGGCGTTGCGCGGCTTGCTGGCCCAGCGGCAGGGTTTTCATCAGCACGGCCAACTGGTTTTCCAGCCAGCTCCAGAGCCAGGCAGCCAATGCATCCTGCGGGCTGATTCGCCAGGCGCGAGCGGCCAGTGCCCAACCGAGGGCCAGATGGGGCTCGCCGCGTTGTGCGAGAAACGTACGGGCGGTGTCATCCAGTTCTGGCAAGCCGTTGAGCAGTTGTTGCAGGGAGTAGCCCATTTGTCGGCTCTCTTGATGCAACTCGCGGGTTTCGCGGCTGGCGCGGTGTTCTTCACCGCGTTGCAGCAACGCGGGCCAGTCTTCGTTGGCCGCGGCAGTGCAATGGGCTAGCAGCAGCGGCGCTTCGAAGCGCGCCAGGTTCAGCAGGAGTTGATCGCTGATCCAGCGCCTGGCGGAGGCCGTGTCGCTGACTCGGCCGTTGTCCACCGCCATTTCCAGCCCTTGTGAGTAGCTGTAGCCGCCAATCGGCAATTGTGGGCTGGCCAGGCGCAGCAGCGCCCAGGCTGGGTTCATAACCGCACGCCGAACTGGTGCAGTTTCGGCGGATAGTTGAAGTCTTCGTCGCCATGCCGTGAATGATGATGGCCGCCACCGTAAGCGCCGTGTTCCGGCTGGAACGGGGCTTCGATGCTGTCGGTGCGGGCGCCCAGTTGTTCGAGCATGGCTTTGAGCACGTAGTCGTCGAGCAGTCGCAGCCAACCGTCACCGACTTGCAGTGCAACGTGGCGGTTGCCCAGGTGATACGCGGCGCGGGTCAATTCGAAGGCATTGGCGCAGGTGACGTGCAGCAAGTGTTCGGGGCGGGCGCACACCCGCACCACGCGGCCGTCTTCGGCCTGTAGGCATTCGCCGTCATACAGCGGCGGCTGACCGCGCTCCAGAAACAACCCGACGTCTTCACCTTCGGCACTGAAACAGCGCAGGCGGCTTTTGCTGCGCGCCTCGAAGTTCAGGTGCAACTCGGCGGCCCAGAGGGGTTGAGGGTCGATTCTGCGATGAATCACCAACATCGGAAGGCTTCCTTGCAAAGGACAATGCTCAGGCTAGAGCAAGGGGCTTGCCAATCGGACGAGACGTAGGAAATCCCTGACAGAGCGCAGTGGATGTTTCAAGATGTTGCGAAAATATGGGCGGGTTTGGTGCGCGGTGGTTTTTCTGCGCACCCATTTGTTGCGGATCGCAATGATTGGCGTGACGCAGGGCGTGGGAACGATCAACCGTTTGCGTGGGAACGGTTACTCAGTGCTGCCCAGCCCTTGCCAGTGCTTGAGGCCGATAAAGATAAAACGCAGTTGCTGCGTGATCTTCACCTGGGGCGTCAGGTGTTCGGGCAAGGCTTCGGCGGGCGGATCGATGATGTCCGGCAGGGTTGCGAACACGCTTTTGACGATCAGGTCGGCCATGACGCTCAAACCGGCGAAATCGAGGTGTTGCAGCTTGGGCATCAGCGAGAGGTCGGCCGCAAGGTCGGAGCTGATGTTGTCGCGCAGCTTACCGATGGCCAGGCGCACGGGCAGCGAGCCGCCATATTGCTCGCGCGCCAGAAACAGGAATTGCGAGCGGTTGGCCGCAACCACGTCGAGGAAGATCCGCACCGAGGCGTCGATGATCCCGCCCATGACGAATTCATTGTGGCGCACCAGTCGGATGGTTTCGCGGAAGGTCTGGCCGACTTCGCTGACCAGTTCCAGCCCCAACTGATCCATATCGGCAAAGTGCCGGTAGAAACCGGTGGGCACGATACCCGCGGTTCTCGCCACTTCGCGCAGGCTTAGGCTGCCGAATCCACGTCCACCTTCCATCAGGTGGCGGGCAGCATCCATGAGGGCGTTGCGGGTCTGTTGTTTCTGTTCGGCGCGGGGCAGCATCGGGAGGCTGATTTCTGATCAAGGACAGCGGCGCACTCTAGCAAATCAGCTTTGCCGGCGTCGAACTTGCGTAGGGGCGATTGGGTGAAGAGGGCGCGGCTTATAGAAAGTCAAAGCCCGATCCAGGGATCGGGCTTTTTTCCAGGGCTACCATGGGCTCAGCTCACAGCGCTGTTGCGTTCGATCACACGGTCACCACCACCTTCGGCAACCACTTGGCCTTGTGGGGTACGGTCGTAGCCGTCTTCAACCAGGCCTTTCTCTTCGAGACGATCACGGCCACCTTCGGCGACGGTTTGACCTTGTGGGGTGCGGTCATAGCCATCTTCAACCAGGCCTTTTTGCTCGAGGCGATCGCGGCCACCTTCGGCGACGGTCTGACCTTGTGGGGTGCGGTCGTAGCCATCTTCAACCAGACCTTTCTGCTCGAGGCGATCACGGCCACCTTCAGCGACGGTTTGAGTGAGCACCGAGTGGCTGTCTTTGACTTGAGGGGTTGCTTGCTCGGCGGCTGGCAGGGCGAAGGCGTTGGCGGCCAGAATCGAGAGGGTCAGGCTAAGCAGTAATTGGCGTTTCATGATGGGTTGCTCCTTGGGAGGGCGATAAAGTGGGTACGGAGGCAATGCTACTCTCGATAAGTCGATATAAAAGTTCATAAAGACAATGGTAATAATCAACAGAATTGATTGTTCTGCGAAACGGCTCTAGAACGGGCGTTTCCGGTGAGTGGTTTTGTACCGAGGTGGGTATTTTCGACCCACTTGCGCATCGCAAATGTGCGGGGGCGGTAACGCAAAGTGGGCGAGTCGGTCAGCTTTCGGCTGGTTTTTTCGCCCGGATGGGGCATTGCAGTTAAACCTGTGGGCCATTTGCCAGTCGTAGTCTGCATAGTCGGCCAGTTTTTGGCCTACCGTTCATAGGTGCGTCGCAGGTCGGGCGCTCAGTTGTCATCAGGAGCCCTGTGCAATGACGCGCACTCGTAAAATTCTGGCCTGGACCCTCAGCAGTTTCATGGTGCTGCTGGCCCTGCTGGTTCTGCTCATCGTGTTTTTTGACTGGAACCGGATCAAACCCCCGCTCAATGCCAAGGTGTCCGAAGAGCTGCACCGTGCGTTCGCCATCAATGGCAACCTTGCCGTGGTCTGGCAGCGTGAGGCTGACGAAGGCGGTTGGCGGGCCTGGGTGCCGTGGCCGCACGTGGTGGCTGAAGACTTGAGCCTGGGCAACCCGGACTGGTCGAAACAGCCGCAAATGGTCACGCTCAAGCGGGTTGAACTGCGGATCTCACCGCTGGCCCCTGCTGGCGCAACGCGTGGTCATCCCGCGCATCGACCTGACGCAGCCCACGGCCGACCTCCAACGCCTGGCCGACGGTCGTGCCAACTGGACGTTCACGCTTGATCCCAAAGACCCGAACGCTGAACCGTCCAACTGGGTGGTGGACATCGGAGCGATCGGCTTCGACAAGGGCCACGTCACCCTTGACGACCAAAGCCTGAAAACCCGACTCGATCTGTTGATCGATCCGTTGGGCAAGCCGATTCCATTCAGCGACATCGTTGGCGATAAAGCGGCCAAAAAAGCCCTGGAGAAAGGCTCTGCCCCCCAGGATTACGCATTCGCGCTGAAGGTGAATGGTCAGTATCACGGCCAGAAACTCACGGGGCAGGGCAAGATCGGTGGCTTGCTGGCGTTGCAGGATGCGGCCAGGCCGTTCCCGTTGCAGGCACAAGCGAACATCGGCGACACCCGCATCGAACTGGCCGGCACCCTGACCGACCCGCTGAACCTTGGCGCACTGGACCTGCGGCTGAAACTGGCCGGTTCCAGCCTGGGTAACCTCTATCCCTTGACCGGCGTAACCCTGCCGGATTCGCCGTCGTATGCCACGGACGGTCACCTGATCGCCAAGCTGCATGAACCGGACGGTGCAACATTCCGTTATGAAGCGTTCAACGGCACCATCGGTGGCAGTGATATTCACGGCGACCTGGCGTATGTCGCCAGCCAGCCACGGCCCAGGCTCAGCGGCGCGCTGGTTTCCAATCAATTGTTGTTCGCCGACCTCGCGCCGCTGATCGGCGCCGACTCCAACGCGAGGCAAAA
Organism: Pseudomonas purpurea; assembly: GCF_039908635.1. Lineage (NCBI taxonomy): Bacteria > Pseudomonadati > Pseudomonadota > Gammaproteobacteria > Pseudomonadales > Pseudomonadaceae > Pseudomonas > Pseudomonas purpurea. Next base: position 710,855 of record NZ_CP150918.1, read on the forward strand.
GGCCCGTGGCGGTGAAAGCAAGCAACCGGCGGACAAGGTGCTGCCGGTCGAGGCGTTTCGCACCGAGCGCTGGCGTGACATGGATGCCGATGTCGAGTTCACCGGCAAGCGTATTGTCCATAGCGAAAAACTGCCGTTCACGGACCTCTACACCCACATGGTGCTCAACGACGGTCAACTCAGCCTGGAGCCCCTGCGCTTTGGCGTGGCGGGCGGGAAACTGGAGGCACAGATTCGCCTCGACGGCCGCACCACGCCGCTGGAAGGCCGGGCCAAATTGACGGCTCGGGGTTTCAAGCTCAAGCAGTTGTTCCCGACCTTCGAACCGATGAAAACCAGCTTCGGAGAGCTCAATGGTGACGCCGACATTGCCGGCACTGGCAACTCGGTGGCGGCGTTGCTGGGCAGCGCCAAGGGTGACGTGAAGATGCTGATCAATGACGGGGCGATCAGCCGTGAATTGATGGAGTTGGCGGGGCTCAACGTCGGCAATTATGTGGTCGGCAAGATCTTTGGCGACAAGGACGTGAAGATCAACTGTGCGGCGGCAGACTTCGGGGTCAAGAGCGGTCTGGCGACCACCCGCCTGTTCGTGTTCGATACCGAGAACGCCATCATCTACATCGACGGCACGGCGAACATGGCCAGCGAGCAACTGGACCTGACCATCACGCCAGAATCCAAGGGCTGGCGGCTGATCTCCCTGCGTTCACCGCTGTATGTACGCGGCAAGTTCATCAAGCCGGAGGCGGGGGTGAAGGGGGTGCCATTGATGCTGCGCGGCGCCGGGATGGTTGCACTGGGCGTCATCGCCGGCCCGGCGGCGGGGCTGCTGGCGCTGGTCGCGCCGAGCGGTGGCGAGGCGAATCAATGCGCACCGTTGCTGGCACAAATGAAAGAAGGCAAGGCCCCGGTGACGGTCCAACCCACCCGGTAATGGGCTGTCTGTCGCGGCTCCATCGCGAGCAGGCTTGCTCCCACCTCTGATCTGCGGTGTTCAACAGGTCAAGGGAGGGAGCGAGCTTGCTCGCGATGGCCGCCATACAGGACTTACAAATCCTTCAGGATGTCCGCCATGTCATCGGCGTGCTCTTCTTCCTGGGCCAGGATGTCTTCGAAGATCCGTCGGGTGGTGGGGTCTTTTTCGCCGATGTACTGGATGATTTCGCGGTAGCTGTCGATGGCGATGCGTTCGGCCACCAGGTCTTCGTAGACCATTTCCCTGAGCGTACTGCCAGCCACGTATTGGGCGTGGGAGTTCTTGGACAGCAGGTCGGGGTTGAACTCCGGTTCGCCGCCCAACTGCACGATGCGCTCGGCCAGTTTGTCGGCGTGTTCGGCCTCCTGCGTGGCGTGTTCCAGGAACTCGTCGGCGGCCACGGCGGCTTTCAAGCCGTTGGCCATGAAATAGTGCCGTTTGTAGCGCAACACGCAGACCAGTTCGGTGGCCAGCGATTCGTTGAGCAGGCGCAGGACTTCCTTGCGATCAGCGCTGTAGCCTTCGGTCACGGCGCCATTCTCGACATGTTTGCGGGCGCGTTTGCGCAGGGTGCTTACATCTGACAATTGCAGGTCACTCATCTCGATCTCCTCGGGCTATCGACGGTTCTCCACGCTCTGTTGGCGTGATCGCTACTTAAGGTGTGAGTGAGGAACGCGACGAAAAGTTTTATCTAATTAGCCGCAAACGGTCAGGACTGCCCATGCCGCCGACCGCCGGGCGGGGCGTGAGGGCTTGAAGTCGAAATCAGTGAATGTCATAGACTGGACGTGAAGGTGTCATCTTCGATGGCGATGCTCGTGGCCGATGCCTTGGGCCCACTCTCTGTTCACAAGGATGTTTGCCCATGTCGCAAGCGACTGCCACGCGTTACCCGTTGGTGCTGGTGCCGGGAATGCTCGGGTTTATCCGGCTGCTGTTCTATCCGTACTGGTTCGGGATCGTCTCGGCGTTGCGCCGGGGTGGGGCGGTGGTGTTTGCGGTACAGGTTTCCCCGATCAACTCCAGCGAGGTGCGTGGCGAGCAGTTGCTGGCGCGCATCGAGGCGATTTTGCGTGAGACCGGTGCGCAAAAGGTCAATCTGTTCGGCCATAGCCAGGGCTCACTGACTGCTCGTTATGCCGCCGCCAAGCGGCCGGACTGGGTCGCGTCGGTCACCTCGGTCGCCGGTCCCAATCACGGTTCGGAACTGGCGGATTATCTGCAAAAAAACTACCCGCACGACAGCGCGAAGGGCCGTGTGCTGAGCGCGGTATTGCGCGCGGTGGCGTGGGTGATGGGCGTGCTGGAAACCGGTTATCGCGGGCCGAAATTGCCGGTGGATGTCCACGCCTCGCACCAATCGCTGACCACCGAAGGCGTGGCGCTGTTCAATCAACGTTATCCACAAGGCTTGCCGGATACCTGGGGCGGGCAGGGGCCGGAAGAGGTCAACGGCGTGCGTTACTACTCCTGGTCCGGCACCCTGCAACCGGGCAAGACCGACCGCGGCGCTAACCTGTTCGACGGCACCAACCGCAGTTGTCGGCTGTTCGCCCGAACCTTCGTGCGCGAGGCCGGGCATTGCGATGGCATGGTCGGGCGCTACAGCTCACACCTGGGCACGGTGATTGGCGACGAATACCCGCTCGATCACTTCGACATCGTCAACCAGTCACTGGGGCTGGTGGGCAAGGGCGCTGACCCGGTGCGGCTGTTCGTCGAACATGCGCAGCGGTTGAAGGCGGCCGGCGTTTAGCCGCTTTTGTGGCGAGGGAGCTTGCTCCCGCTCGATCGCGAAACGGTCGCAAAACCAGTCGATCCGGGATGCAGGTTTCAGGGCTGCTGCGCAAGCGAGCGCGCCACCGCCCCAGCGGGAGCAAGCTCCCTCGCCACAGAAGATCAAGCGCGGCCAAGCACCGTGATCCAGCGCTCGGAAAGAATCACCCCGCCCAATGTCAGTAAGCCACCCACCAGGTGATACAGCGCCAATTGTTCGTGCAGCACCACGGCAGCGATCAGCGCGGTAATCAACGGCAGCAAATTGAAAAACAGCGTGGTCCGGCTCGGCCCCAGCCGCACTACCGCTTGCATCCACGCCAGTGGCGCGGCCATCGAGGCCAGCAGGCAGGCATACAGCACCAACGGAATGTTCTGCAGGGTCGGGCCGACTTTGGGCGAGGCCAGGAACAGCGGAAACAGCACCACCACCGCCACCAGCACCTGCAAGTACAGCAACACCAGCGGTGGCAGACGCAGCTGCCATTTTTTCAGCAGCGTGCTGTAGATCGCATACGCCAGGGTGGCGATCAGCATCATTGCGTCGCCCAGGTTGACGCCGTGTTCCAGCAGCACGCCGAGGCTGCCGGACGACACCACCACCAGCACCCCGGCGAACGACAGCACCGCGCCGGCCAGTGCGCCGGCAGTCAGGCGTTGGCCGAGGCTGGCAATCGCCATGGCCAGCGACATCAACGGCATCAGCGACAGGATGATGCCCATGTTGGTGGCCGAGGTCATCGTCGCGGCGAAGTACGCCAGGCTCTGATACACCGCCATGCCGAGCACACCGAGGACGAAGATCTTGCCCAGGTTCGGGCGAATCACCGTCCAGTGCGTCATCACCGGTTTGAGCATGAACGGGGTGAACAGCATCCCGGCGAGCAGCCAGCGATAGAAACCGATCTCGGCCGGGAAGATCGCACCGACCGCCAGTTTGTTGATCACGGTGTTGCCAGCCCAGATGAAAATGGCCAGCAGGGGATAAGCGTATTGCATGGGGGAAACCAGAACGTTAATGAAGCGTGATTATCCGCCTGTCTGGATCAAAGCCTATACTTCGATCCAGACAACCTGCCTCTGATTCCGGACAGCATGAACAGTAAACACATCGATCTGCTGGATTTCAGCGAACTGCCGTCCCCGGTGTACTTCCGTTACGCCGACTTTGACGTTCACGAATACGCTTCGGCCCACCGCCACCCGTGGGGCACGCTGGAGTATTCGGCCCACGGCGTGCTGCACATGGACATCGAAGGCAGCCGTTTCATGTCGCCGCCGCAATACGCCGTGTGGGTGCCGCCGCAGACCGAGCACAGCTTCTACAGCAATCAACCGGTCAACTATCGCGCGGTCTGCCTGACACCGCTGCTGTGCCAGGACTTGCCGCCTCAGGCCTGCACCCTGGCGATCAGCGACATCCTCAAGGCGATCCTCAAGGATTTCGCCGCCCGCGACGTGAAAATCCCCGAACACCCGGCCGATAAGCGCCTGGCCGAGGTGCTGGTCGATCAGCTTCAGCAGGCGCCTGTGCATAACTGCTATTTGCCTTACGCCAGCAGTGCCGGATTGCTCGGCATACTCGAAGCCTTGCAGGCCACGCCAGGCGACAACCGGCCGCTGGCGCAGTGGGCGCAGCAGATCCATGTCAGCGAACGGACCCTGGCCCGGCAGTTCGTTCGCGAGTTGGGCATGAGTTTTGGCGAGTGGCGTCAGCGCTTGCGTTTTCTGGCGTCGATCAAGGCGCTGGACAGTTCCCGCAGCATTCAGGAAATCGCCTTCGACATGGGCTACAGCACGGCGTCGGCGTTTATCGCGATGTTCCAGCGCCAGGCCGATTGCACGCCCGAGCAGTACCGCCGGACCAGCCTTGGATAGTAGGTGAAGGTGTAACAAGCTTTGTCTACACTTCACGGAAGGCTGCGCCCATCGGCGCGGTAACAAGGAGAAAACTCCATGAAGATGTTGCGTATCCCTTTGTTGATGATCGGCCTGCTGCTCTGTTCCCAGGGTTTTGCCGCCACCGCCCAACAGAACAAAATGACCACCTGCAACGCCGACGCCACCGCAAAAACCCTCAAGGGTGATGAGCGCAAAGCCTTTATGAGCACCTGCCTCAAGGCTGCACCCGCCGCCAACGATGCCGGCAAAACCATGACCCCGCAGCAAGAAAAAATGAAAACCTGCAACGCCACCGCCGCCACCCAGGCGCTGAAGGGCGATGCCCGCAAAGCCTTCATGAGCGATTGCCTGAAGAAAAAATAAGCAGCGCGGTCAGCCCGGGAGGCTCTGTGGCGATTGTGCTGGCCCTTTCGCGAGCAAGCCCGCGCCCACATTTATTCTCTGGCGTGCACAGATAGTGTATTCACAGTAGATCCAGTGTGGGAGCGGGCTTGCTCACGAAGGGGCCGGTAAGGTCGAGCGACACAATCCTAGTGCTGACCCCGGAACGCTGGCAGACTGCCAATCCTTTAACGCCGTTTGTTTTGAGGCTGTATGCCAACGTTTTCTCAGCGTCACGTGTTGCTGTTGGTCAGTTGGGTGATCATTTTTGGTGGCTTGCTGCTGGTGTTGCCCCTGCGATTGTTACCCAGCTTGCTGGCCGGTTTGCTGGTCTTCGAACTGGTCAACATGCTTACCCCGCAACTGCAGCGATTGATCGAAGGACGACGCGCACGCTGGCTGGCCGTGGCCTTGCTGGGCACGCTGGTGGTCAGTGTGTTGGCGCTGATCTTTGCCGGTGCGATCAGTTTTCTGCTGCATGAAGCGGAGAACCCCGGGGCTTCCCTGGACAAATTCATGGGCGTGGTCGACAAGGGCCCGCGGCCAGTTACCGCCGTTCGTTGATGCCTACTTGCCGGCCAGCGCCGCCGAGTTTCGCGTGGCCATCGGCGAGTGGTTGAGCAAACACCTGAGCGACCTGCAACTGGTCGGCAAAGACGCGGCGCACATGTTTGTCACGTTGCTGATCGGCATGGTGCTGGGGGCGATCATCGCCTTGCAGCGCATCCCGGACCTGACCCAGCGCAAACCCCTGGCGGCGGCGCTGTTCGACCGTTTGCACCTGCTGGTCCAGGCGTTTCGCAACATCGTGTTCGCACAGATCAAGATTTCCCTGCTCAACACCTTCTTCACCGGGATCTTCCTGGCGGTGGTCCTGCCGATGTTCGGGATCAAACTGCCGCTGACCAAAACCCTGATCGTGCTGACCTTCCTGCTCGGGCTGTTGCCGGTGATCGGCAACCTGATCTCCAACACCCTGATCACCATCGTCGGTTTGTCGCTGTCGATCTGGGTGGCGGTGGCGGCGCTGGGCTACCTGATCTTTATCCACAAGCTGGAATACTTCCTGAACGCGCGGATTGTCGGCGGGCAGATCAGTGCCAAATCGTGGGAGTTGCTGCTGGCGATGCTGGTGTTCGAGGCCGCGTTCGGCCTGCCGGGGGTGGTGGCGGGGCCGATTTATTACGCGTATTTGAAGAGCGAGTTGAAGCAGGTGGGGATGGTCTGACGCCGCAGCAGATGCGGCACCGATTCTATTGTGGCGAGGGGGCTTGCCCCCGTTGGGCTGCGAAGCAGCCCTGAAACCAACAACCGTATGTTGTCAGCTACACCGCGATAACCGGTTGTGTGGCTGCTGCGCGACCGAACGGGGGCAAGCCCCCTCGCCACAGGGTTTGCATCAGGCCAGTGTGCCGTAGCGCTTCATCGCTTCAATCGCCAGGCCGCTGCCGATGCTGCCGAAGATGTTGCCTTCCACATGCCGCGCGTTAGGCAGCATGGCCGAGACGCTGTTACGTAGCGCCGGAATCCCGCTCGAACCGCCGGTGAAGAACACCGTGTCCACCTGATCGACGCGCACATTGGCGTCGTTCAACAGTTGGGTCACGCTGTTGCGCACGCGCTCCAGCAAGCCGTCGATGGCCGACTCGAACAGCACCCGGCTCAGCTCCACGCTCAAACCCGGCTCGATACGGTCCAGCGGCACATGGCGGCTGTCGGCGTGGGTCAGCTGGATCTTGGTTTCTTCCACCTCCATGGCCAACCAGTGCCCGGCGCGTTGTTCGATCAGCTTGAACAGACGGTCGATACCGCCCGTGTCTTCGATGTCGTAACGCATGCTGCCCAGGGCCAACTGGGACTTTTGCGAGTACACCGAGTTGATCGTGTGCCAGGTCGCCAGGTTCATGTGCTGGCTGGTGGGCATGTAGGCGCCGCTTTTCATCCGGCTGCCGTAGCCGAATAGCGGCATCACGCCTTGCAGGCTCAGTTGCTTGTCGAAATCGGTCCCGCCGACGTGTACGCCGCCGGTGGCGAGGATGTCGTCCTGGCGATGGTCCAGGCCACGGCGCTCGGGCGACAGGCGCACCAGGGAAAAGTCGGACGTACCACCGCCGATGTCGACAATCAGCACCAGCTCTTCGCGTTCGATGGTCGACTCGTAGTCGAAGGCCGCCGCAATCGGTTCGTACTGGAACGACACTTCCTTGAAGCCAATCGCCCGTGCCACGTCGACCAGGGTGTCTTCGGCTTCCTTGTCGGCCATCGGGTCGTCATCGACGAAGAACACCGGACGGCCCAGCACCACTTCTTCGAATTCCCGGCCGGCTTCGGCTTCGGCACGTTTCTTCAACTGGCCGATGAACAGCCCGAGCAGGTCCTTGAACGGCATCGCCGTGCCTAGAACGCTGGTATCGTGCTTGATCAGTTTGGAACCCAGCAGGCTCTTGAGCGAGCGCATCAAGCGACCTTCGTAACCTTCCAGGTACTCGTGCAGCGCCAGTCGGCCGTACACCGGGCGGCGTTCTTCGATGTTGAAGAAGACCACCGAAGGCAGGGTGATCTTGTCATCCTCCAGCGCAATAAGCGTTTCCATGCCAGGGCGCAGCCAGCCGACAGTGGAGTTGGACGTGCCGAAGTCGATACCGCAGGCACGGGCCGGAGATGCGTTTTTCATGTCTTTCGAGTTCCGGTTAAAAAACGGCCGCGCAGTGTATGCCAGTGCGGCGCAGAATCGAAGGCCGACTATCTGCTAAATCGCAGCTTAAAGCGTCTTGAAAGACTATCCTTGCTCCCCAAACTTACTGGCATGAGCCAGGCAGCCACACCGCGATCAAGTGATCCGCCCCGGCTGCCGATAAACTTCTGATGTGCCGCCCGGTCACAACCTTGAGACCGGTCAAGCCTGCGGCCAGGCAAATGACGCAGGCTGTGCAGGCGGCGCGATATCGATAACGGATGGTGATTCCCGCGATGGACTTCAAAGACTATTACAAGATTCTCGGTGTGGAACCGACGGCTGACGATAAGGCGATCAAGGCCGCCTATCGCAAACTGGCGCGCAAATACCACCCCGACGTCAGCAAGGAAAAAGACGCCGAGGCCAAATTCAAGGACGCCTCGGAAGCGTATGAAGCGCTGAAAAGCGCCGACAAGCGCGCCGAATATGACGACTTGCGCAAATACGGCCAGCACGGCCAACCGTTCCAGGGCCCGCCGGGCTGGCAAGGGCGGGGCGGTACCGGTGGTTTTGGCGGGGGTCAGGACGGTGGCGACTTCTCGGACTTCTTCAGTTCGATCTTTGGTAACCGTGGCCCGGGTTTCGGTGGCGGACAGTCTGGCCGCAGCGCCGGTCGTCGAGGGCAAGACGTGGAAATGGAACTGGCGGTTTTTCTTGAAGAAACCCTGTCGAACGAGTCGAAGAAGATCAGCTTCCAGGTGCCGCAATACAATGCCGCCGGCCAGCATGTCAGCAACACCAGCAAAAGCCTGAACGTGAAAATCCCGGCAGGCGTGACCGACGGCGAGCGCATCCGCCTCAAAGGTCAGGGCGCACCGGGTGCCGGTGGTGGCGCCAATGGCGACCTGTACCTGACGATTCGCTTCGCGCCGCACCCCAAGTTCGATGTCGAGGGCGAGAACCTCATCATCACCTTGCCGCTGGCGCCGTGGGAACTGGCGTTGGGTGCGGAAGTGGCCGTGCCGACCCTGACCGGCAAGATCAACCTCAAGGTCCCGGCCGGCAGCCAGAATGGCCAGCGCATGCGCGCCAAGGGCCACGGCCTGCTGAACAAGGCCGGTCATCGCGGTTATCTGTTTGTACAACTGAAGGCCGTGATGCCTAAACACAGCGACGATGACGTCAAAGCGTTGTGGCAGGAACTGGCGAAAAAAGCCGCGTTCAACCCGCGGGAGCACTTTTGATCCGATAGCCCCTTTTGGTTCCAAGAGCAATGGAGTAGCTGATGATGAGCAGCCCCCTGATCGTTCAACTGGACATGGCAGAATTCTGTGAGGCGACCGATTTGTCGGACGTCTACGTGATCGAAATCGTCGAACACGGCATCCTCGAACCTCAGGGCTCCACGCCCAAGGACTGGCGGTTCAACGATGTTGAACTGGCCCTGGCCAAACGCGCCGCCAAGCTGCGGCGGGACCTGGAACTGGAATGGGAAGGCGTCGCCCTGGCGCTGGACCTGCTGGAAGAAGTGCAACAACTGCGCGCCGAAAACCGCATGCTCAAGCAGCGGCTGGGACGGTTGGTGGTCGAGTAGCCAAAATATAGGGATAAACACTCAATATGTGGCGAGGGGGCTTGCCCCCGTTGGGCTGCGGAGCGGCCCAGAACCTGCAATCGGGTTTTGTCAGACAGACTGCGTTTGCTGGATTTACGACCGCTTCACGCTCGAACGGGGGCAAGTCCCCTCACCACAATGCGGTGTTGCTGAACTTCATCGGCTATGAAACCACCCGTGACACCCTCGGCAACACCACGCTGAATGTCGTGCCGTCGGTTTCGTTGGAGTTGACTTCTATCGTGCCCTGATGGGCATCCACCACTTGTTTGACGATAAACAGCCCCAACCCGAGGCTGGTGCTAGAGCCGGCCAGTTCTTCGCTGGCGCTGCGCACCAAGGGGTCGAAAATCGTGCCCAGGGCATCGGGCGGGATAGGCGCGCCGTGGTTGTGCATGGTCAGTGTCACCTGATGGTCGACCCCCGAGATGCACAAGGTGATCGGGCGTTTGTTCTCCCCGTGTTGCAAGGCATTGCCGATCAGGTTTTGCAGCAGTTGATCGAGCCGGGCGCGGTCCCAAACACCCTGAGTGTCCCCCTCGACCGTTAACTGCGCGTCGCAATCCGGCTGCCCGGCAGAGGCTTCATCCAGCGCCGCCTGGGCGGCAGTGGCCAGGTCCATCGGGGCCGGTTCGATCGGCAGGCTGTTGCCCAGTCGGCTGCGCACCAGCTCCAGCAAATCGCTGACCATCACCGCCATGTGCCGGGCACTGCTCTTGATGCCCTGCGCATACATCTGGGCGTCGGCGTCGAGTTGGCCTTTGCGGATCAGCATTTCGGTGGACATGCTCACCGCTTGCAACGGCGCGCGCAGGTCATGGCCGAGGATCGCCAGGAAGATGTCCCGCGAGCGATTGACCTGCTCGGCGTAGGCCGCCGTGGATTCGGCCAGCGCTTCGTCGATGGCTTCGTTGAAACGGATCATGTCCTGAAAGTACTGAAGGTCCGGCGCATCGAGGCTGTTGACCCACAAGCGAATCACGCAGGCCCGCAAGTGACGGAATTCGGAGGTCATCTGCACCAGATCAAAACCGACGTTGTGGCGCAGTTCACCGTGGCTGGCGGCGGCTTGATCCAGGCTAGGGGTTTTCTCCGGGCCTTCGCCCTTGGCTTTGGCCGCTTGCTCACTTACCGTTTGAGCCGTGCGCATGTCTCGGGCGGCGGCCAGCAGGATGGATCTGGCGTGATCGCGCAAGGTCATGCGGTCGAGCGAGTCGTCCGGGGTGATGATTTTGGCGAACTGCTCCCATTCGTCGACGATGCGGTCCACGTGTTGAACGATGAAATCAGCTAAACGCATGGTCGAAGCCTCGGGCAATGAGTGAGCATCATAACGCCAGGGCGTACAGGTAAAACAGCGCGTGGCGAAGGCATAAGACCAACGGGAAACAAGGGTGTTATTTATGTATGTTCAACTCTTTAATAGTTGAACGGTCACGTGGCGGGACGGGCATGGGGTGAGCAGGTTTTTAGTCTTTTGTTTTAGGGGGCGCTGTTTAAGCTGGTAACTTCTATTGTTATCTTTGGTTGTTACAGAATGTCTGAGTTAATAGCGTTTGAAGATGTTACGCCACGTTCCATAGTGCCGATTGTAAACAGCGGAACGCACCACGAACGTATTGTTCAGGCGCTGCCCCGGGCTATTACACAAGCGCCTGTGAGCCGGCTGTTATCACTCGACACCGCCAACCCGACCTATCCCGATTGGTACATGAATGCGTCCAGCCTCAATCGGCGCTACCTCAAGCAACTGGTTGAAGAGCGCTGGCGCTCACAAGCGAAGGTGGACGGTCCGCTGAAAAACCTGCAACAGGACATTCAGGCGTTTGCCAATCCCCTGCTTTCCTTGCTTGTCAGGTCGAATTTCAATACCCATGGCGACGTCAGCCCGCTGACGCTGAAGCTGTACATTCCGGACAACATTATCTTTGGCATCGACAGTGGCGCCAGCCGTGTGCGCGAATCCACATTGCTGGAGGGCGCATTGCATAACTTCGAAGAACCGGAAACCGCTGAAGATTATTTCCGGACCGGCTCTGGTGTGTACTCCAGAAACTCCCGAGGGGAGTTAACACTTGAACGGACGATGACGGTTGCGAAAATCGCCACACTGTGTCGGCGACTGGACCTGGGGGGGCAATATCAAACGCATATAAAAAGCATTTTATTGCCCTCCGATCCGAAGGCCCGGCAGTTATTGGAAGAGCATGCGCTGGCCGCGCACAAAGCGTCTTTTAATCTGGACGCGTTGATGGCTTATTTGAAAAAAGATATCAGCGAGTATGCCTACGGCAAACTTAAACACGTACGTGATGGCAAAAGCGACATCACCTTTCATGATCAGCCGTTGCACCGGCATCGGCTCTCGCTGATGGGCTTCGCGTTGCACGGCATCGTGTTGTTCAGTGCGGTGAGCCAGCCGTCCAGGGTCAAGTCGTTGGTCGACGAATTGACGCCCGACGGAGTGAAGTTCTGGAGCAACTGGTCGCAACGGTTACCCGTGTTGCCGGGCACCGAGTACGAGCGCTTCAAGCTGTTGCAATCGTTCCTGGCCAACGGTCCTGACAGTGTCCACGAGGACATGCTGCGCCGCGAGGATGTTCATCGGCAGAGCCGTTTGGACGGACCGGTGATTGCCTATGTGCCGGACGATCCGCTGCACCCGCTGAAAGAGTACAACTCGCTCGCCGACTTCATGAAAGAGCTGCTTGGCCAACTGCGCGATACGCAGTATCAGGAATTTTTCAGTCGCTTCGTGGCGCAGAAGGACAAGGGCAAATTCTTCGCCCGGGTCAACGAACGCCTGACGCGGATTGTCTGGCAGCAACGCGAGCCATTGGACATGGGGCCCTGGTGGCGGGAAACCGAGCTCGAGAACCCGACCGCAGAGCCCATCACCAACCTGATTACCGGGGACTTGTGGCAATGGCTGTATGCCGACAAACGCGATAAAGCCATCGCCGATGCGCGGGTCATCGCGGTGCCGACCGGTGATGAGGATGCAACGACACGCTGGAAGCGCCTGACCAGTTATCTGGACATCGGCTGGAACGTGTTCAACTTTGTCGGGATGTTGATTCCAGGCGTGGGCGAAGTGCTGTTGGGGGTGATGGTGGCGCAGATCGCCGATGAACTGGTGGAGGGCATCGAGGACTGGAGCAAGGGCGACCGGGAAGAAGCGGCGTCCCACATCAACGGGGTGCTGATCAATTTTGCCCAGTTGGCGCTGATGGGCGTCGGGCACGTCCTGCCCCGGGGTTTGGCGGCGGTCAAACCCAGCGCGCTGATCGACAGCCTCAAACCGGTGGAGATGCCCGATGGCAAGACCCGTTTGTGGAAAACCGACCTCGGGCCCTATGAGCACCCGGTGTCACTGCCCGCCAATGCCGTGCCCAACGACATCGGCCTGTTTGAACAGGGCGGCAAGCAGTGGCTGCGGCTGGAAGAAAAGCACTATGAGGTGAGCCAGGACCCGGTGACGGGTCAACATCGGCTGGAACATCCGCAGCGCCCCACGGCCTACAAACCGCTGGTGGAGCATAACAACGCCGGTGCCTGGAAGGTCGAGACCGAGCGGCCGCTGGAGTGGGAAGCGCAACAGTTGATGCAGCGCATGGACACCACGCTCCACGGATACTCTGCGCAGACACTGGGCAGGATCCAGCGAGTGAGCGGTGTGGACGAGAACCTGCTGCGCCGGTTGCATGTCGAGCATGAAACGCCGCCCGCGCTGCTGCGCGATACCTGCATGCGCTTCAATACCTACGCAGAGGCGGAACGCTTCCCGCAGCACATCGAGGCTAACCAGATTCCCGACGCGATGGTCGGCTTCGTGCCAGAGGTCATGGTTGAATTGCCGGGTTGGCCCGAGAACAGGGCGGTGGAGGTTTTCGAGGCGGCGGATCGCTCGGGAGCTTCGTTCAAACATGGTAATGCCATGGCGTCCGGGCCGATGACGATCAAGGTCAGCCGCTCCGAACTGGCTGCCGGAAAGCTGCCCGAACGGGTGATTGAAGCGCTGGACGACAGCGAGGTGCGCGTCCTGCTTGGCAACGACATCGCCCGTGGCACGCCCGAGCGTATCGAGGCATTACGCAAGCAGTTGGGCCAGCAGGCGGGCAAGCAAAAGAAACGCCTGTTCGAAGCGCTCTACAAGAGCCGCGATGTGTCTGGCGATCCTCGCGTGCGGCGAGTGCTCAATGACGTTCCGGAGTTGCCGGCCAGCGTTGCGCTGGAATTGCTGGAGCATGCCGAGCCGGCCGATCTGCAACACCTGAGCGAAAAACAGCGTCTCTCGCTGCGCTTGCGTCAACAGGCCCGGGCAGTGCGTGACCGGGTGCGATTGAACCGGGCTTATGAGGGCCTCTACCTTGAGGAACTGGCCAGTGCCGACTCGCGCAGGCTCGAACTGGGCTCCTTGGCCGGCCTGCCAGGGTGGTCCGATGAGGTGCGGATCGAAATTCGCGAACTGGGTTTCGGCGGGAAGCTGCACGCCAGCGTGGGGCCGGAAAATGCGCCCATCCGCAAGGTGCTGATTCTTGAGGAAGACGGGCGCTACCAGACGCGGGACGCGGATGATCGGCATTTGCACGGCACCGATGAGTTCTATGCATCGGTCTTGCACGCCCTGCCGGATGCGCAGCGCAACGCGTTGGGGTATGACATTCACGAAGGTGCTCGACTCAAGGTTGAAATACAACGTTCACCCCTGAGCCATGATCGGTTCGCGTCGACGTTGCTTGAGCATCCGATTCGTAAACCGGCTTACGACCCACACACCCTGAAGCTGCTCGGGGGGATGGACGGCTATCGGCGTGTTTCCAGAGACATGACGGCCCGGCTTCGAATCCGCAGCCTTTACCCGTCGCTCACGGACGCAGAGCTCGACATGTTCATGGAGACCCTGCGCCAGCAAAACATCCCCGTCGGGCTACAGATCCATGGGCTTGAGATCGAGTTCAACCAGATGGTTTCAACGCTGAACCAATGGGTGAATCGACCCCTCCGGGATTTTCGTTTCGGCCCCAGAGGCGTGGCCGAAAGGAATGCCAGAAATGCCATCGCCGCAAAAATCAGGCGTTGCTGGCAGCGTAGCGGCCCATGGCATCTGGACGGATACGGAAATGCGACCGGGCAGGCACTGGACCTGAGCAACCTGGACCTGAGCCCGCACATCGATAGCCTGCCCAGGCTTGCGGCCAACTTCGATCACGTGACGCGCCTGGGGTTAAGCAACACAGGGTTGTCGAGCATCGAGCATCCTTTTCTTCAGTCCTTTCGCAACGTACGTGCACTGGACCTGGCTCGGAACAGTTTGACCGCGTTGCCCTCAAGCCTCGCCGAGATGCCACACCTGAGGGAACTGGACCTTACGAGCAACCGGGTTGTGTTGAACATCGTCGATCACCAGAGGCTCAAGAAGTGCACCTTGCTGACCTCCTTGAAGTTGGCTGAAAACCCCTTGGAATTGTTGCCGAACATCAGTCGCATGCCTGACTTGCATACCCTGGTGCTGGCTAATACAGGCGCCACTACCTGGCCGCCCGGGCTGTTTGACCGGCCACGGTTCCGGCACTTTTTCCTAGACCTGAGCCGCAACGTGTTGACGGACATTCCGCAGGTTACGCCAGGCACCTGGCATGCCGAGATGTTGGGGCGTACGTGGCTCAGTCGTGGACCCGAGTGGATGTCGGCTGAAAATCTGGAAACGCTCAAAAACTACGTTCGGTCGGTGGGCATGGACCCTGAACGTCCTTATCCGCCCGCAGGTGTGCTCAGCAGTATCCAGTGGGAGGAAGGCTTGACGCGGCCTCAGTGGGTTGAGAAGCAATACGTCTGGAACGATGTTGAGGATGAATTCAATTCAACGGATTTTTTCGAAGAAATCAACGCGCTCACCCTGTCCGCCGACTTCACCGCCAGCAAGGCCTATCGCGCCGATTTGACGGGCAAGGTCTGGCGAATGCTGGACACCATGGCTGAGAACGCGCCATTGCGAGAGCAGTTTTTCAGGGAGGCCAACGTACGATCCAACTGCGTCGACGGTGCGACACAGCTTTTCAACGTCATGGGGGTGCAGGTGCTGGTTCACGAAGCGTTGGCGCTCGGTAACAGCGGTTTGATCGAGGCTGAGCTGGTGACCCTGGCACAGGGCAAGTCTCGACTGGACGAGCTCGAGAGAATTGCCAGGCGCCACATCGTGGCGCGCGAAGCGGCCGGTGAGCGGTTTCGACGTGAGGATGCCGCACGCAATGTCACCGGCACCATTGATGAGGTGGAGGTTCACCTGGCCTTCATGACGGATCTGGCAGAACGGCTGGACCTGCCATGGCAGGCGCGCGGCATGCAGTTCCGCAAGATCGCAGGCGTTACCAGCGAAATGATCGAGGATGCCTATCAACGGGTTCTGGGGTTGGAGGAGGGCGATCTGCTGCGTGATTCGATTGCCGAGCAGTCCTTCTGGAAGTCCTTTGTCGAGCGTTCGAACCGGGCACGCTTCAGGGCGATTGATCGCAAGACGGTTGCCACGACCGAGTTCAAGGTGGCCCTGGATGAGAGAGCTGACAGTGCGGGCCTGTCGCTGGAGGAGAAGGCCAGCCTGAAGGAGCAGATCCGCGTGCTGGCCGCCGAACTTGGCCAGCCGGAAAGTGCTTTTGCGCCGGGGCAGGTCATGGCCGACGAAGCCTATGAGCAAGAACTGGCGCTGATTAAAAGCGAGCGTGAAGCCTTGCTCAGGCAACTGACCCAGCAAGCAATGGATCGGGCAAAAGTGCAACGGGTTGAAATCCCTTTTACGGTAGCTCCGGGTAGCTGACGGTGCTTTGAATCAGGTCCCGATACGGAGGTGCAGACCTCGGTGCCGGGACCTTTTTTTGCTCAGAATAAAAAGTACCGCTGCGCCATGGGCAGCACATCGGCAGGCTCACACCACAGCAAAACTCCGTCGGCCTTGACTTGATAAGTCTGCGGATCGACGTCGATGTCGGGCAGGTAGTCGTTGTGGATCAGGTCGGTTTTCTGCACGTCGCGGCAGCCTTTGACCACGGCGATTTTCTTTTTCAAACCCAATGCTTCGGGCAACCCGGCGTCCTGTGCAGCCTGGCTGATGAAGGTCAGGCTGGTGGCGTGTAATGAGCCGCCGTAGCTGGCGAACATGGGGCGGTAATGCACCGGTTGCGGTGTCGGGATCGAGGCGTTGGCGTCGCCCATCAGGCTGGCCGCGATGGCGCCGCCCTTGAGGATCAACGTCGGTTTTACGCCGAAAAACGCCGGGCGCCAGAGCACCAGGTCGGCCCATTTACCCACCTCCACCGAACCCACTTCATGGCTGATGCCGTGGGTGATCGCCGGGTTGATGGTGTACTTGGCGATGTAGCGTTTGGCGCGGAAGTTGTCGTTGCCTTCGCCATCACCGGCGAGCGGCCCGCGCTGTTTTTTCATCTTGTCGGCGGTCTGCCAGGTGCGCGTGATGACCTCGCCGACGCGGCCCATGGCCTGGCTGTCGGAGCTGATCATCGAGAACGCGCCGAGGTCGTGGAGGATGTCTTCGGCGGCGATGGTTTCACGGCGGATGCGGCTTTCGGCGAAGGCCACGTCTTCGGCAATGCTCGGGTCCAGGTGGTGGCAGACCATCAGCATGTCCAGGTGTTCGTCGATGGTGTTGCGGGTGAACGGCCGGGTCGGGTTGGTCGAACTTGGCAGCACGTTGGCAAAACCGCAGGCCTTGATGATGTCCGGCGCGTGGCCGCCACCGGCACCTTCGGTGTGGTAGGTGTGGATGGTGCGGCCCTTGAAGGCGGCGAGGGTGGTTTCGACGAAACCCGATTCGTTGAGGGTGTCGGTGTGAATCGCCACCTGCACGTCGTACTGGTCGGCCACGCTCAGGCAGTTGTCGATGCTCGCGGGCGTGGTGCCCCAGTCTTCATGCAGTTTGAGGCCGATGGCGCCGGCCTTGACCTGTTCGATCAGCGGCTCGGGCAGGCTGGCGTTGCCCTTGCCGGTGAGGCCGATGTTCATCGGGAAGGCATCGGCCGCTTGAAGCATCCGGGCCAAGTGCCACGGGCCGGAGGTGCACGTGGTCGCGTTGGTGCCCGTGGCCGGGCCGGTGCCGCCGCCGATCATGGTGGTGACGCCGCTCATCAACGCTTCTTCGATCTGCTGCGGGCAGATAAAGTGGATGTGGGTGTCGATGCCGCCAGCAGTGAGGATCATGCCTTCGCCGGCAATCACTTCGGTGCTGGCGCCGATGGCGATGGTCACGTTGGGCTGCACGTCCGGGTTGCCGGCCTTGCCGATGCCGGCGATGCGCCCGTCCTTGAGACCGACGTCGGCCTTGACGATGCCCCAGTGGTCGATGATCAGTGCGTTGGTGATCAGCGTGTCGACGACCTCGGCTGCGAGCAATTGGCTTTGGCCCTGGCCATCGCGGATGACCTTGCCGCCGCCGAATTTCACTTCTTCGCCGTAGGTGGTGAAGTCTTTCTCGACTTCGATCCACAGCTCGGTGTCGGCCAGGCGAACCTTGTCACCGACGGTGGGGCCGAACATGTCGGCGTAGGCTTGTCTCGAAATCTTCATTGCAGTTCCTTGAAAGTGATAAGCCGCGCTCCGCGGTCCATGGTGGCGAGGGAGCTTGCTCCCGCTCGGCTGCGTAGCAGTCGCAACACCTGCCACCACGGTTAATCAGATAGATCGCACCAGCCGGATTGCGAGCGCTCCGCACTCGAGCGGGAGCAAGCTCCCTCGCCACAGGGAATCGTGTTAGTCGAGATCGCCCATGATCCGCCCGGCAAACCCGAACACCCGACGATGCCCGACCAGGTCCACCAGCTCGACGTCGCGGCTCTGCCCCGGTTCGAAGCGCACGGCGGTGCCGGCCGGGATGTTCAGGCGCATGCCACGGCTGGCGGCGCGATCGAAGGTCAGGGCGTCGTTGGTTTCGAAGAAGTGATAATGCGAGCCGACCTGAATCGGCCTGTCACCGCTGTTGGCCACGCTCAGGCTCAAGGTGCGTCGGCCGACGTTGAGCTCGATGTCGCCCTGCTGGATCCGGTATTCGCCAGGAATCATTCAGGTTGCCCCAGTGTCTTGAAGTAGATGGCGGTCGGTGTGTAGCGACCGTCCGGGCTCTGGCAGTAGTTGGGCAACTCACCGACGCGGGTGTAGCCCAGCGACTGATAAAAGGTTTCGGCCGCTGAACCGGCTTCGGTGTCGAGGTACAGCAGGCCGCGTTGGTGCTGGCGTGCCGCGAGCTCCAGGGCATTCATCAGTTGCTGGCCAAGGCCACGCCGACGTGCTTCGTGCAGCACTTGCAGTTTTTGCACTTCGGCGCGGTTACGACCGTTGGCTTTCTGGCACAAACCCAATTGCACGCTGGCCATTACCTTCTCGTCGTGAACCACCACCCACAGCAGCAGGTTGCCGCTCTCAAGGTCGGCCTGCACCGCGTTGATGTAGGCGCGGGCCTGTGAGTCGTCGAGGTCGGCCAAAAAGCCAATCGACGCGCCGTGCTTCACCGCGTCGAACAACAAATCGATCAAACCCTGTCGGTAGTGGGCAAAGCTTTCAGGGGTGACACGTCGCAATTGGGCCGTGTTCATGGTGTCTCACTCCTTGTTGATGACGGGGGCTGGGCGCCGGGGTTGAGGGTCAGTTGCATGAAGGTCAGGTCGAGCCAGCGACCGAACTTGGTGCCCACTTGGGGCATCTGCCCGGTGGTGATGAAACCGGCGCGCTCGTGCAGGCGGATCGACGCCGCGTTACCGCTTTCGATGGCGGCGACCATCACGTGTTTGCCGCAGGTTCTGGCGCGCTCGATCAGCGCTTCCATCAGCCGTGGACCGAGGCCGTTGCCGCGCTGATCGCTGCGCACATACACCGAATGTTCGACGGTGTGCCGGAAGCCGTCGAAGGGCCGCCAGTCGCCGAACGAGGCGTAGCCCAGCACGTTGTTGTCGGCATCGACGATCACCAGGATCGGGTAACCCTGGGATTGTCGGGCGTCGAACCAGGCCTGGCGGTTGCCGAGGTCCACGGCCTGCTCGTTCCAGATCGCCGTGGTGCTGCGCACCGCATCGTTGTAGATATCGCGGATTGCCGGCAGGTCGGCGTGCGAAGCGTCACGGATGTGAAAAGTCATGGCGCGGCCTCAGGCGATAGGTTGGTGGACGGTGACCAGTTTGGTGCCGTCGGGAAAGGTCGCTTCGACCTGGACCTCCGGGATCATTTCCGGGATGCCTTCCATCACGTGCTCGCGGCTGAGCAGGGTGGTGCCGTAGTGCATCAGCTCGGCCACGGTCTGGCCGTCACGTGCGCCTTCAAGCAGCGCGGCGCACAGGTAGGCCATGGTTTCCGGGTAATTGAGTTTCACGCCACGGGCCAAACGCCGCTCGGCGACCAGGCCGGCGGTGAAGATCAGCAGCTTGTCTTTTTCGCGTGGGGTCAGGTCCATTGTGTGTCCATCAGGGCAGATTTGTGAGGTTCTTGCGGGGAGCGAAGTGCCAGTTGGAACCGCCCCTCACCCTAGCCCTCTCCCGGAGGGAGAGGGGACTGATCTCGGTCGTTTGTCGAGGCCAGGTCAGCCAGTCATATTTTTGGTTACTGCAAAATTCTGTCCAGGCAACACGGTCAGGCGCCCTCTCCCTCCGGGAGAGGGCGGGGGGTGAGGGTGGGTTCTCAAGTGCTCCATATTCTTGGGGCAACCGCCTCGCGTCCCAGCAACGCGGGACGCAGCAAACGCCACAAATCGATCAGCCAGGCACGGGCGAGCAGCGCTTCGCTAGCCAGACAACGAGCGACCAGCAGTCCCGGCAATTGGCTCAAATCCCCGCGTACGTCATGGGGCAACGAGCGGCAAGTCTCCAGCAATTCGCTATCGACCTCCCCGGTCACCAGCAACGTCGCAAACACCGGCTGACCGTCCAGCCCGATTGGTGAATCCAGCAAGCCGTCATTGCCGACAATGCGCTGGCGTTCGTGCCAGAGCAACTGGCCGTCGCGGCGGATATCAAGCTGCGACTGAAAGTGCCCACGCTCAAAGCGCTCGCCACTGGCCGGGCGCCCAAGGGCTACCACGTCCCAGTAGAACAGCCGCCCATTGCCTTGCAGTTCAATCGTGGTACTGAGTTCAGCCTGGGCGGCGCTGAAGACGATGGTTTCCTGCGGCAGCCACTCCAGCGTGGCACCGGCGGCTACCTTCAAGTCGAGCTGCTGATACGCAGGTGCCGCCGCCCGATACCACTTGGCGGCGCCGGGGCTGGTCAGTTGCGCCCAGGCATCGGCACCGACGCTGGCGCTGATGTCCAGCCGATCACCGCCGGCAATGCCGCCGGGCGGGTGGACGATGATGTGCTGGCACACCTCGGGGCCTTCGGCGTACAGGTGCTTTTGCACCCGCAGCGGGCCTTTATGGCGACGCAGGACCGGGCGCGTGCTGGCGCCGAACCGGTCGTAGCCGAGCTCCAGCTCCGCGTGCCAGCAAGGGGTGAACAGTGTGACGGGGGCAGGTGCGGTCATGATTTCTTATTATCGTCGGGACGCTTCAGACTAGATCGTAACCAGACCGCGCACACCCTCGGCCTCCATATTTTCGCCGCGACCTTGCTGGACGATCTCCCCCCGGGACATCACCAGGTACTGATCGGCCAGTTCAGCGGCGAAATCGTAGAACTGCTCTACCAGCAGAATCGCCATATCGCCCCGCGCCGCGAGCTGTTTGATCACCGCGCCGATCTCCTTGATCACCGACGGTTGAATGCCTTCGGTGGGCTCGTCGAGGATCAGCAACCGTGGCCGACTGGCCAGCGCACGGCCAATCGCCAACTGCTGTTGCTGACCGCCCGACAAGTCGCCGCCACGGCGTTGCTTCATGTGCAGCAGCACCGGGAACAGCTCGTAGATGAATGCCGGGACTTCTCTCGCCTCGGCACCGGGGAAACGTGACAGGCCCATCAGCAGGTTTTCTTCCACCGTCAGCCGGCCGAAAATCTCCCGGCCTTGGGGCACGTAGGCGATCCCGGCATGCACCCGTTGGTGCGGCTTGAGCGGGGTGATCGGTTTGCCTTCCCAGCTCACGGTGCCGTCCTTGGCCGGCAGCAGGCCCATCAGGCATTTGAGCAGGGTGGTCTTGCCGACGCCGTTGCGCCCGAGCAGGCAGGTGACTTCACCGACCTTCACCTCAAATGTCAGGCCCCGCAGGATGTGGCTACCGCCGTAGTACTGGTGCAGCTTGTCGACTTGCAGCATGTTCCAAATCTCCTCAGTTCCACACAGAACCCTGTGGGAGCTGGCTTGCCTGCGATGGCGGTGTGTCAGTCAACAAAGATGTTGGATGTGCCGGCCTCATCGCGGGCAAGCCCACTCCCACAGGTTGTTTGTTCGCAGACCTAACGACCGAGGTAGACCTCGATCACCCGTTCGTTGTCCTGCACCTGTGCAAGCGAGCCTTCGGCCAGCACGCCGCCCTGGTGCAGCACCGTGACGTGGTCGGCAATCGAGCCGACGAAGCCCATGTCGTGCTCCACCACCATCAGCGAATGCTTGCCGGCCAGGGTCTTGAACAACTCGGCGGTGAACTCGGTTTCGGCGTCGGTCATGCCCGCCACCGGCTCGTCGAGCAGCAGCAATTGCGGGTCCTGCATCAGCAACATGCCGATTTCCAGGAACTGCTTCTGCCCGTGGGACAACAATCCGGCCGGGCGATGGACCGAGGTGGTCAGGCGAATGGTGTCCAGCACTTCGCCGATGCGGTCTTTCTGTTCGCCGTTCAATTTCGCCCGCAGGCTGGCCCACACTGACTTGTCGGTTTTTTGCGCCAGCTCCAGGTTCTCGAACACGCTCAAGGCTTCGAACACGGTCGGCTTCTGGAACTTGCGGCCGATCCCGGCCTGGGCGATCTGCACTTCACTCATGTGCGTCAGGTCCAGGGTTTCACCGAACCAGGCCTTGCCATGGCTGGGGCGGGTCTTGCCGGTGATCACGTCCATCAGCGTGGTTTTGCCGGCGCCGTTGGGGCCGATGATGCAGCGCAGTTCGCCGACCCCGATGTACAGGTTCAAATCGTTGAGGGCCTTGAAACCATCGAAGCTGACGCTGATGTCTTCCAGCGTGAGGATCGTGCCGTGGCGCGTGTTCAGGCCTTTGCCGGTGCGTTGGCCGAGGCCGATGGCATCGCGGCTGCTGCCGGCATCCTTGTTCGGTTCAAGCTCTGGATGAAAGGCGGGCTCAAGCATGAACTCGGCCGTCGCAGTGGTTCTCATTGCTCACCTCTCTTTTTCAGCAAACCGATCACGCCCTTGGGCAGGTACAGGGTCACGACGATGAACAGCGCGCCGAGGAAGAACAGCCAGTATTCGGGGAACGCCACGGTGAACCAGCTCTTCATGCCGTTGACCACGCCCGCGCCCAGCAGCGGGCCGATCAAGGTGCCGCGCCCGCCCAATGCGACCCACACGGCGGCTTCGATGGAGTTGGTCGGCGACATTTCGCTGGGGTTGATGATGCCCACTTGCGGCACGTACAGCGCCCCGGCCAGGCCGCACAACACCGCGCTCAATACCCAGACAAACAGTTTGAAACCCCGAGGGTCGTAACCGCAGAACATCAGGCGGTTTTCCGCGTCACGCAGGGCCGTCAGCACCCGGCCGAACTTGCTTTGTGCCAGCCGCCAACCGATGAACAGGCTCGCCACCAGCAACAACACAGTGGCGCAAAACAGCACCGCGCGAGTGCCCGGCTCCGTGATGCCGAAGCCCAGGATCGTGCGGAAATTGGTGAAGCCGTTGTTGCCGCCAAACCCGGTCTCGTTACGGAAAAACAGCAGCATCCCGGCGAAGGTCAGGGCCTGGGTCATGATCGAGAAGTACACGCCCTTGATCCGCGAGCGGAAGGCGAAGAAACCGAACACCAACGCCAGCAAACCCGGCGCCAGCACCACCAGGCACATCGCCCAGAGGAAGCTGCTGGTGCCGGTCCAGTACCACGGCAATTCGGTCCATGACAGGAACGTCATGAACGCCGGCAAGCTGTCGCCCGAAGCCTGGCGCATCAGGTACATGCCCATGGCGTAACCGCCGAGGGCGAAGAACAGGCCATGGCCGAGGGACAGCAAACCGGCGTAACCCCAGACCAGGTCCAGGGCGAGGGCGACGATGGCGTAGCAAAGGATCTTGCCCACCAATGTCAGCGTATAGGCGGAAACGTGCAGCGTATTGTCCGGTGACAACAACGACAGCAGTGGCAAGGCGAGCAGCAGCGCGAGAACCACTGCGGCCACCGCTATCGTGACTTTGGGGCCGGCCTTTTGGGTGGCGGTGAGCAGCAGCGGCTGGTTCATCGGGGCGCGCTCACGTCCAGTGACGCACCGCGGTGCTGGCTGTCGGCGTGCCAGGCAAGGCGCGGGTCGCAGGTGATGGTTATTCCCTCGGCAAGACCCGCAACGCGGCATGGCGCGTCGACAGTCGCAACCCGTAGGGCCGCTGCCTTGATGGCGGCAGGGCTTGCTTTGATGTGGTTGATGGAAAACATATTTCCCTTCCTTCTCGGTATCGCCGCCAGCGAGGCAGTGGCGCGGTCGTCAATGGGCGTGAGCATGCCCCGCTTAGTCGATCACCCGTCCTTTGAGTGCGAAGAGACCTTGCGGGCGTTTCTGAATGAACAGAATGATCAGCGCCAGGATCAGGATTTTGCCGAGCACGGCGCCGATCTGTGGTTCCAGAATCTTGTTGGCGATCCCCAGGCCGAACGCGGCAAACACGCTGCCGGCCAGTTGCCCGACGCCGCCGAGCACCACCACCAGGAACGAGTCGATGATGTAGCTCTGGCCGAGGTCCGGGCCGACGTTGCCTACCTGACTGAGGGCCACGCCGCCGAGGCCGGCGATGCCGGAGCCGAGGCCAAAGGCGAGCATGTCGACACGTCCCGTGGGCACGCCGCAGCAGGCAGCCATGTTGCGGTTCTGGGTGACGGCGCGCACATTCAGGCCCAGTCGGGTCTTGTTCAACAGCAGCCAGGTCAGCATCACCACACACAAGGCGAACGCGATGATCACGATGCGGTTGTACGGCAGCACCAGGTTGGGCAGCACCTCAACTCCGCCCGAGAGCCAGGCCGGGTTCGCCACTTCAACGTTCTGCGCGCCGAACACCAACCGGACTAGCTGAATCAGCATGAGGCTGATGCCCCAGGTGGCGAGCAGGGTTTCCAGTGGGCGGCCGTAGAGGTGGCGAATCACCGTGCGCTCCAGCGCCATGCCGATCCCGGCGGTGACGAAAAACGCCACCGGCAACGCCGCCAACGGATAGAGCTCGATAGCTTGCGGGGCGAAGCGCTGGAACAGTATCTGCACCCCGTAGGTCGAGTAGGCGCCGAGCATCAGCATCTCGCCGTGGGCCATATTGATCACGCCCAGCAGGCCGAAGGTGATCGCCAGCCCTAGCGCCGCCAGCAGCAGGATCGAACCCAGCGACATGCCGCTGAAGGCCTGCCCGAGCAGTTCGCCGACCAGCAGTTTGCGTTTGACCTGGGCCAGGCTGGTTTCGGCGGCGGTGCGCACACCGTCATCGGTTTCGACGCCAGGCTGGAGCAAACCTTCGAGGCGGGTGCGGGCCAGTGGGTCGCCGGTTTCGCCGAGCAAACGCACGGCCGCCAGACGCACGACGGGGTCGCTGTCCACCAGTTGCAGGTTGGCCAGCGCCAGGCTCAGGGCGGCGTGAACGGTTTCGTCTTTTTCGCTCGCCAGTTGCCGGTCGAGGAATATCAGTTGCGCCGGTTTGGCACTTTTCTGCAATTGCTGCGCGGCGCCCAGACGGATTGTGGCATCGGTGGCGAGCAATTGATGGCTGGCCAGTGCGGTGTCGACCAGGCCCCGCAGGCGGTTGTTCAAGCGCAGGGTTTTGGCTTGGCCGTCGACGGTCAATTGCCCTTGTTGCAAGGCGTTGATCAGTTCGACACGGGCCGGATCGGGCTGTGCGGCCCAGGTTTCCAGAAGCTTGGCTTGCTGTACCGGATTGGCGGCGACGAAGTCTTCGGCGTCACCTGCGTGGGCGGCTATCGGCAACAGCAGGGCGAGGGCCAGGATGAAGCGGTAAAGGGCAGTGGGCATGTTATTGGCCTTACGCGGACTAAATGTGGGAGCGAGCAAGCCCGCTCCCACAGGAGTTGTGTCGGGCCTGATAGTCAGGCTCGACATCCAGTGGCTCAGTTGCTCTTCACCGCATATTCCGGCTTCTTGTCGTTGCCCGGTATGAACGGGCTCCACGGTTGGGCGCGGATCGGGCCTTCGGTCTGCCACACCACCGAGAACTGACCATCGGCCTGAATCTCGCCGATCATCACCGGTTTGTGCAGGTGATGGTTGGTCTTGTCCATGGTCAGGGTGTAGCCCGACGGCGCGGCGAAGGTCTGGCCGGCCAGGGCTTCGCGGACCTTGTCGACGTCGGTGGACTTGGCTTTTTCCGCCGCTTGCGCCCACATATGGATGCCGACATAGGTGGCTTCCATCGGGTCGTTGGTCACGGCTTTGTCCGCGCCCGGCAGGTTGTGTTTTTTCGCGTAGGCCTTCCAGTCGGCGACGAACTTCTGGTTCACCGGGTTCTCCACCGATTCGAAGTAGTTCCATGCCGCGAGGTTGCCCACCAGGGGTTTGGTGTCGATGCCGCGCAGTTCTTCTTCGCCCACCGAGAACGCCACGACCGGAACGTCGGTGGCTTTCAGGCCCTGGTTGGCCAGTTCTTTGTAGAACGGCACGTTGGAGTCGCCGTTGACCGTGGAGATCACGGCGGTCTTGCCGCCGGCCGAGAATTTTTTGATGTGGGCGACGATGGTTTGGTAGTCGCTGTGACCGAATGGCGTGTAGACCTCTTCGATGTCCTTGTCGGCGACGCCTTTGGAATGCAGGAACGAGCGCAGAATCTTGTTGGTGGTGCGCGGGTAGACGTAATCGGTGCCGAGCAGGAAGTAACGTTTGGCGCTGCCGCCTTCTTCGCTCATCAGGTACTCAACCGCCGGAATCGCTTGCTGGTTCGGCGCCGCGCCGGTGTAGAACACGTTCGGCGACATCTCTTCGCCTTCGTACTGCACCGGGTAGAACAGCAACCCGTTGAGTTCTTCGAACACTGGTAATACCGATTTACGCGACACCGAAGTCCAGCAACCGAACACCACGGCGACCTTGTCCTGGGTCAGCAACTGCCGGCCCTTTTCGGCGAACAGCGGCCAGTTCGACGCCGGGTCGACCACCACCGGTTCAAGCATCTTGCCGTTGACCCCGCCCTTGGCGTTGATCTCGTCGATGGTCATCAGCGCCATGTCTTTCAGGGAGGTTTCGGAGATCGCCATGGTCCCTGACAACGAATGCAGAATCCCGACCTTGATGGTCTCGGCGGCCTGGACGGTCCAGGTCATGCCCATCGCGGCAATGCTTGCCGATAGTGTGAAAGCCTTGATCAAGCTGCGACGCTTCATTGTGCGATCTCCATGAACGTATGAATTTTCTGGGTGGCAGATGCAGACGACTGAAGGGGCTTTAGCAAGGGCTGTGCCCAGTCGGGCAAAGGCAGGGAAATGGCGGGTTAGAGCGTTTGCGTCGGCAGGCGACGCACCATGAAAGTACAGGCTCGATGTGCTGGTGCGCAGAGGTGCGCCACCTTGGAGCAAGGGCCGGGCACTTACTCTGTGGCGAGGGAGCTTGCTCCCGCTGGGCTGCGGAGCGGCCCTGAAACCTGCGATCGCATTCCATCGGATACAACGCATGCGCTGGGTTTGCGACTGCTTCGCAGCCGAACGGGAGCAAGCTCCCTCGCCACAATTGATCGCGCCGAGTTTAGCGGCGGCGCATCAGGCCGATGAAGAACAGGCCGCCGATGGCGGCGGTGGCCACACCTATCGGCAGATCTTCCGGTGCAATCAAGGTTCGTGCTGCTACGTCGACCCAAACGAGGAAAACACTGCCGAGCAACACGCACACCGGCAGCAGTCTTCGGTGTTCCGCCCCGACCAGGCGCCGGGCAATGTGCGGCACCATCAGCCCGACAAAACCGATCGAACCGCTGATGGACACCAGCACGCCGGTCATCAACGAGGCGATCACGAACACCCGCAAGCGCACAGTGCGGGCGTTCAGGCCAAGGGTCACGGCGGTTTGCTCGCCGGCCATCAGGGCATTCAACGGGCGGGCCATGCCCACCAGCAACACCAGCCCGAGCAACACGCTGGCGGCCGGCACGGCCAACAGTTCCCAGCGTGCCAGACCGAGGCCGCCGAGCATCCAGAACATCACGGCGGAACTGGCGCGGTGATCGCCGAGGAACAGCAACAGGTTGGCGATGGCCATCATCACGAAGGACACGGCGACCCCGCACAGCAGCAGTCGGTCACTGTCCAGTCGGCCATGGCGGCTGGCGATGGCAAGCACGATCAACATGCTCAGCAGCGCACCGATAAACGCCGCAATCGGCAAAGTCAGCAGCCCGACGATTTCCCCCACGTGCAGCACCACGATCACCGCGCCGAGGGTGGCGCCAGAGGTCACACCCAGCAAGTGCGGGTCGGCCAGCGGGTTGCGCGTGACGGCTTGCAATACCGCGCCGATCAGCGCCAGCCCGGCGCCCACCAGCGCGCCCAGCAGCATGCGCGGCACCCGGATCAGCCAGACGATATGCTCCTGCCCGGCACTCCAGTTCACCTCGCCGACGCCCAGGGCTTTATGCAGCAGAATCCGCCAGACCACGTCCACCGGCACCCTGGCTGCGCCAAAGCCCAGCGACACCACGCACGACACCAGCAGCAGGGCGCCGAGGGCAGTGAGCAGCCAGGCATAACGACGATTGATCATCCGCCGTGGAAACCCTTGGCCAGCACTTCTACCGCCAGCGCGTTGTCGATCCCCGGCGTGGCCTGCACGTAAGGGATGACGATGAAACGCTGGTTCTTGATCGCGTCCACCGATTGCAGCGCCTTGTTGTCCAGCAGAAATTGCTGCTTCTGTTCGGCGGTGACTTCGCCGTAGTCGACGATCACGATCACCTGCGGATTGCGCTCGACCACGTTCTCCCAGTTCACCCGTGTCCAGCTGGCCTCGACGTCATCGAGAATGTTGTGCCCGCCAGCGGCATCGATCAGCGCTTGCGGCATGCCCAGGCGGCCCGAGGTCATGGCGCGGTCTTCGCCGCTGTCGTAGAGAAACACGCGGGGTTTTTCGGTGGGCAGGTCTTTGCGAGCGTCGGCCACGCGTGCCTGCATCTCACTGATCAACTGAGTGGCGCGGTCCTGCACGTCGAAGATTTTCCCTAGGTTGCGCAGGTCGTTGTAAGTGTCGTCGAGGGTGGCCGCCGGACGCTTCATCACGAAGGCGCAGGACTCGGTCAGTTCATAGACATTGATCCCCAGCGGCCCGAGTGTTTGCGGGGTCAGGTCGCCGCCCACGCGCATGCCGTAATCCCAGCCCGCAAAGAGGAAGTCGACGTTGGCGTTGAGCAGGGTTTCCACCGACGGGTATTTGGCCGCCAGTTCCGGCAAGCCGTCGAGGATCACCCGCAGTTCCGGTGTCACGGCTTTCCAGCCACTGATGCCGCTGTAGCCGACCATTCGTGGCTTGAGGCCGAGGGAAATCAGCATCTGGGTCATGTTGATGTCGTGACTCAGCGCGTGTTTCGGCGCCTCCTTGAAGGTCACCTCGCGGTTGCAGCTCTGGATCGTCAGCGGGTAATGAGTCGCTTCGGCGAAGGCTTGGGCCGTGCCCAGCAGCAGGGCGATGGCGAGGCTGGAGCGGAGCAGGGTGCGCAAGGTCATGGGTGGGTAATCCAGGTGATTCGTGGGTAGCCGGACAAGGGGTGTTCATCGATCAGTGCCTGGACGCCGAACACCTCGCGCAGCAGCGTGGCGGTCAGCACTTCCTTTGGCGTGCCGCTGGCGACGATGCGGCCGTGGTTGATCACGTACAGGCGATCGCAGAACGCGGCGGCCAGGTTCAGGTCGTGGATGCTCGCCAGGGTGCCGATCTGCAAGCGTTTGACCAGTTGCAGCAATTCGAGCTGATAGCGTGGGTCGAGGTGATTGGTGGGTTCGTCGAGGATCAGCAGTTGCGGTTGTTGCGCCAGGGCGCGGGCAAGGATCACCCGCTGTTTTTCGCCCCCGGACAGGGTCGCGAAAGCATGGTCCTCGAAACCTCTGAGCCCCACCGATTCCAACGCCTGTTGCGCAATGCGCCGGTCGTGCAACGTATCGCCATCGAACAGGCCCTTGTGTGGCGTGCGGCCCATGGCGACCACCTCGTCGACCGTCAGGCCGAAGGCGTCGGGAAATTCCTGCAACACCACCGCGATGCGTTGGGCGCACCAGCGCGAGGACTGTTTCCAGACGTTCTGGTGATCGAGCGCCACCTCGCCGCTTTCCGGTTTGCTGAAGCGATAGGCGCACCGCAGCAGGCTGGTCTTGCCGCTGCCGTTGGGCCCGATCAACCCGACGAACTCCCCGGCGGCCACACGCAGGCTGGCGTCACGCAGTTGGAACTGGTGATGACAGTGGCCGTGGCCCAGAGGTGTCCAGGCGAGGTGGGTGAGGTTCAGCGAGGTCATGCCATTCCTTTCGATGGTCAAGCTGTGTTGCCTTGTGGCTAAGGGTTTTTTGTGGCGAGGGGGGCTTGCCCCCGTTCGGCTGCGCAGCAGTCGTAAAACCAACGCTTGGGGTCTGCATGACAGAACCGGGTTGTTGATTTCAGGGCCGTTTCGCAGCCCAACGGGGGCAAGCCCCCTCGCCACAGGTGTCCGCTCACTGACGATCCGACGTGGGCCGGCATTGTAGAGTCTTCAGAGACTCTTCATGCATCTCGCTGTATTCAGGATGAAGATGAGGCCGATTCAGTTTGCTGCTTGAAGCGCGACAGCAGCACGCGATCCACCCCCAAAACCACGATCAGCGACGCCGCCACCAACGGAAAGACCAGCGCCAGTGCGAGCATGATCACGACCCCGGTTTTCCAGGTCGGCAAGTCATGACGCAGGGGCGGTACGCCCATTCGGCCCTGAGGACGGCGTTTCCACCAGATCACCACACCGCTGACTGCGCTGAGCAGAATCATCAGGCAGATCAGCAACACGACGATCTGATTGAACACGCCGAACATCTTGCCCTCATGCAACATCACGCCGACTTCCGTGGCGCGGGCAACGGTGCTGTAGTGCTGCCAGCGCACATCGGCCAGGACTTTTCCGGTGTATTGGTCAATGTGCAGGGTGGCGTCGTTGCGTGGGTCGTCGGCGAACACTGCAATCGTGAACACGCCGCTGGCGGTGGTCGGGAACGTGATGCTGTAACCGGGCTCGACCTTGCGCTGGGTGGCGATATTCTGCACATCCTGCAAGCTGATGGTCGGTGCGGCCGGGCCGGTCGATGGCGCGTTGTGGGCCATGTGTTCGGCGTGATCGCCGGACATCGGCATCGGCGTGTTTTCCATCGCCCACGGCACGGTCTGGCGCGTCGCGCTGTTGAGGCTGCGGGCTTCTTCGTCAGACTTGGGCACGTCGTTCCACATCGCCACCGGAAAACGGTTCCAGAGGTCGGCGTATTGCTTGCCCCAGAACCCGGTCCAGGTCATGCCACTGAGCAGCATCACCAGCAGCAGCGCCGCGCCCCAGAACCCGGTGACCGCATGCAGGTCACGCCACAGCAACCGCCCGCGAGCGTTCAGCCGTGGCCAAAGAATACCGGCGCCGGTTCTGCCGCGCGGCCACCAGAGAAATACCCCGGACACCACCAGCACCACGCCCCAACTCGCGGCCAGTTCCACGAGGCGGTCACCGACGGTGCCGATCATCAGTTCGCCGTGAATGGCCCGGGCGATGGCTTGCAGGTTGCTCTTGGCATCCTGCTCGCCAAGGATGTCGCCGTGGTAGGGATCGATGAAGACGTTCAGCTCGCTGCCGGGGCTTTTCACGACGAATTGCGCGCTGCGTTCGGCGTTGACCGGCGGCAGGTATTGGCTGATGTGGCCTTGCGGGTAAGCCGCTTGCACACGCTTCAATTGCTCGTCGGCACTGAGGCGGTGATGCCCGGCCGGAACGTTCAGCAACTCGCCGTACATCAGCGGATCGAGTTGCGGTTTGAACAGATAAATGATGCCGGTCAGGGCCAGCATCACCATGAAAGGGGCGACGAACAGCCCGGCATAAAAATGCCAGCGCCACGCCAGGTTGTAGAAGCTTGGTTTCGGTTGGCTCATCAGAAAGCACTCCGCTAGGCGATTGTGTCGTTATTTTTTTGCGGTTGCTGTGCAACCGATCATCGGGACGCCGCTCGGAGCCGGCTCGCGCCGGGCGGCGTTCCGACGATGCTTTTTTAGAAGCTCATGTCTACCTTGGTCCAGAGCGTGCGCCCTGGTTCATTGATGGCTTGCGGGTCATTGGCCGGGTAGCCGAACCCGGCGTTGCCGGCCAGGTTCAAGTGCTCGGCGTAGGCCTTGCCAAAGAGGTTGTCGACGCCGCTGCTGACCTTCCAGTGCTTGTTGATCCGGTAGGCACCGTTGAGCGAGAACACGCCGAAGCCTGAGCTCTTCTCATAGTCCTTGCCGACCACGTTGCCCTTGTTCTGGTCGATGCGGTTCTGCGCCGCGACCACTCGCCACAAGGCGCCCGCGCTCCAGTTGTCTTCGCTGTAGGTCAGGCCGAATCGCGCATCCAGCGGCGGCATCTGTGGCAGTGCCTTGCCATCGCTGCTGTTCTTGCCCCAGGCGTAGGCCAGGGTTGCATCGGCTTTCCAGTTGGAGGTCAGCTTGTAGGCCGCACCGAGTTCGCCGCCCATGATCCGGGCGTCGATGTTTTGAGCCTGAGAGGTCATGCCCATCTTCCCTGGCGTGTAGTTGAACAGGATGTAGTCGCGCACCTGACCGACGTATCCCGAGGCCCAGGCTTCCAGATCCTGGGTTTTGTATTGCAGGCCGAAGTCTAGCTGAGTGGTTTTTTCAGGCTTGATCGAGTCGAAGGCATTGACCGAACCGGCCGGGCCGGACTTGGGCGAGAACAGCTCCCAGTAATCCGGGAAGCGTTGCGCATGGCCCAGGCCTGCGTAGAGGGTGGTCGGGCTGTCCGCCAGGTCGTGCTCATACCGCACAAAGCCACTGGGCAGGGTGTCGGCACGGGTTTCGTCGGCCGTCGGGTTGGCGCGGGCCATCATCCCGGAGCCGATGGTCTGGCGGAAATCCTTGGCCGAAGCGCGGTCCAGACGGGCACCGGTGATCAGGCGGTCGCGGTCGGCGGCATACCAGGTCAGTTCGCCGAAGACACCGTAGTTGTGGAAGTCGGCGTCCTTCTCGCGCGGTACTTCCTTGTAGGCGTCGATGCCCATCGCGGCGCGTTTTCGATGCTCGTTGGTCTGGGCATCGAGGCCGCTGATCAGTTGCACATCGGCCCAGTGCCAGGTGGCCTTGATTCGCGCACCGAGGGTTCGGCGGTCGACGTTGGAGGCCATTGGCCCGGCCATCATCCCGGTGCCGGACGGCTTGCGCAGGGTGTAGTTGTCCATCACATGGTCGGCGTAGTTGTAGTAGACCTGTGCCTCGACCTTGTCCAGGACCTCGCCGAGGTTCGAGCGCTCGAACCGCAGCCCCAGGCTTTCGCGCTTGAATTGCGAACCGTCCATGCCGCGCCCGGCAGAGCGGGCTTCGCCGTCGCCCTTGCCGGCGGTGAGTTCCAGCAGGGTGTCGGCGTCCGGGGTCCAGCCGACGGCCACGTCGCCGTTCCACTTGTCGTAGCGCGACGGCACAGTGTCGTTGTTGCCGTCACGGTAATCATCGGAATGGGCCGTGTTGCCGATCACTCGCACGTAGCCCAGCGGGCCGCCGGCAGCAGCGTCGACGAGTTTGTCGAAACGCCCGTTGGACCCGGCCAGCATGCTGGCGTTGACCCGTGTGCCCAGCTCGCCGAAGCTTTCCGGTTCGCGGTCAAACAGGATGGTGCCGGCCGAGGCGCCAGGGCCCCAGAGTACGGTTTGCGGGCCCTTGATCACGGTCAGCTTGTCGTAGGTTTCCGGGGAAATGTACGAGGTCGGGGCGTCCATTCGGCCAGGGCAGGCGCCGAGCACCATGCCGCCGTTGGTGAGGATGTTCAGGCGTGAACCGAACATGCCGCGCAGCACCGGGTCACCGTTGGTGCCGCCGTTGCGCACCAGGGCGAAACCGGGAATGGTCTTGAGGTAGTCGGCGCCGTCGCTGGCCGGCACGGGTTGGCGCGGGTCCTTGGGGTTGGTGACGATGGTCAGTGGCGAGCTGGGCGCGATGGCGGTGATCACCGTCGGGCTCAGTTCTTCGGTGTGCTGGCTATGGTCAGCCGGCTGCTCGGCCGCCAAGGCGAATGGCGTCAGCAGGGCGCCGCACAAAACCGCCGTGGCGTGTTTGAAGCGGGCATGAGGTGCGTTCAGGGCAAAGGGTGCAGGAGTCGCGTTGAAACGGGTGTCAGCAGAAAACCTGGACATAAAACTTCCATCAATCAGTCGTAAACAACACAGCCGGCAGCCTACGGCTGTTTTTTCAACAGTCGGCCGTGTGAGGTGGTGTGCGGGGTGTTACGCGACGATGGGAGGAGCGCGGCTGCGAGCACCGGGAAAGACCGTTTGCCGGGCGTGGCCCAGGCGGGGGGAGGGGCTGATGAAAGGGCTGGCGGGAGGGGTGTCGAACATTGCAAACGACAGGCTGCCAGGCAGCGCCGGGCAGTTGAAGAGCAGGCTGCAATAGCCGCACTTTTCCCAGAGCACATGCCGTTCGCTCTGGACCTTGGCGTGTTGGGCGGTTGGCTGCGAAGTGGCGTGGCAGCCGGGCTCGTCCGCGCGCATGTCCATCGAATGGCTCATGGACATCGGCATGCGTCGATCCATCGGCATCGACTGAGAAATCAGTGGACCGATAAAGATCATCAGCATGGCGAACAGGCTGATCCAGCTGCCGCGTTTGACCCTCAGGGAGTGTCGAGGCGGCACGGATCGCCTGACGCCGGGCGAGCGCCCTGCGTTCACGGGGAGTTCAGGCTGTGATTACTGGGCGTGGGCGTGCTCTGGCATCCCGTCCGGGGCTTTTTTCTGCACGGCGACGTCAACCGTCACGTCCCCGGATTTTTCGAAATGCAGGGTCAGCGGGAAGTGTTTGCCGTCACTCAGCAGGCTGCGGTCCTTGAGCTCCAGCAGCATCACGTGATAGGCCATCGGGGCAAAGGTCAGGTCGCCTCCCGCCGGGATATCGACGCTCGGCACCTGCTGCATTTTCATCAGGTCGCCCTGTTTCACATGCTCGTGCAGCTCGGCTTTGCCCGAAATCGGCGAGGCCACGCTGAGCAGGCGGTCGGCGGTTTGGCCGTTGTTGTGAATCACAAAATAGGCGGCCACGGTGGGGGCATTGGGCGGCAGTTCTTGCGACCACGGGTGAGCGATGTGAATGTCGCCCGCGTTGTATTCGTGAGCATTGGCAAAGCAGGCAGGCACCAGCAACGCGGCCAGAACGATAAGTTTCTTCAACATGGCAGTTCTCCAGAACGATTAAACACGCAGATCAATTGCGACGGTAATCAGACTAGAGGAGAAGCACGGGGATTGAGACTCGGCCATTGCTGGCGCGGGGTGGGGCTGTCGAGGGTTGGCGGAGGCAGGCTGCGATTGGCCTCCAAACGCGCGAAATACAGCTGCGGGACATGGCCCGGCAACGCCACCAGCGGCGCGGAACCCGAACAGCACCAGCAATGCTGCATGTTCGAATGGTCGTCATTCTGCGGGGCGTTTTGCTCAAGCTTGCCCAGGGAGATCGCCACCAGTTTCGTGCCGCCGGAAGAACAGAAACTGCCCCACAGCAACTGTTCGGCGGGCGACTGACCGGCCCCTTGAGCCATCGCACCGGACATCGGCATGGCAAGCATATTGAACAGCACTGCGAAGCAGGCGATCCAGGCAAATGCTAGCCGTTGTCGGGACATGGGACAGATCCGGTGGGTGGGCGTTCAGGCGGGTATTTAGCCTGATCGGTGGCCATAAGTAAAAACCCGCTGTGCGGTGTGGTGTCGCACGGATCAGGCTGCGGTGGCATGCAGCTTGAGACCCAAGGCTTTCATCACCTTCATGATAGTCGCGAATTCCGGGTTGCCGGAGCTGCCCAACGCCTTGTACAGGCTCTCACGACCCAGGCCAGCCTCTCGGGCAACCTGCGTCATGCCTTTTGCCCGGGCAATGTCATTGAGCGCCGCACGTACCAATACGCCGTCACCGGCGTCCTCATCAAAACAGGCATCCAGGTAAGCCGCCATTTCCGCCGGTGTTTTAAGAAATTCGGCAGCGTCAAAACGGGTGAATTGTTCGGTCATGATTTACTCCTCACTACCGATGTTCAGCGCTATCTGTTGAGCGCGTTTGATGTCGCGTTGTTGCGTCGACTTGTCACCACCTGCCAATAGCAGATAGACCCTCTCACCTTTACGAGTGAAGTACATCCTGTAGCCGGGACCGTAATGAACACGCATTTCATAAACCGCTGCACCTACGGCTGCGCAATCACCGAAATTCCCATGCTCGGCAGCTCGAAGCCTGGCGATCAGGCGAGCTTTTCCAATGGTGTCCTTGAGTGAGTGAAGCCAATCGGAAAACAGTCGTGACTGCACGAAGTCGATCATGTCGAATCGTATTCCATGGGATACAAGTTGGCAAGGACGCACTTTTCTCAAGACGACCGCCGCTTGCCAGTCGGGGCTGGTTCTTGTTTTGGGGGGGGGAAGGTTCAGGAACACTCTGGGGATGTTGAGCCGAACCGTTGAGTCTGGCCAGACGGCTCTTTCGGGGAATGATGTCTGTCGATTCGCTCTGACAGTCAGGTATCAGGAACGGTCTGACGCTGACAGTGCCTCTAAAACTGCAGGCACGCTTTCAAACTCCCGCTCAACCCCCGGCAACTCCGGCCGCTTGAGAATCAACACCGGCACCCCGCGTTCGCGTGCCACCTCAAGCTTGGGCTCGGTGGCGGTGCTGCCGCTGTTCTTGCTGATCAGCACATCAATGTGCCGGCGTTCGAACAGTGTGCGTTCATCCTCGATGAAAAACGGTCCGCGTGCGCCGATCACTTCGCAGCGTTCGTTGCCGGGGTAAACGTCTAATGCGCGCAAGGTCCAGAACTGTTCCGGCGGAATCTCATGCAGGTGTTGCAACGGTTCGCGGCCCAGGGTGAACAGCGGCCGTTTGAACGGTTTCAGTGCTGTGATCAGCGCGCTCCAGTCACTGACTTCCCGCCAGTCATCCCCAGCCTGCGCTTGCCACGCCGGGCGGCGCAGGGCCCAGCACGGGATGGTACTCAACTGCGCGGCAATGGCGGCGTTCTGGCTGATTTGTGCAGCGTAAGGGTGAGTGGCGTCGAGCAGCAGGTCGATGCCTTCCTCCTGGATGAACTGCGCCAGGCCTTGAGCGCCGCCATAGCCGCCGACCCGCACCTGGCACGTCAGGTCGGTTGGCACCCGGCCCACGCCCGCCAGGCTGTAGACATGTTGCGGGCCAAGGGTGCGGGCAATCGCCAGGGCTTCGGTGACGCCGCCGAGCAGCAACAGGCGCTTCATTGAAAGGCTCCCGCATGGCCCACGATGCCGCCCTGGCGGTCGATGGCAAACACCTCGACCTGAACCTGTTTGGGCACCACGCTGCGCGCGAAGTCCAGGGCGTGCTGGCACACCGCATCGCCCAGGGCGATGCCGGCGGCGCTGGCCATGGCCAAGGCTTGTTGGCTGGTATTGGCTTCGCGAATGTTTTGTTGCAAGGCGTCATCGGCGCCCACGGCAGCGGCCCACTCGGCCAGTTGCGGCAGGTCGATGCTCGAATGGCGGCTGTGCAAGTCCATGTGTCCGGCCGCCAGTTTGCTGATCTTGCCGAAGCCGCCGCACAGGCTGAGTTTATCCACAGGCACTTTGCGCAGGTGCTTGAGCACCGCACCGACAAAGTCGCCCATTTCGATCAGGGCGATTTCCGGCAATTTGTAGACCCGGCGCATGGTGTCTTCGCTGGCGTTGCCGGTGCAGGCCGCGATGTGCAGGTAGCCGTTGGTTTTGGCGACGTCGATGCCCTGATGAATCGATGCAATGTAGGCCGCGCAGGAAAACGGCCGGACGATGCCGCTGGTGCCCAGGATCGACAAACCGCCCAGAATGCCCAGGCGCGGGTTCATGGTTTTCAGCGCCAGGGCTTCGCCGTCCTCGACGTTGACCGTCACCTCAAAACCACCGCCGTAACTGAACTCGGTAGCCAGTAACTGCAAGTGCTCGGTCATCATTTTGCGCGGCACCGGATTGATTGCCGGCTCCCCGACGCCCAGTACCAGCCCTGGGCGGGTGACGGTGCCGACGCCTTTGCCGGCGTTGAAACGAATGCCGGGTTCGCTGACCAACCGCACCTGGCTGTAGAGCAAAGCACCATGGGTTACGTCCGGGTCGTCACCGGCGTCCTTGATCGTTCCGGCTTCGGCGCCCTCGGCGGTGGCGCGGCAGAACTCCAGGCGCATTTGCACTTGCTTGCCTTTGGGCAGCACGATCTCCACCGCGTCGGCGCTTGCCCCGCTGAGCAGCAAACGCGCAGCCGCGAGGCTGGTGGCCGTGGCGCAACTTCCGGTGGTCAGGCCGCTGCGCAGGGGCGCGGGTTGTTCGGCGGTTTCGTCACGCATCGAAGGGTTTCATCACGTCGAGCAAGGTGATCGGCAACGCTTGGCGCCAAGTGTCGAACTCGCCCAGCGGCTGGGGCCTGAGCGATATGGATGCGCGTCAGTTCACCGCCGTGTTGTTCGCGCCAGGCCATCAAGGTCATTTCGCTTTGCAGCGTGACGGCGTTGGCGATCAGCCGCCCACCGGGTTTGAGCAGGGCCCAGCAGGTGTCGAGTACGCCGTCGCGGGTCACGCCGCCACCGATGAAAATTGCATCGGGCCGCTCAAGGTCGGCCAATGCATGCGGGGCGCTGCCACGAATCAATTGCAGGCCGGGCACGCCGAGGGCGTCGCGGTTGTGTTCGATCAGGTGCTGGCGCCCTTCATCGGCTTCGATGGCCAACACGCGGCAGCTCGGGTGGGCGCGCATCCATTCGATGCCGATTGAGCCGCTGCCGGCGCCAACGTCCCAAAGCAGTTCGCCGGGCACCGGGGCCAGGCGGGCGAGGGTGATGGCCCGCACATCGCGTTTGGTCAGTTGGCCGTCATGTTTGAACGCTGAATCCGGTAGCCCGGCCAAGCGTGACAGGCGCGGGGTGTTCGATTCGGCGATGCACTCGATCGCGACCACGTTCAGGTCCGCGATGGTTGGGTCGTTCCAGTCACCAGCGCTGCCGTCGACACGCTGTTCGGCCTCGCCACCCAGATGTTCCAGTACGCTGAGCCGGCTAGGCCCGAAACCTCGCTCACGCAACAGCGCCGCTATCGCCGCCGGGCTTTGGCCATCGTTGCTCAACACCAACAGCCGAACGCCGCTGAACAGCTGCGCACTGAGCGCCGCCACCGGGCGTGCAACCACTGACAGGGTGAGGACTTCTTGCAACGGCCAGCCCATTCGGGCGGCGGCCAGGGAGCAGGAAGAGGGTGCGGGGATGATCAGCATTTGATCGTTCGGCACCTGCCGCGCCAGGCTGGCACCGACGCCGAAGAACATCGGATCGCCGCTCGCCAGCACGCAGACCGGCTCGCCGTGTCGGGCCAACACCGGCTCCAGGGAGAACGGACTGGGCCATAATTGGCGCTCGCCACGGATGCACACGGGCAACAGATCCAGTTGCCGCTGCCCGCCGACAATCCGCGAGGCACCCAGCAAGGCACGCCGGGCATTCTTGCCCAAGCCCTTGAAGCCGTCTTCACCAATGCCTACGACTGTCAGCCAGGGCGCCATCAATATTCCTCAAACGTGTGCGTTCCGACGGGCAGGCTTTTCATGCCTTCGGACAAAGCAGGCATAATACCGCGCCTTCGCCCGCGAAGCGCTTCTACCTCTTAGCCGGTCACTCCTTTGAACGAACGCCAGATGTCCACAGCCATACGCCCCTCGGCCTGCCCGGGGTTGCTGCGCATTGTCCAGGCGTTGGACGGTGGCATTTGCCGGATCAAGTTGACGGGCGGCTCGATCAGCGTTGCCCAGGCCAATGCGGTGGCTGATGCCGCCGAGCGTTACGCCGGGGGGGTGATCGAGGCAACGAACCGCGCCAACCTGCAGATTCGAGGCATTGGCAGCGAGCAGTCCGCGTTGATCGACAGCCTGCTGGCTGCCGGGCTTGGGCCGACCACGGCCGCCGGGGACGATGTGCGCAACCTGATGCTCAGCCCGAGCGCAGGCATCGACCGACATAGGTTGATCGATACCCGACCGCTCGCCGAACAGATACTCGCGACCTTGCAAACCAACGTCCGCTTCCACGACTTGTCGGCCAAGTTCGCCGTGCAGCTCGATGGCGGTGAAGCGCTGGCGATGCTCGAGCATGGCCATGACCTGTGGTTATCGGCGTTGGTGCGCGGCGATGAACCGTTGCTGGCCTTCGGATTGGCAGGCTCGCCGCTGGACAAGCCTTTGGGCGCGGTAGCACTTTCCCATGGGCACGCCTTGGTGGTCGCGGTGCTGGAGTTGTTTCTCGACCTGGCCCTGCCTGAGCAAACACGCATGCGTCACCTGCTGGCGGAGCGGCCGGTGGCTGAGTTTGTGCAGCGTCTGGCAGCGCGCGTGCCAGTGATCCCGCTCGACTGGCAGCGTCCGCAGGCTGAGCCGTTGCTGCACATCGGCACTTATCCACAACGTGAAAGCGACCGGGCCTATGTGGGTGCGGTTACGCCTTTGGGGCGCCTTGATTCGTCGATGCTCAGGGGCGCGGCGCGGCTGGCCACTGAGTATGGCGATGGCAGCCTGCGTTTTACCCCATGGCAAAGCCTGCTGTTGCCCTCGATTCGCCGCGAGGATGCCGCCGTTGTTACGCAGCATTTGGAGCAACTGGGGTTTCTCTGTTCACCTGACCAGGCCCTGGCGCACTTGATTGCCTGCACCGGTGCAAGCGGTTGCGGCAAAGGCCTGGCCGACACCAAGGGCGACGCCTTGCAACTGGCCGCGCTGCTGCAACGCCAGGGTGGTGCCGTGAATGTGCACTTGTCCGGTTGCCCGCGCTCATGCGCCGCTGCGCACACTGCGCCGGTCACGTTGCTGGCGGTCGGCCCCGGTCATTACGACCTCTATTTTCGCGATGCGGGGCAGCCGGGTTTCGGTGTCCTGCAAGCACGCAATCTTACTATTGACGCGGCGGGCGCATTGATTGACGCCTGCCCACGGAGCCCCCTTGATGCTTGATTACATCCGCGACGGTCAGGAGATCTATCGCAACTCCTTCGCGATCATTCGCGCCGAGGCCAACCTCGAGCGGATCCCGGCCGATCTGGAAAAACTCGCGGTGCGGGTGATCCACGCCTGCGGCATGGTCGAGGCCATCGACGGTCTGCAGTTTTCCGAGGGCGCGGGCAAGGCCGGGCGTGATGCGCTGGCGGCCGGTGCGCCGATTCTGTGTGATGCGCGGATGGTGTCCGAAGGCGTGACCCGTACGCGCTTGCCGGCCAACAACGAAGTCATTTGCACCCTGCGCGACGACAGCGTTCCAGACCTGGCACGTGAACTGGGCAACACCCGCTCGGCCGCTGCGCTGGAGCTTTGGCGCCCGCACCTGGAAGGCAGCGTGGTGGTGATCGGCAACGCGCCGACCGCACTGTTTTATCTGCTGGAAATGCTCGATGCCGGAGCCCCGAAACCGGCGCTGATTCTCGGCTTCCCGGTGGGGTTTGTCGGCGCCGCCGAATCCAAGGCCATGCTCGCGGCGGACAGCCGTGGCGTGCCGTTTGTGATCATGCAAGGTCGGCTGGGCGGCAGCGCCATGGCGGCGGCTGCGGTCAATGCGCTCGCGACGGAGATCGAATGATGCAGCAACCTGGACGTTTGATCGGCCTGGGCGTGGGCCCCGGTGACCCGGAACTGATTACCGTCAAAGCCCTGCGCTTGCTGCGCGAGTCGCCGGTGGTGGCGTATTTTGTCGCCAAGGGCAAAAAGGGTAACGCCTTCGGCATCATCGAAGCGCATTTGCAGGACGCGCAAACCCTGGTGCCGCTGGTCTATCCGGTGACCACCGAGACGCTGGCGCCGCCGCTTTCCTATGAGCAAGTGATCAGCGATTTTTACGATGCGGCCGGCGAAGAGCTCGCCGCGCACCTGGACGCCGGGCGTGATGTGGCGGTGATCTGCGAGGGTGATCCGTTCTTCTACGGCTCTTACATGTACCTGCACGACCGCCTCGCTGAGCGCTACGAAGCCGAAGTGGTGCCGGGCGTCTGCTCGATGCTCGGCGGTGCCTCGGTGCTGGGCGCGCCGTTGGTGTATCGCAATCAGAGCTTGTCGGTGCTGTCCGGTGTGCTGCCTCATGAAGAACTCAAGCGTCGATTGGCCGATGCTGACGCGGCCGTCGTCATGAAGCTGGGGCGTAATTTCCCCAAAGTCCGCCAGGTACTGGAAGAACTCGGTCTGGCGGAGCGTGCGTTGTATGTCGAGCGCGCCACCATGGCCAATCAGAAGATCGTGCCGCTGGATCAGGTCGAGCCGATGTCCTCGCCGTACTTTTCGCTGATCATCGTTCCCGGCGAAAGGTGGCAAGGCTGATGGCCCGTCCAGTTCCGGCAATTGTCATTCTCGGCAATGGCAGCCTCGCCACCGCCCGCAAGATTCAACAGCGCTATCCGGCGGCATTGATTTACGGTCTGGCCGAGCGGGTCGACGGTGCAGATCGTACTTACCACGAGTTTGGCGCGACACTGCGTGAACTCTATCGTCAGGACGCGCCGATCATCGCGTTGTGCGCGGCCGGGATCGTCATTCGCACGCTGGCGCCGATGTTGCTGGAGAAGGGCGTCGAGCCGCCGGTGTTGGCCGTTGCCGAGGATGGCAGCGCCGTGGTGCCGCTGCTCGGCGGCCTGGGCGGGGTGAACGTGCTGGCGCGGGAAATCGCTGCCGGTCTGGGTGTGTCACCCGCCATTACCACCAGCGGTGAACTGCGCTTCGGCACCTGCCTGCTCAACCCTCCGAGCGGTTACGCCTTGGGCGATCTGGAGTTGGGCAAGCGCTTTGTTTCGGATTTGCTTGCCGGCGAATCGGTGCGTATCGAAGGCCCGGCCCCGTGGCTGGCCGAGGCGCAGTTGCCGGAAGATCAGCAGGCGCGATTGGCGATCCATGTCGGTCATGCCGAACGTCAGCCGAGTGCCAATGAGCTGCTGATTTATCCACGCAGCGTGTTGGTGGCGGTGAAGGCCGGGACACCTGATCTGGCCGTTACCATTCGCACGGCCCTGCATGAGGCGAATGTTGCGCTGCAATCACTGGCCTGTTTGTTGGCGGGTGAAAACGACATGGCCAACCCGGCACTGCGCGACGCGGCATTGGCGTTGGGTGTGCCGCTGCGATTCTGCGCCGGGCCCGGCAGTGCACATGAGTTGGCCCGCAACGCCGTGCCGGTGTTGCTGACCTCGATTGAGGTCAATGCTGACATGGCCATCGTGGTCGCTGCCGAGCCTGTCGATCCGCTGCTGATCGGCCGTCCTCGCGGTCGACTGGCGGTGATTGGCCTGGGCCCGGGCGCGGCCGAGCTGATGGTGCCGGCGGTCAAGGCCGAACTGGCCCGGGCCAATGACGTGCTGGGGTATGAAACCTACGTGCGCATGGCTGGACCATTTCGCGACGATCAGGTCATGCACTGCACCGACAACCGTGAAGAAATGCAGCGTGCCCGCCACGCATTTGAGCTGGCGGCTCAGGGGCGCTCGGTGGTGGTCGTATCGTCCGGTGACCCCGGCGTGTTCGCCATGGCCGCTGCGGTGCTGGAAGCGTTGCACGAATCCAGCGATGCGAGCTGGCACAGCGTCGACCTGGAAATCCTGCCGGGGGTGTCCGCGTCATTGGCCACCGCCGCGCAAGCGGGGGCACCGTTGGGTCATGATTTCTGCGTGCTGTCGCTGTCGGACAACCTCAAGCCCTGGACGATCATCGAGAAACGTCTGGACCTGGCGGCGCAAGCGGATCTGGCCCTGGCCTTCTACAACCCCATCTCGCGTTCGCGGCCATGGCAGTTGGGCCGTGCGCTGGAGATCGTTGCGCAACATCGCACGCCGCAAACGCCTGTGGTGCTGGGGCGCGACATCGGTCGTCCGGGCCAGACATTGCGCGTCACCACGTTGGGGCAACTGACCCCGGACCAGGTGGACATGCGCACCATGGTACTGATCGGTTCGTCCACCACCTGCGTATTTCCACGTGCCGAGGGCGGTGAGTGGGTGTATACGCCGCGTTGGTATGGTGAGAAACCCGCTACTTGAGTGATAACGCCCCCTCGGGGGCGTTTTTGCTTGAGCCCTCTCGAATGTAAATTGATACCCTTCCACATATTTTTGATGTGTGAAGGGTTTTTTACGTAGTGAATGTAGATGTCGAGTAATAAATCCGTTGACTGACTTGAGTAATAACGTTTTTTGGTCGCTCATCTAGCGTGGTGTTTTATTGCGTCATCTTCCTCAAGGCAAATCGTTTCATGACTTGTTCGCGGAGTTTAGTCTCCATGAGCTCCCTTTTCGTGTCGAGTACGTCTCTGTCTAATTTAAGAAAGGCACTCTGCTGAACAAGCGTTGCTGATTGTTTCTCCCAGGCCCAAAATAAAAAGCTGCTCTTTTCGGTGTTGGCAACCAGCTCAAGATTAAAGACTGCCATGTGAAGGTTTCCACGTGAGTCGTAACGGGATGGGGCCACTTGAAAGCGATGCCCTTTATGGCTTTCTTCATCCAGTGAAAGTATCGCGGGTTTGTTGGGCTTCAAGGCGTCGAGAGTGTCAATCATGGCGTTCCCTTGCCGAGAATCGTTCATGGTTTGCGCACTCCGCACCAGAAAATCGGCAATACTCCCCGAAATATCAGAGCGTGTACGTGTCGTGATGGCCCCTTCATGAAGCGACCAGCCAAGAAACATCAGCGTGCGAACATATTCGTCCAGCCAGTGTTGTGAGTTGGTAAAGCGATTATGAACGAGGTCGGCTGACCTTGTTGCGATCCGTGTGCAGTTCGTTAAATCATCAAAGTCTTGCAGGGACAGTCCGTCGATACATGAA
Organism: Pseudomonas purpurea; assembly: GCF_039908635.1. Taxonomy (NCBI): domain Bacteria; kingdom Pseudomonadati; phylum Pseudomonadota; class Gammaproteobacteria; order Pseudomonadales; family Pseudomonadaceae; genus Pseudomonas; species Pseudomonas purpurea. Next base: position 755,325 of record NZ_CP150918.1, read on the forward strand.
ATAAGATTGTGGCCCGTCACCAGCCCGTGCGGTGTTTTATTGTTCATGAGTTATTCCTGATGAAGGTGGATAAGTGATTTTCTTTGCAAGAATACTGCAAAGTTTATGTGTGGCCTGTGCAGGTTACAGTGGCAGACGTGTGCGTTGAATGAAGTGCTGTCATGAAAATTATTCTTTATGTGTTTCTTGCTTTAGTTTGAGTGGTCTGTGGGGCAGGGTTGTCGTTGTACATATGATGTATTCAATAGGAATTGTTTGCTGGGATGCCATGCGTTAGATTCACGGTGTGCCCAATGAGGGGTGCAAGTGAATTGACAAATGGAGCGTTAAATATGGATGTTATGGAAAGCACTGTTGGCGTGGAAGAAAGTGCCGCTTTAGTAAAGGCGCGAATTAGTAAGCGCCAATTATTGCAGCCTGCTGTTTCTCGTGTAAGGGCATTTGCGGCAACAGACACTTCTAGCCCAACCAAAGAATTGGATGCAGTGGTGTTGGGCAATACGCTCGTGGGCTATGGTGCTAATATTTCACTTGAGAACATGGCGATTATCGAAAATCTCATTAAGTTTTCGAAACTGGAGGCGAGCTACGAAGTTCCAGGTGATGACCCTGAAGCGTGGTATCTCGCATTCCTGAAGTGCATGGATGATGCTGGCTGTTTTGTCGCGGATTCCGGTTATACCTCCTATCAGAAGAGCTCTCATCAGTTGACAATGGATAACATTGTTACCGATATCGTTAAGGCCGGTGTCAATGCCGCGAAAGCGGCGATTCCTGGTGCTGCGATTCTCGGTGCGATTGCTGACTCGACATTGGATGCCCTGAAGGCGAAGCCTGAAGCGATCAATTTGTATAGCTCTGAAGTTATCAATAGCAAAGGCGTCAGGCTCGCGGTAATGCCATGCGACCAACTGGCGAACGGTATTATTTTAACTTCGCTAGTGTCGATTGATAGCGTCGATGGCAACAGAAAAAAGGCGCCTGTCTTTTTTGACTGGAAAACTTCTGGTGTCGATATTTTTCGCGGAAGTTCTTTCATCACCTTTAATCCACTTCGTTACGCGGAGCTAAAGGGTGATCTGGAAGAGTACCTTGGACAGCATTTTAAGGCGGCGCTTAGCAATAGGTTTCAGCGGCGCAAGAACGCAGTTAAGTAAGTAAGTCAGGCCGGTGATGCAATGTCGCTGGCCTCTTTTTGGAGTGCGGAAATGGGGTATTCGGTTTATATATGCGCCGGCAGCGTCTTGGTCGTATCACAAGATTTGTTGCCTGCCAGGCAACAAGATGTTCTTGATACTGTTTTATTTGCTCAACTTGCAGCTGACGAAGATTTCCCTGGCGGTTGTAATGACTCGCAGTGGTTTGATGTTTTTACGAGTACCTTATCCGCTTGTGGTTGGGCTTTTTACGCCCAGAAAGAAACAGATGAGCACTTTTTGACGTCTGATGACGCGACATTTTCGGTGAGAGATGCACTTGCCGTATCCGCTAATCGTAATTGTTCCGACGACCAGGTGGCGGTGCTCTCGGCAGCATTGGATAAAGCAGTGGCGTTGCCTCCCGATTCGGACGTGGCGCAAGTCTTTCGCGAGCACAGCCTATTGGGCGATGGCGCAGAGATGACGCGGATAAGAGTGATGGGAGGCATTGTGGAGGCGAATGGATTTTTAAGTATGACGTCCGTGTCTTTTGATACTCACGTAATGCTCGGCAAACATTTCGTTGAGAATGAGATTACGCTGAATCAAGTCGATGGCGCCCTAAGCAGCCGATTTTTTTTGGCTCGTTTTAATCACGATGAATTTAACGACTACAGGGAAGACACTGTGGAGTGGTTAGGGGCACAGCGTGGTACTCAATGCGTTGAGATCGGAGTCTTGTCAATTGAATAGAGAAAACCAGGGCCGAGGGCTTTAAATCCTTCGGCCTTGTGTATTCAGGGCACCAGGTAGCCCTTCACGCCGGTAAAGATGATTTGAGCCGCCAATGCGCACACAAACAACCCCATCAATCGGCTGACAATCTGCAAGCCCTGATCACCCAGAATCCGTTCGATGCGGTTGGACAGATAAAGCACCACACCCACCGTGAAGCTGGCCAGGGCGATGCTGAGGATGGCGGTCAGTTTGTCGTCCCAGTGTGGCTGGCTCACGCCCATGACTAGCAGGGCGCCAATGGTGCCGGGGCCGACGGTCAGCGGGATGGTCAGCGGAACAATGGTCACGTCCTGCTGCACATTATCGGTCTGGACCGCCGATTTGCCCTGCGCCATACCCAATGCCGAGATGAACAGCACGCTGCCGGCACCGATGCGGAAAGCGTCCACCGTGATGCCGAACACACTGAATATCACCCGCCCGAACAGATACAGCAAAACGCTCGAAACCAGGGTGGCGAGGGCGACTTTCCAGGCCAGGCGTCGCCGCTCTTTGCCTGAGTAGCCACGGGTCAGGCTGATGAAGCAGGAGAGCACGAAGAACGGGCTGTAGAGCACCAGCATCTTCAGGTAAACACTGAACAACACGTGGAGCATGGCGCAAGCTCACTGACGGAGGAAGTCGACGGGAGTCTATCAGGCGGTGTGCAGTCTGTCGGCTCAGCTGGTGTGAGCCGTCACCCGATTCTGTTGATCGCGCTGGGCGACCCAATGCTCGATCAGTTCGCGCAGTTGCGAGAGTTCGACCGGTTTGGCCATGTGACCGTCCATCCCCGCCTGGCGAGCACGCTCCTTGTGTTCGGCAAGGATGTGGGCAGTCAACGCCACCACCGGCGTGCGTATCCGCTGGTTACCGACTTCCCAGGCGCGCAGTTGCTGGGTCGCGGAGAAACCGTCGAGGATCGGCATTTCGCAGTCCATCAATACCAGGTCGTAATGCTGGGCTTTCATGGCGCGTAGCGCTTCCTCGCCGTTGCTGGCGGTGTCCGGTTGCAGGTTGAGCTTGCCGAGCATGCCGCGAATCACTTTGGTCGAGATGCTGTTGTCTTCGGCCACCAGAATACGGAAGTCGCTTGGCACCTTGACAGGGGGCGGGGCACCCGGCGGCAGTTGAGAGGAGATGGCAAGGCCTTTACTGCGCTGGTTCAGTTCGTCCGCGAGGGTGGTCTTGAGGGTATAGCCGGCCACCGGTTTGGCCAGGATGCGTTTGATCCCGCAGTTGCGCGCGATGATCTTGCTCGGCGCGTTGCTGATACCCGTGAGCATGATCAGCAGGATGTCGTGGTTCAGGCTTGGGTCTTCCTTGATCTTGGCCGCCAGTTGCATGCCGGTCATACCGGGCATGTTCTGGTCGAGCAGGACTACGTCGAAGTAGTCGCGCAAGTGTGCCTTGGTCCGCAACAGGGCCAACGCCTCTTTGCCGGACGGTACGGCACTGACATTCAGGCCCCAGGCCGTGCATTGCTGCACCAGGACTTTGCGGCAGGTGTCGTTGTCGTCGACCACCAGGACCCTTGCGCCTTGCAGTGGGCCATCGAGGTCTGATGTCGGGTGTTCGAGGCGCTCGGGGTCCAGTGGCAGGGTCAGCCACAGCGTGCTGCCCTGGTTGCTGCCACTCTTGATGCCGAATTCGCCGTGCATCAGCAGGATCAGTTGGCGGGCAATCACCAGCCCCAGGTTGCCACCCAGGCGTGTGGCCGAGAGGAAGTTCTTGCTGTGCAGCTCGGCATGCAGCAAGGCCTCGCGCTCGTCGGCTTCCATCGGCAGGCCGCTGTCTTGCACCGCAATGCGCAAACGGGGTTTGGTGCTGCGTTCATCGAGGGCGACGACGATCAGGATTTCGCCTTCATCGGTCTTCTTCAGGGCGTTTTCCAGCAAGCTCAGCAGTGCCTGGCGCAGGCGTGTCGGGTCACCGCTGATGACCCGCGGAACTTGTGGCTGGATGAAGCTGATCAGTTCGACGTTCTGCTGTTCGGCTTTTGCGCGGAAGATACTGAGGCAGTCTTCGATCAGGGCGTTGAGGTCGAATTGCACGTCATCGAGTTCGATCTGCCCAGATTCAAGCTTGGAGATATCGAGGATCTCGTTGATCAGGGTGAGCAGTTCGTTGCCGGCGCTGTGGATCGTCTGCACATAGTCACGTTGCTTGACCGACAGCGGCGTGCCGAGCAGCAGTTCGGTCATGCCCAGCACGCCGTTCATCGGGGTGCGGATCTCATGGCTGATTTTTGCCAGGAACTCAGCCTTGGCATTGATTTCGGCATTGCTCGCGGCCAGGTCGCGACTGACACTGAAGCGGTCTTCGGTGATGCTGCGCTGGCGTTCACCCAGGGCAATGCCCATCAACAGGCCACTGATGCACATGGTCAGCATCAAGGTGATGATCAGGCCTTGGGGTGCGGTCAGTGTCAGCCCCAGCATCGCGGGCAAGATGATCAGTGCGCCGATGTTGAACACCACCATGCCCGCGACGAACCACCGGGCCGGGCGGTAACCTTTCTGCCAGTGGTAGATGCCGACAAACATCATGCTCAGGCCGGAGATCGCGATCAGGGTGTAGGTGATGACGTTCAGCGGCAGCGTGTTGACGAACAGCAGCAACAGGCCGCACAAGGTGGCAAGCACGATGTTGCCCAACAGCAGCTTGTTCAGCGGATGAGGCCCGAGCGGGGTAAAGAACCGGTAGGCGAACATCAGGCCGCAAGGCGCGGTCAGCAGCAGGAACAGATAGGCGCCCGGGGTTTGCAGGGCATGCCAGTCCGGCAGCCATGGGCCGGCCAGGTTCAACAACAGCAACAGGCTGAGCGTCAGCAGGCCTTCGCAGGCCGACAGCCACAGGCTGCTGCGCGAACGGGTGTAGGCATACCGCGTCAGGTTGTGCAGGATCAGCATCAGCATGCAGCCGAACAGCAAACCGTAGATCAGCGTCTGCTTCTGGTCGGCGGCGCCCACGACAGCGGACTGCAGGGTGATGTAGGGCCGCAACTGGTGATCGGAAACCAGCCGTACATAAACGTCGAGGGTTTTATCGCTTTGGGGCAGCGGCAGCATGAAGTCGCTGCTGGGCAGCGGCCGCTCGGCCATCGGGTGGTCGGTGCCGGAGCTCAACTGGTCGATGAGTTTGTCGCCATCCAGCACGTACAGGTTCAGTCGCGCCAGGTCGGGCGCGAAGATGCGCAGCAGTTGTTCGTGCTTGCCGGGGTTGAGCTTGAAGCGCAGCCACAGTGCGCCGTCCGGCTCGGCCGCGGAGAGCTGGTCGAGGTCGGTCGGGCTGAATTGGTTGGTGTAACGGGCAGAGCGGATATCGCTCAGTTGCAGGTCGCCCTGTTCGTCGAGCAATACCGCCCAGCCACTGCCTTGCGCGGCGTTAGCCGGAAGCATGCAGAGCAGGGTCAGCAGGCTGACGGTGAGACCTATGGCAATCCTGAGCCAGCGCACGGCGAAATCCCTTCGTAGGTTGATGCCAGATTACAACTATGCGCGGCACCGGAATAGTACGGCAAGGGCCGCAGGCCCTTGCCTAGCCGAATGGATAGCTTATTCCTGATTTTCGCCACGCTCGCGAGCAATGGCGCGATAGCCAATGTCCTTGCGGTAGAAGCAGCCTTCCCAGTCGATCTTCGCGGCCAGTTTGTAAGCCTGTTGCTGGGCGGCGTCGACGCTGGTGCCCATGGCGGTGGCGCAGAGCACCCGACCACCGGCGGTCACGACCTTGCCGTCCTTGAGGGCGGTGCCGGCGTGGAAGACTTTACCTTCCAGTGCGGCGGCAGCTTCCAGGCCTTCGATGGCGACACCCTTGGCGTAGTCACCTGGGTAGCCGCCAGCGGCCAGGACGATGCCGACGCTTGGGCGTGGGTCCCACTGCGCTTCGATCTTGTCCAGCGCCTGTGCCAGTGCGGCTTCGACCAGCAACACCAGGCTCGACTGCAGGCGCAGCATCACCGGTTGGGTCTCGGGGTCGCCGAAACGGCAGTTGAACTCGATGACTTTCGGGTTGCCGGCCTTGTCGATCATCAGGCCTGCGTACAGGAAACCGGTGTAGACGTTGCCTTCTTCGGCCATGCCGCGCACGGTCGGCCAGATGACCAGGTCCATGACGCGCTGGTGCACTTCGCTGGTCACCACCGGGGCAGGGGAGTAAGCACCCATGCCGCCCGTGTTCGGGCCCGTGTCGGCGTCGCCCACACGTTTGTGGTCCTGGCTGGTGGCCATTGGCAATACGTTCTTGCCGTCGACCATGACGATGAAGCTGGCTTCTTCGCCATCGAGGAATTCTTCGATGACCACACGCGAACCGGCATCACCGAAGGCGTTGCCGGCAAGCATGTCGCGCACGGCGTCTTCGGCTTCGGTCAGGGTCATGGCGACGATCACGCCTTTACCCGCGGCCAGGCCGTCGGCCTTGATCACGATCGGGGCGCCTTTTTCACGCAGATAAGCCAGGGCCGGCTCGATCTCGGTGAAGTTCTGGTAGTCGGCCGTCGGGATCTTGTGACGTGCCAGGAAGTCCTTGGTGAAAGCCTTGGAGCCTTCCAGCTGGGCGGCGCCAGCGGTTGGGCCGAAGCAGTCCAGGCCGCGCGAGCGGAACAGGTCAACCACGCCCGCTACCAGCGGCACTTCCGGACCCACGATGGTCAGGGAGACGTTTTTTTGCGCAAAATCTGCAAGTTGCTCAAGGGCCAGTACGTCGATGGCGACGTTTTCGCACTTGGCTTCAATGGCGGTGCCGGCGTTGCCAGGCGCGACGAAGACTTTCTGTACGCGCGGGTCTTGAGCGACTTTCCACGCCAGGGCGTGTTCACGACCGCCACTGCCAATGATCAACACATTCATTTCAAAAACCTCGGATGACGCTAATTCTGTTTTAGAACCTAAAGCGCTTCACGCCGTAGGAGGTTGCAATGACGCCGGTAGATGCAAGGCGGAGCCCACCTCGATGAGCGGAGTTGCCTCTTGGCAATGAGCATCATCGAGGTGGGCTCCAACGCAGCAGATGCCGGCGTCAGTGCGACCGTTGTCGTATTAGTGACGGAAGTGGCGCATGCCGGTGAATACCATGGCGATGCCGGCTTCATCGGCTGCCGCGATCACTTCGTTGTCACGCATCGAGCCACCCGGCTGGATCACCGCAGTGATGCCGACCTTGGCTGCGTTGTCCAGACCGTCGCGGAACGGGAAGAACGCGTCCGAAGCCATTACCGAACCGGCCACTTGCAGACCGGCGTGCTCAGCCTTGATCGCGGCGATACGTGCCGAGTTCACGCGGCTCATCTGGCCAGCGCCGACACCGATGGTCTGACGGTTTTTGGCGTAGACGATGGCGTTGGATTTGACGTACTTGGCGACTTTCCAGGCGAAGATCAGGTCGTTGATTTCCTGCTCGGTCGGCGCGCGCTTGGTCACGACTTTCAGGTCGGCGCTGCCGATCATGCCGATGTCACGGCTCTGGACCAGCAAACCACCGTTGACGCGCTTGTAGTCCCAGGCCGGGGCGCGGTCTGCTGACCACTCGCCGCAGGCCAGCAGGCGCACGTTGGCTTTGGCGGCAACAATGGCACGGGCCTCGATGCTGACGCTTGGGGCGATGATCACTTCGACGAACTGACGCTCGACGATGGCTTTGGCGGTTTCGGCGTCCAGCTCGCGGTTGAACGCGATGATGCCGCCGAAGGCCGACTCGGTGTCGGTGGCGTAGGCCAGTTCGTACGCCTGGCGGATGCCGCCTTCAGCGTCCGGGCTCACGGCAACGCCGCACGGGTTGGCGTGCTTGACGATCACGCAGGCCGGTTTGACGAAGCTCTTCACGCATTCCAGCGCGGCGTCGGTGTCGGCCACGTTGTTGTACGACAGCTCTTTGCCTTGCAGTTGGGTCGCGGTGGCGATGCCGACGTCGCTTGGCTTGGCTTCCACGTAGAACGCCGCGCTCTGGTGCGGGTTCTCGCCGTAGCGCATTTCCTGGGCCTTGATGAACTGGCTGTTGAAGGTGCGCGGGAATTCGCTGCGGCCTTCGGTGGTGAGGGTGTCAGCCGCCTGGTTCACGGTGCCCATGTAGTTGGCGATCATGCCGTCGTAGGCGGCGGTGTGTTCGAAGGCCTTGAGCATCAGGTCGAAGCGCTGAGCGTAGGTCAGGCCGCCGGCCCTTGAGGCTTTCCAGAACGTTGGCGTAGTCGCTGGCATTCACCACGATGGCCACGTCTTTGTGGTTTTTTGCGGCAGAGCGAACCATGGTCGGGCCGCCGATATCGATGTTTTCGATGGCGGTCGGCAGGTCGCAGCCTGGCTTGTTGATGGTGGCTTCGAACGGATAGAGGTTAACGGCCACCAGGTCGATCGGCTTGATGCCGTGCTCGTTCATGATGGCGTCGTCGATACCGCGTCGACCAAGGATCCCGCCGTGGATTTTCGGGTGCAGGGTCTTGACGCGCCCGTCCATCATTTCTGCGAAACCGGTGTAATCCGCGACTTCCACAGCGGCCACACCGTTGTCCTGCAGCAGCTTGAACGTTCCGCCGGTGGAGAGGATCTCGACGCCCAGGGCTTCCAGCTCCCTGGCGAATTCGAGGATCCCGGTCTTGTCGGAAACGCTGATCAAGGCGCGGCGGATCGGCAGGCGGGTAGTCTGGTCGGTCATCTCAATTTCCATCAAAAGCAAAGGAAGTCAGCAAAAAAGGCGACCGGTTTTACGCGGGCGCCTTTCTGGTTTGATTGAATGCTTACAGCAAATCGTACTGCTTGAGTTTCTTGCGCAAGGTGCCGCGGTTCAGACCCAGCAACTCACTGGCCTTGGTCTGATTGCCCTTGACGTAGTTCATCACGCTTTCGAGCAGGGGAGCCTCGACTTCGGAGAGCACCAGGTTGTACACATCCGTGACGGCAGCGCCCTCAAGGTGGGCGAAATAATTGTGCAGCGCCTTCTCGACACTCCCGCGAAGGGTCTGGCCTTCTTCGCTGGGGGTATTGAGGTGCTGTTTCAAATTCACGTTGTCGCTCACGGGTGTTGTTCCACTCACTAAAGTCTCGGTCATCATCGTCATGCGGCCACCCCTTCTTCGTCCCCTGTCAGGCTCTTGTAACGTTCGGCGAAGAACTCCCGGACGTTGGCGCATTGTGTTTCCGTACCATCCAAACGATTGAAGTGGGCGCGAAACTCCCTGGCGCCCGGCAGGGTTGCGAGATACCAGCCCACATGCTTGCGAGCAATGCGTACGCCCATGACATCCCCATAGAAGGCATGCAGCGCGGCCAGATGCTCAAGCAGAATACGTTCCACCTCGATCAGCTCCGGTGCCGGCAGCTTCTCGCCGGTACGCAGGAAATGGTCGATCTCACGAAAAATCCATGGCCGCCCTTGGGCAGCCCGGCCAATCAACAAGCCATCGGCACCGGTCGCGTCCAGCACGTACCGGGCCTTCTCGGGCGAGTCGATGTCGCCATTGGCGAAGACCGGAATCGACACCGCCTGCTTGATTGCGGCAATGGTGTCGTACTCGGCAACGCCGGTGTACAGGTCGGCGCGGGTCCGGCCATGGACCGCCAGCGCTGTGATACCTGCCTGTTCGGCGATTTTCGCCACCGTCAGGCCGTTCTTGTTCGCCCGGTCCCAGCCGGTGCGGATCTTCAGGGTCACCGGCACATCAACCGCCGCCACGACGGCGTGCAGGATCTCGGTGACCAGATCTTCATCTTTGAGCAAAGCAGAACCGGCGGCTTTGTTGCAGACTTTTTTTGCCGGACAGCCCATGTTGATATCAATAATCTGTGCGCCCAGCTCGACGTTAGCCCGGGCCGCTTCCGCCAGCATCTGGGCATCACCACCGGCGATCTGGACCGAGCGTGGCTCGGGATCGCCTTCGTGGATCATGCGCAGACGCGATTTGCGGGTGTTCCACAAACTCATGTCGCTGGTGACCATTTCCGAGACTACAAGCCCTGCACCCAGTCGCTTGCAAAGCTGACGAAAGGGTTGGTCTGTGACGCCCGCCATAGGGGCGAGAATCAAGCCGTTGTGCAATGTGTATGGGCCGATGCGTACCGCCGACATAGGACTTCCCTGTTGTGGGGTCGGATCATGGGAGTTCGAAAAAGGGTTGGCATGATACCCGCTCTCGATGACTGGATAAAGGCTGAATTGGATAAAATCTGAACAGTTGTCCCGTTATTGCCAGTCGTTTGCTTCGCCAGGGCGCAGTCAGAAAACCGCCGTCAATTCGGGGGCGCTGCTGGCGCCGTGCGGCCGTTTACTCGGGGGAGTGAAAGCTGAGGCTGTAATTCACCGCTTTCGGGCCGGGGTCGAGAATGTCCAGGGCAATGTGGATCGGTGTTTGCGACGGCATTTCCGCCAGGCCCTCCAGGTCGCCATTGAGGTACTCGCCCGGTTTGAAGCGCCGGCTGGCGATCAGGTGACCGTTGAGGTCGGCAAACCGCAACTCCAGCAGCGGGAACGGCTGGGAGAACGGCGCCCGGTTGTAGATGATTGCGTCGACCACCAGTGCGCCACTGAAGTCCGGATGGCTGCGCACCACCAGGTTGCTGCTCTTGATGCGGGCGATGTCGACTTTGGAGGGCACCGTGCAGCCGATTTCCGGGCACAGCTGCTGGAACCATGGGCGGTACTGGTCCTGGCGGGCCAGCTCCTCAAAATGGTAAGCGATGTACTGGCCGGCCAGCGCGCCCGCGCCCAGCAGAATCAGCAGCGCCCAGAAGAACCGTCGACCCCAGGGCGAGCGACGGCGCTGCCAATCAAGGTGCAGTGGGTCGTCGACCAGGTCCTGCAAGACTTCCTCGTGCATGGCCGGCTCGTTGCGTTCGCGTTTTTTGCGCGGCGGTTCGGGCGGTTCGTGCAGGTCTTCGTCGGCATCATCGGTGGCCGAGAGGCGTTCGTGAGCCTCTGGGTGAGCGGGTTCGTTGTCCCGCAGCCGCTGTGGTGTCTCAGGCTCGTCATCGAGATCGACGGGGCCAAGCGACAGCGACGGTTCGGTGCGGGCCGGTTTGAGCGGTGCCTCTGCGGATTGCGCAGGTTTTGTCAGGGGTGCCTGGTGGATTTCGCCGGTCTGGGCGCGTTCGGCTGCCGATTCGCTGAACAGGCTGTCGGACCACGGTTGTTCCTCGTGGTCATCGCTGTCGCGGCGGGCGCTGAGCGCGTCTTCCTTGGGCCTGCGTTCCTGGCCGAATTCCTTGGTGGGCTGGATTTCCCGTTGTTCGAGCTTGGCGAGTTCCTCGTCGAGGTCGAGGGCATCCAGGTCAAGTTCGGCGGCGGACCACTGCTTCTGGCTGATTGCGCGTTGCGCCGGTGGTTCGACAGCGGCCGGCGCGGGGCGCGCAGCCGCTTGCTGCCCGGCGCGCTGCTCGAGCAACTGCCGTGCGGCGTTGAACACTTGCAGGCACGAGCCGCAGCGAACCACTCCGCGGGCCACGCTCAATTGAGCATGGCTGACGCGAAAGCTGGTTTGGCAATGCGGGCACTGGGTGACGAAGCTGTCGGTCATGCGGCCATCCGGAGAATGCAGGCGCTCATTTTAGCGCCGACGACCAGTGATGCGCACCCAGCCATCGCGATTGGCGATCGGGTCCAGGTCGAAGTCCTTGGTGTAAGCGGCGGCGACTTCTTCGCCTTGCTCGGCGAGGATGCCCGACAGCGCCAGGCGACCGCCGGTCTTGACCAGGCTGGACAGTTGCGGGGCCAGGGAAACCAGCGGCCCGGCGAGGATGTTGGCGACCAGTACGTCAGCCTGAACCTGAGGCAAATCTTCCGGCAGGTACAGTGGGAACAGGGCGTCGGCAATGTGGTTGCGCCCGGCGTTGTCGCGGGAAGCTTCTAGCGCCTGCACGTCAATGTCGGTGCCGACGGCTTGCTTGGCGCCCAGCAACAGGGCGGCAATTGCGAGGATCCCCGAGCCGCAGCCGAAGTCCAGTACGTTGCAGTCCTTCAGGTCCTGGCCGTCGAGCCATTCCAGGCACAGTGCGGTGGTCGGGTGAGTGCCGGTGCCGAAGGCCAGGCCCGGATCGAGCAGCAGGTTCACGGCGTCCGGTTCCGGAGCGGCGTGCCAGCTCGGGACGATCCACAGGCGCTGACCGAAACGCATTGGCTGGAAACCGTCCATCCAACTGCGCTCCCAGTCCTGGTCTTCGATGATTTCGCTGTGATGCTCGGGCAGCGGGCTGCCGGTCAGCAACTCTAGGTGGGCCAGGACCGGGGCAGGCTCGGTGCCGCCTTCGAACAGCGCCAGCAAGTGCGTGTGCGACCACAGCGGGGTGGTGTTGAGTTCCGGCTCGAAGATCGGCTGATCTTCGGCGTCCATGAAGGTCACCGAAACGGCGCCGACTTCCAGCAGCGCGTCTTCGTAGGTCTCGGCCTGTTGCGGGGTGATGGCGAGACGGACTTGTAACCAGGGCATGGCGGAACCTCGAAGACGCTAAAAAATGGACCTTTACAGGGGCGGCAAGCTTACTTGAGGTGCGCAGGCCGCGCCAGCCGGGCTTTGTGCGCGTTCCATCCCACGATAGGCCAGATGACAAGAGCCTGCACCCAGTAGCGCGGGGACCAGCAGGTTGAGTACCGGCACCAGTGCGATGAGAAAGATTAGCAGGCCGAAGAAAATCATGGGGCCCCGTTGCTGCTGGACGGCTTGCAGTTGTTCGCTGCCGCTGGCGATGCCCGAGAGTGCGGGGGCGGTGAGGAAGCGTACGTTCAGGTAGGCCAGCAGCACGATCAACAGTGCCCCGTTGATGACGGGAACCAGCAGGCACAGCAGCGGGCCGATCCCAAGGCCCAGCCAGGGGGCGACGAAGTAGCGTGCGCCGCGCAGCAGTTCCGAAGATCCGCAGGTCCGCTGTGCCAGGTGTGGGTATTGGCGAAGGGCGCGTTCGCGCAGGCTGTCCATCAACACCCAGCGCAAGGCCAGGCGGATGCTGAGCACGATCAGGCAGAGATACAACAAGGCAATCACGGCCAGCGTCAGCAGGGCCGCGTAGATCACCAGCATGCCCAGGACGCCGGCGACGCTGGCCATCCCGGTAAAACCGGCCCCTGCCCCGACGCTTGCACCTGCTCCCACGCCCAGGCCGCCACCGGTGGGGATAAAGCCCAGCACCGCGCCGCCGCCGACGATAAACAATGAGAGGTAGCCGGAGACCATGCTGATCAGTGCGAAGTGGTTATAGAACAGCCAGGTCCACAGGCCGAAGGCCAGCAGGCACAGCAAGCTCGAGCGAAACAGGATGCCGGGACGCAGGCTGGAGCGCAGCGCCAGGGCCAGGCAGGTCATGGCTTCGCCGAAGGCGCTGCCAATAGACTGGCAGCGGGTTTTCAAGGTCATGGTATTTGCATCCCTGCAGAATGAGAAAAGGCCGCAGTGCGCGGCCTTTTCGGGGGTTACACGTTGCTGATCAGTGTTGACCGGCCAGCTTGTGTTCCAGGTAGTGGATGTTGACTCCACCTTTGCAGAAACCTTCATCGCGGGTCAGGTCGCGGTGCAGCGGGATGTTGGTCTTGATCCCGTCGACAACGATTTCGTCCAGCGCATTGCGCATGCGCGCCATGGCTTCTTCACGGGTTGCGCCGTACGTGATCAGCTTGCCGATCAGCGAATCGTAGTTCGGCGGAACGGCATAGCCACTGTACAGGTGCGAGTCGACGCGAACGCCGTTGCCGCCTGGTGCGTGGAAGTGCTTGACCGTGCCTGGGCTTGGCATGAAGGTTTTCGGGTCTTCGGCGTTGATCCGGCATTCCAGCGCGTGACCGCGGATGACCACGTCATCCTGGGTGAACGACAGCTTGTTGCCAGCGGCGATGCTGAGCATCTCCTTGACGATGTCGATGCCGGTGACCATTTCCGATACCGGGTGCTCAACCTGAACGCGGGTGTTCATTTCGATGAAATAGAACGCGCCGTTCTCGTACAGGAACTCGAAAGTACCCGCGCCACGGTAGCCGATGTCGATGCACGCCTTGACGCAGCGAGCGAAGACTTCCTGGCGAGCCTTCTCGTCGATGCCCGGTGCCGGCGCTTCTTCGAGAACTTTCTGGTGGCGGCGTTGCAGCGAGCAATCGCGGTCACCCAGGTGGATGGCATGGCCCTGGCCATCGGAAAGCACCTGAACTTCCACATGACGTGGGTTGGTCAGGAATTTTTCCAGATAGACCATCGAGTTGCCGAACGCTGCGCCCGCTTCGGAACGGGTGAGCTTCGCCGAAGAGATCAGGTCTTCTTCTTTGTGCACAACGCGCATGCCGCGACCACCGCCGCCGCCAGCGGCTTTGATGATCACCGGGTAACCGACTTCGCGACCAATGCGCAGCGCGGTTTCTTCGTCTTCAGGCAGTGGGCCGTCGGAACCCGGAACGGTTGGAACGCCAGCAGCGATCATGGCGTGCTTGGCCGATACCTTGTCGCCCATCAGGCGAATGGTGTCGGCTTTCGGGCCGATGAACGCAAAGCCGGAGTTTTCGACCTGTTCGGCGAAGTCGGCGTTTTCCGCGAGGAAACCGTAGCCTGGGTGAATGGCGGTAGCGCCGGTCACTTCAGCTGCGGCGATGATCGCCGGAATGTGCAGGTAAGAATGCGCGGCCGATGCCGGACCGATGCAGACGGATTCGTCTGCCAGGCCCAGGTGCATCAGCTCTTTGTCGGCCTTGGAGTAAACGGCGACAGTCTTGATGCCCATCTCTTTGCAGGCACGCAGGATCCGCAGGGCAATCTCACCGCGGTTGGCGATCAGAACTTTTTCCAACTTCGCAGTCATCAAAGTCTCTCCGCGGTTCAAACGATGGTGAACAGCGGTTGGTCGTACTCAACCGGCTGGCCGTCTTCGACGAGGATGGATTCGATCACACCGCTGGTTTCAGCTTCGATGTGGTTCATCATCTTCATGGCTTCGACGATGCACAGGGTGTCGCCTTTCTTCACGCTCTGGCCAACTTCAACGAAGGACGGCGAGGTAGGCGAAGATTTGCGATAGAAGGTGCCAACCATCGGCGAGCGGGCAACGGTGCCGTTCAGCACAGGTGCGGCTGGCGCGGCAGGTGCAGCGGCAGCAACCGGGGCGGCGGCAGGCGCGGCAACCGGAGCAGCCATTGGTGCAGGTGCGTAGTACTGCTGAGCAGGAGTCTTGCTGTGGCGGCTGATACGTACGGACTCTTCGCCTTCCTTGATCTCGAGCTCGTCGATGCCGGACTCTTCCAGCAGTTCGATCAGTTTCTTAACTTTACGGATATCCATGAATCATCAACTCCCAAGGGTCGGTCAGGGGCGTATAGCTTGTTGTTCAAGCTGTTCCAGGGCGGCCTCCAGGGCCAGTCGATAACCGCTGGCGCCAAGGCCGCAGATCACTCCCACCGCAACATCGGAGAAGTAAGAGTGATGGCGGAAAGGTTCGCGTTTGTGCACGTTAGATAAATGCACTTCGATGAATGGGATGCTCACCGCCAGCAGCGCGTCACGTAATGCGACACTTGTATGTGTAAAAGCTGCTGGATTGATCAAAATGAAGTCGACACCTTCGCCGCGAGCGGCGTGAATGCGGTCGATCAATTCGTACTCGGCGTTGCTCTGCAGGTACAGCAAATGGTGGCCTGCCGCGCGGGCACGCTGTTCCAGGTCCTGATTGATCTGGGCCAGGGTTACCGCCCCGTAGACGCCCGGTTCGCGGGTGCCGAGCAGGTTCAGGTTGGGTCCGTGCAGAACCAGTAGGGTCGCCATCTGCTGTTCCTTGTTATCTGTGTGCAGTTGTCAGAACCCGGCGACTATGCCGCAAAGCCTTTGTGACTGTCCAGTTCTCTGCAATAGCCCGCACGATGACCGATGATTGCGCGAATTATGTGACCAACTGATTAAAACCGGTCATTCGCTTTGACTGCGCGCTTGCGCAACACGTTCGGCGAAGTCTTTCGCATTTATCTCGCCGATCACCCGCACATCGGTCTGCTCGACGCCGTCCTTGCCGAAAAACATCAACGCCGGTGGCCCGAACAGTTTGTAGCGGTCGAGCAGGGCGCGTTGTTCGGCATTACTGGCGGTGATGTCGAAACGGATCAGGCGATAGCCCTTGAGACGTTCGACGACGTTGGCCTCATGAAGCACTTCGCGTTCGATCACTTTGCAGCTGATGCACCAGTCGGCGTACCAGTCGAGCAGCAGTGCCGTGTTGGCGGATTTGGCTTCGGCCAGCACACGGTCCAGTTCGGTCGGGGTGGTGATGGTTTGCCAGTCGCCAGTGCTTTGCGCCTGAGGTTTGCCGACGGTGTTGACGCCTTGGGGCTGACCAATCGGGTTGAGGGGATCGGTCTGGCCGCTGAAGGCGCCGTACCAACAGGCCAGCGCGTAAAACACCAGGAGCATTCCGAACAGTTGGCCCAGGCGTTTGCGTGGCGGTTTGTAGACGAACTCCAGCGCGCCAAGAAACAAGCCGACCCCGGCCGCCAACAAGCCGATCAGCAGCAAGGTCACTTGCCCCGGCAATACTCGGCTAAGCAAGCCAACCGCCAGGCCCAGGAGCAACACGCCGATGGCGTTCTTCACGTAGATCAGCCACGGGCCGCTTTTCGGCAACCAGGCGGCGCCGCCGGTTGCGACCAGCAACAGCGGAGCGCCCATCCCAAGGCCGAGCATGAACAGTTTCAGGCCGCCGCCCAGCGCATCGCCGCTGGCGCTGATGTACAGCAGCGCACCGGCGAGCGGCGCTGAAACACAGGGGGAAACCAGCAAGCTCGACACCACCCCAAGCACAGCCGCGCCCCATAACGAGCCGCCCTCGGTGCGGTGTGCGATCCGGTCCAGTCGGCTGCTGACGGCGTGCGGCAACTTGAGTTCGAAGACCCCGAACATCGCCAAGGCAAACACCGCAAAAAACATCGCGAACGGCACCAGCACCCACGCCGATTGCAGGCGCGCCTGAAGATTCAGCTGGGCGCCGAACATCCCCATCAGCGCACCGAGCAAGGCGAAGCACGCGGCCATCGGCAGTACGTAAGCCAGCGACAGATTAAAGCCGCGCACGCCACCGACCTGCCCGCGCAGGACCACGCCGGAAAGAATCGGCAGCATGGGCAGCACGCAAGGCGTGAAGGTCAGGCCCAGGGCCGGCGAGGAAGAACAGCGCCAGTTCGCGCCAGCTCCAGCCAGCCGGCGTGGCTGCGGTTGCGGCCGTGACGGGTGTCGCCGCGGGGGGCGCCGTGACGCCGTCGATGCGCAGGCGCTCGGTTTCGGGCGGATAGCACAGGCCCTTGTCGGCGCAGCCTTGATAGGTGACCGCGAGGGTGAATTCGCGTTGGTCGGTGCGTGGCAGTTCTACATCGAGGATGCCGTGATAGACCTCGACATCACCGAAGAATTCGTCGTGCTTCTTCTCGCCCGCAGGCAACTGCGCGGCACCCAGGCCGATGTCGGCGGGGTCGCTGCGGAACTGGAAACGGTGCCGGTAAAGGTAATAGCCCTCGGCGGCGACGAAGCGCAACTTGATCGATTGCGGGGTGCTTTCCACCAGGCTCAACTGGAAGGCTTCGCGCACGGGCAGGAAGTCGGCGCTGTTGTTGATCGAGCCCAGGGTCGAGCTTGGGCGGCTGTCCAGCAGCCCGGCGGCATTCACCGGCAGGGCGAGGATTAACAGCATCAGGCAGAGCAGGCGGCGCATGAGAATCTCGCGTATCGAAAGTGCACGCATGATAGCGGACGGCGTCAGGTGAGTGCAGAACGGTATTCCAGTGTTGACTGTTCTGGCCTTTTCGCGAGCAGGCTCGCTCCCACCGATGACCGAGTTCGCTCAAGGGAATGCGGTCGAATGTGGGAGCGAGCCTGCTCGCGATGGCGGCGATCCGACGAAAACGATCTGTCAGACGCGGAAGGCCTGCACGGCGGTGTGCAGTCGCCCACCCAGCACCAGCAGGTTTTCGCCTTGCTCGCGTCCTTCGCCAATGCGCAGCAAGTTATCCCCACCCAATTGGTGAATCCGTTCGCTGTGATCGCGAATCTCGCTGACCGCGCCGCTCTGCTGGGCGGTGACATCGGCGATGCGCACGGCGGTGTCGGCAATGGTCTGGATGGCCCCGACGATTTTGTCCAGCGCGCCGTCGGCCGCCTGGGCCTGATTGGCGGTGGCTTCGGCATGGTCGACCTGGGCGCGCATGCCTTCCACCGATTGCCGGGCAGCGGTTTGCAGGCCGGCGATCAGCGTCTGGATCTCGGCGGTTGCGCCGGCGGTGCGCTGCGCCAGTGATCGAACCTCTTCGGCCACCACCGCAAAGCCCCGACCCATTTCACCGGCTCGGGCGGCTTCGATGGCGGCGTTCAGTGCCAGCAGGTTGGTTTGATCGGCAATCGAGCGAATCACCGTCAGCACCCCGCCGATGGTCGCGGACTCCTCGGCCAGGTGTTCGATCATCTGTGCATTGCCTTGCACTTCTTCGACCAGCGCATGCAGGCCGGTGAGGCTTAAACCGATCACTTTCTGCCCGTGCTCTACCGCGAGCCCGGCGTGGCGGCTGGCATCGGCGGCCTGGCTGGCGTCACCGGCCACTTGTTGAATCGTCGCTTCCAGTTCGCCGAGGGAGTCGCGAATCAGCGCCGTGTCACCCGCCTGATGCTCGGCACCGCTGTGCAGGTCATTGCTCAGTTCTGCCAGGGTCCGGCTGCTGCCGGCGACCTGCTCGGCGTTCAGGCGAATGGTCCCCACCAGGTCCACCAGGTAGGCGCGCAAGCGATTGAGCGAGGCTTCAATATCATGCAGTTCACGGTTGGTTGCGCCCAATTGAATGTCCCGGCTGAAGTCTCCCTCGGCCCAGGTCGAGAGGGCTGGTGCCAGGTTGGTGAGCGTCCGGGCCAAGCGTCGCTGCAAGGTGTCGATGAGCAGTGCAATCAGCAGGATCAGGCCGATCATCACACCTTGCATGAGCCGCACTTCGCCCTGGATCTGCCTGTGTTGCGCGCGCACCGCAGGCTCCAGACCGGCGATAGCCTGCTGCACGCTGGCGATTTTCAGGTGGGTGGCGGCACTCAAGTCGGCGCGTTTACGGATTTGCTCGCGGGTGCGGCTCAGCTCGGACGGGTAACGCGTCAGCAGGCTGTTGAGTTCACGTTTGAGGCCGACGCCGGCGTCTTCGGCAGCGGCTTTTTCGGTGTTCTCCAGGCCCATCAGTGCGGCGAAATCGTCGGTGTTCGACTCACGGCTGGCCGCCACGCCAAGCAACGGCAGGGCTTCGATCAGTTCGGCCTGGGCGCGGATGTTGGCGACTTCACGCTCGACATCGGCCGCCAGTTCGCTGCGACCACTGCTGACCAGTTTGTCCCGGGCCAGCGAGAGTTTACCCAGGTGTTGCGACGCCGCCAGCAGCGGCGGCAAATACGCGACGGAACCAGTGGCGTATTGGCTCAGTTGTTCCAGGCTGGCGCCCAGTTCGCGTTCGGCCTGCAGCAGCAAGGCTTGTGGGTCGCCCGCCAGTTTGCCGGCGGCCAGCAGGTCGGTCTTGCTGAACTCATCAAGGCTGGCAAGGCTGGGGCGCACGCTTTGGGCGAGGTCCTCCGGCAGGGCCGCGAGTTCGCTGTTCAAGGTGTCGATGGTTTGGCTGGCGCTGCTCAGGCGCAGGGCATCGCCGCTGGCGAGGTAGTCCTCGATGTTGCGTGCGACCTGATTCTGGAATTGCTGCGACAAGCCCAGGTAGCGCTCCATCAGCAGGTAGGGACGCTCCAGGGCGGTTTGCGACCACCACAGCGTGGCGCCGAGGGCCACGCACACGGCGACCAGCAGGAGGGTGTTGAGATTGGTCAGCAGCTTCAGGCGCATCGCGGTTCTACCAACGACAAAAATGGTAAGCGCCTGAAGTTATTGCGTTTCTGTTACAGCGTTATGACCGAATCGGTGCTTTCTGATGAAAAAGTGGCACTTTGACTTGATTGCCGCGCGGCCTGTACGCGGTTGCGTCCGGCGTCCTTGGCGCGGTACAGCGCCTCGTCGGCCTGGCTGGCCATCATCAGGCTGTCGCAGCCTTCGGTCAGCTCCACGACGCCGGCACTGAAGGTGCACCAGAGGTCGTGAGGCTGTGCCGGATAATGAATTTCGGCAAAGCGCTGGCGGATTTCATCCAGCACTTTGCAGGCCGATTCGATATCGGTGTCGGGCATGACGATGGCGAACTCTTCGCCGCCGTAACGGCCGATGAAGTCGGTCTTGCGCAAGCGTTGCTTGAGGAACAACGCCAGGCTCTTGATCACCCGGTCACCCATGGGGTGGCCGTGGCTATCGTTGACCCGTTTGAAGTGGTCGATGTCGAGCATCGCAAAGCTCAGCGGCTTGTTCTCGCGGCGAGCGCGGAAGCTGCAGTCTTCGAGCAATTGCAGAATGTGGGTGTGGTTGTACAGCCCGGTCAGGCTGTCGCGGACCATCCGCGCCTTGAGGTTGCGCGCACGGGCGGCGCGATTGCGCACGGTGGTGATCAGGTGGCGCGGCTTGATCGGCTTGGTCAGGAAGTCGTCGCCGCCCTCGCTCATGGCGTCGAGTTGCTTGTCCAGGTCGTCTTCGGCCGACAGGTAAATGATCGGCACGCTGACGTAACGGTCGTTGTGGCGAATCACCTTGGCCAGTTCCGTGCCGGTACAGGCCGGCATGTACATGTCGAGGATGATCAGGTCGGGCTGGAAGTCCGCCAGTTCGGCCATCGCCTGGATCGGCTCGATCAGTGTACGGGTGACGATGCCGGCGCTGTTGAGCAGGCGCTCGGTGTGCAGGGCCTGGGCGCGGGAGTCGTCGATGATCAACACTTTATAAGGTTCGTACTGGGCGACGCAGGTCAGGACTTCGATTTTTTCCAGCAGGCTCGAGGCTTCGAGGGTTCCGGTCAAAAACTCCTGGCCCCCGGCGCGCACGGCGGCGAGGCGGGTTGGGGTGTCGGTTTCCAGCAGGCTGAAAAACAGCAGGGGCAAGCGTTGCTCCAGGCCCTCCTGGGCTTCGGCGGCCAGTTTCAGGCCGATACCGGCGCCACTGAAATCAACGTCCATGACAATCGCGGCCGGTAACCGCTCGACCATCGAGGAGCGGAACGCCGCCACGCTGTCCAGTGCCTGGGCGCTGAGGCCGAAAAATTCGAGTTGCTTGGCCAGCCGCTCGGCGCGATCGTGATCTTGCAGCATCACGTAGATTGGCTTGCGCAGCGGCGGCAGAAAGGTTTGTTCGAGCTGATCGCCATGCCGCAGGCCGGTGCGCGACAGGCGTTGCATCAGGCGGTTGAGGTCAGTGATCAAGCCGCTGCTCAAGCGTCCGCGATTGGCGTCCACGGCTTCCAGCGAATGGCTGATGCTGCGGGCCAGTTGGGTATGCTCGGGTTGTTCGAAGCGTTCGGCGAAGCGCAGCAGGCGCAGGTTGGCCTCACTGAGCTCCGACAGGTCGGTGCCCGACCATTCGCTGCGTTGCAGGCGCTGCCATATCTCAAGAATCTGACGTGCCTGATGAATTACCCGCTGGGCAAAGTGGTGCTTGAGGCGCTCACGGCTGGGGTCTTCTGGCTCGGTCATATCCTGACTACTAGTTAGGGTGCATGCTGAGATCGACTGGTGGCTCTATGCTAGCACCTCTTTTCGGTTGCATGAGTGTCGTACGTCAATAATCTGCAACGCGAGGTGATTCAGTTCCTGACCCGCGGGTCGCTTAGGTTCTGAACTGTGCTTCATTTATAGTGGCGACTCGATCCATGGCCATTGGGCAGTGTTGTGTTTGCCGGATGATTTAATCCGTTCAAGCGCTGGCACGATGGAGTAGGGTGATGGTCGAACCGATGAACTCAAGTGTTAAAAGGATAGAGCCATGCTGGACTGGAAGAACCGCACAGGCAGCGCGCCTGAACGTGCCGCTGAACCTAAGTCGGCAACTCGCAGCTATTTTCGTGGCGTGCTGTTCAGCCGTGCGCTGGCCACGTTGCTCGGTCTTTACTTGCTGGTGACCGGCGCTCTGGGCTGGTACTGGAGCGAGGAACCGGCCCTGTTCCCGGTTCAGCAGAATGCCCAACTGGCGGCCGAGAAAGAAGGCAAGCAGATGGTGGTGGGCTACACCACCGTGGAAACCCTCAAGACCGTCGCCGGTACATTGCTGACCAAGCCGGGCGGTTACATTTCCAACGACCGCTTCCCGCCGGGCCTGTGGATGGACAACATGCCGAGCTGGGAGTACGGCGTGCTGGTGCAGGTTCGCGACTTGAGCCGTGCACTGCGCAAAGACTTTGCCCGCTCCCAGTCGCAGTCGGCGGAAGACGCGGACCTGGCCAAGGCCGAGCCGCGTTTCAACTTCGACAACAAGAGCTGGGTGCTGCCGTCCAGCGAGTCCGAGTATCAGGAAGGCATCAACTCCCTGAGCCGTTATCAGGCGCGGTTGTCCGATCCTAACCAGAAAAGCGCACTGTTCTACGCCCGCGCCGACAACCTGAACAACTGGCTGGGCGATGTGGGCACCCGTCTGGGCTCGCTGTCGCAACGGCTGTCGGCCAGTGTGGGCCGGGTCAAGCTCAACACCGCGCTGAAAACCGAAGTCATGATGCCGGGCCAGGTGCCGCAGGTGGATGAAGAGGTGGTGGAAACCCCTTGGATGCAGATCGACAACGTCTTCTATGAAGCACGTGGTCAGGCCTGGGCACTCTCGCATTTGCTGCGCGCCATCGAAGTCGACTTTGCCGATGTACTGGCCAAGAAGAACGCCACGGTCAGCGTGCGTCAGATCATTCGTGAGCTGGAAGCGTCGCAAGAACCGGTCTGGAGCCCGATGATCCTCAACGGCAGCGGCTTCGGCGTGTTGGCCAACCACTCGCTGGTCATGGCCAACTACATCTCGCGGGCCAACGCGGCGGTGATCGACTTGCGTCAACTGCTCAATCAGGGCTGAGTCATGGTTGCCAACCCCAACGAGGCTGCGCATCGCGCGGCCTCCGATGCCGAACAGATCGCCTGGGTCGACGAGCAGGACAACCTGCTCGGCGCCCTGGTGCGCGCCGAACTGCGTGAGCGCGGGTTGATCGGCCGTGGCACCTACATCATGTTGTTCAATTCGGCCGGTGAGCTGTGTGTGCACCGTCGGACCCTGAGCAAAGCCATTTACCCGGGTTTCTGGGACGTGGCGGCGGGTGGCATGGTGCTGGCCACCGAGACCTACGCCGAATCGGCGGCCCGTGAGTTGGAAGAAGAGCTGGGCGTGGGTGGCGTGGAATTGACCGCCCATGACCATTTTTTCTTCGAAGACACCGGTAATCGCCTCTGGTGCTCGGCGTTCTCGGCCGTCTGGGACGGGCCGCTGGTGCTGCAACCGGAAGAAGTGCTTGAAGCGCGCTTTATTCCCATCGAGCAGGTGATGCAGGAAATCACGCAAAAGCCTTATTGCCCGGACTCTCTGGCTGCCTTGAAACGCTATCTGCGGGCGCGTGAGGCGGGTGTCGTAAAAGATCTATAAATTGGCGCCGATTGGCTCTTAGCAAGTGCGCTTTTTGCCGTTACACTGCGCGACCTTTTAAAGCTGGGCCGCCATTGCGTGGCTCAGTTGCGCTGCCCCTGCCTGAGTGGGGCTTCGCGGTCGATAGCACTTGCCAAAGTGCAGCGACCAGTCTTTGTCCTCCGAAGAGGATTGCCGGTGGCCAAAAAAGCCGCATCCTTCGCCGCCCTGGGCGGCCTGGTATTTTCCACCGACGCAGGTCGCCATTGTCCGGACTGTCGCCAGCCGGTGGATGCCTGCATCTGCAAACAAACCGTTATCCCTGCCGGCGACGGCATCGCGCGCGTGCGCCGCGAAAGCAAGGGCCGTGGCGGCAAGACGGTGACCACCATCAGCGGCGTGCCGCTGGCCATCGAGGCGCTCAAGGACCTGGCCACGACGTTGAAGAAACGCTGTGGCACAGGTGGCGCGTTGAAGGACGGGGTCATCGAAATCCAGGGCGATCATGTCGAGCTACTCTTGGGCGAGCTGATCAAACACGGTTTCAAAGCGAAGAAATCCGGCGGCTAGCAGCCTCTGTGAAAACCACCGGCGACTTGATGCAGTCCTGAATGACTCGGGTTTTACGTCGTCACCATGGTTTTCACAGAGCCTGTTCTGACCGGTTTCTAAACTCAAGGCTGCAACCGAGGTCTATCTCCCCGTTGCAGGCTAATCGTCATTTTCATTCTTTAGACTGCGCCAGCCTCTGACGGGGTGGCGCTCTTTGACTTCATTTATAGGGGACTTCGATGTCCGTACGACGCACACGCAAAGACGATGGCAGCCAATGGACAGTTGCGGACAGCCGCAGCGTTTACGGGATTCGCCATTGGGGGGCCGGGTATTTCGCGATCAGTGACGCCGGTCGCGTCGAAGTTCGTCCGAACGGCCCGAGCAGTTCGCCTATCGATCTGTTCGATCAAGTCGCGCAGTTGCGTAAAAGTGGCCTGTCCTTGCCTTTGCTGGTGCGCTTCCCGGACATCCTGCAGGACCGCGTCCGCCAGTTGACCGGTGCGTTCGACGCGAACATCGAGCGCCTGGAATACCAGAGCAAGTACACCGCGCTGTACCCGATCAAGGTTAACCAGCAGGAAGCGGTGATCGAGAACATCATCGCCACCCAGGACGTTTCCATTGGCCTGGAAGCCGGCTCCAAGCCTGAGCTGCTGGCCGTGTTGGCCCTGGCGCCGAAGGGCGGCACCATCGTGTGCAACGGTTACAAGGACCGTGAGTTCATCCGTCTGGCGCTGATGGGCCAGAAACTGGGTCACAACGTGTTCATCGTGATCGAGAAAGAATCCGAAGTCAGCCTGGTGATCGAAGAAGCGGCCTCGCTGAAGGTCAAGCCTCAGGTTGGCCTGCGGGTTCGCCTGTCGTCCCTGGCGTCGAGCAAGTGGGGCCGACACCGGCGGTGAGAAATCCAAGTTCGGTCTGTCTGCTGCCCAATTGCTGTCGGTGGTCGAGCGCTTCCGCGCTGCTGGCCTGGATCAGGGCATTCGCCTGCTGCACTTTCACATGGGTTCGCAGATCGCCAACCTGGCGGATTACCAGCACGGCTTCAAGGAAGCGATTCGTTACTACGGCGAACTGCGCAACCTGGGCCTGCCGGTGGATCACATCGACGTTGGCGGTGGCCTGGGCGTCGACTACGACGGTACGCACTCGCGTAACGCCAGTTCGATCAACTACGACATGGACGATTACGCCGGTGTCGTGGTCGGCATGCTCAAGGAATTCTGCGACGCGCAGAGCCTGCCGCATCCGAACATCTTCTCTGAAAGCGGCCGCTCGCTGACCGCTCACCACGCGATGCTGGTGGTGCAGGTGACCGATGTCGAGAAACACAACGACGACGTGCCGGTGATCGAGAACAAGGAAAACCTGCCCGAAACCGTGCAATGGCTGGTTGACCTGCTGGGCCCGACCGACATTGAAATGGTCACCGAAACCTACTGGCGCGCCACGCACTACATGAGCGATGTGGCCAGCCAGTACGCGGATGGCAAGCTGACCCTGGCTGAAAAAGCCCTGGCCGAGCAGTGCTATTTCGCGGTGTGCCGTCGCCTGCACAACTCGTTGAAAGCCCGTCAGCGTTCCCACCGTCAGGTGCTCGACGAACTCAACGACAAGCTGGCCGACAAGTACATCTGCAACTTCTCGGTGTTCCAGAGCCTGCCGGACACCTGGGCCATCGGCCAGGTGCTGCCGATCCTGCCGCTGCACCGTCTCGACGAAGAACCACTGCGCCGTGCAGTGCTGCAAGACCTGACCTGCGACTCCGACGGCAAGATCAAGCAGTACGTCGATGAGCAGAGCATCGAAACCAGCCTGCCGGTCCACGGCTTGAACGATGGCGAAGACTACCTGCTGGGGATTTTCCTGGTGGGCGCCTATCAGGAAATCCTGGGTGACATGCACAACCTGTTCGGTGACACCGACTCGGTGAACATCTACCAGAATGCCGATGGCAGCGTTTATCACGCGGGTATCGAAACCCACGACACCATCGAAGACATGCTGCGTTACGTGCACTTGTCGCCGGAAGAACTGATGACGCATTACCGCGACAAGGTCGCCAGCGCCAGAATCAGCCCGGCCGAGCGTACCCAGTACCTCGACGCCCTGCGTCTGGGGCTGACCCGCTCGTCTTACCTGTCTTCTTGAGGTAACGGGCTGCTGTGACCGGGTTGTCAGAAAATGTTCCGCTAGGCGCGGAAATTTCTGAGGGCCCGGTACGGTTTTTCTTCTTTTACTCGATGATTTTTTGCGCTCTGTTTCTATCAAACAGAGGCGGTCTTTATTTCGCGTAGGTCATTTCCTAAGTTGTACTTCTGCACTCTACTCGGCCATGTCTCTCAGCGAGAATCCCCGGCCGCCCCTCCTGTAGAGAAACGCCGATGTTCGATCCAGCCAGCGAGCCGTCATTTCGTCTGGACATAGCGGGCCAGCCCCATCCCCTTGATGTTTTAGCGTTTACCGGCCACGAGTCGATCAGCGAGCCGTTTGCCTTCGATCTGGAACTGTTGGTCAATGACCCGGACCTGGATCTGGCAGGCCTGCTGTATCGCTCGGCCTACTTGCAGTTTTCCAGTGGGCGCGGCGGTGTTCATGGGCAGATTCATGAAGTTGTTCAACGCGAACAGGGTGTGTCGCCCAGCCGTTGCCGGGTGCGCCTTGGGCCCAGGCTCGCCTGCCTGGCGCTGCGCTTCAGCCAACGGATTTTTACCGGGCTACCCGTACCTGAAATTCTCAGGCAGGTGCTGGATGAGCACGGTATCCGTCAAGACGAGTGCCGCTTCGAGTTGCAGGGTGATTACCCGGTTCGTGAGGTGTGCAGCCAGTACCGCGAATCGGACCTGCAATTTCTTCAGCGCTTGTGTGCCGAGGAAAAAATCCACTTTCACTTCCGGCACCGCAAGACCGGGCACCGTGTGGTGTTCGCAGACCGCCGGCAGAGTTTTCGCCGGGGTGCCTGCACGGTCTTTCGCGGTGAAGACAAACACGGGGCGATCAGGCAGTTGAAGGTGCTGGCGAAGACCGCTGGGGTCGGGCCACAGGCGCAGGGCGAGAGTGACTTGCCGGGCCTGCGCAGTGGCCTGGTGCTGCCGCTGGCGGGCCATCCCCTGGCGCACTTCAACCGCCTGTGGTTACTGACCCGGGTCGATCATCAAGGTGGCCAGCCGCAAGCGCTTGAGTATCGCAACCGCTTTCAGGCCATCCCCTTGGCCGTGCCGTTTGTCGTGAACGGGTCGCCGGTGAAGCCCCGGATGAGCGGCGTGCAGCGGGCATGGCGAGTCGATGCCGAAGGTGATGAACCGGGGCGAGTGGCCGTGCAGTTTGATTGGGTGTACCAGGGCGAGGGCGCCAAACCCAGTCATTGCTGGTTGGCTGCCCCGGTCGGTTCAGGGGCCGAACTGAACAGGGGCGATGCGGTGCTGGTTGGCTACGCCGAGGATGATCCGGACCGGCCCTTTATACACCGCGTCTTTCAGGACGTAGCGGCGCCTGCCGCGCCGTTGTTGCAGGCGTCGATCAGCCAGGCATTGTTGACGGATGACCGGCCCAGGCTGCAATTGTCGAGTGGCCTGGCGCTGACCTTCGAGGCCGACAGCGAGTTGCTGTTTACGGTCGGTGACAGCGCGATCAGGTTCAGCGGCAACGGACTCGAATTGTCCAGCGCTCACATCAGCCTTGTCGCTCAGGAGCCGGTGACTGCCAGTTCAGCAACGACCAGCCCGGACTGCGGTGTCGACACGGGTGCCGATCACGAAGGATTGCGCGGGTTGGTTCAGGCCAGTCATCCGTTGGTGCTGCTGTGCCTATTGCCAGAGGGCGGCAGTTTCGAACACTGCAGTGCTTCGGTCTGCACCTGCCGTTTGTTGGCGCGGTCCAGCCGAAGTGCCGCGCGATGAGCGCTGTCCTGACCCCAGAGGCCACGCCGCAGTGGCTGTTGCTTGATGTTCCGGGATCGCCGCAATCGGCGCTGAACTTGCAGCAACAGTTTGCCGATGTGCCACGCTTTTCGGTGTTCGAGGGCACGGACCTGCACGCTGTTCGCGCCAGTGGCCCGCTGTTGGTCGAGTTGAGCCCGCGCTCGATGCTGGGGGCTGAGTGTCGGCGTGAGCCCCTGGCCTGGCCAGGTTTGCTGTTGGCCAGCCCGGCGCCCATGTCGCAACTGCTGGAGCATTTGCAGCGGATGCTGACGGTCACCTTCAGCCTGCATTACAAAGGCTTGCTGAGTTACTACAACCCGCAGACCGCCAGCTACTTTTTTGACGTGGACGATGCCGGTGAGTTGAGCCGCTGGTTGGGGCCGATCAATCAACTTCACTGGTACGGGGGCACTTGGGCCGATCAGGCTACCGGCAGTTTGGGGTGGCAGCATTTGGTCAATCCACGGTTGGCGGTCAGTGGCCTGGCAATCGAAGACAGCCTGAGTGCCGGTCAGCAAGCCCGGTTGCAGACTTGCCTGTTGGAACGACATGCCTGGCACTGGTGTCGCTCGACCGGTCGCGACTATGACCTTATCTGGCGTCACTTGCAGGAAGGGCTTGAATGGGGGCTGAGTGACAGCCCCGTGCTCGATGGCTGGTTACGGTTACGCTTGCAGCACCCGTCGGCGACGGTGCCGCTTGATTGGCCCGGATACACCCAGCAGGAGCGGCTGGATTATTTGCGCAACCGTTGGCAGAGCGATTCTTCCTGAGCGGCGTGAAGCCGGGAGGGCGGTTCAGTGAACATGACCGCTGAACCACGCATCCTGCCTGCGCAGGTGCCAGGCGAAGGCGGCGAGAGTCAGGCTGCGCAGCAGCATGAACAGCAGAAAGGTCAGCCACAGGCCATGGTTGCCATAACCTTGCAGCGCCCAGCCGAACGGCAGCAGCAACAACACCGTCAGCAGCATGCCGTTGCGCATTTCCCGGGCACGGGTGGCGCCGATGAACAGGCCGTCGAGCAGGTAGCTCCACACGGCAATCAGCGGCAAGGCGGCAAGGTAGGGCAGGTAGATGAACGCGGTGTCGCGCACGCTCTGGATGTTGGTCTGCATCTCGATGAACAGATGACCGGCGAAGAGAAACAGCAACGCAAACCCCAGGCTGGCGATCAACGACCAGCCGCAGGCAACCACCAGCGAACGGCGCAAGGCCTGCCGGTCACGGGCGCCGATGGCGTGGCCGCATAACGCTTCCACGGCATGGGCCAGACCATCGAGGGCGTGAGCAGTCAGCAGCAGGCCGTTGAGCAGTAATGCGTTGGCGGCAACGGTGGCGTCGCCCAGCCGGGCGCCCTGCACGGTGATCAGGAAAAACACCGATTGCAACGCCAGGCTGCGAATGAAGATGTCACGGTTGACTGCCAACAGCGGTCGCCAGCTCTGCCACACCGCCAGTGCGGCCCAGGCGATGTGACCCGGATAGGCGCGCAACGCCTTGCCGGTCATGGCCAGGCCGACCAGGGCGCCGGTCCATTCGGCGATCACCGAGGCCCGCGCCGCACCGACCACGCCCCACTCCAACCCGAGGACAAACCACAGGTTCAGCGCAATGTTCACCAGGTTGGTGGTCAGCAGAATCGCCAGCGGCGCGCGGGCATTCTGCGTGCCCAGGAACCAGCCGACCAAGGCATAACTGGCCAGGGCTGCCGGCAAGCCAAACAGACGGGTGTGGAAAAACTCGCGGGTCAGTTGATCGAGTTCCGCCGACGGTTGCATGAAGTGCAGCGCGACCCCGCTCAGCGGAACGCCCAGCACCCCCAGCACCAGCGACAGCCCCATGGCCAGCAGCAAGCCTTGCAACAGAATCTGGCGCAACGCCGCACCATCCCCGCGCCCGGCGGCCTGGGCGGCAAAACCGGTGGAGCCCATGCGCAGGAAACCCATGGCCCAGGCCAGAAAAGTGTACAGGCTGGCGCCCACCGCGACGGCGCCGAGTTGGTGGGCGTGGGGCAGGTGGCCGATCACCGTGCTGTCGACCAGCGCCACCAGCGGCACGGAAATGTTCGACAGAATCATTGGCGCGGCGAGCGCCCAGACACGGCGATGGGTCGGGCGATCGCGCCAGTCGGTGATCAGGGTGGGCATGCGGGCTCCTTATTGAGCCGGCATTGTAGCGGCAGGCTGACGTTTGGCAGCGGTACAGTTGCGGGGTTTGATCAGTGAATGATCCAGCTCAGCAGCCACAACCCGAGGACCAGCCAGATGATTCCCATGACGATCGAGGCGCGCATAAAGGCGCGGATCGCCGAGTACAGCAGCATCAAGCCGATGATCAGCGTGAGGATGCTGACGAGTGAGGCGTCCATGCCCAGCGCTCGCGAAAGCCCGTCGATAAAGTTGCCGCCCGCGTGGGTCAGCATGTTGAACAGGCCACTGAGGCCGTCGACGATGAACCGGATGACCGAGCCCAGCGCCTGGCCGAGCCATTCGAAAAAGCTTTCTACCTGCATGTGTGCGTCCTGATTAAAAAGAGGGCGGGGTGCCGGCGCAAGCCTTGGGCACGACCGGTGTCGGGGAGTTCCCTGCAATCATAGTGGTTTGCCACGTTGTCGGTACATCGGGATGCGGCAGCTGCCTCTTGCCTTCAACGCCCAAGCCCCCGAAGCTATAGGCCTTCAGGAGAGCCCGATGAACCTTGTTGAACTGACCGAACGCCTACACTGCATCCGCGACCGCAATGATTGGCGGCAATTTCACAGCCCGAAAAACCTGGCCATGGCCGCCAGCGTGGAAATGGCCGAGCTGGTGGAAATCTTCCAATGGCTCAGCGAAGACCAGTCGCGTCAGCTACCGGCGGAAAAACTGGCCCACGCCGGGCAGGAAGTCGGCGACATCGTGCTCTACCTACTGCTGCTGTGCAGCGAGTTGGGGTTGGACATGGAACAGGTGGTGCGCAGCAAACTCGCAGACAGCGAACGGCGGTTCAGCTGATGAGCGACCGTCATTTCGATCAGTTGGCGACCCGTTTCGCCGAAAAAATCTACGGTGGCGCCAAGGGTGCGATTCGCCTTGCGGTGCTTCAGGCCGACCTGGCTGAAACCCTGCCGGACCGCCCGCTGCGGGTGCTGGACATCGGCGCCGGCCTTGGCCACATGTCGTTGTGGCTGGCTGAACGTGGCCATCACGTGACCTTGGCCGAACCGGCCGAACCCATGCTGGAAGGTGCTCGCCAGCGCTTTGCCGACGCCGGGCAAACGGCGACCTTCATCCAGGCTCCGTGGCAGGACTTGCTCGGTCAGCTCACCGAACCTTACGACCTGGTGTTGTGCCATGCGGTGCTGGAATGGCTGGCCGAACCTCACGCGATTCTGCCGGTGCTGCACCAACTGACAACGAAAGAAGGCTGGCTGTCGCTGGCGTTCTATAACCGCGATGCACTGATTTATCGCAACTTGCTCAAGGGTCATTTCCGCAAGATGCGCAAGAACGACATGGCTGGGGAGAAGCAGAGCCTGACCCCGCAAATGCCGTTGGACCCACGCGAGTTGGCGGCAAAACTGGAAGGCCTGTGGCAGGTCGAAACCCAGAGCGGCGTGAGGGTGTTCCACGACTATATGCCGGTGGAGTTCCAGGCCCGCGCCGAGTTGCTGGACTTGCTGGAAATGGAACTGGCCCATCGTCGTCATCCAAGCTTTGCCGGACTTGGGCGTTATTTGCACTGGATCTGCCGTCCGGTTTAAACCGGCAGTCGTGGAGGCCGCATGAACCCTCGATTTGGATTGATCGTGCTGTGCCTGGGGCTGGCTGCCTGTGAGGGCAGCAATCCGTATGTCGCCACGTCCAACCCCTTGCCGCCGGCCCCGGCGCAAGCGGCCAATACGTTCGATCGCAGCGCCTACCCGGCACCGCCACGCGATTATGGGCGCTATCGCAATTGGGCCTGGCTCAATGGGCGCTTGCCGGCGGGTTCGGCCTGGGCAGACTCCTCGCAGATTGCCGAAGCGGTCGGTAGCGCCCTCGATCAACAGGGCTTGCGACCACGCTATGACAACCGCCCGGCAGACCTTTGGGTCAGCGCCGACCTGCGTCTGGAAAAACGCCTGCGTCAGGTCCAGGACGATTACGGTTACGGCGGGTACGGCGGCTACAACCGCTATGGCAACGGTTACGGCATGTACGGCAGCGTGCCGATTGTGCGCACCTATGAGGTTGACGTGGTGGTGGTCCGGATCAACCTGTTCGACGGCGCCAGCGGTCAACCGGTCTGGAGCGCCAGCGCCGAGACCAGCAGCCAGGGTTCGCAGATCGAGCGCGCCGATGCCTTGCGTGAAGCTGTGGAAAAGGCCATGTCGGCGTATCCTCCTAGTTAGCAACACCCCTGGGGCAGATGTCTTCAACCGGAGAAAAATCATGGTCCGCCGTTTCGCTTTACTGGCTTGCGCCGTGCTGCTCAGCGCCTGCCAAAGCAACCAGGTCAATCACGACTTCGACGCCAGTCGCGACTTCTCGGCCTATCGCAGCTGGAGCTGGAAAGCGCCCGCGTTGCAGTACCGCCCGGACGATCCTCGCATCAAGAGCGACCTTACCGAACAACGCATCCGCCAGGCCGTTGCCGATCAGTTGGATCAACGTGGTCTGCGCCCGGCGGCGGCCGGTGCCCGGGCTGACGTCAATGTGCAGGCTTACCTGATCGTCGAAGACCGTCAGCAGCAAGTGACCACCAATTACGGCGGTGGCTGGGGCCAGCCATGGAACGGTTACTGGGGCGGGCCGATGTACAACGAAACCCGCAACGTCACCTATAAAGTGGCGACCCTGCAGATCGACCTGCTCGATGGCAAGGACGGCAAACTGGTGTGGCGCGGCAGCGACGAGCAAATGCTCAGCAGTACGCCGAAACCGTCGGATCGCAGCGCCGCAATCCGCGAAACGGTAGGGCGGATACTGGCCAACTACCCGCCTCGGTAACCTCACGAAGATCGCCTCCACTACGGAGGCGATCTTCGTTTCAGGGATGCCAATTTCCATCTCCGGCGTACTCGACGGGTGTTGACTACACTGCTGAGCATCGATGGAGGTAGCGCTCGGCCTTGTGCCGACAAAGGAGTGCGCCATGCCCGCTCATTTT
The DNA here is from genome assembly GCF_039908635.1 of Pseudomonas purpurea. Taxonomy (NCBI): domain Bacteria; kingdom Pseudomonadati; phylum Pseudomonadota; class Gammaproteobacteria; order Pseudomonadales; family Pseudomonadaceae; genus Pseudomonas; species Pseudomonas purpurea. The sequence continues at coordinate 788,259 of NZ_CP150918.1, forward strand.
CGCGGCCCGAACGGGCAACGTGGCGCCATTGGCCTGATCGCGGCATTGACCATGGGGGTGGCGCTGCTGTTCGTGCTGGTGGTGGTCGACACCGGTCGGCTGTACCTGGAGCGGCGCTCGTTGCAGCGGGTGGTCGACACGGCGGCACTGGAAGCGATCAGCCGCGACGGCAATTGCCTGCCAGGCCTGAGCGCCGCCACGTACGTCACGCAGAGTGCGACCCGCAACGGTTTTATCGTCGACCCCAACCGGACGCTTGCCACCACCTGCGGCACCTTGCAAACCGGTGTCGGCGGCATTCGGGCATTCATCGTCGATGCCAGCAAGTCGACGGCGATTCGGGTGATCGGCACTCATACGGTGTCCACCAGCATTGCGGCCGGAGTTGCCGCGCTGTTTTCCGGTGGGCCACTGAACCTCAACACCCAATTGACGGCCACCGCCGTTGCCGCCGAGCCCAAGGCAACACTGGCGCAATTGAGCATTCGCAGCACGCTGGCGAGCGTCGACACCGCCCGCTCAAACATCCTGAATCCGCTGTTTTCGGGCCTGCTTGGCGGCAACGTCAACCTGACGGCTGCGGGCTGGGATGGGCTGGTCAAGACCGACGTCAATTTGCTCAAGTACATGGACCAGTTGGCTATCCAGTTGGGGGTGACGGCGGGCGACTACACCGCGTTGCTGAATCAGCAAGGCACGGTGACCCAATTCCTGAAGGCCGCCGTGACCGTCGCCAACCTCAACGGCGCCACGGCCACGGTGGTCACGGCATTGGGTGACCTGCAACTGGGCGCGGCCAATGCCAGGCCGATCAAACTGGGGGATGTGCTTCAACTGCAAACTGGCACGCAGATGGCCGGCCTGGATGCCACGGTGCAGTTGTTCCAACTGGTTCAGGCGTTTGTCCAGTTGGCGAGCATGAACAGTGGCGTGAGCGCGACGGTGCCGCTGAATGTGTTGGGCCTGGCGGGCGTGAGCACCCTTATCAAAGTGGTTCAGCCACCGCAGTTCTCGGCGGTAGGCGACCCTGAACTGGCCAAGGCTGCGCCGCTGGGAGCGAACAGGATTTACGTGCGCACCGCCCAGGTCCGAATCCTGACAACCGTTGACCTGTCCCTGATCAACGTGGTGCTGCAACTGGTCAATACGTTGTTGAGCACGGTCGTTGTGGCGATCAACACCTTGCTGGCACCGGGCTGTTTGCTGGGCACCTGTACCCAGACCGATCTGGAGATCACGCCCAACGGAATCAACCTCAATGTCGGTCTGGAAGCAGGGATTGGCAGCAGCTATGTCACCGACTACACCTGCGTCAGCCCCACCAGTAAAAGCCTGACCGCCACCACCGAGGTGAGCGCTGCTCGCGTCGGTGTCGGGCAGGTCAACGCAGCGTCCTGGTTGGCATCGGGTGGCGATTTTTCACCCTTGACCCTGGTCGATATCGGTTCGAAAACCTGCCATTTTGGCAGTTGCGGTCCGCGTATCCCGTTTGCTGGTGGCGGGTTGGAAGTTCAGGTCAACAGCCCGATTGCCGGGACCCTCGAGCCCAATTACACCTACGTCAACCCGCAAGAGATCAACGTACCGCCGCTGCCGTTGCACACGGTGTCCGTGTCGGGGGTGGTGAACAGTCTGAACGGGACTTTGGGCGGCATCACGCTGATTTCCCATGCGCCGACCCTTACCGGCAGCTTGTTGGGGGTGTTGCTCAATACGCTGGTTACGACGCTGAATCAGGTCGTCGGGCTCTTGACGTCGGCCATCAGCGGTTTACTCGCGCCGCTGGTCGATTCGCTGGTCAACGCCTTGCTGTTCAACCTGGGGATCGACGTCAACAAAGTGGACGTGGGCTTCAACCTCACGTGCGGGCAGAAAGGCAAAGCCTACCTGGTGATTTAGTCGTCCAGGGCAATCGGCAGCTCGATGCAGAACTGTGCGCCTTCCAGGGCGTTGCTGGCGCTCAGGCGGCCGCCCATGTTTTCCACGATGCCGTAACTCACCGACAACCCCAGGCCCGTGCCGACGCCTACCGGTTTGGTGGTGAAGAACGGCTCGAAAATCCGCTCCAGCAAACGCGGGTCGATGCCGCCGCCATTGTCTTCGACCCATAGCCGTACCGAGCGTTGATCACGGTCGGTGTGGACCGAGATCCAGGGCTCAAAGTCCCGTTGCGCTTCGCGCTTGCTCAGCAGTGCGTCGCGGGCGTTGACGATCAGGTTGATCAACACCTGCTCAAGCTGATCGACATGCCCGCGCACATTGACCTCGAAGCCGATATCACCGATCCGCAACTCGACCCCTTTGCCGCGCATGCCTTCGGCCAGCAACGACAACGTGCCTTCCACCGCTTGCACCGGGTTGAAGAGCTTTTGCTCGATCTCCGAGCGGCGGCCGAACACCCGCATGTGGTCCACCACCCGCGCAGCCCGCTGGACCTGCGCGTCGATGCGGTTGAGTTTGTCTTGCAGGTAGTCGATCTGCACGTCGCCGTTGCTCAAGCGCTTGAGCACATTGACGATGGCCATGCGCATCACGTTCAGCGGTTGATTGATTTCGTGGGCCAGGCCGGTGGCCATTTCGCCGAGGGTGGCCATTTTTGCGCTTTGCGTGAGCTGCTGCTGGGAGCGCCGGACTTGCGTGTTGTCGCGGCCCACGGCCTGTATTTCCAGCAATTGGCCGTGCTCATCGAACACGCCGCGATCGGACCACACCCACCAGGCGTGTTCGCGTCCGGGCAATTGCAGGTTGATTTCCGCAGTGCTCACGGGGTGTTCCGGCGTCAATTGGGCGAGGCGCAGGACAAAGGCTTCACGCTGCTCGTCCGACAGCCAACTGCCCAGGCTCACCCCCGGCAATTGTTCGGGCAGGCATTCCAGATACGTCGCCAGTGGCCGGTTGCCAAAGGTCAGGGTCAGGTCCGGACGATAGCGGCAGATCATCGCTGGCGAGTCTTCCACCAGGATCCGGTAGCGTTCTTCACTCTGTTTGACCTGCTCGGCGGCCAGGGTCGCTTCGGTGACGTCCAGCCACAGGCCGACGGCTTCTACCGGCAAGCCGAGGTCGTCGCGCAGCAGTTTGGCTTCGTCGAGCAGCCAGTGGTAATCGCCACGGCTGTCGCGCACCCGATAGCGGGCGCGCGTTGCGCCCTCGCGCAGCAGTTGCCGGGTTCGTTCGAAATAGTGGTCCCGGTCTTCGGGGTGGACGCGTTCGATCAACGCGCCGTCAGCGCAATCGGCAAGGCTCCAGCCGAGCAGCGGCTGCAGGCTGTCGCTGAAAAAGGTCGGTTGCAACGCGCCTTCGACATAGCGCTGAACGTAGATCACCGCCGGCGAACTGGCGATCAGGTTGTCCAGCCGCGCATGGGCCGCGGCGGCTTGTTGTTGCTGGTTCTTGATGTCGCTGATGTCGAGCATGAAGCCCACCAGGCGACGGTGTTCACCCACCCCCAAGGCCTGGCCTTGCAGGCGATACCAGACCGGGTTCTGCGCCGAATCGCTCTGATGCAGGCGCACGCAAACCAGCAACGCCTTGCCTTGTTCATCCAGCGCCTGCAAGCGACTGCCGAGCTCTTCGCGGTCGGCCGGATGGATGCGCGCGAGCCAGTTGCCCAGCGGCAACGGGCGGGTGGGCAGTTGCAGGGCCAGGGCCAGGCACGGGGCCAGTTGCACCTGGACGCGAGCGCCGAACACTTCCCACCAACCGGTGCCGAGCAGAACCTGCAAGGCTTCAAGACGTTCCAGTTGTTGATCGTGTAACTGTTCGCGCAAGCGGTTGAGCAACGGTGCGGCGATTGCCGCGCTCAGGTGCTGCCAGTCCCGGTCGCTCAGGTCCGGTGCGAGCGGCGGCGCGGGATAAAAGCCACAGAGCAACCAGGCCGCGACGCCGTGGGTATCGCGATAGGGCACCGCCAGGCCATCGGTATTGCCAAACAGAGGGTGCACGAGCGCGTGTTCGCGCATGCCCTGATTCACGCTCAGGTGCAGCACCGTGGTGGCGTCCAGGCTGCTCAGGCCGTTGCCCAGTCGCTGCCCGTCGTGCCACAGGGTCGGGGCGGGAAAGGTGCTGAACTGGCGATGAACCTGCCAGCCTTCCTGCCAGCCTTCCTGCTGGTCGTCGGGCAGGGCGATGGCCACGCAGGGAATCTGCCAGCGTTGCGCTACCGCTTGCAGTTGGTCCCGCAGAACGTCCCCCAGGCGCGGTAGGCTGCACACGCGCAATTGCTCGCTGATGTGCCCGGCCAACACCTGGCATTGCTCGCGACTGCGTGACTGCTGGCGTTCGTGAAGCAAATCGCCGATGTCCAGCAGCGAGAGGCTCCAGTCATCGCCCAAGGGCTGGACCCAGCCGCGCACATGCAGGACCGTGTCGCTCATCGCCAGGAAATCCAGGTCCAGGGTGTGTCCCTGCCAATCGGCGGGCTGGCCTTCCACCGTCAGGGCGCTGTGGGGCATCAGGCAATCGCGCAGCAGGGGGGAGCGATCCGGTGCAATCGTCAGGGTCAGTTGATGGCGCAGCGGGCCGCTCATGTGCAAAACCCGGCCTTCGGGGTCCAGCAACAGGTGCAGGCCAACGCCCGGCGCGCTCGGCGCAGGTGCGGTGTCGAGGACGGGTAACGCCTGGCGTTTGAGCAAGCGAGCGAAGAGATTATCGCCACTGCTCAAAACTGCAGGCTCGACTTGGCCGTCAGGAGTGTCGGCAGATTGGGCACGGCGCCGATACCGGGCAGCACCAGGCGCGGCAGGACCTGATAGAGCTTGCTGGACGGGTAGTTGATGGTGACTGACAGCACGCCATTGGCGTAGAGCGCCGTGGCATCGGTGTCGGCATTGAATTGCAGGGCAGTGGGGATCCACGACAGTTGCTGTTTGAGTACGGTGATGGAAAGGGTTTCGATTGTGTTCTTGTAGCCCGTGGTGGTCGGGTCCACTGCCACGCTGCGCCGCACGGCTTCGGCCGTCGACTCGTTGAACGACTGCATCATCAGCAGCGGCAGGCTATAGCTGACGAGACCGTAAAACACCGCGAAAAAAATCACGAACACCAGCGCGAACTCAATCGCCGCGGCACCTTTTTGCTTTCTGCGCAGGCCTGCTTTCATGAGTGCGTCTACCCTGACTCTCACTGTGTGCTATCAGCATAGAATCATTCGGCCAAAACGGACGTCTTTTAGCCCATGCACAGTCTTGTCCTGTTGATCTGGTTGGCGCTGTGCGCGGCGCAGGACGCACAACAGCGCCATATCGCCAATGCTTTGACCCTGGGAGGCGCTGCGTTGGCGCTGGTGTACCTGCTCTGGGCGGGCAGCACCTGGCTCGGCGCGAGCGCGGCACAGGGTGGCTGGGCGTTTTTACTGGCGCTGGCGTTCACCGTGCCTGGTTATGCCTTGGGGCGTCTGGGCGCCGCTGACGTGAAGCTGATGGCGACGATCGGTCTGGCCAGCGACACCTTGACGGTGTTGGGCTGTTTTGTCGGGGCAGGGGTTGCCAGCCTCGTCTGGCTGGTGATCGGGCCGAAGCTGTGGCCATCAATGAGTCAGGGGCTCAGGCATCGACTGCGGTACCTGGCGCCCGAGCTGTCAAAAAACACACCGTTCGCCCCGTTTGTGTGGATCGGCCTGTTGGCGTCGCTGCTTTGGATCCATTAGTCGCGTAATGCCTCTATCGCTATGTGAATAGTCGCAAAGTAGTCTACTTTCAACTCAGTATCGTCACAGCCCACTGCTGTCGGTACCTGAGCGGTCAGTCTTGGGCCTGGGCATGGAGTAGCGCGTGAGCAAGCTTACATCGGCGATAAAAGTGCTTGTGGTCGACGATCAGCCGTTGATCGTTGAAGAACTGTGCGAATTTCTCGAAAGCAGCGGTTACCGTTGCGTTCCCTGCGAATCCAGCAAACAAGCCATCGAGCGCTTTTGCGAGGACCTCGAGATCGGCCTGGTGCTGTGTGACCTGCACATGCCGGACTATGACGGCATTCAACTGGTTCAGGAGCTGCAACGGCTGTCCGGCAAGCACCGGGCGTTCGAGGCCATCATGCTCACCGGGCGGGCTGACAAGCAGGACGTGATCAAGGCCCTGCGCGCCGGTATCGCCGATTACTACCAGAAGCCGATCGACCTCGATGAACTGCTCGCAGGCCTGCAACGTCAGGAAGTCGCCTTGCAGGAGCGCCAGAAAAACCTGCAACTGGGCCACCTGAACCAGAAGCTGCAATACCTTTCCGAATCCATCGACGACCTGTATCAGGACCTCGACAAGGTTCGACGCAAGTCGCCCTCGGCTCAATCCTCGGCCGAAGAGGGCGTCAAGGAGGATGACCGTGCGCAGATCCCGGCCATCTTCGACGCGCTCTCGCCGCGCCAGCTCGATGTCGCAAGGCTGGTGGGCAAAGGCCAGACGAACTACCAGATCGCCTGTGAACTGGGCATCACCGAAAACACCGTCAAACTCTACGTCTCCCAAGTGCTGCGACTGACCCACATGCACAACCGCACGCAACTGGCGCTGGCGTTGTCACCGAGCAATTCCGGTTTGCACCAGCGGGTCACGGCCCATTAACCCTGGCCTTGCCTGCGTGCTCAGGACGCAAACGCCCGTGCAATGGCGGTAAAGCCCGGGCCGGCCAGCACGATCAACAAGGCTGGAAACAGGAACAGCATCATCACCACGGACATCTTGGCGGACATTTTCGAGATGTATTCCTGCAAGCGTGTCAGGCGCCGATCATCGAGCAAATGCTTGAGGGCCAGCAGCGATTTCATCGCGCCGCCCCCTTGCTGGATCAATTGCTGAAGGATCACGCACGTCTCACTGAACTCATCGACTTCCAGCAACTGCGCCGCAGCGTTCAGCTCCTGGCCAAGTTCAAGGCCCGAGTCGACGCGGGTCAATATCACGCGCAGTTCGTGGGTCAGCCCGGGCAGTAATTGCCGGGCTTCGGCGCTCAGCACTCGCAGCGATTGCTCCACCGCCATGCCGGACTCGAAAAGAATGCGCAGCAGGGGGATGAACGTCGAAATCTCCGTGGCGATCTGCCGCTGGCGCCGCTTTGCCGCCATTGCCAGCAATCGCTTGGGCAGTAGATAACCCAAGCACGCAACGAGTGTCGGCCCAATCCAGTGATTGTGCAGGTGAGGGAAAAACAGTGCCTGCGCCACCAGGGCCACCGCCAAGGCAAGCATCGGCAGGCCGATCTGGAAGGCCGCAAACAGTGATCGCTGGTTGGCCCGACGCCAGCCGAGACGGTTGAGCAAGACCTGGGTTTCGGAGTCCAGGCTCACCGAGCGGCGACCGACTTTGCTGTCGCCCACCACCCGCAGCCAACTGCCGAGTGTGTTGTCGTGGGTCAGTTGCCCCTGCAACCGCTGTGCGATCTGCCGTTCGCGGCGCCGTTGTTGCAACAGGCTGGCGAGCACCAGCAGCAAGGCACCGAGAAACATCAGCGCGCTGAGCATCAGGGCCATCTCAAATACTCCGCAACATACGCCACAGCGCCAGGCAGCCGGACACCTGCAAGCACACGGCGGCGATCAGCATCTGCCGGCCGCTGTGATCGTTCCACATGCTCATCAGGTAATGAGGATTGGTGAGCATGAACCAGGCGGCCATCAACACCGGCAGCAGCGCCAGTACCACGGCGGTCATGCGGGTTTCACCGGTCATGGCGCTGAGTTGGCGGGCGCCCTGTTCGCGTTCACGAATCAGCTTGATCAGGTTTTCCAGCAATTCGCTGGCATTGCCGCCATAACGATGGTTGACCTTGAGGCCCAAGGCGAACAGTCGGAATTCGTCTTTCTCATACAACTCGGCTAAGTCGTGGACCGCATCGGGCAGGTTCACCCCCAGTTGCACGTTGCGCTGGACCCGACCCATGGCGGCTTTCAGCGGATCGGCGCTGGCCTCGATGCCGCCCATCACGGCGTCAGCCAGGGTGCGTCCCGACTTGAGGCTGCGCACGGTGTGATCGAGCAGTTGCGGCAGTTGTTGAATCATCCGCCCCAGCCGTCGTCGATACAGCCCGGCCACCACCAACCGCAACACCAGCGGCGGAATCAGCAACAGGCTCAATGATCCGACCCAGCCCGCTATCGCAAACCCCAGCAGTATCGCGAGCGCCCAAAGTGTCAGCCACAGGCCCAGTCGTTCGGTGGGGCGCCCCAGGCCGGCGCGCAGGAAGGCGCGTTCCAGCCCGGTCCAGGCGGGTTTCCCAGCGCTCGGTTGGGGCTGGCCCTGGGCTAACCGGCTGAGTACCCGTTCGGTGCCGGTCTTGCGCAAGCTCTGATGGAACAGCCGCACCGACAGCCCCAACATAATCAGGCCAATCAGGCTGAGCAGCAGCGGACCGGTCATGGCGCAGGCCTCAAGGAGTCAGGTGAAGGTCAGGCTGGTGGTGCGGCGCAGCTTGTCGCCTGCGGGGTTGACCGCCTCGCGCAGAAAGCCGAAACCGGTCCGTCGGTCGAACAGGAACAGGGTGTTGGTGATGTACACGTCATCGCGCACACCGACCACTTCCACCACCTCGCTGACGCAGCGTCGGCCATCGGGCAGGCGTGTCAGTTGGATCACCACGTCCAGTGCGGCGCAGATCATCTGCCGCAATGTCCGTTCGGCGATGGTGCGCCCGGTCAGGCCGACCAGGGTTTCCAGGCGCAGCAGCGCATCCTGGGCATTGTTGGCGTGCACGGTGCTCATGGAACCGTCGTGGCCGGTGTTCATCGCGGTCAGGACGTCGAGCACTTCGACGCCACGGATCTCGCCCAGGATGATTCGGTCGGGGCGCATCCGTAGGGCGTTGCGGATCAGATCGCTGGCTTTCACTTCGCCGTGGCCCTCGGCGTTCGGCGGACGGGTTTCCAGGCGTACAACGTGAGGGTGACCGAGTTGCAGTTCTGCGACGTCCTCGATGGTCACCAGCCGTTGGTGCGGGTCGATCAATTGGCTGAGGATGTTCAGCAGCGTGGTTTTACCCGTGCCGGTGCCGCCGCTGATCAGGATGTTGCAGCGCTTGCCGACGGCCTCCTGAATGAAGTCGAAGATCGCCTGATCGATGGTTTGCATGGCCATCAGGTCGCTGCTTTTGAGCATGTCCTTGCGAAATTTACGAATCGACAGGCAAGGCCCGTCGAGGGCTATCGGCGGGATGATTGCGTTGACCCGACTGCCGTCGGGCATCCGTGCGTCGACCATCGGCGATGACTCATCAAGGCGCCGCCCCAGCGGCGCCAGAATCCGCTGCATGACCCGCTCGACGTGGTGGGAATCAATGAACCGCAGGTCGCTCTGGTGAAGGACACCGTCGCGTTCGACAAACACCCGGTGTGGGCCGTTGACCAGGATTTCAGTGACGGTCGGGTCACGCAGCAGCACCTCCAGCGGCCCGAAACCGGTGAGTTCATCGACGATTTCCTCGCCCAGGCGCTCCATTTCATAACGGGAAACGGCCAGGTGCAGGCGAGCGACGTACTCGGCGACCTTGTCGGTGACGAACTGCGACAGCAAGGGACGGGAGCCTTCCAGCAGGTTTTTTCCGGACTCTTCGATGGCATCGATGATGTAGCGATGCAGCACCAGTTTCAGGCCCTCGTGATCGGCGTTGCCGGTGGGCGTGCGGTTTTGTGCGCCGAAGAGTTTTTCACCGCTCATTGACTGCCCCTCAGTCGGTTGAGCCAGCCGGACCTGGGTTTGACCAGCCCTTCAGAGCGTTTGGCCAGCCGTTCGCCCAGAGCTCGCAGGCTTTGGCTCAGGGCTTCGCGAGGGGCCAGTTCGAACAGGCTGACGCCCTGGTTTTTTGCATTCAGGCGCAGCTCCGGGCTGTAGGCCAGGACCGCGATGACTTCCAGGCCAAAGCTTTTGCCCAGGGTCTGCGAGTCGGGCGCGACGTTGCGCAAGTAGCGGTCCACCAGCAGTCGGGCGTGCTCCAGTGTCATGCCTTTTTCGCGCCACAGGCTCAGCACGGCGAGGTTGCGTCGGCAGTCGAGCACGTTTTGGTCGGTGTACCACAACAGCTTGTCGCAATGGCTGACAAAGGTGCGCAAGGCCTCGCTGTCGGGTTGCCCGGTGACGTTCACCACAATGTGCTGGAAGTGTTGGCGCAAGGCGCTGAGCAGCATGTACAGCTCGGCGGCGCTGGTGCGCTCGAGCGGTTCATCGGCGCTGGCGTAGGCGAGGATGCGCAAGCCGGTCTCGGTGCTGGTGAAGGCACTGTCGATCAGTGTGGTGTCGAGCCGGCGCAGGTGACGCAAGGCGTCGCCGAAATGAAACGAGCTTTCCAGCCCCAGCAGCGCCAGGCTGTCACCCCTTGGCAGACCCAGGTCCAGCAGCAGGGTTTGCTGACCGCTTTTTTGCACCACCATGGCCAGGTGGCTGGCCAGCAAGGCGCCATCGGCGTTGCTCTGCACGCCGTAGAGCACGGTCAGGCCACCCAGTTGGGCGTTCGGCGCCACCGGCGGCAGACGTTTGCTCAAGCGTCGGACCAGCCCCGCGACTTCGCTTGCGCGCGAACCGTAAGCGACAAAATCCCGTGCGCCGGCCCGCATCGCATTGAGCACCAGTTGATTGTCCATGCCGTCCCCGAGGGCAACGATGGCGAGCATCGGCTTGGCTTCCAGCACGCCTTCGATCAGGGCACTCTGGGCCACCACGTGGTCGCGGTCGAGGCCGACGAATACCAGGCTGGCGAAGGTCACGTCGACCAGCGCCAGCAACTCGTCGAGGCTGTCACCGCCGACGCCGACCACCTGCCCCAAAGGCGCGAGGGCGCCTTGCAGCCATTCGAGGTCGGTGCTGTTGCGCGTGATCGCAAGAAAGGTCTGGCTCAGGTTTTGGCTCATAGCGCTGGCTCGCGGCGGTGATGGTCACCCGGTTGTTCGCCAGCGCGGGCCCGGTGACTCAGGGCGGGCGGTGTGAAGTCGACAGGCAAGCCGATCGTCAACAGCACACAGAGCGTGCACTTGAACCGCAGCATCGAACGACTGTGCATAGGGCTGCATCCTTGCTCAATCAAGGGGTTTGTTGGCTTGTCTGGTTGCCGCGAATCACTTCCACGGCGGGGCGTGCGCCCGTCGGGCCGTTGCTGGCCAGGCCTTTGGGTGCGCTGCCGAGGGCCAGTTGGTTGAATTGGGCCAGGCGGCTGTCAGCGGCGCTCAAATGGGAAGAGGAGTCGCTTTTGCCGGCCCAGTATTTGGCCAGGCGCTGCTCTTCATTGCTGCGCACCGCCAGGCGCAAAGTGCCGACCTGGGTCGCCAGCATCAGCCGGCTCAGCAGTTGTTCGGGCACCGCCAGCACCACGGTTCTTGCCGCCGTGCGGCGTTGTTCCTGTTTGAGTTTGTCTTCGGGGCTCGATGTCGAGCTGGCCGGCTTGCCATCGTTGGTCAGGCCGAGCTGTTCGCCCACACCAAGGATGCGCAGGGCAGGCACGACAATCTGCGCCGACTGCTGAGGGTTGCTGACGTCCTGGCGCAAGAACAGCAGCACGTCGACGTAGTCACCGGGAATCAGTTGCCCGCCCGCACTGATGACTTCGTCAACGGCGACGGCCAGGGCGCGTTCGTCGCGGTGGATCATCCGCGCCAGTGGCCCGCCCGCCTCGAAACTGTCATCGCTGAGCCAGGTGCCCGCGTTCAGGTGGCGCCACGGGGTGCGGCCAATCGCCTGATCGAGGCTGGCGAGGCTGCCGGCGGGTGCGCTACGGAGTTTTTCCAGTGTCAGGTCGGCGGCGGTGAGCGGGGTGAAGGGCGGTACGTCGTGGAGCAGCACGACCACCGGCTGACGGGTTTGATCCTCCGCCGTGGCGACGGTTTTTTCCACGGCGGTGGGTTGGACAGGAGCGGCCACCGGTGCGGCTTGCGGTTGACGGCTGAGCACCAGCCCCCAATAACCGGCGATGAGGGCACCGACAAGCAGCAGCACGGCCAGGGCCATGGTGAATCGACTGTTCATGACGGCTCTCCCTTTCCTGCTGCATGACCGGCTCGTACATTCCAACGAGATGGCCTCGCAATCAGGCAGCTATGAACATGCAACGATTTCGCTATTTGAAAGTAGTCCACGTAGGACGGTTCGCCATTGCCCGTCAAAAAATAAACTGGCGCGATGATGGCCACCTCGATGAGGTTGCCTGCTTACCCATATCAATCGTGCGAGTAATACTTTGTGATTAATCAGTTCTTACAGTTGTTGTCCCGGGGTTTGTTGACAATGCTCTGGTGGCACAGAGGAATCATGTTTTGCCTCTGTTACAACTGCGTTCCCGGCGCAAAGGAGAAGTCGCATGTTCCTTCACTTCCTGCAGTACCTGTCTATTCGTTTCCAGCTATTCATGAGTAGGACCGAGGGGGCTTCGGCGATTGAGTACGCATTGATTATTGCGATGGTGGCGCTGGTGGTCATTACGTTCGTTACGCCGATGGGGGACTCGATCAAGCTGACGTTCAACAAAGTCATCACGGCGCTGGGCGGGTCAGTCGTGGGTGGTGCTCCGGCAAGCGGCAGCTAGACTTGATCCAACCCGGTTCTTTCCTTCACGCCACAGGTATTGCCTATGAACGCCTCTTCACTCCCGCGCCAGCAATTGCTTTTGGTGGACGACGAAGAGGACGCACTGCTGGAACTGGCCGAACTGCTCGAAGGTGAAGGCTTCATGTGCTTTACCGCTACGTCGGTCAAGCTGGCGTTGCACCACCTCACACGCAACCCGGACATTGCGCTGGTCATCACTGACCTGCGCATGCCCGAGGAGAGCGGCATGTCGCTGATCAAGCGGCTGCGCGAACACACCTCCCGGCAACACTTGCCGGTGATCGTCACGTCCGGCCATGCCGACATGGAAGACGTCAGCGACATGCTCCGGCTGCAGGTCCTGGACCTGTTTCGCAAACCCATTTATCACGTGCGCTTGCTGGAAACCCTGAACAACCTGTTTCCACAACCCAGGATGCACCTGGTCAACCCCTGAACCCCTGCTATTTAAAAACTGACGCCGACCGTTTGACGATTAGATGGTGTCGAAATGATGGCTCCTGTACATTTGCCGACGTTTTCTTCAGCACCTGGCTGAAGGGTCGGTAGGGATGCCCGGACGAAACGTGTGCGCCTGCTGATGTGCGCCACTTAAATGTTTCGGAAGGGATTCTCAATTGAACAGGTCAAACCTGTGCCGCTCGTTGCTGGCACTGTCCGTTGCGGCTGTCGTCGCTCATTCTCCTGCGTTGCGTGCCAATAATCTTGATTACGACCTGGGCAACGGCCCTCTGGTCGACACCGGTCAATACCACAACCTCATCAACCTCAACGGCAGCTTGAACCTCGTTGAAAGCACTCCGCAGACCCTCACCAGTGCCGCGACATTTGCCGGGGTGTCGGCGGGTAATGAGCTTACTCATAGAGGTTCGATCACCATCGACGGTGCGACCCATGGCGTGGGCATCAATGTTCTCCAGGGCTCGTCGGGGGCTTCGCAGTTCAGCTACAACTTTGTGAACGAGGGCACGATCAAGGTCAACGGCCTGGCGAATGCCGGTGATTCGGTGGGCATTTCCCATGCTGGCAGTGCGATAAATGGCAACTTCATCAACAAGGGTGACATTGCCGTCAGCGGCATGAATGCAGTCGGTGTGTCATTGGTGGACACGACGATGGGCTACGGTATTCCCCATGGGGGCTCCATCAGTGCGAGCGGCAGCAATGCCCGGGCGCTGTACCTCAACCGTACGTCCCAGACCATGCCCATCTTCAACGAGGGGACGCTGCGCGCCAGCGGCGCCAATTCTGAAGGCCTCAGGCTTGAAAGTGCGGCTTTCAATCCGCCGGTCGGGGTGAACACGGCCAGTCTTTACAACGATGGCACGATCGTCGGGGACAGCATCGGCATCCATGTGCTCAATCAGCCGGCCAATCAGGGGCCGCTGACGCTCCACCATTTCAGTGGCGCGATTGAGGGCAGCCAGGCGGCGATTCAGGTGGATGATGGTCAAGCTTATTTCTACTGGTTGGGCGGTGTCATCAAGGGCGATCTGCTGGGGCTGACCGGGATGAAAATCAACGGCAACGTGGCATACGATGGCGCGACCATCAAGGCCGGTTACGTCACCGTGGAAGACCGGCAGCTCAAGTTGTTGCGCCCGCACACCACGATCATCGGCAACTTTGACATGGAGTCTGCCGAGTCGAGATTGCAACTGGTGCTGGGCAACGACACGCAGCCGGGTCGCCCGGTGCTGACCGTTACGGGCACGACCGAAATCAGCCCGGGCGGGCACCTTGAATTGCAGGCGCGCTCCAGTGATTTCCGCACCCCGGCCGGGGGCAATCAATACACCTTGATCCGTTCCGGCCAGTTGATCGGCGGTGAGAACCTGGCGGTCGTGTCGTCCTCGGCGTTGCTGGAAGTGAGCAGCTATGGGGTTGAAGGCAACGATGTGAAAGCGCTGATCAACGCCAAGTCGAACGCGGTGATCGAGCAAAACACTAAAAATGGCGGTGCTTCGCCGGACGCTGCCGGGGCGGTGGTTCGGCTGTCGAACGCGGTGCTGGATAAGCTGGATGAGCAGGACCCGGTGTTCCAGGCCTTCGCCCATGCCGGCACGGATGCAGAGGTGGCCAGGCTTGCCGCGCAATTGGGACCGGACGTCAGCCGTGGCGTCATCCAGGCGGCCACGCAGAGCCAGATGCTGGTCGCGAACGCGATCACGGCGCGTGCCAGCAATGCCCGTAACGGCTTGGCCTCGGGGGATGCCCTCGCGCAAAAAGGCCTGTGGTTGCAGGCGCTGAGCAGCGATGCCAATCAGGATGTGCGTCACGGTGTCGACGGCTACGACGCCAACAGCCATGGGATCGCCCTCGGTGCGGATGGCCAGTTGAATGCCGAGACAACTCTTGGCGTTGCCTATAGCTACCTCGACACCGACGTTAAATCCGATGCGGGCAGCAAGACTGACGTGAGCGGTCATGCGCTGACGGTCTACGGTAACTGGACCCACGACAACTGGTTCCTCGACAGCTCGCTGACCTATGGCTGGAACGACAACGAATCCAGACGCTACATCGCAGGCACGCGCGCCAAGGGTGATTACGACAGTGAAGTGTTCGGTGTGAATGCCCTGGCCGGTTATCGCCTGCAACTTGATCCGCAGTGGCTGGTTGAACCGCAGATCGGTGCGCGTTATGCCAATGTCTCGATCGACGGCTACCGCGAGAAGGGCAGCTCGGTGTCGCTGAACGTCGGCAGCCAGCGCTATGAAGTGGGCGAAATGGGTATCGGCGCACGGCTTGCCGCAGCATTCGAGGTGGGGCAGGGCAGTCTTGAGCCGAGTGCTTCGGTCATGGCCTGGCACGACTTCATTGGCGACAAGGCCAACACCACGTCGACCTTTGTTCTCGGCGGTTCGCCATTCACCACCAGTGGCGCGACCCCGGCCCGCGACAGCTATGAACTGGGGCTGGGCGCAACGTACCGGGTGGGCGCGTGGAGCGTCGGTGGTTCGTACAACTACCTGACCAAAACCGACTTCAACTCGGACACCTTCACTGCCAAGGTGCGTTACGACTTCTGATGCCCCTGACCGGAGGCCGAAGGGGTGCTGCCGGTTTCACGTCAGCACCCTTTCGGCGAAGGCGCTTCGATTGAGCCTGGGCTGACCATCGCGGGCGAGGTCGCTGTGCCAGCGATGGTCAACTGCTCGCTTCGCCTTTTGGATTGCTGGCGATCAGGCTCGCACCGCAGGCGGTTTTCATGCCGTGGAGCGCCACGGCAACACCGCCAACGTCCAGCAGGGCGCTGCCCTCGGCGATGGGAAACACACCTTTGCACAAAGGACAGACGACCTTGTGTCCCACGCCTGACATTGGCTTGCCGTTCAGGTCGGTCTGGTTGAACGCTTCAAGCACCGTTCCGCCGTGACTGGTCGAATCACCGAGTCGAATGATGTCCATCTCTGTTCCTCAGGGTTGCCCCGGTTGGTTAGGGTGCTTGTCGACTACCAAAAACGCAGCTCGCCACCCAACATCAGGAAAATCAGGGCCAGCCCGAATTTTCCGAAACACAGCGGGAGGATCGTCAGCACGGCCTGGACCACAACGGCAGCCTTGTAACCTGGGGACAAACCATGGCGGCCCCAGTACAGCGCATGGAAAATCAGGGTCAGGCCGTTAGCTGCCCAGACCGCGCCAATGGCCATCAGGTATTCCCCCTGTGCAAGCCGCAGCGCCATAATCAACACGCCGAAGATCACGACGAGGACCGAGCAGACAGCCAGTTGGGAGGTGTCCGCGTTGATCGGGTTGGTGGCAGGTGGGTGCATTGCGTGTGCGTCCATGTCAGCGTTACGTAAGTGTGATTGATCAAACCGAAAAACGGTTCGCAGGACCTTTCGATCCACCGGATTCATTGGTCCTTTCTACAGGTCATCCATCCAGTTGTGTTTGGGTTTCTGCTCGGCCAGGAACTCTTCCAGCGTGAACTCCACGACCTCGAACTCAGTCTTGCCGCAGAGAATGGAAAAGGTGAACTTCAAATTCCTTTGGCGCCTAACAATCCCTGGTCGAAGTGGTGAACGCTACGCGAGGAAAAGAGACCGTGCCTGACGGGCATCAAGCGTCCTTTCTTGAATAATGTTGAAATATTTTTGCAGCGTGCGAAATAACCCACCGCAGGTTCCGGCGTCAACTCGAGATTGGTTAGAAAGGGGTCGTTAATTCAGCTGTGCAAGGCGCCCCGCACATGAGCGGGGCGTTCTGATTGCCAAGGCTCAAAGCTGATAACTGAAGCTCAGGCTGTAGCGCGGTCGGCGGTTGTAGGTGTCGAGCGCTTCATCGGACATGGCCTTGGCCACTTCCAGGGCGACGTTGTAGTACTTGGCGTCGCCAAAGCGCAGGCCGACGGCGGCGGATGACAGGTTGCTGTCCTTGACCGGCAGCGCGTTGAACCAGGTTTTGGAGCGGTCCAGCACGACGTAGGGTTGCAGGATTTTTACCCAGTTCCCGTCGCGGTTGTAGCTGTAGTTGAGCTCATACGCTACGCCCCAACCTTTGTCGCCGGACGCCTGATCATCAGGGTAGCCTCGGCCGAAGTTCTGCCCGCCGAACACCGCGCGCTCACTGTCGGGCAAGGTGTCGTCGCTCCAGTAGAGCGCGGCGGACAGCACGCCCTGCCAGTTATCGAAGAACTTGTCGCTCTGTACACCCGACAGCCTCAGGCGCAGGAAGTCCAGGTCGTACTGAGGATTGTTGGTGTTCGCGCCCATGCCGTCGATGCCCTGATACAACCCGGCGCTGAGAATGCGCAGCTGCCGTTCGCTCGCTTTGCGCCAGTCGCCTTCGAAGGCGAGGGCGCGGATGTCGGTTTTTTCTTCGACACTCAGCGGGTAGCCGATCACTTGGTAGCGGGTCTTGTCATCGACGGCGTACAGCCGCGCACCGGCCGTGAGCAGTTCGTTGGGCGAGGCAATCAACGGGTGGTTGAAGCCGAGCGAGTAGCGGTCGTTTTCACGGTGCGGTTTGAGTTCAAGGTTGTTGTCCAGTTGCACATGGGTGCCGGGGTCGGCGCGGTAGCGTGAGCCGGACAGCATCAGTTGCGTGCCCTCGGCATTGAGGAGCTGGCTGTAGTCCAGTCGGTAGTAATGTTCGTGATCATCGCCCGGCGGAAAGAGACCGCTGAGCGTCAACTGTTCGCCCATGGCGGTGTGCGAGTTGCTGCTGACGCCGAGCAGCGCCTGGGTGCCTTTGCGGTTATCGGCCGTGGTACTCAGGCTGCTGGTGAACGGTTTACGGCTGGCCTGGGCGATCAGGTACGCCGCGCCGTCGGTGGTGCCGGGCGGCGGCACCTGGGCTTGCAGGGTCACGCCGGGGATGCGGCTCATCAGCGTGGTGTAGCGTTCGAACGTCTTGTGCGTCAGCGGCCGCTCGGCCTGGAGTTTGGCCACCAGTTTATCGAGCAACCCTTTTACCCGACCGATATCGCCTTGCAGTTGATAGTCCTTGATGTAGCCCTCCACCAGCACCACCCGTACCAGGCCTTTATCGAACGTCTGCTGGGGTAGAAATGCATAGGACAGCAGGTAGCCGTCCTGTTGATAACGGCGGGTGATGCTGCGGGTTGCTTCGATCAGTTCGGCGAGGCTGGTTTCATGACCGAGCAAGGGTTGATAGCGCTGCGCCAATTCGTTGAGCGGATAGATCGTCCCGCCTTCGATTTGCACCTGCCTGACGCTCACTTTGGTGCTCATCATCAACGGCTGCGCCTGGGCGGCGCCGGGTTCCGGCACTTGCAGTTGCGGGGCACTGGGGCGATAGGCATCGGCGGGCAGATTGGGTACGGGAAGGTTGCGGATGGTTTCGTTGCTGTTAAGGAAACTGGGAAGGGAATCAGCGTGGGTGGATGAACACAGAATGAGGAACAACAAGGAAGCCAAAGCGCGCATAGGACACTCCATGGTCAGACCGTAGCATCGCGAAAAAATCGTCGATCAGGTGTTCCCGTCAGGTTCTGAAGACGTGATTCGGGGGCAACTGACGTCATGCTCCATCAAACAAAAAGACGGAAGGCTCGCAGGAATCTTCCGTCTTCAACCAAGCGTAGGCGCTGTAGATAAGGCCGTCGAATCGGCCCGGTGCAAAGGGATTATTTGTTGCCGTTCAGTCCGCCGGTCAAACCACCGAGGGCTCCGGTCAAACCTCCAAGGCCTGCGGTTACGCCACCGGAGTTGCCCGTGACCAGGCTGCCCACCGCTGCCACCGTGGCGCCCGCCGTGGTGACGGTGTTGCCGACAGCCGCGACCACTGGGTTGGGGGCGGCCGCAGAGACATTGGCGCCGACACCGCTGACGGCCGCACCGACTTGCCCCACCAGCCCTCCGACCGGACCACTCAGGCCGGTGGCGCCACTGACTTGTTGGGTCAGGCTCGCGACACCGCTGGTGACAGGGTTGAGTGCGGCGCCGACGGTGTTCGAAACACCGGCCAGCGCGGCGGTTGGCCCGAGGTTGGGAGCGCTCGATCCGCCGAGAGCACCGCCGACCGTTGCAATCAGGTTGCCCCCCGAACCGCCTGTTACAGCCCCGGAGCCGATCACGCCATTAGTGGTGCCGGTGTTCAGGCCGCTG
Organism: Pseudomonas purpurea; assembly: GCF_039908635.1. Classification (NCBI taxonomy): domain Bacteria; kingdom Pseudomonadati; phylum Pseudomonadota; class Gammaproteobacteria; order Pseudomonadales; family Pseudomonadaceae; genus Pseudomonas; species Pseudomonas purpurea. Next base: position 807,349 of record NZ_CP150918.1, read on the forward strand.
GCGACATTGACCACCGCCCCACCCACGGTTTGCAGCAGACCGGCACCGCCCAGGCCGCCCAATCCACCGCCAGTTCCCGAGCCCGAGGTCGCGAGGCCGCCACTGGTGCCAGCGGTGGTGCCCACGTTGGCCAGGGCACCACCGAGGGTGTTGGTGACGGGGTTGCCGTTGCCGGTCGCCGCGACTTTGCTGCCCAGTCCGCCTACGACATTGCCGACGCCGTTGACGGCGCTGGCAAGCGGATTGCCCAGGCCAGTGGCGCTGCCGACTTTTCCGGTCAGGCCTTGCGTCAGTGTGACCACCGGGACCAATACGTTGTTACCCACGCCATTGCTCAGCGCACCTAAAGGACCGCTGCTGGCAGCGATGTTCAAGGTGTCACCGAGCATGGTGACCTTGTCACCGACACCGCCAAGCACAGGCGCCACTCTGGTGACGATACCTCCGACCAGGGGAATGCTTTGCGTGGCACTCGCCAGTTTGCCGCTGACATCGGAAACGCCATCGCCAACGTCCGACACCACGTTGCCGACAATCGCTGTGGTTTTGCTCATGGCTTGCGGGTCCGAACCCAGTTTGCCCAGGCCATTGGTCAGGCCATCGCCGACGGTGTCCACCACATTGCCGGTAGTGTTCGCGGCGCTCTGCACGACGCCACCCACCACCGGAACGGTGGACAGCGAGTCGCCAACATTGCTGACGCCGTCACCGACGCCGCTCACGGTGTTGCCCAGGTCCGACACCACATTGCTGGTGACCAGTGGGGTGATGGTTGGCGTGGTCGGCGTCGTTGGGGTTGTCGGTGTGGTCGGCGTTGTAGTGCCGCCGCCGGTTCCACCGGTGCCTGCCGTACCTCCGGTGGTGCCGCCGGTATTGCCTGTCCCGCCGGTGCCCGTTGTCCCGCCATCGGTGCCACTGCCACTTCCCGAACTGCCACTGCCCGAGCCGCTGGAGCCGGTGCCGGTGGAGCTGTCGGGCGATGAACTGCCGGAACTGCTGTGATGGCCGCCACCGCCGCTGCTGCAACCGGCCAGGCTGAGGCTCAGGATCAGAGCCACTGCGGTACTTGCCTTGAACAATACATGTTGAGTTTTCATGAGTGAGATTCCTTGCACCTGAACTACAACGATCGTTGTCTTCGATGGCTTGCCAGTTCTGTTGTTGGCAATGCCTCGTCCGTTGTTTGCATCTCAATCTCAGGGGCGGTTTCACGCCATTCTCAACTTGGTATTAATCCCTTGTGTAAGTTGCGGGCTTCTCTACCTGGCGACTAATACCAAGGATATGAAATGGGGTGGGGTGACTTTATTAAATCCTTATTAATCAATGGTTATTGAATTGGCTGGAGTATGGAGCGCAACGAAAAAACTTAAGTTATATATACACAATTAACCAGTGTTAAATCGGCCGGTGGCCGGTTGATACACGCGTCGCTTACTTTAATGTCGTCGGTTTTCAGCGGCGCTGGCGTATACTGCGCGCCACTTTTATTCGTTGGAGAACAGCATGCCTGCCCCCGTCTGGTGGTTGCTTTGCCTGCCTTTTGTCGCGGGCGCGTTTTTACCGCTGCAAGCCGGTATCAATGGCCAATTGGCCAAGCAGGTGTCCAGCGTTCTGGCCGCCGCGCTGATTTCGTTTTTTGTCGGGACGATGGCGCTGTTGCTGCTGGTGATGATCCAGCGCGAAAGCCCTTCATTGGCGGCGCTGAAAAGCCTGACCTGGTGGCATTGGAGCGGTGGTCTGCTCGGCGCGTTCTTTATCACTACTGCTGCGTTTGCCGGTCCACGCATCGGTGCGATGCTGTTCATGGCACTGGTTCTGGCCGGGCAACTGGGCATGGCTTTGGCGCTGGACCACTTCGGTTGGGCGGGTTTTCGCGAAGCGCCGATCAGCGCGGGCAAGATTGCCGGGCTGGTGCTGATTCTGGGCGGTGTGTTCCTGATCCGTCGCGGCTGACAGGGTTCAGGCCAGCGGTCGCCAATGGCCGACCATGTGTTCCAGGTCGCCGGCGCCGACCAGTTGCAGGTCGCCGCTTGAACCGGCGGCACTGGCCAGCAACCTCACCTCGCTGGGCAAGCGCACCGGTTTCTTGAACTGCACTGTAATCTCGATATTGGCTGTTGGCAGATGCCCGCTCAGCGCGGCAAGGGTTCGGGCCTTGATCCACAAGCCATGGGCGATGGCCTGAGGAAAACCAAAGAGTCTGGCGCTGACGGCGCTCAGGTGAATCGGGTTGCAGTCACCGGAAACCCCGGCGTAGCGCCGGCCAATCTCGCTGGGCGCCCACCAGCGGGTGACGTCGTTCATGCTTTGCACCAAACCGGACGACGGCTCAGCCGGCTCCCCGGCAAGCGGCACGCCTTTGCAGAGCATCTGGCTTTCGGCCTCCCAGAGTGGCCCCAGCGCATCGTCAATACAGGTGACCAACTCAAACACCGCACCCTTGGCGTGGGGTTGCAGGTTCTGCACCCGCACACTCGCTTGTACCCGGCCGACGCCGCCCAAGGGCCGCAGAATGCGAATGCGATTAGTCAGGTGGACCAGCCCCAGCAGCGGAAAGGGAAATGCTTTGGCGGTGAGCAATTGCATCTGCAAGGCGAACGCCAGCACATGGGGATAGGTCGGTGGCAACAAGCCGTTTTCGGTGAAACCGCAGACCTTGCGATACGCCGCCAAGCGCTTTGCATCGACATCCACCCAGCAGCGCAAACCGTCCTCGGGCAGGGACGTGCCGGTGAGGGTGCGGCGTGTCGCCGCCCGCCAATACAACGCGGGCAGGGAGGGTGCGTTGTTCAGTGAATGCCAATGCGTCGCCATGTTCAGGCTCCCAATACGCTTTGCCCACACACCCGCAGCGCTTGCCCGCTGACCGCGCCGCTGCCGGGTTGGGCGAGCCAGGCCACGGCTTCGGCGACGTCCTGCGGCAGTCCGCCTTGCCCCAGTGAACTCATGCGCCGCCCGGCCTCGCGCAGGGCAAACGGAATGTGCGCAGTCATTTGGGTTTCGATAAAACCCGGTGCCACGGCGTTGATGCTGATCCCGCGCTCGCCGAGCAGTGGCGCCCAGGCTTGCGCCAGGCCAATCAGCCCGGCCTTGCTGGCGGCGTAATTGGTTTGCCCGCGATTGCCGGCAATGCCGCTGATGGACGCCAGCAGTATCACTCGACCGTTGTCGTGCAAGGTGCCCGCGTCGAGCAGGGCTTTGGTCAGCACTTGTGGCGCATTGAGGTTCACCGCGAGCACGGCGTCCCAGAATTCCGGTGTCATGTTGGCCAGGGTTTTGTCGCGGGTGATGCCCGCGTTGTGAACCAGGATGTCGAGGCCGTCGGGCAGTTGTTCGATCAACTGCGTGGCGGCGTCTTCGGCGCAGATGTCCAGGGTGATGCTGTGCCCGCCGAGGCGCGCGGCGAGGGCGTCGAGGTCGGTCTTGGCCGGTGGCACATCCAGCAGAATCACCTCGGCGCCATCACGCGCCAAGGTTTCGGCAATCGAGGCGCCGATACCACGCGCCGCGCCGGTGACCAGTGCCTTGCGTCCGGCCAGTGGGCGGGTCCAGTCCTGGACCTGCGTGGCGCAGGCGTTCAGTCGCACCACTTGTCCCGAGACGTAGGCACTTTTTGGCGAGAGGAAAAACCGTAGCGCACCTTCGAGTTGTTCTTGCGCACCGGCGCCCACATACAGCAACTGCAAGGTGCCACCGCTGCGCAGTTCCTTGGCCAGCGAACGGCTGAAGCCTTCCAGCGCGCGTTGGGCACTGGCGGCGAACGGGTCGCTCAGCGTTTCGGGCGCTCGTGCGAGAATCACCACATGGGCGCTGTGATCGAGGTTTCTCAGCAGCGGCTGGAAGAACTCGCGCAATTGTTTGAGCTGCTCGGTCTGCATCAGGTCGCTGGCATCGAACACCACGGCCTTGAGTGTCGGGCCGTGACCGGGAATCCACGCCTGGGCCACCAGCGGTTCGGCGCCGTAGCTGTAAATCTGCTCGGTGAGTTTGTTGGCGAACGCACTGACGTGCTGCTTCAGCGGCCCACCGCCGATCAACAGCGCGCCGTCGACGGGCCGCAGCCGACCGGCCTGCCAGCGCTCCAGGCGAACCGGCGACGGCAAGCCAAGGGCGCCGACCAAACGGTGGCCGAGGGACGAATTGGCGAAGTCGATGTAACGGTCTGACATGGAACGCGCTCCAGCAAGGTTGTGTGAGAACGACTGCACTCGGTAATCCTGCGTTAAAAACAGGCTCGGAATGCTCATTTACAGCCCATAAACTCCGCTTCCTCGCCTGTTTTGGCCTTGTCTTCCCTTCGCTTGCTACGTTCTCACGCAACCTTGGCTGGGGTTCAAAGTGTGGACCACGAATCGTCATCAGTCGTTCGACTCACGAGATACGGCCTACGCTTGATCACAGCAGATTAGTTTGAATCCGGGTTTCTTGTGGGTTGGCAGGACTGTTATGGAGTGGAGAACTTGAAGGGGAATGCAGTACTTGTGGGAGCGAGCCTGCTCGCGATGAGGCCGGCACATTCAAAGTTTTTGCCGGCTGGCACACCGCAATCGCGAGCAGGCTCGCTCTCACAGGACCGTGTTTGCACATTTGATTTTTAGAAGGAGCTTTTCATGACTCAGCTGCGCCGCGTCGCGATCATTGGCGGTAACCGCATTCCCTTTGCCCGTTCCAGCGGGCCGTACGCCACCGCGAGCAATCAGGCGATGCTGACGGCGGCGCTCGAAGGGTTGATCGAACGCTATAACCTGCACGGTTTGCGTATCGGCGAAGTGGTGGCGGGGGCGGTGCTCAAGCTGCCGCGGGACCTCAACCTGACCCGTGAATGCGTGCTTGGCTCGCGGCTGTCGCCGACCACCCCGGCCTACGACATTCAGCAGGCTTGCGGCACGGGGCTGGAAGCGGCGTTGCTGGTGGCGAACAAGATTGCGCTGGGGCAGATCGAGTGCGGTATCGCGGGGGGCGTCGACACCACGTCGGACGCGCCGATCAGCGTCAGCGAAGGGCTGCGGCAGATTCTGCTGCAAGCCAACCGCGCCAAGACCACCGGCGACAAATTCAAGGCCTTCCTGCAACTGCGCCCCAAACACCTGATCCCCGAACTGCCACGCAACGGCGAGCCGCGCACCGGTTTGTCCATGGGCCAGCATTGCGAGTTGATGGCGCAGACCTGGAATATTCCCCGCGCCGAGCAGGATCAGTTGGCCCTGAAAAGCCATCAGAACCTGGCCGCGGCCTACGCCGAAGGCTGGCAGAACGACCTGATGACGCCCTTCCTGGGCCTGACCCGCGACAACAACCTGCGCCCGGACCTGACCCTGGAAAAACTCGCCGCGTTGAAACCGGCATTCGAAAAAAGCGACAAAGGCACGCTGACGGCTGGCAACTCGACGCCGCTGACCGACGGCGCGGCGCTGGTGTTGCTGGGCAGTGAGGCATGGGCCAAAGAACGCGGCTTGCCGATCCTCGCTTACCTGCGCGATGGCGAGGCGGCGGCGGTGGGCTTCGTCAACGGCGCCGAAGGCTTGTTGATGGCGCCGGTGTACGCCGTGCCGCGCTTGCTGGCGCGTAACGGCCTGACCTTGCAGGACTTCGATTACTACGAAATTCACGAAGCCTTTGCCGCTCAAGTGCTGTGCACTTTGAAGGCCTGGGAAGATGCGGACTACTGCAAAACCCGGCTCGGCCTCGACGCACCGCTGGGGTCTATCGACCGCAGCCGGCTCAACGTCAAGGGCAGCTCGCTGGCAGCCGGGCATCCGTTTGCCGCAACCGGTGGGCGGATCGTCGCCAACCTCGCCAAACTGCTGGATGCGGCGGGGCAGGGGCGCGGGCTGATCTCGATCTGCGCCGCCGGTGGCCAGGGCGTGACGGCGATCATTGAGCGCTGAGGGCCGCGCCGTTCTGTTGAGCGGCCAGGACCCGGTTACGGTTGGCGTAAGCCTCGGCCATCACCGAGCAGACGATCAACTGCAACGGGTGATAGATCATGATTGGCAGCAGAATCAGCCCCAGGCCGGGGTTGGCGCCGAAGATCAGCGCCGCCATCGGCGCGCCGGCCGCCAGGGATTTTTTGCTGGCGCAGAACACCGCAGCGATTTCGTCGGCCGGGCTGAATTTCAAGGCGCGGGCAGTGCGGGTGGTCATCCACAGAATGATCGCCAGCAGGATCGCGCTGCCAACCAGGGCGCTGAGAATCACCGTTTTACCCTGTTGCTGCCACATCCCCGAGACCATCGAATTGCAGAACGCGGCGTAAACCAGCAGCAGGATCACCAGTTTGTCGACGATGTTGGTGTAGCGCTTGTGGCGTCCGGAAAATGTGCCGAACACCGGCCGCAGCAATTGACCCAATACCAGCGGTAGCAGCAACAGTGCGCAGAGGTCGAGCAGGGTTGAGCCCAGGTCAATGCCGCCAGCACCGCTGCCCATCACGACACTCACCAGCAGCGGCGTGAGAAAAATCCCCAGCACGCTGGACAGGCTCGCATTGAGAATCGCCGCCGGGACGTTGCCGCCCGCGCTGCCGGTCAGGGCGACCGACGAAGAAATGGTCGAGGGCAGGGCGCACAGATAGAAGAAACCCAGCATCAGCAGTGACGGAATGTGCGAGCCCAGCAGGGCGTTGCTCACCCACCAGAGCAGTGGGAACACCACAAAGGTGAAGCCCTGGACCATCAGGTGCAGGCGCCAGTTTTTCACACCGTGGCGGATCTGTTCGCTGGACAGGTTGACCCCGTGCAGGAAGAACACCAGGAACACGCCGATGTTGATCACCCACTCGGCGTGCATCGCCCCGCCCGTGGCGCCGAAGGTCGGGAACACATATGACAGCAGCGTGGCGATCAGCATGCCGCACAGGAACCAGTCAGTGACGACGCGCTTGAGGTGTTTGAAGGCAGGCATGGGCGGCACCGAATAGAATTGTAAGAATTGATGACCTAGCCTAAGGTCGTCGCTTTCGCCCGTCTTGCGACATAAGGCCAAGCTATGCCGGCTAACGGACAACTTTCGCTGGAACGAACCATTCCGGCCCTGACGGCGTTGCCGCGTCCGTTGTATGCCCGTGCGGAAAGTCTCAGCGCGGGCTCGTGGACGCCGCCGCATCGTCACGATTGGGTGCAGTTTTCCTACGCCATCAGTGGCGTCCTCGGCGTGCACACCGCCGAGGGCAGCTTTTTTGCGCCGCCCCAGTGGGGCATCTGGATTCCGGCCGATCTGGAGCACCAAGTGGTGACATCGATGCGCGCGGAAATGCGCAGCCTGTACGTACGGCGTGAGGAATGCGCCTGGGCGCAAGGGCGTTGCCGGGTGCTGGAAGTCACGCCGTTGGCCCGTGAACTGATCAAGAGTTTTTGCCTGCTGCCGGTGGAATATCCACAGGGCGAGAGCCGCGAAGCGCGTTTGGTCGAGGTGCTGCTGGATCAGTTGGCGAGCTTGCCTGAGGTCGGGTTTTCGTTGCCGTTGCCACGGCATCCGCGTTTGCTGGGGTTGTGTAATGAGCTGATCGAACACCCTGAACAGAACGTCACGCTAAACGAGTGGGCCGAGCGCCTGGGTACTTCGCAGAAAACCTTGATGCGATTGTTCCAGCGTGAAACCGGCTTGAGTTTTCGCGGCTGGCGCCAGCGCATGCGGTTGCTGTCGTCATTGAGTGTGCTGGAGGACGGCAACAGCGTGACCACGGCGGCGTTGTCCAGCGGTTATGACTCGACCTCGGCATTTATTGCTGCGTTCAAAAGCCTGTTCGGGTTTACCCCCGGCGAATTGTTCAGACAGTGAAATCCAGCCCCTCACTAACCCTCTCCCCAAAGGGGCGAGGGTCAGGGTGGATCTAAAACCACCCCACATCTCAAGTCCTGAACCGGCGCACCAACCCGTCCAGCTCATTCGACAACCCCGCCAGGCTCTGGGAGTCGAGCCGTGCCGAGTTGGCCAGTTCGGCCACCAGTTGCGCATCGCCATGGATCTGGCTGATGTGGCGGTTGATGTCTTCGGCGACCTGATGCTGTTCTTCGGCGGCGGTGGCGATCTGGGTGTTCATATCGCGGATCACGTCCACCGATTCGCGGATCTGTCCAAAGCTGTTGCGCGCCTCGCCGATGCGGTTCACCGACTGTTGCGACACCTCAAGGCTGGCGTGCATTTGCTGGGTGACCTGGCTGGTTCGCTTGGCCAGATTGCCGAGCAGCCCGTCGATTTCCGCCGTGGAGTCGGCCGTGCGTTTGGCCAGGGCGCGAACCTCATCGGCCACCACCGCAAACCCGCGACCCTGCTCACCGGCGCGAGCCGCTTCGATGGCCGCGTTCAGCGCCAGCAGGTTGGTTTGCTCGGCGATGGAGCGAATGGTGCCGAGAATCGACTGAATGTCATTGCTGTCGCGTTCCAGTTGCTGCATCGACTGCGCGGACTGCTCAATCTCCTGGCTCAAGCGGTCGACGCTGGTCACCGCCGCATCAATCTGTTGCTGACCTTCGCGAGCCTGGCGCTGGCCGCTGTCGGCCGACTCGGCAGCCTGGCTGCAGGAGCGGGCGACTTCGTTGGCGGTGGCGACCATCTCGTGGAACGCGGTGGAGACCATGTCCACGGCCTCACGCTGGCGCCCGGCGGCTTCGGCCATCTCGCTGGAGACCTGGGTCGCGTTGTGCGAGTTGGCGAGAATCTTGGTCGCGGCGCCACCGATGTGCTGGATCAGGCTGCGAATCGCGGCGAGGAACTGATTGAACCAGTTGGCCAGTTGCGCGGTTTCATCGTTGCCACGGATGTGCAGGTTCTGGGTCAGGTCGCCTTCACCCTGGGCAATGCCTTCCAGGCCGCTGGCGACGCTGCGGATCGGCCGCACGATGAGGCTGGCGAAACTCGCACCGACCACGGCGAAGACCATCGCCAGCACGGCCGCGATGATTGCGATCAACCAGGTCAGTTGCGTGGCGGTGCTCATGACGTCGGTTTGCTTGATCAGGCCGATGAAGGTCCAGCCCAGTTGTTCCGACGGCCAGACGTTGGCCATGTAGCGCTCGCCATTCAGCTCGATTTCCACCAGCCCTTTGCCAGCCTTGGCCAGTTCGGCATAACCGTCGCCGAGGCTGCTCAGGGCCTTGAAATTGTGCTCGGGCTGCTTGGGGTCCACCAGGATCGTGCCGTTGTTTTCCATCAGCATCAGGTAACCGGTTTCGCCGAGCTTGATCTGCTTGACGATCTCGGTGAGCTGCTTGAGCGTCACGTCGATGCTGACCACGCCGCCGTTGGTGCCCAGCGTGTTGTCGATGGTGCGCACGGTACTGACGTAAGTCGCGTCATCCTGGGCCCAGTAATAGGCCTCGGTGCGAAACGGCTTGCCCGGTTTGGCCAGGGCGGCCTTGTACCAAGGGCGCTGGCGGGGATCGTAGTTGTTGAGTTTGGGATCATCCGGCCAGGACACGTAACCACCAGCACTGGTGCCGACGATCGCGTAGGCGTAGGCCGGGTGGCTGCTGCCCAGGTTCTGGAGGAGGGCGAAGACCTGTTTGTCCATGTCGCCCTGGGGAATCTGCCCGGCGTTGGCGCTCATGTAGGTCTTGAGGCTGCCATCGGTGTTCTTGATCAGCGGCTGGGACGCCAGGTAATCGACGTTCTGGCTGATGCTGTCGAAGAACAGCTGCATGGCGTTGCTGACCTGGCGAATCTCTCGGGCGCTGCTGTCGACAAAATTGTCTTTGGCGTCGCTGCGCAGGTTCATGACCACCAGGGTGGCGACCAGCACGACCGGCAAGCAGGCGATGATTGCAAACGCCCACGTCAGTTTCTGTTTGATGTTCATCCGCGCTCCAGATTTTTCTTATAAGCCCACGCAGTGCTGATGACTCGCGGATTAGTGGCTGCCGTTAAGCGTTGCGGTGTGACGGTGTCGGTCGTTCGATTGTCGGACGAACGCTGTTCTCTTTGATGACTTCGGCTGAAAGAGAGGGAAATTGAGGGCTGTCGAGAAATATCCTGCAAAGGGTTGGCAGGCGTAGCTCAAACTCTGTCGCAATTGCCTTGCGATCCATTCACCGACGGGCGGCGGACTCTCAGCTATGATCCCTTTCGGTCGTGGGTGGTCTGCCGGTGTTTGGCGGATTAATCCGGCACATTGTGTGCATCGGCAACGTTCATAGGTCGGCAACCCCTCCCCCCGGTGAGTGGATTGCCGTATAACGAATGACTTTCGCGTGTTTGGTAATAAAGGACCCACAATAAAAGCTGATGAAGACTCCAAAACGCATTGAACCCCTGATCGAGGACGGTCTGGTCGACGAGGTGCTGCGCCCACTCATGAGTGGTAAAGAAGCAGCTGTTTATGTGGTGCGCTGCGGCAACGAGTTACGTTGCGCGAAGGTCTACAAGGAGGCGAATAAACGAAGCTTTCGTCAGGCGGCCGAATACCAGGAAGGCCGCAAGGTGCGTAACAGCCGTCAGGCGCGTGCCATGGCCAAAGGCTCCAAGTTCGGCAAGAAAGAAACCGAAGACGCCTGGCAGAACGCCGAAGTAGCAGCGTTGTTCCGCCTGGCCGGTGCCGGCGTTCGTGTGCCTCAGCCCTACGACTTCCTGGAAGGCGTGCTGCTGATGGAACTGGTGGCCGACGAGTACGGTGATGCCGCGCCGCGCCTCAATGACGTGGTGCTGGAAGCGGATCAGGCGCGCGAGTATCACGCCTTCCTGATTTCGCAGATCGTGCTGATGTTGTGTACCGGTCTGGTGCACGGTGACCTGTCCGAGTTCAACGTACTGTTGACGCCGACCGGCCCGGTGATCATCGACCTGCCACAAGCGGTGGATGCCGCCGGCAACAACCACGCGTTCAGCATGCTGGAACGCGATGTCGGCAACATGGCCTCGTACTTCGGGCGCTTTGCCCCGGAGTTGAAGCGCACCCGGTACGCCAAGGAAATGTGGGCCCTGTACGAAGCCGGCACCTTGCACCCGGCCAGCGCCCTGACCGGTGACTTCGATGAACCGGAAGAGCTGGCGGACGTGGGCGGCATCATGCGCGAGATCGAAGCCGCGCGGTTTGATGAAGAACGCCGCCAGGCTATTCGTGCCGCAGACGATGCGCCACCGAGCAAAGCCGAAGAGCCGCCTCCACCCTGGATGCAGTGATCGGTTGACGAGAAACCCGGCTTCGGCCGGGTTTTTTCTGGCGCCCACAGACTCCCCCCACACATCAAGGACGATTGTGAACACTCCACTCACGCCCCAACAATCCGCCCGCAATGCCCAACTGATCATCGCTGCGCGTCTGGTGTCGGACTTCGGTGCGTTCCTCAACATGGTCGCGCTGGCCACTTACGTTTACCTGCTGAGCAACAGCGCCATTGCCGTCGGGGTTTTCCTGGCCAGCCGCGTGGCTGGCGGTGTTTTCGCGAGCCTTATCGGCACGGCGTTTTACCGTCGCTTCGGCGGGCGCATTCCGTTGATAGGGTTTGATCTGCTGCGTGCCGGACTGTTGGGGCTGCTGTTGCTGCTGCCGGTGACAGAGCAGGCGCTGATGTTGCCGGTGATTGCGTTCGGCCTGGGGTTGGGTAACTCGATGTTCGCCATCGGCCTGAACAGCCAGTTGCCGCACATGATCCAGGGCGAGCAGTTGCTCAAGACCAATGCCTGGCTCACCTCGGCCTCATCGGGGGCGATGGTGGCGGGCAGTCTGGTGTCAGGGTTGCTGGTGGCGGGGTTTGGTTTTGAGGTGGTGTTCGCGCTGAACGTCGTCACTTATCTGCTGGCGGCGCTGTTCATTGTGCCGCTGCGGTTTTATCGACCTGCGCCGAGCCTGGACGCCAAAGCGTCCAGTGGCGAGTGGGCGGCCCTGCGCCAGGGCCTGCGCAGCACGCCGGTGATCGCCGCGATGCTTGCGTTGTCGATGGCCGACACCCTGGGCAGCGCGGCGCACAACGTCGGTTTTCCGATCATCTCCAAACTGCTGACGCCGGAGTCGGCCAGCACCACGCTGGGCTTGATGCTGGCCGTCTGGGCGTGTGGAAAGTTCATCGGCGCACGGATCGCCAGTCGTTTGCCGGGGACGGAGAACGTGAACCTGGAGCGGCGGTTTTTCTTCGGCGTGCTGCTGATGTCCAGCGGCTTCATTCTGATGTTCAACCAACACAACCTCTACGGATTGCTGCTGTTTGCCCTGCCGGCAGGCTTGGGCGACGGGTTTTCCGAGGTGGGGCTGATGTCTCGGTTGCAGCGTGAACCCGACAGCTTGCGCCTGCCGATTTTCAGCTTTCTGACCTTGCTGCAAATGACCGGGTTCGGCGTCGGCATGTTGATCGCCGCGCCGTTCTACAACGTGTGGGCGCCTGGCATCGTGGTGCTGCTGTTTCACGGCATTCCCCTCAGCACCCTGGTGGTGCTGAAGGTCTTGGCGTCAAGGGCGCAGCGTCGCCAGGCGTTGAGTGCCGATCAGCGCTGAGCCGGCTCGGCGCAACAGCCGGAGGCCAGCTCCTTGAGGATCGGACAGTCAGGACGGTGATCGCCCTGACAGTGTTCCATCAGGTCCTGCAAGGTGTCGCGCAGTTGGGCGAGTTCACGAATTTTCTGGTTCAGCTCATCGATGTGCTGACTGGCCAGTGCCTTGACGTCGGCACTGGCGCGCTGGCGGTCCTGCCAGAGGGTCAGCAGTTTGCCGACCTCTTCCAGCGAAAACCCCAGGTCCCGTGAACGCTTGATGAACGCCAGGCTGTGCAGGTCGTCGGCGTTGTACACGCGATAGCCGCTGTCGGTGCGATGGGCTGCCTTGAGCAGGCCGATCGACTCGTAGTAACGAATCATCTTCGCGCTCAAGCCACTCTGGCGGGCCGCTTGGCCGATGTTCATTCAACGTCCTCCAGGTCTTTGGGTTTCCAGGTCTTGAGCAGTAACGCATTGCTGACCACGCTGACGCTGGACAGGGCCATGGCCGCGCCCGCCAGCACCGGGTTGAGCAGGCCGAACGCCGCCAGCGGAATCCCGATCAGGTTATAGACGAAGGCCCAGAACAGGTTCTGCCGGATCTTCGCGTAGGTCTTGCGGCTGATCTCCAGCGCCGCCGGCACCAGTCGCGGGTCGCCGCGCATCAGGGTGATCCCGGCCGCGTGCATGGCCACGTCGGTGCCACCGCCCATGGCGATGCCGATGTCGGCCGCCGCCAGTGCCGGGGCGTCGTTGATCCCATCGCCCACCATCGCCACCACACCGGTTTTTTTCAGCTCGGCCACGGTTGCGGCTTTGTCGGCGGGCAACACTTCGGCGTGTACATCACGGATCCCCAGTGCCTCGGCGACCACCCGGGCACTGCCACGGTTGTCGCCGGTCAGCAGGTGGCTGCTGATGTGGCGGGCATTGAGTTGCTGCACCGCTTGCAGCGCGCCGGGCTTGAGGGTGTCGCCGAACGCGAACAGGCCCAGCACCCGTGGCTCGGGGCTTTGCTCGATCAGCCAGGACAAGGTCCGGCCCTCGGTTTCCCAGGCGGTGGCGGACTCGGCCAGCGCGCCTGCGCTCAAGCCGCTTTCTTCCAGCAAACGACGATTGCCCAGGGCCAATTGGCGACCCTCAAGCGTACCGGCAATGCCGCGACCGGTCAGCGACTGGCTGGCGCTGACGTCCGCCACCGGCAGATCACGTTCGGCACAGGCGTCCAGAACGGCTTTGGCCAACGGGTGTTCGCTGCCGCGTTGCAGGGCACCGGCGCGTTGCAGCAGGCTGGCTTCATCGCCGTCGACAGCACTCAGGTGAGCAATACGTGGAGCACCGGACGTCAGGGTGCCGGTCTTGTCGAAGACCACCGCGCTGACTTCATGGGCGCGTTCCAGGGCTTCGGCGTCCTTGATCAGAATGCCGTGGCGGGCGGCCACCCCGGTGCCGGCCATGATGGCGGTCGGCGTGGCCAGGCCGAGTGCGCACGGGCAGGCGATCACCAACACCGCGACCGCGTTGATCACCGCCGTTTCCAGCGGCGCGCCGTACAGCCACCAGCCAATCAGAGTGGCCAACGCCAGCAACAACACGGCCGGGACGAACACCTGGCTGACTTTATCCACCAGTTTTTGAATCGGTGCCTTGCCGGCCTGCGCGTCTTCGACCAGACGAATAATGCGCGCCAGCACGGTTTCGGCGCCGAGGGCCTGGGTGCGAACCAGCAACCGGCCTTCACCGTTGATGGCGCCGCCGGTGACCTTGTCGCCGGGTTGTTTCGGCACGGGCAGGCTTTCACCGCTGATCAGCGCTTCGTCGGCGTGGCTCTGGCCTTCGACCACGTCACCGTCCACCGGGAAGCGTTCGCCGGGCTTGACCAGCACCAGGTCGCCGAGGCGCAAGGCACTGATGGCGACATCCTGTTCGCGCCCGTCGATCACTTGAATCGCCCGTTCCGGGCGCAAGGCTTCGAGGGCGCGGATGGCGCTGGCGGTCTGGCGCTTGGCGCGGCTTTCCAGGTATTTGCCCAGCAGCACCAGGGCGATCACCACCGCCGAGGCTTCGAAATACAGATGAGGCAGGGTTCCGGCGCTGGCCGTCGCCCACAGGTAAATACTCAAACCATAACCGGCGCTGGTGCCCAGGGCCACCAGCAAGTCCATGTTGCCGGCACCGGCGCGCACGGCTTTCCAGGCGGCGACATAGAATCGCGCACCGAAGATGAATTGCACCGGGGTCGCGAGGGCAAACTGCGCCCAGGCCGGGAGCATCCAGTGCAGCCCGAACGGTTGCACCAGCATCGGCAGCACCAGCGGCAAGGCGAGGGCGATGGCCAGCAGCAAGCTCCAGCGTTCACGGCTCAGGCGTTGGGCCTGGTCGTCGTTACCGGCCTGTTCGGCTTGCCAGACGCTGGCGGTGTAACCGGCCTTGTCGACGGCACGGATCAACACCTGCGGGTCGATCTGGCCGAGGAGTTCAAGGTGGGCCCGTTCATTGGCCAGGTTGACGCTGACGCTTTTAACGCCGATGACTTTGTTCAGCGCCCGTTCCACGCGACCGGCGCACGACGCGCAGGTCATGCCGCCAATGCTCAGTTCCAGGCTGTGCGCCGGGACGCTGTAACCGGCTTGCGCCACGGCTTCCATGAGCGCGGGCAAACTGTTGCTGGGGGCCTGGACGCGAGCTTGCTCGGTGGCCAGGTTGACACTGACGGCGTTGGCGCCGACAACTTTGCTCAAGGCGCGCTCGACACGCCCGGCGCAACTGGCGCAGGTCATGCCGGCAATCGGCAGATCGAAGGTGATGGAATCGGACACCGGTCTTACTCCCTGTAGAAATGACCTACAGGATCAACCTTGCCATGCGGGCAAGGTCAAGCGCCATCTCGGATACGCCACAACAACCTGGGAGCGAGCGATCAGTATTCGAGAGCGGCGCGCTTGAGGTACATCCCTTCCTGGGTCATGGCAATGCGGTACTTCAATACGTCGCCTGCCTTGAGCGTGATGTTCTGCGAACCCGGTGCCAGCATGCCAGGGTTGCAACCCGGCGCCTGGCCCGGCAGCAGTTTGAGGCGCAGCGAGACGTTGCCCGGTGGCAGGTTGAACGAGGTGCTCTGTTCCTGGAACAGCCGCGCCGACAATTGATCCTGGATGTACACGCCGATTTCGCACGAGGTCGCGACTTCCAGGCGCTCGCGGGAAATGATCAGCACACCATAGTCTTCGCCAGCGGCGTTGGCCGAAGGGACTGCGGCGAAAAGACTGAGCAGGCTGAATAGGCTGAAAGCTGACCAGCGCATGGCTGAATCTCCTATGTTTGAGTCATTGATGGCGCAGCTTGGCCGACCGCGCCGCCGATTGCCAGCCCGGCAGCGTACTTCAGAACTTGACCTTGCCATGGTGGCAAGCTCAAGACTGGCTCAGGAGGTGTTCTCAATCAGCTCCCACACCGGGAAACTGATTGAGAGCGCCCCCTAAACCTCATCAAAGGAGATGCCTCATGCAAGTGTTCAACGTTCAAGGTATGTCGTGCGGTCATTGTGTTCAGGCTATTACTCGGGCGCTGCAAGCCCAGGACCCAGCGGCGAGTGTGCGTGTCGACCTCGCGGCAAAGGAAGTCGGTGTCGAGAGCGCGCTGTCGGCAGAACAGGTCATCAGCCTGATCAGCGAAGAAGGCTACGCGGTGAAGCTGGCCTGAATCTTTTTATTAGTTAGCGACCTATCGGAATGTTCAAGGCGTTCACGCGAGGCTAGACTGTCGGACTGTCGACTGATGCCAACCTGGACGCCTGATGAACCTCCGTACCATTTTGATTCTCGGCGCCTTGAGCGCTTTTGGGCCGTTGGCCATCGACTTCTATCTGCCGGCATTTCCGGCCATGGCGGCAGCGTTTGGCACGGATGAAAAACACGTTCAACTGACGCTGGCGGCGTATTTCCTGGGCTTGTCCATTGGTCAACTGGCCTACGGCCCGGTGGCGGACCGCTTCGGTCGACGCTTGCCGCTGCTGACTGGCGTCGGGCTGTTCACCGTGGCTTCGCTGGTGTGTGCGTTCGCCCCCAATCTTGAATGGCTGATCGCCGCGCGTTTCCTCCAGGCCTTGGGCGGATGCGCCGGGATGGTGATTTCCCGCGCCGTGGTCAGCGACAAATGCGATGCGGTGGGTTCGGCGAAAGTCTTTTCCCAACTGATGCTGGTGATGGGGCTGGCGCCGATTCTTGCGCCGATGCTCGGCGGTCTGTTGGTCAACCTGTATGGCTGGCAGTCGATTTTCATCGCATTGACGGTCTTTAGTGCGCTGTCGGCCTTGGCCGTTGCGCTGGGGTTACCGGAAAGTCTGCCGGCCAATTTGCCACGTCCGCCGTTATCGGGTTCATTGCGCCAATACGGCCGGTTGCTGTCGGACCGGATCTTCCTCGGCCACGCCTTGACCGGTGGCATTGCCATCGCCGGGATGTTTGCCTACATCGCCGGTTCTCCCTTTGTGTTCATCAAGCTGTACGGCGTCCCGGCCGAGCATTTCGGCTGGCTGTTTGGCACCAACGCGGCGGGGTTCATTCTGGTGGCGCAGCTCAATGCGCGGTTGTTGTCCAAGCGTGGTCCGGCGTTCCTGCTGGCGCGCGCCGTGTGGGTCTATCTGGCCGCAGGCCTGACGTTGCTGGGCGTAAGCGCCTTGCACACCGAGCAACTCTGGCCGCTGTTGATTCCGTTGTTCATCTGCATCGCCAGCCTGGGTTGCATCAGTCCCAACGCCTCGGCCTGCGCCATGAATGGTCAGGGCGCGCGTGCGGGCAGTGCCTCGGCATTGCTGGGCTGTTTGCAATTCAGTGTTGCCGCTGGCGCTGCCGCGTTGGTGGGGGTGTTGCACGATGGCAGCGCGATGCCGATGGCCATGGTCATCAGCCTGTGCGGTGTGCTGGTGGTGAGTGTCGCAATGCTCACTCGCCGCTTGCAAAGGGCTCGGGCAACGCAAGCCGTGGCTTGAGTCAGCCGGCCGCTTGTTGCTGGCGTTCGGGGAT
Source organism: Pseudomonas purpurea (assembly GCF_039908635.1). NCBI lineage: Bacteria > Pseudomonadati > Pseudomonadota > Gammaproteobacteria > Pseudomonadales > Pseudomonadaceae > Pseudomonas > Pseudomonas purpurea. The sequence continues at coordinate 824,778 of NZ_CP150918.1, forward strand.
GTGATGAGGGGCGTGCAGTCGAGCCTCGAGGGTCGAGGTAAAAGCGCGGGCTTCGGCTTCGGTGCGAAAGTTCACCGCGTGGTTGTCCAGGCGGACCTGCCACTGGGATTTTGCCAATTCTTTTATCAGGATCTTCATTGCTGACCTCCTCACGTAAAAGATTGCGTTGCAGAGGCCCGATTGTAGACCCGAATACGATCGGATTTGTGACAAGGATCAACTCCTCGGACTGACGGTGCCGTCCGTTTCTGATACAGAAAACGCAAGGCACCGTCCGATCATTCCTCAGAAGCCTTCAAGCACAATCTTGCCCTTGGCCGTGCCACTTTCCAGCCGTTCATGGGCCCGGCGCAGGTTGGCCGCGTTGATGCTGCCGAAGTGTTCGCCCACCGTGGTTCTCAATGTGCCGGCATCGATCAGCTCGGCTACCCGGTTCAGCAGGTTGTGCTGTTCGAGCATGTCGGCGGTTTCGAACAGCGAGCGCGTGTACATGAATTCCCAATGCAGCGACAGGCTCTTGCGCTTGAGTTTGAGGATGTCCAGCGCCTTCGGATCATCGATCAGCGCGAGCTTGCCCTGAGGGGCGAGGGCCTCGACCAGTTCATCGAAGTGCTGGCCGGTTTCAGTCAGGCTGGCGACATGAGTCACCTGCGGATGACCGGCACGCTTGAGTTCTTCGCTTAGCGGCTGGCTGTGATCGATCACCAGATCAGCCCCCAAATCACTTACCCAGCGTTGGGTCTGAGCCCGTGATGCGGTGCCGATGACGGTCAGCGCCGTGAGTTGGCGAGCCAATTGGGTCAGGATCGAACCCACGCCACCGGCAGCGCCGACGATCAACAGGCTTTGGCCTTGGTCGGTTTTGCTTTCCGGCACTTGCAGGCGTTCGAACAGCAGCTCCCAGGCGGTGATCGCGGTCAGTGGCAGTGCAGCTGCGTCGGCGAACCCGAGGGACTTTGGCATATGGCCGACGATGCGTTCGTCGACGACATGTAACTCGCTGTTGCCACCGGCGCGAGCAATGGAGCCGGCGTAGTAAACCTTGTCACCGGCCTTGAACAGGGTGACGTCACTGCCGACTGCCTTGACCACCCCGGCCACATCCCAGCCCAGCACCTTGGCGTCGCCGCCTTCGGGCGAGACGTTCTGGCGGATCTTGGTGTCCACCGGGTTGACCGAGATGGCTTTGACCTCAACCAGCAGGTCGCGAGGTCCGGCGACGGGCTCGGGCAGTTCGATGTCTTGCAGGGACTCGGGATCGGTGATCGGCAATGCGTGGTAGTAGGCAACGGCTTTCATGGTGAGATTCTCAAGTGGAATAAATAGAAGGGGTGAATCAGCCCAGCACTCGCAGGCGCTTGAGCTTGAAGTGTTCGATCAGTTCGGCAGCCGCTACCTGGAAGGCCTGGAAATGCGCCGTGGCATTGTGAGTTTGCAGGGCGGCTTCGTTGTCCCAGCGTTCGAGCACGTAGAACGCGTCGGCGTGTTCCAGGTCTTGATGCAAATCGTAGAACTGGCAACCGGCTTCGGCGCGGCTGGGTGCCACCAGGTTGCGCAATTGCCGTTCCAGGGCGGTGCCCTGACCGGGTTTGGCGATGACGGTGGCAATGGCGGTAAAGGCTTCAGACATGTTCGGCTCCGGGTGAGGACGTTTCGATGGAAGGGATGATTGGCTATTTCTTCGGGAGATAAAACCGGCTAAAAGAGCAGTCTCTTTCAATGTTTTTTTGATAATGCAGGGGGGTGAATGCTGCGCTTTGATGATTTGCAGTTGTTCGTCCGGGCGGCAGACCTGGGCAGTTTGTCTGCGGCGGCGCGGGTCATGGATTTGTCTGCGGCGGTTGCCAGCGCGGCGTTGAAGCGGATCGAGCATCAACTGGGCGCCCGTTTGCTGGCCCGTTCAACCCGCAGCCTTCGCCTGACCGCCGAGGGCGAGGGGTTTCTGGAGTACGCCCGGGCAGCGTTGAGTAATCTCGATGAAGGGCGCCGTCTGCTGGCCAGCGGTCAGGACCAGGTCAGCGGAGTCCTGCAACTCTCGGCGCCCTCGGATTTCGGCCGCAACCTGCTGCTGCCCTGGCTGGACGAGTTCCAGCGCGAGCATCCCAAACTGACGGTGCGCCTGTTGTTGGGCGATCGGATCGCCGACCTCTTTCGGCAACCGGTGGACATTGCCCTGCGCTATGGCGAGCCCGAGGACTCAAGCCTGGTGGCCCTGCCGATAGCCGCGCAGAACCGCCGCGTGTTGTGCGCAGCGCCCAGCTACCTGGCGCGTCACGGCGAGCCGCGCCAACTGGAGCAATTGGCGCAACACAATTGCCTGCTGTACATGCTGGGCAGCCGGATTCATGACCACTGGAGTTTTCACGACGGTAAACGGGACGTCAGCCTGACCGTCAGTGGCGATCGTTTCAGCGATGACGCCGACGTGGTTCGCCTGTGGGCGGTGGCGGGCGCCGGGATCGCCTACAAGTCCTGGCTCGATGTGGCGGCAGATGTGTTGGCCGGGCGCTTGAAAGTGCTGCTGCCAGAGCTGCTTTGTGAGCGTGCACCGCTGAATTTGCTGTGCGCTCATCGCGCTCAATTGAGTAAGCCTGTGAACCTGTTGCGTGAAATGCTTGCCGCCCGTTGTGCCGAATTGGCGGGTCATTTCCCGTCGTCTTTGGTAACTGCTCAATAGTCGCGGGCAAATAGAGACAATTCACTCAGGAACAATCACCAACAATGGGAGCCGTAGGACAGGAATGGCGCGGGTACAGGCTTATACTATCGCCCGCCTCATGTCTGTATCGGAGCTGCGAATCAGCGTTTCCTGAGCATCGTCACCCCGCGTGGTCGATGGCGGGGTCTGTTTAACGGTTTCCAGGGAGTTGCCTGCGTAAGTTTGTAATATCGCCTTGTTTTTGGCGGCTTTTACGTCTTGGCCGATGCCGCATTACTGGTCAAGATGTCTGCGAGCAGAAGACGAATGATTCAACAGGGAGTGAATACATGGAACATGCACCTTGCATCAGCCAGATCGCCACGTTGCTGGCGGACCCCAAGCGAAGCGCAATGATGTGGGCCTTGATGGATGGCACGGCACGCCAATCCGAGGAGTTGGCGTTACTGGCGGGGCTGTCACCGTCATCGGCCAGTGCTCACCTGGGGCGGTTGACCGCCGGCGGGCTGTTGAAAGTCGAGGAGCGTGGACGCAAGCGGTTTTTCCGCCTGGCCGCGCCCGAAGTCGGTGCAGCTGTCGAAGCACTGGCCAGTGCATCGCTGGCCAGTGCTCCACAGCAACTGCCGGAGCTGTTCAAGCGCGGCACGACGCTGGGTAAACCGCAAAACGCTCCATCCTCTCTGTTTCGAGCTCGGCTCTGTGACGATCATTTAGGCGGAACGCTGGCAGCCGACCTGTATCAGCGGCTGGTGGATGCAGGCTGGATCGAACAACTGGATCAGCGTGTCGTCATCACCCACAAGGGCGCAAACGAGTTCGCCGCACGCGGCCTGTTCATCCAGGCGCTGGCTCATACCCGTTCCGATATGGCGTGTGCCTGCCCCGATTGGAGCGAGCGTCGGCCACACCTGGGCGGCTCGCTCGGTGCCGGGTTGTTGCAGTTGTTCATGCAGTCGGGCTGGCTGAGCTTGCCCAACGAATCCCGGGCATTGCAGGTCACCGCCACCGGCCAGCGTGAAATCGGCCGCTTCGCCAAGCAGACCGAACTGGAAATGGCCCTCTAACGCCGCTCATTGTCGGCGTCTGGGCCCAACGGCTTCAGGCGTCGCTCAGGGTTGTCGACAGGTCGTTTCCAGCAACGGTCACCGTTGGCGAACGCGCACACTCGATCCGGGGAATTTCGGATGGGGATGTGGCATGGACAGGCAAGGCTATAGCGCGGCAGAACGTCTGGAACGACTGCCCATCAGCGGTTATCACCGCATCATCTTCATCATCATTGCCTTGGCGTTTTTCTTTGACTCCATGGACCTGGCAATGATGACGTTCCTGTTGGGATCGATCAAAGCCGAGTTCGGCTTGAGCACCGCCCAGGCGGGTTTGCTGGCCAGTTCGAGTTTCTTCGGCATGGTGCTGGGGGCCTCGTTGTCCGGCATGCTGGCCGACCGTTTCGGGCGAAAACCGGTGTTCCAGTGGAGCATCGTGCTGTGGGGCATCGCCAGTTACCTGTGTTCGACGGCGCAGACAGTCGAAACCCTCACGCTGTTTCGGGTCCTGCTGGGGATCGGCATGGGCATGGAGTTTCCGATTGCCCAGTCGATGTTGTCCGAATTGATCCCGGCCAAGCGCCGTGGGCGTTACATTGCCTTGATGGACGGTTTCTGGCCGCTGGGTTTTGTGGCGGCGGGCGTGCTGTCTTACTTCCTGTTACCGCTGGTTGGCTGGCGCGACATCTTCCTGGTGTTGGCCGTGCCGGCGGTGTTTGTCCTGGCGATCCGCTTCTTCATTCCGGAATCACCGCGCTGGCTGGAGCAGGCCGGACATCACGCGGCGGCCGATCAGGTCTTGCAGCGTATCGAAGACAAAGTCCGTATTTCGCTGGGGCGCGCCGACTTGCCCGAGCCGATTCGCTTGCCGCGGATCGAGAGCCGCCCGGGCCGGTTCTTTTCGGCCTTGGGTGAAATCTGGTCACCGCTGTACCGCCAGCGCACGATGATGATCTGGAGTGTCTGGTTTTTTGCCTTGCTCGGTTTCTATGGGCTGACGTCCTGGCTCAGCGCGTTGCTGCAGCAGTCGGGGTTTGCCGTGACTCAGTCGGTGTATTACACGGTGCTGATATCCCTCGGCGGGATCCCAGGGTTTCTCATGGCTGCCTGGTTGGTGGAGCGCTGGGGGCGCAAACCGGTGTGCATCGTCACGTTGCTGGGCGGTGGGGTGATGGCGTTTTTCTATGGGCAGAGCGCGGTGTTTGGCGGCAACGTCAGCCTGTTGATCGGCTCCGGGTTACTGATGCAGTTTTTCCTGTTCGGCATGTGGGCCGTGCTCTACACCTACACGCCGGAGTTGTATCCCACGTCGGCGCGGGCCACCGGTTCCGGGTTCGCCTCGGCGATTGGCCGGGTCGGTTCGTTGCTCGGGCCATTGGTGACCGGGCTGGTGTTCCCGATTACGGGGCAGGGCGGGGTGTTTGCCCTGGGCGCGATGTGTTTCGCGATTGCGGCGGGCGTGGTCTGGCTGTTCGGGATGGAGACGCGGGGCAAGACACTGGAGGAGTTGAGCGAGGTCACGCAAGTCGGTTAAACACCGATTCAATGTGGGAGCGAGCTTGCTCGCGATGGCGGACTGACATTCAGCATTGATATTGAATGTTATGACCTCATCGCGAGCAAGCTCGCTCCCACATTGGTTTTGCGGTGAAGCTTATGGCTTGACCAGTCTGGCATCCAGGCTGTTCTGGGCCAGGCGTTTGGCCTGATCCTGAGTCATGCCCAAATGGGTATACAGCGCGTGGAAGTTCTCGGTGACGTAGCCGCCGAAGTACGCCGGGTCATCCGAGTTCACCGTGACCTTCACGCCCCGCTCGAGCATGTCGAGGATGTTGTGCTGGGACATGTGATCGAACACGCACAGTTTGGTGTTGGACAACGGGCACACGGTCAGCGGGATCTGCTCGTCGATGATCCGCTGCATCAGGCGTTCGTCTTCAATGGCGCGCACGCCATGGTCGATACGCTGGATCTTCAGCAGGTCGATGGCTTCCCAGATGTACTCCGGCGGGCCTTCTTCACCGGCGTGGGCAACGGTCAGGAAACCTTCGTGGCGGGCGCGATCGAACACGCGCTGGAACTTGCTCGGCGGGTGACCCATCTCGGAACTGTCCAGGCCCACGGCAACAAACGCATCGCGGAACGGCAGCGCCTGGTCGAGGGTTTTCTCGGCTTCTGCTTCGCTCAGGTGGCGCAGGAAGCTGAGGATCAAGCCGCTGGTGATGCCCAGTTGCTGCTCGCCATCTTTCAATGCGCTGGCGATGCCGTTGAGCACCACTTCGAACGGAATACCACGGTCGGTGTGGGTTTGCGGGTCGAAGAACGGTTCGGTGTGAATCACGTTCTGCGCCTTGCAGCGCAACAGGTAGGCCCACGTCAGGTCGTAGAAATCCTGGGAGGTGCGCAACACATCGGCGCCCTGGTAATACAGGTCCAGGAACTCCTGCAAATTGTTGAAGGCGTAAGCCTTGCGCAGGGTTTCGACGTCGTTCCACGGCAGGGCGATCTTGTTGCGTTCGGCCAGGGCGAACAGCAACTCAGGCTCCAGCGAGCCCTCCAGGTGCAGGTGCAGTTCTGCCTTGGGCAGGGCGTTCAGCCAGTCGTACATGTTCTTTTTCTCATCAGGTGCAGATGGCGGCATTCTACAGATGCCCATCGAAACAATGAGCAAAACCTGATCAAGCGGTTCATCACACAAGGTTCTGTGCGGGGTACCGGGTTGTTGATCGTTCCCGCGTCGAACGCGTTCGCGTGGGAACGATCATCGGTGGTTATCCGGCGATCAACTGCCGGGCCGCCTGGCTGTGATCGGCGATCAAGCCTTTGAGGTCCAGCCCCTCGACCTGCCCATCGATCACTCGCCATTTGCCGCCAATCATTACCCGATCTGCCCGGTCCGCGCCACACAGCAGCAATGCCGAAATCGGGTCATGGCTGCCGGAAAAACGCAGCTCATCGAGTTTGAATAGCGCCAGGTCCGCTTGTTTGCCCACCGCCAGTTCGCCGATATCCGTGCGCCCCAACAGCTTCGCCGAACCCTGGGTGGCCCAGCCCAATACCAACTCCGGGGTGATTTTTTCGGCGCCATAACGCAGGCGTTGCAGGTACAGCGCCTGGCGGGTTTCGAGGATCATGTTCGACGCATCGTTGGACGCCGAGCCGTCCACACCCAACCCCAGCGGAGCGCCCGCAGCCGTCAGTTCCAACGTGGGGCAAATACCCGACGCCAGGCGCATGTTCGAACTTGGGCAATGGCAGATACCGGTGCCCGCCGCGCCGAGGCGGGCGATCTCATCCGGGTTGAAATGAATGCCGTGGGCCAGCCAGGTGCGCGGCCCGAGCCAGCCGACGCTGTCCAGGTAATCCACGGTGCGCAGGCCGAAGCGTTGCAGGCAGAAGTCTTCTTCGTCGAGGGTTTCGGCCAGGTGCGTGTGCAGGCGCACGTCGAGTGTGTTCGCCAGCTCGGCGCTGGCCGACATGATTTCCGGGGTCACCGAAAACGGCGAGCAGGGTGCCAGGGCGATCTGGATTTGCGCGCCGTCACCCCGTTCGTGGTACTCGGCGATCAGGCGTTGGCTGTCATCGAGGATCACTGTGCCTTGCTGCACGGTCTGCTGTGGCGGCAGCCCACCGTCGGCCTCGCCGAGGCTCATCGAACCACGGGTCAGCATGGCCCGCATGCCGAGTTCGCGCACGCTTTCGACCTGCACGTCGATGGCGTTTTCCAGGCCCTCGGGAAACAGATAATGATGATCGGCCGCCGTGGTGCACCCCGACAGCAGCAACTCGGCCAGCGCAACTTTGGTAGCCAGCGCGAGTTTCTCGGGTGTCAGTCGGGCCCAGACCGGGTAGAGGGTTTTCAGCCACGGGAACAGCGGTTGATTGACCACCGGCGCCCAGGCGCGGGTCAGGGTTTGATAGAAATGGTGATGGGTGTTGATCAGCCCCGGCAGGATCACATGCTCGCGGGCATCGAAGACTTGTCCACAGGGCATCGCGGGTTGCTGGCCTTGCTTGAGCACTTCGACGATCAAACCGTCTTGCAGCACCAGTCCGCCACGGGCGTCGAGCGCATTGGCTGTGAAGATCGCGAGAGGGTTTTTTAACCAGATACGGGTCGCAGGCATTTGCCGGCTCCTCTGAAAGTTGGGTTCAGGTTCGCCAGCTCAGTGTTGCCCTGTCTGCTGATCCAGGGTCGCCGCGGGGGGCGAAGTGCACAGTTTCGAACAAATGCGGTTTTCGGGCAAGCGTCGCTACCACAGGAGCGACGCATGACCTTGTGGGAGCGAGCTTGCTCGCGATAGCTGACTGACAGTCGACATCCGCGTTGAATGTAACGTCGTCATCGTGAGCAAGCTCGCTCCCACCGGGGATGGATTGTGGTGATTACCAGGGAATGGTTTCACCTTTGTAATTGATGAAGTAATGCCCACCCTTGCCGGTGTAGGCGTTCACCTGATCCACCACCCCGCGGGTGCTGGTCTCGACATCAATCTCTGCCCCTTCGCCGCCCATGTCGGTTTTCACCCAGCCCGGATGCATCGACAGCACGGTCAGTGTCGGCTCACCCAATAGCGTGACAAAACTGTTGGTCATGGAGTTCAGTGCAGCCTTGCTGGCCTTGTACAGCGCCATTTCCGACGCGTCAGGCATGGTCACGCTGCCCAGCACCGAACTCATGAATGCCAGGACGCCGGTGCCCGGGCGAATCAGCCCGACAAAGCGCTGGGCCAGATTGATCGGCGCCACGGCGTTGGTGAAAAACAGTTGGCCGACCTCGGTCAGTGTTGCCCCGCCGGGCGTTTGAACCTCCGGCCCTTTGACGCCCGCGTTGACGAACAGCAGGTCGAATACCTGACCGCTGAGCCGTTGGCCAAGGGCGGCCACGGCTGGCTGGTCGTCCATGTCGAGTGTTTCGATCACAACCTTGCCCAGCGCCTGGAGGGCTTCGGCTTTCTGCGGGTTACGCACGGTGGCGGTGACGTGCCAACCGTCAGCCAGCAGGGTTTTCACCAGGCCGAGGCCCAAGCCTCGGGAGGCGCCGATGATCAGTGCGTTTTTTGCCGTAGTCATGCGTGGCTTCCTTGAAAAAAGAGGGTCATGGATTCAGTGGGCAACGTTGCCCAAGCCGTTGTTGCAATTCGCTGTGCAACTCGCCGAGGGTGAAGCCTAGTCGCTACTCGTCGGGGCATGACCCTGGAGCATACTTGAGGTTTTAGCCTCGGCGCTCCTTGAATAGTTGGAAGGATCGAGAGGTGGACAACTGACCCTGACGGTCCATCGCTAATGCTCGGCCTGCCCCACGACACCAGCCCCCACCGGCAAGAGCCCCCCTTCAGGGCAAGCAACGTGAATGGACCGTATTTGCGTACCCGAGCGTTTGGTTAAAAAATGTTCATCTTGCTGCGGGCTATGCCGGCTATGGGGCTGCGCGAGCCATGAACGGGTTATCCACAGGTTGCTCCACAGTAATTGTGCGCAAGCCGAAACCCCGGGCATAAGCACTGTGCGGCTTTCTTCTAATGGCGATAAACCGCGCTAAGCAATTGTTTTCCGGTGAGATTGAGCGGGATGAAGGCGAATTGGACGAAAAGTGATCAGTGGCCGCAAAGCCACGTTGCAGAAGGGTTACAGCGCTATGTACTCAGGTTATCCACAGTCAGGTGCACAGCGGATGTGGGCAAGTGCGTAATGTGGACAACGTGTGGCTGAACCCTGTTGGTGCAGTCAACGCTGCAACAGGATGCGACCCCGGCTCAGGTCCGCGAGTTGAGTCTGCAAGGTTGCGATCTGCGCCACCCGCAGCTTGACCAGTGCCAGCTCACTGAAACTGCACGCACACCGCAACGGTACCCGGCTGATCAACGCAATCTTTTCGGCGCCTTGCAGGCATTTGTTGGCGCTGCCGCCATAGGCGCGGGCGAGGCCGCCGGTGCCCAGTTGAATGCCGCCGTACCAGCGAATCACCACGACCGCGACCTGGTCGCAGTCCTGTGCCTCGATGGCTGCGAGTATTGGCCGGCCGGCAGTGCCGCCGGGTTCGCCGTCGTCACTGCTGCGGTACTGATCGGCAAGTTTCCACGCCCAGCAATTGTGCGAGGCGTTCAGGTCGCTGTGCTGCTCGATGAAGGCCTGCGCTTCGACGGCACTGGCGATCGGGGCCGCGAGGGCGATGAAGCGGCTTTTGCGAATTTCTTCGCGATACTCGCAAAGGCCGGTGAGAGTAAAAGGCATGGTGGGCGATCTTAAAAGGCTGGAGTCAGGCCGCAGCCTTTCAGGATGATGCGGATCAGGTTGTTGCCGGCGTCTTCCATGTCTTGCTTGGTCAACTTGCTGCGACCGCTCACGCGGCAGATTTGCGTGGCGAAATCGGCGTAATGCTGGGTGCTGCCCCACAGCAGGAAAATAAGGTGCACCGGGTCTACCGGGTCCATCTTTCCGGCGTCGATCCAGGACTGGAACACGGCGGCGCGGCCCTGGAACCAGGCGCGGTAATCCTGATTGAAATATTCGCTCAGGCATTCGCCACCGCTGATCACTTCCATGGCGAAGATCCGCGAGGCTTGCGGCTGGCGGCGCGAAAATTCCATCTTGGCGCGGATATAGCGCGTCAACGCCTCGGCCGGGTCGTCTTCGGCTGTCAGCGTGTTGAAGGTGCTGTCCCACAACTCAATGATGTTGCTCAGCACTGCCACGTACAGCCCAAGCTTGTTAGTGAAGTAGTAATGCAGGTTGGCCTTGGGCAGTCCGGCATTCTGCGCGATGGTGTTCATGCTCGTGCCTTTGAAACCGTGACGGGCGAATTCGTCTTCGGCGGCCTTGATGATGGTTTCTTCGTTCTTCTGACGAATTCGGCTGGCAGGCTTGCCCGCGTGGGCAGGAACTTCAAAGGTCATGGGCGTTTCCGGGCAGTTCGATGGGAGGCACCTGTGGGTTGATAGCGCACCCACAGGCATCCGACAAGTTTTGTTGCGATAAAACCTGTAGGCGCAGAGCAAGCTCGGCTCCTACAGGTTTCTTTGGATGTTCAACGCGTCGCCGCCAGATTTTCCAGAAAGCTTTCCAGCACCAGATGCGGGCGCCGCCCCTTGCGGGTGACTGATGCCAGGCTCAAGTCATAAAAACGGCTGTCGTGTTTCAGTGCGCGCAAACGGCCTTGCTGCACCCAAAGGCTCGCGTAGTGATCCGGCAGGTAACCGATGTAGCGCCCGGTCAGGATCAGAAACGCCATGCCTTCACGGTCCGAGGCGCTGGCGGTGCAATTGAGTGCCTGGTAATGGGCCTGGATTTCGGCCGGCAAGCGGAAGGTCGGGGCGATGGCGTCCTGACTGTTGAGCCGGTCATCGTTCAGTTGTTTATCGTCGACATAAAACAACGGGTGCCCGACCGCGCAGTAGAGCAGCGAACGTTCGCTGTACAGCGGCTGATATTCCAGGCCCGACAAGGCACTGGCCTGCGGCACCACGCCGACATGCAAGCGCCCGTCGAGCACACCTTGTTCGACTTCATTGGGCGCAATCATGCGGATCTGGATCTGCACATCCGGCCCGCGCTCTTTCAACTGCGCCAATGCGTGGGTAATGCGCATGTGGGGCAGGGTGACCAGGTTGTCGGTCAGGGCCGATGGTCAGATCGCCGCGCAAGTGCTGGTGCAGCCCGTTGACCTCGGTGCGGAAACTTTCCAGCGCACTTAATAGCTGCAACGCCGATTGGTAGACCTCGCGACCTTCTTCCGTCAGCGAGAACCCGGCCCGCCCCCGCTGACACAGGCGCAGGCCGAGGCGTTGTTCAAGGTCGCTCATTTGCTGGCTGATGGCCGAGCGACCAATTCCGAGCACACTTTGCGCTGCGGAAAAACCGCCGCACTCGACCACGCTGCGAAAAATCCGCAGCAGGCGGATATCAAAGTCGCTGACTTGCGCCAGTGGATCGGGTCGACGGCTGCTCATGCGGCTCACTCAGAAGTTTAGTAGTCGGCTGACTGAAGGTTAGAAAAGTTGGATTTCACCGACTTTATCGCCGTGGCAACTTAGCTGCAAGAACGCTTTTAATCCCTACGCCGCTTATTGCCTTGCGAGGTTTTGCTCATGAACTTGCCTGAAAACGCCCCGTCGCCTTTGGCCAGCCAGCTCAAGCTCGATGCTCACTGGATGCCGTACACCGCCAACCGAAACTTCCAGCGCGACCCGCGGCTGATTGTTGCGGCCGAAGGCAGTTGGCTGACCGATGACAAGGGCCGCAAGATCTACGACTCGCTGTCCGGCCTGTGGACCTGCGGCGCCGGGCATACCCGTAAGGAAATCCAGGATGCGGTGGCCAAGCAGCTGGGCACCCTCGATTACTCGCCGGGCTTCCAGTACGGCCACCCTCTGTCGTTTCAGTTGGCCGAAAAAATCACCGAGCTGACGCCGGGTAACCTGAATCACGTGTTCTTCACGGACTCCGGTTCCGAGTGCGCCGATACGGCAGTGAAGATGGTCCGCGCTTACTGGCGCCTGAAAGGCCAGTCGGCCAAGACCAAAATGATCGGTCGCGCCCGTGGTTACCACGGTGTGAACATCGCCGGCACCAGCCTGGGTGGCGTCAATGGCAACCGGAAACTGTTCGGTCAGGCGATGATGGACGTCGACCACCTGCCGCACACCTTGCTGGCCAGCAACGCTTATTCCCGTGGCATGCCGAAAGAGGGCGGTATCGCCCTGGCTGACGAGTTGCTCAAGCTGATCGAACTGCATGACGCGTCGAACATCGCGGCGGTGTTCGTTGAACCCATGGCCGGTTCTGCCGGTGTGCTGGTTCCACCAGAGGGCTACCTCAAGCGTCTGCGTGAAATCTGCGATCAGCACAATATCCTGCTGGTGTTCGATGAAGTCATCACCGGTTTTGGTCGTACCGGCGCGATGTTCGGCGCTGACAGCTTTGGCGTAACGCCGGACCTGATGTGCATCGCCAAGCAAGTCACCAACGGCGCGATCCCGATGGGCGCGGTGATTGCCAGCTCCGAGATCTACCAGACATTCATGAACCAGGCGACGCCGGAATACGCGGTGGAATTCCCCCACGGCTACACCTACTCGGCGCACCCGGTGGCGTGCGCGGCGGGCCTGGCGGCACTCGACCTGCTGCAAAAGGAAAATCTGGTGCAGAGCGTGGCCGAGATCTCGCCGCATTTCGAGAATGCGTTGCACGGCCTGAAAGGTTCGAAGAACGTCATCGACATCCGCAACTACGGCCTGGCCGGGGCAATCCAGATTGCCGGGCGCGACGGCGACGCCATCGTGCGTCCGTTCGAAGCGGGCATGGCGCTCTGGAAAGCCGGCTTCTATGTGCGCTTCGGCGGCGACACCTTGCAATTCGGACCAACCTTCAACAGCAAGCCGCAAGACCTTGACCGTTTGTTCGACGCGGTCGGCGAAGTGCTGAACAAGATCGACTGATTTCCCCCTCTACTCCCTCTATATAAGAGAAGGGCGCCCGTTGACAGGCGCCTGTGGACAACTTTTCAGGAGCCCCGCATGAGCGTTATCCCGCATTTGATCAATGGCGAACTGGTGACCGAAGACGGTCGCACCGCCGATGTGTTCAACCCGTCCACCGGCCAGGCAATCCACAAGCTGCCATTGGCCAGCCGCGAAACCATCCAGAAAGCCATCGACTCGGCCAAGGCTGCGTTCCCGGCCTGGCGTAATACTCCACCGGCCAAACGTGCGCAGGTGATGTTCCGCTTCAAGCAATTGCTGGAACAGAATGAAGCGCGTATCGCTCAGTTGATCAGCGAAGAACACGGTAAGACCCTGGAAGATGCTGCCGGTGAACTCAAGCGCGGGATCGAGAACGTCGAGTTCGCTTGCGCAGCGCCGGAAATTCTCAAGGGTGAATACAGTCGTAACGTTGGCCCTAACATTGATGCCTGGTCGGATTTCCAACCGTTGGGCGTGGTCGCCGGCATCACGCCGTTCAACTTCCCGGCGATGGTGCCGCTGTGGATGTATCCATTGGCGATCGTTTGCGGTAACTGCTTCATCCTCAAGCCATCCGAGCGTGATCCGAGTTCGACGCTGCTGATTGCTCAATTGTTACTGGAAGCGGGTCTGCCGAAAGGCGTGCTGAGTGTTGTGCACGGCGATAAGGCAGCGGTGGATGCCTTGATCGAAGCGCCGGAAGTCAAAGCGTTGAGCTTTGTCGGCTCCACTCCAATTGCCGAATACATCTACGCCGAAGGCACCAAGCGCGGTAAACGCGTTCAGGCACTGGGCGGCGCGAAGAACCACGCAGTGCTGATGCCGGACGCGGATCTGGATAACGCAGTTAGCGCACTGATGGGCGCGGCGTACGGTTCTTGCGGTGAGCGTTGCATGGCGATCTCGGTGGCCGTGTGTGTCGGCGATCAGGTGGCGGATGCCTTGGTGGCCAAACTGGTGCCGCAAATCAAGGCCCTGAAAATCGGTGCAGGCACCTCGTGTGGCCTGGACATGGGGCCGTTGGTTTCCGGTCAGGCTCGCGACAAAGTCAGTGGCTATATAGAAGACGGTGTTTCGGCCGGCGCAACCCTGGTGGTCGATGGTCGTGGCTTGAGTGTGGCCGGTCACGAGGAGGGGTTCTTCCTGGGCGGCTGCCTGTTCGACCGCGTGACGCCGCAGATGCGCATCTATAAAGAAGAGATCTTCGGGCCGGTCCTGTGCATCGTTCGGGTCAATAGCCTGGAAGAGGCGATGCAACTGATCAACGATCACGAATACGGCAACGGCACCTGCATCTTCACCCGTGATGGGGAGGCAGCACGGTTGTTCTGCGATGAGATCGAAGTGGGGATGGTGGGGGTCAACGTTCCGCTGCCGGTTCCGGTGGCCTATCACAGCTTCGGTGGCTGGAAGCGCTCGCTGTTCGGCGATTTGCATGCCTATGGCCCGGATGGTGTGCGGTTTTACACCCGCCGCAAGGCGATTACCCAGCGCTGGCCGCAACGTGCGAGCCACGAAGCCTCGCAGTTCGCATTCCCTAGCTTATAAGTAGAAGGGAAAGAGGGCGGTCTCTAAGGGCCGCCTCTCGTGTTTTCGGGTATTTCTGACCTATATGACAGAAATGTGAAAATAGCGGTTGACGGCAGATTCTGGAAGTCTATAATTCGCCCCACTTCCGGCGCAGTCGAAACGGAAAACTCCTTGGTAAACAAAGAGTTACGCAGTTTTCGGCGGCGGGTTGCTTCAGTTCGTCGAAGCCTGGAAGGAGTTGAAAGAGCGGTGTAGTTTGGCTCTTTTAACGGTTCGGTCTTCTCGATCGAAAGCGGAGAAAAAGAGGGGTTGACAACAGCGAGTAACGCTGTAGAATTCTCCTCCCGCTGACGAGAGATCGGAAGCGCAAGTGGTTGAAGTTGTTGAAGAATTCTTCGAAAGCTTCTGAAAATAATCACTTGACAGCAACAGAGGCTGCTGTAGAATGCGCGCCTCGGTTGAGACGAAAGGTCTTAACCAACCGCTCTTTAACAACTGAATCAAGCAATTCGTGTGGGTGCTTGTGCAGTCAGACTGATAGTCAACAAGATTATCAGCATCACAAGTTACTCCGCGAGAAATCAAAGATGTAACCAACGATTGCTGAGCCAAGTTTAGGGTTTCTTAAAAACCCAAAGATGTTTGAACTGAAGAGTTTGATCATGGCTCAGATTGAACGCTGGCGGCAGGCCTAACACATGCAAGTCGAGCGGCAGCACGGGTACTTGTACCTGGTGGCGAGCGGCGGACGGGTGAGTAATGCCTAGGAATCTGCCTGGTAGTGGGGGATAACGCTCGGAAACGGACGCTAATACCGCATACGTCCTACGGGAGAAAGCAGGGGACCTTCGGGCCTTGCGCTATCAGATGAGCCTAGGTCGGATTAGCTAGTTGGTGAGGTAATGGCTCACCAAGGCGACGATCC
This sequence comes from Pseudomonas purpurea, assembly GCF_039908635.1. NCBI lineage: Bacteria > Pseudomonadati > Pseudomonadota > Gammaproteobacteria > Pseudomonadales > Pseudomonadaceae > Pseudomonas > Pseudomonas purpurea. The sequence continues at coordinate 840,399 of NZ_CP150918.1, forward strand.
GTAACTGGTCTGAGAGGATGATCAGTCACACTGGAACTGAGACACGGTCCAGACTCCTACGGGAGGCAGCAGTGGGGAATATTGGACAATGGGCGAAAGCCTGATCCAGCCATGCCGCGTGTGTGAAGAAGGTCTTCGGATTGTAAAGCACTTTAAGTTGGGAGGAAGGGCAGTTACCTAATACGTAATTGTTTTGACGTTACCGACAGAATAAGCACCGGCTAACTCTGTGCCAGCAGCCGCGGTAATACAGAGGGTGCAAGCGTTAATCGGAATTACTGGGCGTAAAGCGCGCGTAGGTGGTTCGTTAAGTTGGATGTGAAATCCCCGGGCTCAACCTGGGAACTGCATTCAAAACTGTCGAGCTAGAGTATGGTAGAGGGTGGTGGAATTTCCTGTGTAGCGGTGAAATGCGTAGATATAGGAAGGAACACCAGTGGCGAAGGCGACCACCTGGACTGATACTGACACTGAGGTGCGAAAGCGTGGGGAGCAAACAGGATTAGATACCCTGGTAGTCCACGCCGTAAACGATGTCAACTAGCCGTTGGGAGCCTTGAGCTCTTAGTGGCGCAGCTAACGCATTAAGTTGACCGCCTGGGGAGTACGGCCGCAAGGTTAAAACTCAAATGAATTGACGGGGGCCCGCACAAGCGGTGGAGCATGTGGTTTAATTCGAAGCAACGCGAAGAACCTTACCAGGCCTTGACATCCAATGAACTTTCCAGAGATGGATTGGTGCCTTCGGGAACATTGAGACAGGTGCTGCATGGCTGTCGTCAGCTCGTGTCGTGAGATGTTGGGTTAAGTCCCGTAACGAGCGCAACCCTTGTCCTTAGTTACCAGCACGTTATGGTGGGCACTCTAAGGAGACTGCCGGTGACAAACCGGAGGAAGGTGGGGATGACGTCAAGTCATCATGGCCCTTACGGCCTGGGCTACACACGTGCTACAATGGTCGGTACAGAGGGTTGCCAAGCCGCGAGGTGGAGCTAATCCCATAAAACCGATCGTAGTCCGGATCGCAGTCTGCAACTCGACTGCGTGAAGTCGGAATCGCTAGTAATCGCGAATCAGAATGTCGCGGTGAATACGTTCCCGGGCCTTGTACACACCGCCCGTCACACCATGGGAGTGGGTTGCACCAGAAGTAGCTAGTCTAACCTTCGGGAGGACGGTTACCACGGTGTGATTCATGACTGGGGTGAAGTCGTAACAAGGTAGCCGTAGGGGAACCTGCGGCTGGATCACCTCCTTAATCGACGACATCAGCTGCTGCATAAGCTCCCACACGAATTGCTTGATTCATTGAAGAAGACGATAGAAGCAGCCTGTATCGGTTTGTAGCTGAGTTGGTTAGAGCGTACCCCATGCTTTGTGGTAAGGAGCAGGGTGAGGTCGGCCTTAGTAGCTCGAAATTGGGTCTGTAGCTCAGTTGGTTAGAGCGCACCCCTGATAAGGGTGAGGTCGGCAGTTCGAATCTGCCCAGACCCACCAATTTTGTGTGGGAAACGCCTGTAGAAATACGGGGCCATAGCTCAGCTGGGAGAGCGCCTGCCTTGCACGCAGGAGGTCAACGGTTCGATCCCGTTTGGCTCCACCACTTACTGCTGTTTCTGCGTTAGAGCTTAGAAATGAGCATTTCCTTCGGATGAAGGTTAAATGTTGATTTCTAGTCTTTGATTAGATCGTTCTTTAAAAATTTGGGTATGTGATAGAAAGATAGACTGGACGTTACTTTCACTGGTAACGGATCAGGCTAAGGTAAAATTTGTGAGTTGCTCTTGATTAAGAGAGCATGCGAATTTTCGGCGAATGTCGTCTTCATAGTATAACCAGATTGCTTGGGGTTATATGGTCAAGTGAAGAAGCGCATACGGTGGATGCCTTGGCAGTCAGAGGCGATGAAAGACGTGGTAGCCTGCGAAAAGCTTCGGGGAGTCGGCAAACAGACTTTGATCCGGAGATGTCTGAATGGGGGAACCCAGCCATCATAAGATGGTTATCTTAAGCTGAATACATAGGCTTAAGAGGCGAACCAGGGGAACTGAAACATCTAAGTACCCTGAGGAAAAGAAATCAACCGAGATTCCCTTAGTAGTGGCGAGCGAACGGGGACTAGCCCTTAAGTGGCTTTGAGATTAGCGGAACGCTCTGGAAAGTGCGGCCATAGTGGGTGATAGCCCTGTACGCGAAAATCTCTTAGTCATGAAATCGAGTAGGACGGAGCACGAGAAACTTTGTCTGAATATGGGGGGACCATCCTCCAAGGCTAAATACTACTGACTGACCGATAGTGAACTAGTACCGTGAGGGAAAGGCGAAAAGAACCCCGGAGAGGGGAGTGAAATAGATCCTGAAACCGTATGCGTACAAGCAGTGGGAGCCCACTTTGTTGGGTGACTGCGTACCTTTTGTATAATGGGTCAGCGACTTATTTTCAGTGGCGAGCTTAACCGAATAGGGGAGGCGTAGCGAAAGCGAGTCTTAATAGGGCGTCTAGTCGCTGGGAATAGACCCGAAACCGGGCGATCTATCCATGGGCAGGTTGAAGGTTGGGTAACACTAACTGGAGGACCGAACCGACTACCGTTGAAAAGTTAGCGGATGACCTGTGGATCGGAGTGAAAGGCTAATCAAGCTCGGAGATAGCTGGTTCTCCTCGAAAGCTATTTAGGTAGCGCCTCATGTATCACTGTAGGGGGTAGAGCACTGTTTCGGCTAGGGGGTCATCCCGACTTACCAAACCGATGCAAACTCCGAATACCTACAAGTGCCGAGCATGGGAGACACACGGCGGGTGCTAACGTCCGTCGTGAAAAGGGAAACAACCCAGACCGTCAGCTAAGGTCCCAAAGTTATGGTTAAGTGGGAAACGATGTGGGAAGGCTTAGACAGCTAGGAGGTTGGCTTAGAAGCAGCCACCCTTTAAAGAAAGCGTAATAGCTCACTAGTCGAGTCGGCCTGCGCGGAAGATGTAACGGGGCTCAAACCATACACCGAAGCTACGGGTATCACTTAGGTGATGCGGTAGAGGAGCGTTCTGTAAGCCTGTGAAGGTGAGTTGAGAAGCTTGCTGGAGGTATCAGAAGTGCGAATGCTGACATGAGTAACGACAATGGGTGTGAAAAACACCCACGCCGAAAGACCAAGGTTTCCTGCGCAACGTTAATCGACGCAGGGTTAGTCGGTCCCTAAGGCGAGGCTGAAAAGCGTAGTCGATGGAAAACAGGTTAATATTCCTGTACTTCTGGTTATTGCGATGGAGGGACGGAGAAGGCTAGGCCAGCTTGGCGTTGGTTGTCCAAGTTTAAGGTGGTAGGCTGGAATCTTAGGTAAATCCGGGATTCTAAGGCCGAGAGCTGATGACGAGTTACCCTTTGGGTGACGAAGTGGTTGATGCCATGCTTCCAAGAAAAGCTTCTAAGCTTCAGGTAACCAGGAACCGTACCCCAAACCGACACAGGTGGTTGGGTAGAGAATACCAAGGCGCTTGAGAGAACTCGGGTGAAGGAACTAGGCAAAATGGCACCGTAACTTCGGGAGAAGGTGCGCCGGTGAGGGTGAAGGACTTGCTCCGTAAGCTCATGCCGGTCGAAGATACCAGGCCGCTGCGACTGTTTATTAAAAACACAGCACTCTGCAAACACGAAAGTGGACGTATAGGGTGTGACGCCTGCCCGGTGCCGGAAGGTTAATTGATGGGGTTAGCTAACGCGAAGCTCTTGATCGAAGCCCCGGTAAACGGCGGCCGTAACTATAACGGTCCTAAGGTAGCGAAATTCCTTGTCGGGTAAGTTCCGACCTGCACGAATGGCGTAACGATGGCGGCGCTGTCTCCACCCGAGACTCAGTGAAATTGAAATCGCTGTGAAGATGCAGTGTATCCGCGGCTAGACGGAAAGACCCCGTGAACCTTTACTATAGCTTTGCACTGGACTTTGAATTTGCTTGTGTAGGATAGGTGGGAGGCTTTGAAGCGTGGACGCCAGTCTGCGTGGAGCCAACCTTGAAATACCACCCTGGCAACTTTGAGGTTCTAACTCAGGTCCGTTATCCGGATCGAGGACAGTGTATGGTGGGTAGTTTGACTGGGGCGGTCTCCTCCTAAAGAGTAACGGAGGAGTACGAAGGTGCGCTCAGACCGGTCGGAAATCGGTCGTAGAGTATAAAGGCAAAAGCGCGCTTGACTGCGAGACAGACACGTCGAGCAGGTACGAAAGTAGGTCTTAGTGATCCGGTGGTTCTGTATGGAAGGGCCATCGCTCAACGGATAAAAGGTACTCCGGGGATAACAGGCTGATACCGCCCAAGAGTTCATATCGACGGCGGTGTTTGGCACCTCGATGTCGGCTCATCACATCCTGGGGCTGAAGCCGGTCCCAAGGGTATGGCTGTTCGCCATTTAAAGTGGTACGCGAGCTGGGTTTAGAACGTCGTGAGACAGTTCGGTCCCTATCTGCCGTGGACGTTTGAGATTTGAGAGGGGCTGCTCCTAGTACGAGAGGACCGGAGTGGACGAACCTCTGGTGTTCCGGTTGTCACGCCAGTGGCATTGCCGGGTAGCTATGTTCGGAATAGATAACCGCTGAAAGCATCTAAGCGGGAAACTAGCCTCAAGATGAGATCTCACTGGAACCTTGAGTTCCCTGAAGGGCCGTCGAAGACTACGACGTTGATAGGTTGGGTGTGTAAGCGCTGTGAGGCGTTGAGCTAACCAATACTAATTGCCCGTGAGGCTTGACCATATAACACCCAAGCAATTTAGTGACTCGAGAGAGCGCCAGATTGCGGTGTGTGAAGACGAAACGAACCGAAAGTTTGCGATTCACAAAGCACCGAGATCTATCACATCCCCATTCGCTGGAGCGTGAACCGAAAGGCACACGAGCTGGCTACCGAATTTCTTGACGACCATAGAGCATTGGAACCACCTGATCCCATCCCGAACTCAGCAGTGAAACGATGCATCGCCGATGGTAGTGTGGGGTTTCCCCATGTGAGAGTAGGTCATCGTCAAGATTAAATTCCGAAACCCCTATCTGCGTATGCAGGTAGGGGTTTTGTTTTGCTTGCTAGAAAAGTCAGTTCTTTCGTACGACGGCTTCGGACCTCTCGTAGCATTCAGGGGCGGCTGACGGTGCTAAGGTTCGTTCCTGGCTTTGAATTTTTCCAAGGAAGCTTTTATGTCGGACGCCACGTCCCCCAGCGCTGGTTTCATGGTGGTTCACGGGAATCGCTTGGATGAATTGCGCAGTCTTGTGGTCAGTTGGATGCGACGCTATCCACTGGCCCCCTTGGAAAATGAAATCGTCCTGGTGCAAAGCAACGGCATTGCCCAATGGCTAAAGCTCGCTTTGGCTGAAGATTCTGAAGACCATGACATGGGCGGTTGCGGCATAGCAGCGGCCATTGATGTGCAGCTCCCCGGCAGCTTCATGTGGCAGTTGTATCGCCAGGTACTGGGTCGCAGTGAGATTCCAGCCAAGTCCCTGTTGGATAAGGCTCCGCTGACTTGGCGCTTGATGCGCCTGCTACCAGAGCTGATTGATCAGTCGCACTTTGAGCCCCTTAAGCGTTTCCTTTCCCATGACACGGATTTACGTAAGCGCTATCAGTTGGCTGAACGCCTTGCGGATCTGTTCGACCAATATCAGGTGTACCGTGCCGATTGGCTGGAGGACTGGGCGGCAGGTCGCCATCAGTTGCGTAATGGCAGAGGTGAAGCCAAGCCGCTGACCCCGGCCAACTGCTGGCAGGCCGAGTTGTGGAGGGCCTTGTTGCTGGATGTTGGTGAGCAAGGCATGGCGCAAAGCCGTGCAGGAGTCCATCAACGTTTCATAGAACGAATTAACAGTCTGGGGATTGCACCGCAAGGGCTACCTTCGCGGGTGATCGTTTTTGGTATTTCCTCGCTTCCTGCCCAAATCCTCGAGGCGCTGGCGGGTTTGGCTCGTTTCAGTCAGGTCATGCTTTGCGTACACAATCCATGTCGGCACCATTGGGCAGACATCGTCGCCGATAAAGATCTGTTGCGGCATCAATACAAACGTCAGGCGCGTAAGTCAGGCATGCCGGTCGCACTTGATTCAGAGACCCTGCACCAGCATGCGCATCCGCTATTGGCTGCGTGGGGCAAACAAGGGCGCGATTACATCAATCTGCTTGATAGCTATGATGACCCCGGCAGTTACCGCTCGGCGTTTCGTGATGGGCGGATTGATCTGTTCAGTGAGCATCAGCCACAAAACATACTCAATCAATTACAGGACGACATTCTGGAGTTGCGCCCACTGAATGAGACTCGGGAGTTGTGGCCAGCAGTTAATCTTGCGTGCGACGAATCGATCCGTTTTCACATTGCCCACAGTTCGCAGCGTGAAGTTGAAGTCCTCCATGACCAATTGCTCGCACGTTTCAGTGCCGACCCTCAGTTACGGCCGCGGGACGTGATTGTGATGGTCCCGGATATTGACAGTTATGCACCGCATATTCGTGCCGTGTTTGGTCAGCTTGAGCGTACCGATCAGCGTTTTATTCCCTTTACCTTGGCCGACCAGGGTCAACGTGGTCGTGATCCGCTGCTGATCGCCGTGGAACATCTGCTCAAACTGCCAGATAGCCGCTTCCCGGTCAGCGAAATTCTTGACCTGTTGGACGTGCCGGCATTGCGTGCGCGATTTGGAGTCGAAGAGCGTGATCTGGCGACCCTTCATCGCTGGATCGAGGGGGCTGGTATCCGATGGGGGATGGATGCCGAGCAGCGTGCCGGCCTTGGGTTACCTGATGAACTGGAACAAAACAGTTGGCGATTTGGCCTGCGGCGGATGCTGCTTGGTTATGCAGTTGGCAAATCCAGTGCTTGTGATGGAATTGAGCCTTACGATGAAATTGGGGGGCTGGATGCGGCATTGATCGGCCCGTTGGTAGCACTGTTGGATGCATTGCAGATCGCTCATCAGGAGCTGATGCAACCCGCACCACCCAAGACATGGGGAGCGCGCCTGCAAGCACTGATGCAGTTGTTCTTCCTGGCGAGCAATGAACATGACGATTACCTGCTGACGCAGCTTGAAGGGCTGCGCGAAACCTGGCTGGAGACCTGCGAGTCAGTTGGATTGCAGGATGAGTTACCGCTGACGGTAGTCCGTGAAGCGTGGTTGGCAGGGCTCGATCAAGGACGACTGTCTCAGCGTTTCCTGGCAGGTGCAGTCAATTTCTGCACACTGATGCCGATGCGCGCAATTCCCTTCAGGCTTGTTTGTTTGTTGGGCATGAACGATGGCGATTATCCTCGGGCTCAACCGCCACTGGACTTTGACCTGATGGGCAGTGACTACCGTCCAGGGGACCGTTCTCGGCGTGAAGATGACCGTTACTTACTGCTTGAAGCTCTGCTTTCGGCGCGGGATCAGCTTTATATCAGTTGGGTGGGACGCAGCATTCGTGATAACAGCGAGCGTCCTGCCTCGGTTCTCATCGGTCAGTTGCGAGATCATCTGGAAGCAGGCTGGCGATTGGCAGCTAAAAACGAAGGGCTGCTTGAGGCGCTGACTCAGGAGCACCCGTTGCAACCCTTCAGCGCTCGTTATTTCCATGAAGGTGATCCGCTGTTCAGTTATGCCCGAGAATGGCAACTGCTTCATGAGTCGCGTGATGAGGAACTGAGGTCACGACCTCTTGATGCCTACATTCAGGATGAACCGCTCAGCCTGGGTCAGTTGCAGGACTTTCTACGCAACCCCGTCAGGCATTTCTTCAGCCAGCGACTCAAGGTGTTCTTTGAGGCTGCCGAGGCTCCGTTGGCAGATGAGGAGCCGTTCGTGCTGGATGCCTTGCAACGTTACAACCTCAGTGACAGTTTGCTGGAGGCGGCGCTGATTGATCTGGAGCATCCCGATCAGGCATTGCAAGCACAGGCGGAACGGCTGCAAGGCGCAGGGCTTTTGCCAATGGCGGGTTTTGGAGAGTGCCTGCAACGTGAGTTGATTGAGCCACTGCCCGACCTGGTGCAGCGTTATCAACAGCTGTTGGTGCTTTGGCCGATACCGGTTACCAGTGCTTCGCCGATAACTCTTGAATTGCATGGTGTAAAACTTGAAGGCTGGCTCAGTGGCCTGTATCAGCGTAGCGAGGGTGGTTTGCTGTCGGTCACGACTATTCCCAATAGCATCGGCTCGATAAGAAGCCGCAAGTGGCATCGACTGACACGACCTTGGGTCAATCATCTGGTGGCGTGTGCCAGTGGCCTGCCGATGACAACGGCGCTGGTTGCCAGTGACGACACGTTGATGTTGTCACCCTTGGACGAGAATTTCTCGCTGCGAGTCCTCGGCAATCTGTTGCAGGCCTGGCAAGCGGGTATGCGTCAGCCATTGCCCGTTGCAGTGAAAACCGCTTTTGCATGGTTGGGGCAAAGTGATCCGGGCAAAGCCGAGGCTGCTGCCCGCAAGGCTTATGAAGGTGATGGGCAGACCACTGAGGGGGAGCGTCGCGAGAGCCCGGCGCTGACTCGACAATTCACTGATTACAATGCCCTGATTGCCGATGAAACCTTTACCGATTGGTGTAATGAACTCTATCGCCCACTAATTGAGGCTGAATGGCGTTCGTTGACTGGCGAGGAGGCGCGCTCATGACCACCCAACCTCCTCTGGCGCTGGCGTTTCCGCTATACGGAAGCCAACTGATTGAGGCGAGTGCCGGCACTGGCAAGACCTTCACTATCTCTGCACTCTATCTGCGTCTGGTGCTGGGGCATGGGGGGGAGTTTGCCGGTTTTGGCCGGGAACTGCTGCCGCCACAAATTCTGGTCGTGACCTTTACCGACGCCGCGACCAAAGAATTGCGTGAGCGTATTCGTACCCGTCTGGCCGAGGCCGCCCGATTCTTCCGTGATGAAGTTTCGGCATCGGACAGCCTGATCACCGAGTTGCGTGCGCAATACAGCCCTGAGCAGTGGCCGGGTTGTGCCAATCGGCTGGACATAGCCGCGCAGTGGATGGACGAGGCCGCGGTTTCGACCATCCACAGTTGGTGCCAGCGGATGTTGCGTGAGCACGCATTCGACAGTGGCAGCCTGTTCACCCAAACCCTGGAAACCGACCACAGTGATCTGCTCGGTGAAGTGCTGCGCGACTACTGGCGATTGTTTTGTTACCCGATGCAGGGCGATGCATTGAACTGGGTGCGGGCCAACTGGGGCGGGCCGGCGGCGCTTTTGCCGCGTCTGCGCGGGTTGTTCGCCAGTGAGCGTGACAGCCTTGAAGGGCAGCATCCGGCCGAGTTAATTACGGCTTGCTTGCAGGAGCGGCGTGCCGCGTTGATTGAACTCAAGGTGTCCTGGCGACAATGGGCTCCCGAGTTGCTCGCCATCTGTCAGCAAGGCGTGGCCAGTAAAACCGTTGACGGGCGCAAGATGCAGGCTCGGTATTTCGAACCCTGGTTCGAGAAAATCAGTGCTTGGGCTGAAGATGAAACACTCGAACAACTGGATATCGGCACCGGCTTCAGCCGCCTGACACCGGATGGCATGGCAGAGGCCTGGAAGGGTCAGGCACCGAGTCATCCGGGCCTGGACGCTATGCCCGGGCTCAAAGCCAGTCTTGATAGCTTGCCAACCCCTGATGCTGCGGTGCTGCAACATGCCGCGCAGTGGGTCGGCGCGCGTTTCGAAGAGGAAAAACGGCGTCGTGCCGAGATGGGCTTCGACGACATGCTGCTGCGCCTCGACGTAGCGTTGCAGGGTGACGGCGGTGAACGTCTGGCAACCTTGATCCGGGAGCAGTTTCCGGTTGCGCTGATTGATGAGTTTCAGGACACCGACCCGGTGCAGTATCGGATTTTCGAAACGATTTACCGTATCGAAGACAACAATCCCGAGTCTGGCCTGTTCCTGATCGGTGACCCGAAGCAGGCGATCTATGCGTTCCGTGGTGCCGACATTTACACCTACCTGCGTGCGCGTCAGGCGACCGTTGGCCGACTGCATACTTTGGACACCAACTTCCGCTCCAGCCACGGGATGGTCGAGGCGGTGAACCATGTGTTCGAGCGCGCCGAGTCTCGAGAACTCGGGCGCGGGGCGTTTCTGTTCCGTGAAAAGAACGGTGAAAACCCGGTGCCGTTCCAGCCTGTTGGGTCTCAGGGGCGCAAAGAGCGGTTGCAGATCGACAGCGAACCCGTGGCGGCACTCAACATCTGGCATCTGTCTGCAGAACAACCGCTTTCCGGCGTTGTATACCGCCAGCAACTAGCAAGTGCCTGTGCCAGTGAGATCACTGCGTTGCTCAATGCCGGGCAACAAGGTCGGGCGGGGTTTTATCGTGAGGGTGAAGCGTTCAGAGGTTTGCTTCCGGCAGATATCGCCATTCTCGTGCGCGACGGTAAAGAAGCCCTGGCTGTACGGACCGAGTTGTCTGCACGAGGCGTACGCAGTGTTTACCTGTCGGACAAGGACTCGGTGTTTGCGGCCCAGGAAGCTCATGATCTGCTGAGCTGGCTCAAGGCCTGTGCCGAGCCGGATGTCGAGCGTCCACTGCGGGCGGCACTGGCCAGTATTACGCTGAACCTGTCGTTGGCAGACCTTGAGCGTTTGAACCAGGATGAGCTGGCGTGGGAACAACGGGTGATGCAGTTTCGTGGCTACAGGGTGATCTGGCGCAGCCAAGGCATCCTGCCGATGCTGCGGCGCCTTCTGCATGATTTCCAGTTACCTCAGGCCTTGATTGCTCGTAGCGATGGCGAACGGGTGCTGACCAACCTGCTGCATTTGTCAGAGTTGTTGCAACAGGCTGCCGCCGAGCTCGATGGCGAGCAGGCCTTGATCCGTCATTTGTCCGAACACCTGGCGCTGTCCGGCCAGACCGGTGAAGAACAGATTCTGCGCCTGGAAAGCGATGAGCAACTGGTCAAAGTGGTCACTGTTCACAAGTCCAAAGGGCTTGAGTATCCGTTGGTGTTCCTGCCTTTCATCTGTTCGGCGAAACCGGTAGACGGCAGTCGTTTGCCGCTGCATTACCACGATGCCTCTGGCAAGGCTCAAGTGACCTTGAAGCCCACCGCCGAGTTGATTACCCTCGCGGATAACGAGCGGCTCGCCGAGGATTTGCGGTTGCTCTACGTGGCACTGACACGCGCACAACATGCGTGCTGGTTGGGTGTCACCGATCTTAAGCGCGGCAGCAACAACAGCTCGGTCTTGCACCGCTCGGCGTTGGGTTACCTCTTGGGCGCTGGTGTGCAACTGAGCGAGCCCGCAGATCTGAAGCGCTGGCTGGAGGACATGCAACAAGCGTGTTCCGCGATCAGTTGTAGTGAAATGCCGCAGGTCACCAATGAACGCTTCCATCCTCCTCGTAACGAAGCCAGGTTGCTCGCACCGCTTGTTCCCAAGCGCAGGGCGGCCGAGAACTGGTGGATTGCCTCTTACAGCGCGTTGCGCATTGGCGATAGCCTGAGCGCCGGGAGCGATGCTGCGCCGGAGAGCCCGCAAGCGCAGAAACTGTTCGATGACGAGCGTCTGGATCCCGATGCGCCACGAGAGATCGTCGCCAGCGGGGGGGATATCCATCGTTTCCCACGCGGGCCGAACCCGGGGACCTTTCTTCATGGACTGCTGGAGTGGTCGGGCGCTGAAGGCTTCAGCGCAGATCCGGGGCCCGTGGCGGATGCGATTGGCCGTCGCTGTAACCTGCGAGGCTGGGAAGGCTGGATCACGACCCTGAATGACTGGCTGCTGCATTTGCTGCAAACGCCATTGCACATCGGTCATGGGCAACCCCCGGTGGTGTTTGAGCATTTGACTGAGTACCGGGTCGAGATGGAGTTCTGGTTTGCCAGCCATAAAGTCGATGTGTTGAAACTCGATGAAGTGGTGCGCCAACACACCCATAACGGCGTCGCACGGGTGGCGGCCGAGCCGGTCCTGCTCAACGGTATGTTCAAGGGCTTCATCGACCTGACGTTTGAGCACAAAGGGCGCTATTACGTTGCCGACTACAAATCCAACTGGTTGGGGGGCGATGATGCCGCCTACACCGAGCAGGCGATGGAGCAGTCGATTCTCGACAATCGTTACGACTTGCAATACGTGCTGTACTTGCTGGCCCTGCATCGGCAGCTCAAGGCCCGTCTTGCCGACTACGATTACGAACGACACATGGGAGGGGCGCTGTATCTTTTCCTGCGCGGAACCCGTGCGCCGAGTCAGGGGGTGTACTTCGTTCGTCCACCGCGTGAGTTGATCGAACGCCTGGACCGGATGTTTCAGGGCAAGCCTGAACCCCGAACCGAACCCGCATGGGAACAGGGAGTCTTGTTATGAGCCGTTCTTTCGCGGATGTGCTGCCAACACCGTTGGCCGCCGACAGCCTTGCGCAACTGACGCCCCTTACCCGAGCCACGGATTTGTTGCTGTTGCTGGACCGTTGGGTCGAGCGCGGTTGGCTGCGAGCACTGGACAAGGCCTTTGTGGCTTTTCTTCATGAGCTCGCGCCCGATGGAGACCCTCTGGTGCTGCTGGCCGCTGCGCTGACCAGCCATCAACTGGGGCATGGGCATGTTTGCCTGGATCTGTTCGAAACCCTCAAGGAGCCGGATTTTGCGTTGTCGCTCCCTCCCGAGGGGGATGTGCAAACCGGAGCCATGGTGTTGCCATCCCAGTTGCTTGAAGCGCTGGACGGTGTGCATTGGTGCAAGATCCTGGCGGCAAGCGGGCTGGTGGCGCTAGCCGCCGATAGTCGCGACGAAATCCTTCAGCGCCCGCTGGTGTTGTCTGGCAAACGGTTGTATTTGCGCCGCTACTGGACTTACGAACGACGCATCGACAGCGCTTTGCGCCAGCGGCTGGCAACTCGGGAAGCGACTCCTGACGATTTGCGTGAGCGCTTGACAGGGTTGTTCGGTGCGGCCAGGGCGAGCGGGTTGATCGACTGGCAGAAGCTCGCGTGTGCGCTGGCCACTCGGGGCGCATTCAGCATCGTGACCGGTGGCCCGGGGACTGGTAAAACCACGACGGTGGTGCGTTTGCTGGCACTACTCCAGGCTCCGGCAGTGGAGAGCGGCAAGCCACTGCGTATCCGCCTCGCAGCGCCTACCGGCAAGGCCGCAGCGCGATTGACCGAGTCCATCAGCCAGCAGGTGCGTACGCTCGAGGTCGCCGACTCGGTGCGTGACAAGATCCCCTCGGATGTCACCACGGTCCACCGCCTGCTGGGCGGCCGTCCGGGCACGCGGCATTTCCGCCATCACGCGGGTAACCGTTTGCCTCTGGATGTGCTGGTGGTCGACGAAGCGTCGATGATTGACCTTGAAATGATGGCAAACCTGCTGGACGCCTTGCCCGATCATGCCCGACTGGTTTTGCTTGGCGATAAGGATCAGTTGGCATCGGTGGAGGCCGGAGCGGTGCTGGGTGATTTGTGCCGTGACGCCGAGGGCGGATGGTACAGCCCCCAGACTCGTCAGTGGCTGCAAACGGTCAGTGGCGAAGACCTCGGCGTCAGCGGTTTGCAAGAGGACGTCGATGGCACCCATCCCTTGGCCCAGCAAGTGGTCATGCTGCGTCATTCACGGCGGTTCGGCGAGGGCAGTGGAATCGGCCAACTGGCCCGTTGGGTCAACCAACAGCAGGCCGATGAGGCACGCAAGCTATTGGCGGCTCGCAGTCATGCCGATCTGTTTTCGCTGGCGCTCAAAAACGAGCAAGACCACGCGCTTGAACGGCTACTGCTGGAAGGTCACGGTGATGGGCCGTTGGGGTATCGGTATTACCTGAATGTGTTGCGCAAACAGCGACCGCCCGTCGATGCGGCGCTGGACGATCCATGCTGGACCGACTGGGCGCGCGAGGTGCTGCGTGCCTTTGATACGTTTCAGTTGCTCTGCGCCGTTCGCAAGGGGCCATGGGGTGTCGAAGGCTTGAATGTGCGGATCACCCAGGCGCTGCTCAAGGCGAGGCTGATCGACAGCGATCAGCAGTGGTATGAGGGGCGCCCGGTGCTGATGACCCGTAACGATTACGGCCTGGGGCTGATGAATGGTGACATCGGGATTGCGCTGAAACTGCCTGAGCGAGAAGGCCCCGATGCCGGGCGTCAGGTGCTGCGGGTCGCCTTTGCGCGCAACGATGGCCAGGGTGGCGTGCGGTTTGTCTTGCCGAGCCGGCTCAATGATGTTGAAACCGTCTATGCCATGACCGTACATAAATCCCAAGGGTCCGAATTTGCTCACACGGCACTGATTCTCCCGGACGCATTGAACCCGGTACTGACCAAAGAGTTGATCTACACCGGCATAACCCGGGCCAAGGACTGGTTCAGTTTGATTGAGCCCCGGTCCGGGGTATTTGAAGAGGCAGTGAGACGCAAGGTCAAGCGCCTGAGTGGGCTGATGCTGGAACTTGGGTAAGCCCCATCGGCGATATGACTGACTGGTCAGTTTTTTTGCTGAACCATAGGGCCATGCCAGCAGCCTGAGTTCTCCTGATAATTGGCCGAGGTGCCGTGGCGCGTGGCCTCGCTGGTGTTTCAGTGCTGTGCTATCGTTGCGGCATCATCCCGTCACGATCAAGAGAATTCCTGCATGAAGGTGGCTGTCTTGAAGACAGAGCGCTCGGTCAGCTGGAGGCAGTTACTGCTGTCTGGCGTTCTCTGTCTGCTGCCCACCGGTATCATGGCCCAGACAGAGGCTTCGGTGGGCATGGCCGAGCAGCGTGCCAAAGCGGTCACGCAAGTGGTATTGGGGATTCTCAGTTATGCGCGCTGGCCTGTAGAGCCCTCACAGCTGCGCTTGTGCGTCGTAGGCCCCACGGAATATACCGACGATCTGGTCAAGGGCACCACGCAGGCGACTGGTCGACCTGTTTCGGTACGTCGTCTGCTGGCCGACAACCCGTCGATTGCCAGTGAGTGTGACGCGGTATACATCGGGAAGCTGACCAGCGAAGAGCGCAACCGGTTGTTCACTTCACTGGTAGGGCACGCGGTGTTGAGCATCAGCGAAGGCGGCGATCAATGCACGGTGGGCAGCCTGTTTTGCTTGCGGGTGAGTGATGACCAGGTGTCATTCGAGGTCAATCTCGACTCGGTCGCTCGCAGTGGCGTTCGTATTCACCCCAGCGTTTTACAACTTTCGCGCCGTCGGACGACGACCCCATGAGGTTGTTCAAGTCTCGTGGTCGGCCAACCTTGCGCTCAGTCATTGGCCGCGGGCATCTTATCGTCGCGTTGATCGCGGTGAGCATGGCCAGTGTCTCGCTGACGTTGCTTGGGGTGCTCGCCTTGCGGGTGTACGCCGATCACAACTTGCACCTGATCGCCCGTTCGATCAGTTACACGGTCGAGGCTGCCGTGGTGTTCAACGACAAGGTCGCGGCCACCGAAGCGCTGGCACTGATCGCTTCCACCGAAGAAGTAGCGGACGCGTTGGTGCTGGATGCTCAAGGGCAAGTGTTGGCGAGTTGGCAGCGCCCGGAAACCGGCCTGCTGTCAGAGCTGGAAGTGCACTTGGCCCGAACCTTTCTGGAAAAACCCATCGACATGCCGATCCTGCATCAGGGCCGGGGAATCGGCAGCATTCAGCTGACCGGGCATGGTGGCAGTCTCATGCGGTTCCTGCTCAGCGGTCTGGCCGGCATCATTCTGTGTACCGCGCTGAGCGCCCTGGCCGCGTTGTACCTGGCGCTACGTCAGTTGCGGGCGATCACGGCTCCACTGCGCAGCCTGGCCGACGTCGCCCACGCGGCCCGCAGCGAGCGGGCCTTCGATCGGCGTGTGCCGCCGGCGAAAATTGCCGAACTCGACAGCCTGGGTAACGACTTCAATGCCCTGCTCGATGAACTCGAGTCCTGGCAGACGCACCTGCAAAGCGAAAACGAAACCCTGGCGCATCAGGCCAGCCACGACAGCCTCACGGGGCTGCCAAACCGGGCGTTTTTCGAAGGCCGGCTGATTCGTGCCTTGCGCAGTGCTCATAAGCTCAATGAGCGGGTGGCCGTGCTGTTTCTCGACAGTGACCAGTTCAAGGGCATCAACGACAACTTTGGTCACGCCGCTGGCGATGCGGTACTGGTTGCGGTGGCCACACGGGTTCGGGCGCAGTTGCGTGAGGATGACCTCGTGGCACGCCTGGGGGGTGACGAGTTTGCGGTTCTGCTGTCGCCGCTGCACAAGACCGAAGATGCCGAACGGATTGCCGACAAAATCATTGCGAGCATGGAAGTGCCGGTCCAGTTGCCGGGCAATGCGAGCGTCTTGACCTCACTCAGTATCGGGATCGCCGTCTACCCTGATCATGGCGTCACACCCGGTGCTCTGCTCAATGCTGCCGACGCAGCGATGTATCAAGCCAAACGCCTTTCCCGAGGCGGGCAGCACACCGCAGGGGCGGAGCACCCTGCGATCCACGTTCAAACCAGGAGCTAGCATTCATGTACGCACTTACCCAACGGTCCTTGCGGCTGTTCACCTTCACCTTGTTCATGGCCTTTCTGGCATTGGCCGGTTGCCAAACCGCGCCTCACAAAGGGCTGACCCCGGCGCAGATTGCTGTGCTCAAGCAACAGGGGTTCGAGTTGACGGATGAAGGCTGGGCGTTTGGCCTGTCCGGTAAAGTGCTGTTTGGCAGCGATGTTGAAAGCCTGAACCAACCCAGCACCGAGATCGTGGAGCGAATCGGCAAGGCCTTGCTGGGAGCAGGAATCGAACGGGTGCGGGTCGATGGACATACCGACGCGTCCGGTAAAGAATCCTACAACGAGCAATTGTCGCTGCGTCGTGCAAAAAGCGTCAGCAAGGTTCTGACCGCCGCGGGGATGCGTGAAGAAAATATCCAGCTACGCGGCCTCGGCAGCCGCGAACCGGTCGCGTCGAACACCACGGTAGCCGGACGTACCGAAAACCGCCGAGTGTCGATCGTGGTGATCGCGGACTGACAAGCGCCTCGCCCGGCTTATTGACCTTGGGCGGGACTGGCTTGCGGCGCCACGCGGTCATTGGGAGCAAGGTTGAGCAGCAAGTGCTTGGTCTTGCTCTTGAAGGCGCCGCTCAGCAGCAGGTTGGTGCATACCACCCCCACCACTGTGATCAGTACGACACCGTCGGATTTGAGCAAGCCCATCGCGGCCGACCCGAACACCAGCAACCCCACGAGCCCGCAGAGCATCATGCCGTACATGAGCGGTTTGGCAGGATTGTCGAAACCCAAAAGGCGTTGCTTTTCTTCGGCGCTCAGTAGCAGGTCAGCCTTGCAACCCTTGCACTGAATAGGCTTGTCATCGCGCATCAGCACTTGATGCTTTTTGTCTGTAGGGAATTCTTTTTCGCACGCCGTGCAATGAACTTTCAGGCCGATGATGTAGGCAGGGGAGTGTTGCATCTTGATCCTTAAGATTGGAGTGCCGTGCTCGAGTCACGGCTTTTGCGGAGCGGTCAGGGACCGATTGTTACACTTTTGCGCGGTTCAGGCATCTCGACAGTCGTCACTGCGGCGCAAACACCATCGTGCGGGTTTCCCCCATCAACAGCGCCTGATTCTGCTCGGTCACGCTGCGAATGTAGTCCCACAGCAAGGTGATGCGCTTGAGCTTGCGCAAGTCTTCGCGACAGTACATCCAGAACTTCAAGGAATTCAGGTTAACCCAATGATTACAGGGGCTAACCGCTATGAGTACCTTTGCCGTTCAACCTGCTGTTACAAGCACCGTTACAAACCTCGTTGTTCCCGTAAGGCCGACCACGAGGCTCGCCAAGCCATACCACTACAGACGCAACGGTATTTACTATGTGCGTCTCAGGGCGACAGGTAGCACCACTGAGGCTGCTGCGGTTTCTCTCAAGACCTGCAACAGGCGGGACGCACTGGACGCCTCAGAACAGCTCACGGGATTCGTCAGGGCCTTCCACTTGGAGAACCCAGAGGCCCCATGGAGCAAACTGAAGGAACATTTCCGTGTGGTCTCAGTGGAGCTGTTCGAGATTGAACGTGATGGCGACGTGACGCGGGTGTGGGGAGGCTTGCACGATAGCAACTCTGGTCCTGCGGATGGCTCGACCAGACCCCTGAAGTCCGTAGAGCGCGCTCCTGTGTCCTTATCTGTATTAGCGCCAGCGATGACCTTCGAGGCCCTTTCAGCTCTCTACTTGGCTGACCGTGGGCAAGACCAGAAGGCTTCTACCCTGAAAGAAACCCAGATTTGCCACAGAGTAATCTCCACGGCTCTCGGTGAGCTGGACATGCGGACTCACTCGCGGGCTGACCTCGTGGCTCTGCGTGATCGCCTTTCAGGTGGCCGCATGCCCTCAACGGTCAATAAGCTCATCGTAAAGCTATCGGCTGTGCTTGCATGGTCAGTTGAAAATGGTCACATACCCAAGTCATACGACAAGAAGCTGAAGCTCACAAAGGGCCTTGAGTCGAGCCGTAAGGCGTTCACACAGGATCAGGTAGGCAAGCTGGTTGCTTACTCCAACACGCTGCCTGAGACCTCTTGGAAGCGCTGGTTGTTGAGCCTCGGAGCCATCACGGGAGGTCGTCTCAATGAAATCTCACAGTTGACGGTAAGCGACGTGCAGATCCTCGGAGAGTCTGGCATCACAGTTATCCACATCAACGAGGATGGCGAAGGGAAGTCAATCAAGAACAAGCGTAGTGAGCGCCGAGTGCCACTGACTGACGGTGCCTACGGGTTCGACCTTGCAGCGTTCTCGCGGTACGTCGAGGCGTGCAAACTCAGCGGGTCGGAGTCATTGGCTCAGATTGGCTACAGACCCGGTGGTGAGTGGGCAAATCAGCAGGCAATTCCAGCGGCTCTGGGGGAGTCCTTTGGCCCAGGCTTAACGTTCCATTCCATGCGGCACTCGCTGGCGTCCTTGATGCAAGCCCGAGGAGTTCCTACGGCTTACGCGCAGGCTGTGATGGGGCATGCATCGGGTACGATTACTTTTGATGTCTACGGCTCAGGGGTTCCTGTTGAGACCCTTGCAAATGTTCTGAAAGAGCTTTTTGTTGAAGGCTCGGAAACTGGTGACTGAATTGTTAGAGACCGTGTTGGCTAATCCATATCACTTCAGACGCAATGGTGTTTATTACCTACGCTTGCGAACTCGGGGGGCTACGTCCGACACCGTTAATATTTCTCTGCGCACCTCTGATAAAACGGTGGCTATGGAAATCACCAACGACATCTTGAAACGTCTTGCCAAGTTCCATCTTGGAGCGCCCTCAGCGACATGGAAGCAACTTAAAGCCCATATTGATGACATCACGCCAGCGTGTTTGGCTAAGGCTCATGGAGATGCCTCAATGGCCGCTTACGGTAGTGGTCACGGAAGGTCAATTGCATCAAAAGGCTTTGACAATCCCGGTGGTGAATACAAAGACCGGAATGGTACGTCAGTCTATGGGAATCTCCCTGATGGTAAGACTTTTGAGAAGGTGCCAAGTTTTCAAGCGCCTATTTCTGGCATTCCAGTGAGCAGGCTTCGTTTCTCTATCACAATGGCAAGTGGCACGAATAAGTCAGGCATCACGATGTTTCGTCCACAGGGCTTTGAGTTTACGGTGGGGCGCGATTCAAGTGGTACGGAGGTGATTGCACTTTGGTACTCGATAGACGGTGATTTACTTACCGTCACGCAAGATAGTTATCCCAAAGATGCCCCCGAAGAACAATGGGACGAAATGTTGACGAACATACTTGAGGTGCAGGGCTGTACCAAATTTCAGGACAGGATATCCCAGGCACCTCCACTCGGTAAGCAGCGGGACAAATGGAACGCCACTCGTATGGCACGCATTGACGATCTCCTTACCTCATATGTCGAGCGACTCAAGCTCAGAGAACGCACAAAATTCATTTTCAAACTTGCTGAAATCACGGGACCGATTGAGTCCACGTTGATGAAGGCGGGAGACAAAGCATGGAGCCAAATCACACAGAGCGGCGCAGGTGATCCGAAGACCCAACGCGAAAAGCCGTGAGTTGTCGATAGGAAACTGACCAAACAGCCATGGTCGCGCTGAGACGCCTACGAGCAATGACACCAGCTTAGCCTTGGCTTCTGTGTACTGCTGTTCATTTTTCGATCCTCACAGGTCTCCCACAGGCGATCTCCAAAAACCCTCACTACAACCGGAACGACATCTCGTCCGACCGATTGCTGATGAGGAGCCACACCATGCTGACACCTGCCGAACTGTTCGAGTTGGACAAACGTATAGGCGCGCGAACAGACCGCTGGATAGCTGACCACATGAAGGGGAGACGGCGAGCCACCCCAAGGACTGTTCCGAAGGATTCTCCCACGGTCAGCAACCGAGGGCGTAAACCCAAAACAATCAAGAATCCGTTCTTCACCTTCATTGGCCCGACTGCTTATGGTCGATACCCAGGCTTCGCACAGGACATAGTAGAGGGAATCGCACGGCTGGACTGGCACGCTCGCCCCATCGACACTGGCGGAAAATCCATGCCGCTGTCGGTTAGGAAATGTTTTGTGATCCTTGAGGCGCTTGATGAGGTGACCACCGCAGGCGTGCAGGAACTCTTCAGCTACAGCCAGTCACAGGCTCAGCGCTACATGAAGGCCATCGAGTTGGCAATCCCATTCATGATGCAGGCCAGACCGCCAAGTTTGATCGCCGATATAAACGGTGACTACCTGCCCGGCGCGAATCCGTGGGCTGACGAACTGGTGATCCCGACTCCAGATGTGTTGGTCAAACTGCACTACGACCTTCGTACTCTTGGGCAATCGAATTAAACCCGCATTTATAAGAAGACCTCGAAGACCCTTGGTGGGCTTGAATTGCTTACAGGGCCACTTACAGGGCCATCTGTGAGGGGGGGTGGTAGTTGTGATAACAACATCCCTCCTGAGAGGAGAACTTAAAGATTCCTCTCTGTGCTGCCCATCGAGTTTGGGAACGGTCTTGCGACCACGATTCCCTTCATCACAAAGGACACTTACAGGCCCGACCGCCTGCTCTGGGTCCCACGCACAACAACCTACTCGCCCTATTGGCTTGCTTTCTGGAACCACGCTCAGACCTTTCATGGGTCGAGTAGCTGGGTCGTGGAGGTCGGCCAGAAGGCAAACCAATATGGAGAACATGAAAATATGAACATCATCGACATCAAACACAAACACGCGGACCACCTAATCATCATCGCGGGCCAATCGTTTAAGGCAAGCGACGCCGGTATGTGGAACTTGACCGACATTTGGCAGACCCTGAAGTTACCTAAGACGAAACGACCAAGCCGGTGGCGTGACAGGGATGCTAAGGCTATGGAGCGTATCCACAACTTGGACACGGTAGGCGAGGGAGCTACTCCGGTTACCAAGGCAACGAAGAGGGCTGCGTTGAAATACGCCGCATGGGTCTCCCCCGAATTCGAGACGATGGTCTATGACGCCTTCGAGGCAATCCTTGAGATGCCTGAGGTCGCCTTGTTGGTCACCGAGAAGATGCGCGGCCTTGGTAATGACCACAGTGCGTCATTAGTTGAGCGACATGTCTTCAATGATCGCTGTGACTGGAGGGCATCCGGCCGAAGGGCACCCAAGATGCTCACTACTCAGCAGAAAGAGATTCAAAAATATCAACGTCACGCCACCTACGTTACCAATAATGCCCGTAAAAATGGTGATTACGTGTTCTGAGACGATTTTGCTTTGTTTATCAATAAAGCTTATGGCGATTGAATTGGCGTCTTAATGAAAGTCCGAATAAATTTGGGTTGGATCACCTTAGTAGAATTGGCAGATCGATTGTCGCTGTTACCCTCGGGCAGGTGTTCGATCAGATTTCTCATGGGGCTTTATAGTGCGTCAGAGGGAAAGAGTTAGAAGTGCAATTAACTCAGGATTGATATCGTACATCAAGTGTTGTTCGTGAGAGTAAACGGTCGGCCACGTGCCTAATAGCTTGCTCTCACGAGTTTTAAAGTAAAGGTTGTGGTTCATTCCGCCAGTCGGAACCAATCACGAAGGCTGAGGTCGAGTCTGAGCTTTTCATCTTCTGCAAGCATGCTGCAGTGTGCGATTGGATTCCTGAGTGAATTGAGATTGGACATGATTTTCTCAACTGCTTTTATGTTGTTAAAGACACTTGCGAATATTTGCCAGTTTGACTTTATTATCTCTCCGAGTTCTCCGAAGTTTGTGTAGTCGAGTTGGTCTGAGGAGCGCGGAGTGATACCTGAGTCTCGCTCTCGTTGTACTCGTTTTTTTACGTCAGTAAAAATTTGTTGAGGGATAGTCTTGTCGTTCCACCAATTAGTACCTTGGTTAAGTTCTAAGATCTCCGTTATTTGCCGTCGGATAGTCTTTTCGAGGCAATAAAATAGTTCGTAGCTTCGGGCCATTTCCGCAGCCTCTATTCGCAAGGTTTCTGCGAACTGGGGGAAGTAGGCTTTCTCGATTTCGTTCTGTCCTTCTTCTTTGCTAATTTCGTTACGAAGTTTTATTGAGAGGCTTTTTTCCAGTTGATCTATTTCTGACTCGATCAGCATATTGGTCATGCCAAATGCTTTTACTGTTTCTTCGAAGGCCATGTTAGTTTCCGAGGATATGTTCTTTTAGACTTTTAAATATGGCATTGAATACTTCTATATCTTTAGTTGCTGGCAGGTTTAGATTAATTGTATAGGCGAGGTTGATTCCCTTGCTGCCAGAGCTGTGTTGTGGCGGTATCTGGAACTGAGAAGGTGTTGATTGAGTTGGTTCAATTGGTATTGCTCTGCCGTTGGTTGGCTCTACCGCTTCGGTTGCGTCGTTGTTTTCAATGTCGAAATCCGAAATTTTTCTAAGTGCGTTAAGAGTCGTTAGCGTTGCCTTTGTTACTGATGAGTCTTTTTCGCCGCCTGTACATTCCACAATTAATCCAAGTATCTCTTGGTCAGTAGCGTCGTGGACGTATTCATTCATCTCATAAAGTTTTTGATAAAGCTTTTTGAAGGCTTTACCGACTGCGATTCTTGATTTTTTCGGATTTCTGAACTCTTTGTACGAGTCAGTCGGAGTTCCGTTGCTTGCTACAAACCCCATCTTTTTTAGGAATGGAATGCAAGCGGCGGCGGAGCCACCTTTCATGGCTAACTTTGTCGAAACGAAGTCTTGGGTGACTCTCTCGGGAACGGATGCTGACTTTATCTTTTCCAGCATGTTAATAAGTGTTCCGATGGAAGTGCTGTAAGGTAGGTTTTCCGCCACGGTTCAGTTCTCCTTTAAGTTGCAGCTTGGACTCGTAAGCTGGCGTGTTAGTCTTTGAGTAAGTTTAGGTCATTTACTTCATATAAAAATCATATGCCGCTTTTACGCTGCTTGGGACACTTGCAGGGTCTATGAGTGTTAGTGTTTGCTTAAATCTTTGGCGGCAAGAAGCATGGCTCGATACTCTGCGAGCGAGTGTGGTCGCTGGCGTGGCTGCTAACCCAATCATCATAGCAACTTCCCGAGGTGAAAAAGAGCGAATGAGTTGCTCGTAACTTGACACCGCTGCCCAGCATACGCCGTACCCATTTCCGATAACGCAGCAGACAACTACTTGTACAAATTGCTCTTGGATAGTCTCAGGGATGGCACTTTGCTTTGAAAGCTCTAAAAGGCGTTCTGCAAAAGGAGGCTCGTTATAGAAATTGTTCGTGCCGTTGTGGACGTTCCATAGTCGATCAATTGCTCGGTAAAAAACCGCGTGCTGTTCCGATTCGTTCAGAAGAGTTAGAAGCCCAAGCTTCTCGAAGAACTGGAGCGAAGCTGTATGGCGCGGTTCATCTCCTTTGGCTGCATACTCACTGTGCTTGTTCACGAGATCTGATCGAAGGTCAGCAGTGAATCCATTGTTGAGAGCGCTGCAAACGTCTAATGCGTTGAGTCGAGATGGCTCGGACGTGTTGGGATCACAATAAATTCCATGCACCATAACGACCAGCATTTGTCGCTGAGCATCGTGAGTTTCGGAAAGACGTTGCACCCAAACGCCATTTTGATTCGCGTTGAACCGTGCACCTTTGATTGCAGTGATGAAAGCGCCAATGTCGACTCCTCGTGGTGAGGAGGCGTCTGCAAGCGCGTAGCGGACACATCGATTGAGGAATGTAGTGAATTCACGATCATTTACTGTCCCAATAGTGGGGTGTGCAGCAGAAAAATTGTTCCGGACATCACGGCACTGGTCGAGGAAGAAAAAACCGTCCTCGTTGACCAGATTTAGCTTCAGTGAAAGTTCAAGGAGTCGGCTATCTTGCAGTTCTAATAGATGCTTTTCCTCAAAATCTGACTGAAGAATTTGAGCAACTATAGGCAGGCCAAAGTTTCGTACTTTTGTACGTAGCTGCAAAATGGCAGCGTTCCAGATGTAATTCATAGCACTGTCAAAAAGGCCAGTGCTTACCGCAACACACATTCTTGCAACCAACTCTCCACGCAATGGTGCCGGTATATCTCTAAGCTCACGTGGCAAGTCTCGCCATGCGTACTCTATTTCCTCATCGCTTGCCAGAACGGTTCTTGGGATGCCAAGTGCTGTCGTCAGTGAGGTTAATGCGGGAAGCACCGTTGAGAGTAGTGCTGGAAGTGCTGGCTCAGGGGGCTTCGGTACGATTGAGGACATGTGGTTCTTCCTTGATTCGATGGGGCGTAACCCGACTGGCCGACTACCCATGGATAGATGGGGATGGCATCTCGCCATGCCTAAGATCTGAAGCTATAGGGTGGTAGGACTTTCGGCAACCCCTCGCGGATATTCCGTCATGTGATGTTTCTGAACTGGTTCTTTGAGCTCTTCAATGGAATCTGATAGAAAAATCTGAGTGACCACCTCAATACGCATACGTGCGCAGACTCCCCCGTAGGCCCTCGCCCCTGAGCCTTATCGTGCGCCTGTATGGGGGGGCCTTAGCGCGCTCGTGCGGGCCTCTGGAAGTCAGGCCGTTGAGGTGATTGGAGATGCTCTCCGATGTTACAAGTTGCGTATCAACCACTGGCACAAACCGTTGGCAAAGGCCTGCTGACCTCGTTACGATGCCGCTACCTGATTCCTTGAAATCACTGCGGCGCAAACACCATCGTGCGGGTTTCCCCCATCAACAGCGCCTGATTCTGCTCGGTCACGCTGCGAATGTAGTCCCACAGCAAGGTGATGCGCTTGAGCTTGCGCAAGTCTTCGCGACAGTACATCCAGAATTGACGAGTAATGTTGATATCTTCCGGCAACACCGGCAGCAGGCGTGGGTCCTGGGCTGCGAGGAAACACGGCAGGATCGCCAATGACCGTCCTTGCTGCGCCGCGACAAACTGTGCGATGACGCTGGTGCTGCGCAGGTTGGCGCTGGCGCCGGGCAGCACGTTTGCCAGGTACAACAGCTCCGAGCTGAACGCCAGGTCGTCGACGTAGCTGATGAACTGATGCTTGGCCAGATCGCCTGGGCGACGGATGACCGGGTGATGATCGAGGTAGTCCTGGGTTGCGTAGAGCTGCAGGCGATAGTCGCAGAGTTTGCAGCAGACATAAGGCCCGTGCTCCGGCCGTTCCAGGGCGATGACGATGTCCGCTTCGCGCTTGGACAGGCTGATGAAGTGCGGCAGCGGCAGGATGTCCACCGAGATTGCCGGGTAGGCGTCGACGAAGTGGCTCAGTTGCGGGGTGATAAAAAAACTGCCGAAGCCTTCGGTGCAGCCCATGCGCACATGCCCGGACAGCGCCACGCCCGAGCCGGACACTTGCTCGCAGGCCATGTGCAACGTGCTTTCGATGGACTCCGCATAACCCAGCAGGCGCTGGCCCTCGGCGGTCAGCACGAAGCCGTTGGTCCGGGATTTTTCGAACAGCAAGGTGCCCAGCGCACCTTCCAGCGAACTGATGCGCCGCGACACCGTGGTGTAATCGACGGCCAAGCGTTTGGCCGCGCTGCTGGCTTTGCGGGTGCGCGCGACTTCAAGAAAAAACTTCAGGTCGTCCCAGTTCAGGGCGCCCAGTGATGTGATGTTTTTTTGCATGATGGACCGGCTTTTATGTGCGTTCTTATTAGAAGTTTGCACATCTATACTCCAAAAACAGTCCGACAACCAATTCGCGGCACCCGCCTGGACATCAGGCGACTTCCGGCCTTGGCTCCCTCGATAACAAGCTCTCTCTATAAAAAAGCATCCAGGAGACCGTCATGAACGCATCGCTCACGCCTAACGAAACCACGCTGCACAAGGTCAAGTTGTTGATCGACGGCGAATGGGTCGAGTCCCAGACCACCGAGTGGCACGACATCGTCAACCCGGCGACCCAGCAAGTGCTGGCCAAGGTTCCGTTTGCGACGCCAGCGGAAGTCGACGCCGCGATCAGCGCCGCTCATCGCGCCTTCCAGACCTGGAAGCTGACGCCGATTGGCGCGCGGATGCGCATCATGCTCAAGCTTCAGGCACTGATTCGCGAGCACTCCAAACGTATTGCCGTGGTCCTCAGCGCCGAGCAGGGCAAGACCATCGCCGACGCTGAAGGCGACATTTTCCGTGGCCTGGAAGTGGTCGAACACGCGTGCTCCATTGGCAGCCTGCAAATGGGCGAGTTCGCCGAAAACGTCGCCGGTGGCGTCGATACCTACACCCTGCGCCAACCCATCGGCGTCTGCGCCGGCATCACCCCGTTCAACTTCCCGGCGATGATTCCGCTGTGGATGTTCCCGATGGCGATCGCCTGCGGCAACACCTTCGTACTTAAACCGTCCGAGCAGGACCCGCTGTCGACCCTGTTGCTGGTGGAACTGGCCATCGAGGCGGGCGTTCCAGCAGGTGTGCTCAACGTGGTGCACGGCGGCAAGGATGTGGTGGATGCGCTCTGCACCCATAAAGACATCAAGGCTGTTTCGTTCGTGGGTTCGACGGCCGTCGGCACTCACGTCTACGACCTGGCCGGTAAACACGGCAAGCGCGTGCAATCGATGATGGGCGCCAAGAACCACGCGGTGGTGCTGCCCGATGCCAATCGTGAGCAAGCCCTCAATGCCTTGGTCGGCGCCGGTTTCGGTGCGGCGGGTCAACGCTGCATGGCCACCTCGGTAGTGGTGCTGGTGGGCGCGGCCAAGCAATGGCTGCCGGACCTCAAGGCACTGGCACAAAAACTCAAAGTGAACGCTGGCAGCGAGCCCGGTACGGATGTCGGCCCGGTGATCTCCAAGCGCGCCAAGGCGCGGATTCTTGACCTGATCGAAAGCGGCATCAAGGAAGGCGCGAAACTGGAACTCGATGGTCGTGACGTCAAGGTGGCGGGGTTCGAGCAGGGCAACTTCATCGGCCCGACCCTGTTCTCCGGCGTAACTCCCGAGATGCAGATCTACACCCAGGAAATCTTCGGCCCGGTGCTGGTGGTGCTGGATGTCGATACCCTCGATCAGGCGATTGCGCTGGTCAACGCCAACCCGTTCGGCAACGGCACCGGCCTGTTCACCCAAAGCGGTGCGGCAGCGCGCAAGTTCCAGAACGAAATCGACGTCGGTCAGGTCGGGATCAACATTCCGATTCCGGTGCCTGTCCCGTTCTTCAGTTTCACCGGTTCACGCGGTTCCAAACTCGGCGACCTTGGCCCGTATGGCAAGCAGGTGGTGCAGTTCTACACTCAGACCAAGACCGTCACCAGCCGCTGGTTCGACGATGACAGCGTCAATGACGGTGTGAACACCACCATCAATTTGCGTTAAGGAGCCGACCATGAAAATTGCTTTTATCGGTCTCGGTAACATGGGCGCGCCGATGGCGCGCAACCTGATCAAGGCCGGCCATTCGTTGAACCTGGTCGACCTGAACAAAACCGTACTCGCCGAGCTGGCGCAACTGGGCGGCACCATCAGCGCCTCTGCGCGTGAAGCGGCCCAAGGCGCGGAACTGGTGATCACCATGCTGCCCGCCGCTGTCCATGTGCGCAGCGTCTGGTTGGCTGAAGACGGCGTGCTGGCCGGGATCGCCAAGGGCATTCCGGCCGTGGATTGCAGCACCATCGACCCGCAGACCGCTCGCGAAGTCGCGGCGGCGGCGGCCAAACAGGGCGTGACCATGGCCGATGCGCCAGTGTCCGGCGGCACTGGTGGCGCGGCGGCCGGGACTTTGACCTTCATGGTCGGCGCCACGCCTGAACTGTTCGCCACCCTGCAACCGGTGCTGGCACAAATGGGCCGCAACATCGTGCATTGCGGTGATGTCGGCACCGGGCAAATCGCCAAGATTTGCAACAACCTGCTGCTGGGCATTTCGATGGTCGGCGTCAGCGAGGCCATGGCCTTGGGCGATGCGCTGGGTATCGACACTCAGGTGCTGGCGGGGATCATCAACAGTTCGACCGGGCGTTGCTGGAGTTCGGAGATGTACAACCCGTGGCCGGGCATCGTCGAAACGGCGCCGGCTTCACGCGGTTACACCGGCGGCTTTGGCGCCGAGCTGATGCTCAAGGATCTGGGGCTGGCCACTGAAGCGGCGCGTTCGGCACACCAACCGGTGGTGCTCGGCGCGGTGGCTCAGCAGCTGTATCAGGCGATGAGCCTGCGCGGCGAAGGTGGCAAGGATTTCTCGGCGATCATCAACAGCTATCGCAAACCCCAATAGGGGTTTTGGGTCTGGCGGTGAATGAGCTTTCTGTGGCGAGGGAGCTTGCTCCCGCTGGAGTGCGCAGCACTCCCTGCATTCTTTCAGTCCACACCGCGTGGGCCGGTTTTGCGACTGCTTCGCAGGCGAGCGGGAGCAAGCTCCCTCGCCACAAAGCGCCCTGCGCTACAGATGTTTTTGAATGTTTTCCGAGAGACTACGTCGGGTAGTCTCTCGGTTTTTTGTTTCAGGCGAACACGAAATATTTGCGCACCGTCTCGACCACTTCCCAGGTGCCTTTCATCCCCGGCTCAACCACGAAAATATCACCGGCGCGCAGATGGATCGGTTCCATGCCGTCCGGGGTGATGACGCAATAGCCTTCCTGGAAATGGCAGTACTCCCACTTCACGTAATCCACTCGCCACTTGCCCGGCGTGCAGATCCAGGTACCCATGATCTTGCTGCCATCTTCGCTGGTGTAGGCGTTGAGGTTGACGGTGTGTGGGTCGCCTTCCAGCTTTTCCCATTTGCAGGCGTCGAGCAGCGGCAACGGGTGGGTATCGCGAAGGACGGTAATGGGTCTGGACATGCTGACTCCGTGCGGTAGGGAGAACTGAAGTCGCACCCTATAGCGCCCGGCAACGGGTCAGTTGTCTGTGCTCGACATCGAGCTGTCCAGAAACGCGCTCATGTTCAAATATGTTCAAGCGGACAGTCGGTTTGCGCCTGAGTGAGGCTGCTTTCGAAATCCGCCAATTGCTGGTGCTGGCGAGTCAGCGCCGCGATGGTGTTCTGGAGTTCCTGTTTCTTCTCGGCAATCGCCTGGCGCGCCAGGTCCCACGGCAGGGCCTGACCGCGATGCTTGTGAAATATCGCCTGCATGTCCTTGAGCTTGAAACCCAGTTGCTGGGCGCATTTGATGAAGCTCAGCAACTCGATGCTCTGTTGATCATAGATGCGGTAGTTGCCCTGGCGTTGCGCCGGCGGCAACAGCCCGATGGCTTCGTAGTGGCGGATGCTCTTGATGGTCGTGCCTGACAGCTGCGCGGCTTTGCCGATGTACATGAAAAATCCCTTTGCCGAATGTCCCTGATGACGTCGGCGATTATCCGCGAGACTCAACGCCCGGCGATAGCCTGCGCTTGCAGCAGCCAGGTTTCCCGCTGGCTTGCCGTTGAGTTGAGAATCGGGCCGAAGGTCAGGGTTTTCTTTGGCGTGATGCCGCAGAGCGCCAGCGTGGTTTTACGCATCTGGTGCACCCCGGGCATGCGATAGACCCAGCGGTAATACCAGGGCGGCGTGTCCATCGTCACCAGCAGATCGGCGGTGCGCCCGCGCAGCAGTTTTTCCGGGAAGGCCTTGCCCGGACGGTATTTGAAGGCGAAACCGGGCAGTAGCACGCGATCCAGAAAACCCTTGAGCAACGCCGGAATCGCGCCCCACCAGATCGGGTAGACGAAGGTCAGATGCTCGGCCCAGGTGATGTCCGCCTGTGCCTGTATCAGGTCAGCTTCCAGCGGCTGAATCTGTTGGTAACCCTCACGCAGGATCGGGTCGAAATCCAGTGCGCCCAGGCGCAACTCCCGCACGTCATGCCCGGCGTTTTTCGCGGCCAGCACATAGCGTTCGGTCAGCGCGCCGCAGAAGCTGTGGCTGGAGGGATGGCCGAGAATCACCAGAATGCGTTTGCCCATGTGAGCGCTCCTTGAGGATCAGACCCCAAGGGTAAAGTCTGCCCCTCAGGGGAGAGTCAAGGCGTGCAGCAACGCGTTGGGGTAAGAGGGCAGGGGCAGCATTCCTTTGCTGCCCGTCGAAGCGATCACGCTCCGGTTGATCCGATCCCTCAGAACTGCGGTTTGTAGGTCACGCTGAACATCACGTTGCGCGGGTCGCCGTAGTAGTTATTGGCGAACAACTGGCTGTAGGCCGGAATGAAATAGTTCTTGTCGAATACGTTGTTCAGGTTCACGGCCAGGGTGACTTCATCCGTTGCATCGTAGGCTACCCGCGAGTTCCAGATCGCGAAACCGGCCTGGGCGAATTTGCGGTCGGAGCTGACGGTGGTGCTCTGGGCATTGACCCCGGCGCCGACGCTGACTTTGTCGAAGTCGCCCGGCAGTCGGTAATCGCTCCAGACCCGCAGCATGTGCATTGGGGTCGCGGTGTTGAAGACCTTGTCTTTCATTTCGGGGTCTTTGAGGAACGTGGTGGTGTTGTAGGTGTAGCTGCCAGACAGTTGCAGGCCGGGTGCCACTTCCCCGCTCAATTCGGCTTCGACACCCTGGCTGCGCACCTTGCCCGACGCCAGGGAGCAGTACCAGCCACCGCACGCTTCATTGCTTTCGATGTCCGTGCTCAAGTCGGAGACCGCCCGATTCTTGTGGATGTAGCGGAACATCGCCAGCGAGGCGTTGAGCCGTCCATCCATCAACTCGCCCTTGAGACCCAGCTCGTAGTTCTGTCCCTCGACGGGTGTCAGGCCGGTTTTCCCCTTGGTCAACTGAGTCTGAGGAATGAACACCTCGGCATAGCTGCCGTAGACCGACCACTGATCGTTGAGCGCATACACCAGACCGGCATAAGGCGTGACCTGGCCACTGCTCTTGACCGAGTTTTTCTCGCCGCCTTCTTGCAGTTTTCGGGCGACGAAGTTGTCCTGGTCGAACGCGAAGTCGTACCAACTGGTGCGTGCACCGAGAAT
This sequence comes from Pseudomonas purpurea, assembly GCF_039908635.1. Lineage (NCBI taxonomy): Bacteria > Pseudomonadati > Pseudomonadota > Gammaproteobacteria > Pseudomonadales > Pseudomonadaceae > Pseudomonas > Pseudomonas purpurea. The sequence goes on from NZ_CP150918.1 coordinate 871,671, forward strand.
CAGTGTCAGCGGATCGGTCAGTTTGACCCGCCATGATCCGTAAATGCCTTTTTGGCGAACGTCATAGGTACTGAGTGCCAGGTTCGCGGTGTCGGCGATGCTGTTGTAAGACTGATTCGGGCGGTGGTGATCGATGTCGCTGATATCGACGCCCGGCGAGAACGCCCGAGCGTAGCCGTCGTCGGTGGTGTACTTGGAATAGTTGGCGCCCAGCACCACGTTTTGCTTGAACGACAGCGCTTCGAATTCGCCGGTCAGGTAAACGTCCAGCCCACGGTTCTTGCCGTAGAAGTCGGTGGAATAGTCGGAAAAACGCGGCCCCGTGGTCGTGCCGAGAGGGACGGTGCCGGCGATGAACTGATACGTCGCTTCATTGGACTCGTTCATCGCCATGGCCGAGGCCTTGAGCTTCCAGTCGTCGTTGAAGTGATGCTCCAGATCTAGGTAAACGGCGGTCTGGTCATTCTCCGAACGGTTCCAGGTAGCCCCGGTGTACGTCGAGCGCGACAGCGGCAGTGCATTGCTATTGGCGTATCGCGCAATACCGATGAAGTACGGGCGCCCTTGACTCTTTTTGTTGCTGAAACCGACACCGAGCACCGTGTCTGGCCCCAGGTCGAAGTCCAGCGCGCCATACACGGTTTGTTCCCAGCCCCATTGGTAGTCAGTGAAGGAGTGACCCTTCTCGTAGTTGACCAACGCGCGACCCCGGATCGTTCCCTCATCGTTCAACGGGCCGCCGACATCCGCCTGGGACGCGTAGCGATCCCAACTGCCAGCCTTGGCCGTCAAGGTCACGGTGGGTGTGTGCTGAGGACGCTTGCGCACAAGGTTGATCGCCCCGCCCGGGCTGTTCGCGCCCTGTAGCAGGCCGGCCGCGCCGCGAAGGATTTCCATGCGGTCGTAGATCACCATGTTTTCCGTGATGTAGCTGCCCAGCGCATAAACGTTACGAGGCACCGGCACGCCATCGTATTGCAGGGCTTCGATGTCAAAACCGCGAGCAAAGATGAACATGCCCGGGCCAGGCGACTTGACCGAGATCAGGCCGGGTGTGGCTTCCACAGCTTGAGTCAGGGTGTTGATGCCCTGATCGTCCATCCGTTTGCGGGTCAGGACGCTGACCGATTGCGGGATGTCCTTGAGCTTCTGTTCACCCTTTCCCAGCGTCACCGCGCCGGTTGTGTACGAACCGCTGCCCTCGGTGGTGGTGCCCAACTGCTGGCCGCTGACGGTGGTCGCGCCCAGCTCCAGTGCGGTGTCCGAAGACTGGCGCTTTTGCAGGGTCACGCTGTCGCTGTCGATGAAGCTGGCGCTCAACCCGGTGCCATCGAGCAACCGTGCCAGAGCCTGATCCTTGGAGTAGCTGCCACTCACACCGGGCGAATGCGCGCCTTGGGTGACATCGGCCGACACCAGCACCTGAATCCGCGTGACCGCCGAAAACGCCACCAACGCCGCATCAAGCGACTGTGCGGGAATCTCGAAGCGATAAACCTGAGCCTGTGCGGCGGGTGCGGCGTGCAGGTAAACCGGCGCTCCGCTGGCGGCCAGGCCGATGGCCAGCGTCAGGAGAGTCGGCAGGCCCGGCAGGCGCCGCGTGGCAGTCAGATGTCCCATGAGTGTTTCCCCAGTGATCGAAGTCGATGGTCAGGCGCGGCACTACTAGAGAGTGCTTATTGTTTGCGCCTCAGTGATCAAGGACGACGTTGCCGGGGAAAACCCTGAAAGTATTTGAGAATTATTTGCAGAAAGGCTGTGGAGGAGAGCATTCAGCCCTCACGCAACACCCGCAAGTAAGGGGTGTAGTGATCGGCCCGCAGGTTGAGGGTGTAGACCAGCGCCTTGAGTACGGCATCGGGTTTGTCGATTTCGAACACCCCAGACACTCGCCGCTCGCGCAACCCGTCGCCCAGCACGACAATCCGGCCGGGCCAGTAGCGGTTCAATTCGTCGACCACTTCTGCCAGCGGTTGCTGGCGAAACACCAGTTGGCGCTGGCGCCAGGCAAACCCGGCGGCGGGGTCAAAGCCGTGCACCGTGGTCAGTTGCCGGTCCTGATACTCGACCGCACGCCCTGGCTCCAGAGAGACCGGTTCACCCGTGCCGGCACTGACCTCGACTTTGCCCTGAGCAACCTGCACCCGCGTCTGCTCGCTGCGCCGGGCGACGCTGAATTGCGTGCCGACCACCTTCACCCAGCCGTCGCCGGATTGCACAAGAAATGGCCGAGCGGCATCTTTCGTCACCTCGAACCAGGCCTCGCCACGCAACAGGCGAACCTGACGTTCACCCGCGCTGAGGCGCACCTGCACGGCGCTGTCGGTATTGAGTTGCAGCTGCGAGCCGTCGGCCAGTTCGACTCGTCGGGTCTCGCCGGTGCCAGTCGCGTAGTCGGCACGCAAGCGGTCGAGCCACGGCGTTTGCAGCGCCACCAGCCCCACCATCAAAAACACCGTCGCGGCGCAGGCCCACGGTGTCCATTGCGAGCGCAGCGGGTTTTTCCAGCGTGCACGCTCGGCCTCCCGGTGCTGGCGCGCCGGTTCGCGTAAACCGCCGAGCAATGCCTGGACCTCTTGCCAGGCGTGGTCCTGCGCTTGGCCCTGCGCCAGCCAGGTAGCGAAGGCGTCCAGTTCGGCGGCCGTGACGTCGTCGGCCTGGAGGCGGAAGTACCAGCCCGAGGCTTCGGCAAACAGGTCATCGGCGGGCACCGATGCAGCGGATTCGGTCATCAGGGGTTCCACAGCAGCAAGGTCGCGGCTCATGGGCGCGAGCCTTTGGCATCGTTGGCCAACCGAGCCTGGATGTAAGCCCGGCAATCGATCAGCGCACGGCGCAATTGGTATTCGACACTACGCGGGCTGATCGTCAGGCGCTCGGCGATCTCCCGGTAGGAGCATTCGTCGACATGATAGAGCAGGAAGATCTGCCGGGTCGCTTCGGGCAACGCGCCAATAGCGTCGTGCATCAGCGTTTCGTCCTGATAAGCCGCCAATTGATCCACCGCTGAAGGGGTGCTGCACGGCAGCTCATCGCTGGGCTCACCGGCCTCCATGCGCTCACGGCGAATGGCTTGGCGCTGATGGTCGCGTACCAGGTTGCTGGCGATGGTGAAGAGAAAGGCGGGCAAGTTGTCGATCTTTTCCCCGGAGTCCAGCCGAGCCAGGCGCAGGAAGGATTCCTGGGTCAGGTCGGCCGCCACTTGCGCGCTGCCGGTGCGGCGGGTGACAAAGGCTTCCAGCGCTTTCTTCTGTTCGGTGAACAGGCGAGCGATCTGCGTATTCCAGGAGGGCACAGCACTACCTTGATCGGGGGGCGTTCAGGAGCGCGCACGCTAGCAGAGGATGCGAGTGATTCGCAATTGATATCTGTTTTTTGCAGGGGTCAGGCTATGGATCGTTCACTCGCAGGCATGAGCAAAGGCGTGATTGGCCTGGGGCTGCCGACGGTGGCCATGGGCTTGCTCGACGGCACCTGTTGATCAGCGGCTAGCCGAGGACGGGCTGAGCATGTTGATGCGACGGATGTCGAAATCACGCTCCAGGTACTCCATGCGGTTGTCGAAGAACTGCTGCATGTGCGGCAAATTCGAATGTACATCCAGATGCGCCCGGGACTGCCAGATCTCGTAAAAGATAAACAGCGTCGGGTCCTGCTGGTCGCGCAACATGTGGTACTCGATGCAACCGGGCTCGGCGCGGCTCGGTTCCACATAGGCGCGAAACAGCGCTTCGAAGGCGTCGCTTTGTTCCGGGCGGGTTTTGGCGTGCAGGATAAAACCGTGTTGTTGGTTCACGTAGAACTCCTCAGGTGCGGGGGTTGAAAAATCCTACGGCAACAATCGCTGAGTGATTCGTGCCTTTTGGTCAAATGTATTTTGCCGGCTTCGGGCTTATTCATGGGGGGCCTCATCGATACTCTGCCGCCATCACATTCACACCTTCCCGATCCCGCGACTTATCCACAGCGCGGTGGACCGGACCCTGATGAGGCTCCCCATGAAAAAAGTCCTGTTGCTCAACGGTGGCAAGCAATTCGCCCACTCCGACGGTCGCTACAACACCACCCTGCACGAAGCGGCACTGAGCGTGCTGGATCGCGGTGGTCTCGATGTCAAAGTCACCCACATCGACGCGGGTTACGACGTGGCTGAAGAGGTCGCCAAGTTCCTCTGGGCCGACGTGATCATTTATCAGATGCCGGGTTGGTGGATGGGCGCGCCCTGGACCGTGAAAAAGTACATCGACGAAGTGTTCACCGAAGGTCACGGCAGCCTCTACGCCAGTGACGGCCGGACCCGTTCCGATGCGTCGCAAAAGTACGGCAGCGGCGGCCTGGTGCACGACAAACAGTACATGCTGTCGCTGACCTGGAACGCCCCGCAGCAAGCCTTCGACGACCCGACCGATTTCTTCGAAGCCAAAGGTGTGGACGCGGTGTACTTCCCGTTCCACAAGGCCAATACCTTCCTCGGCATGAGCGCACTGCCGACCTTCCTGTGTGTCGACGTGATGAAGCGTCCCAACATTGAAGCCGACGTTGCACGCTACGAGCAGCACCTCAAGCAGGCATTCAACCTTCCGGCATAACCTGCGTGATGCCCCGCATCCGGCTACTATCAAACCTGTTTTGATTGAAGGGGCACACGTGAAAGCCAGATCCGATGAATTGCAGGTTTTTGTCTGCGTAATTGAATGCGGGTCGATTTCCGCGGCGGCCGAACAGGTCGGGCAAACGCCCTCGGCGGTCAGCCGCACACTGTCGCGGCTGGAGGCCAAGCTCGACACCACGTTGATCAACCGCACTACGCGGCGCATGGACCTGACCGAAGAGGGCAAGTACTTCTTTGAGCAGGCCAAGCTGATTCTCGATCAGATGGACGAGCTCGAAGAGCGTTTGTCCTCGCGTCACAAAACCCCTTCCGGGCGGTTGCGGATCAACGCGGCGGCGCCGTTCATGCTGCACGTCATCGTGCCGTACATCGATGAGTTCCGCCGTTTGTACCCAGACATTCAGTTGGAGCTCAACAGCAACGACTTGAACATTGACCTGCTGGAACAGAGCACCGACATCGCCATCCGTATCGGGGTATTGGCGGATTCGACCTTGCACGCACGCTCCCTGGGGTGCAGCCCGCTGCACATCCTCGCCAGCCCCGCGTACCTGGAAAAACACGGTACGCCGGCCACCGTCGCCGAGCTGGCTGGGCACACGCTGCTGGGCTTCACCCAGACCGAAACCCTCAACCATTGGCCGTTGCGTCATGAGCACGGCGACCGCTGGCAGATTCAGCCGGGCATCAGCGCTTCCGGTGGTGAAACCCTGCGGCATCTGGCGCTGGAAGGGCAGGGCATTGCGTGCCTGTCGCACTTCATGACCGTCGATGACCTCCAGAGCGGGCGGCTCACGTTGCTGTTGGCAGAGGCCAACAGCGGTTATCGCCAACCGATCAACGCGGTGTACTACCGCAACTCCCAATTGGCCTTGCGGATTCAGTGCTTCCTGGACTTCATCCAGGAGAAGTTGGCCGGTTATGCGACATCGGTGTTTGCTGGCTGAGATCGTGACCTCTGCGCAAGATTGAATTGGGCAATCCGGATTTTTCAGCGGGGATCAGTCCTCGAAACTCGTTCCAGCGTACCTCGGTGGTGGAGTGGGTTGGTTACGAGAGGGTGTAAGCGGAGCGCGTCACAAAATGGCTGCCCAAGGGCAGCCGTTTGCGTTTTCGGGTTTGATCAAACCCCTTGCCAACGCCTATGGTTCGTCCTGCCTCAATAACAAGAAAAGGACGGATCTCATGCGCATTGTGTTGTTCAAGACCTTGGCCCTGTCGGTGGCGATTGCTGCCAGCGCCTCATCGTTCGCGGCGGTTCTGGAGGGCGGCGCGGTCGCCTCGCCAAACCAGTACGGCGCCGATGTGGCGGCACAGATTCTGAAGAAGGGCGGCAACGCCGTCGACGCGGCGGTGGCCACAGCCTTCACGTTGGCGGTGACGTACCCGGAGGCCGGGAACATTGGGGGCGGCGGGTTCATGACCCTGTTCATCGATGGCAAACCGTACTTCCTCGACTACCGCGAAACCGCGCCCAAAGCCGCGACCCGCGACATGTACCTGAACGACAAAGGCGAAGTCATCGAGAACCTCAGCCTGGTCGGCGCCCGCGCTGCCGGTGTGCCGGGCACGGTGATGGGCTTGTGGGAAGCCCACAAGAAGTTCGGGAAATTGCCCTGGAGCGAGCTGCTGACCCCGGCCATCGGTTACGCCAAAAGCGGTTTCAAAGTGGCGGACAAGCAGTATCAGTACCGCGAGGATGCGCTGAAACTGTTTAACGGCACGACCAACTTCGGCGACTATTTCGGCAGCATGAAACCCGGTGAAACCTTCCGCCAACCCGAACTGGCCGCGACCCTGGAACGGATCGCCGACAAGGGCGCGAGCGAGTTCTATGAGGGTAAAACCGCCGATTTGCTGATCGCTCAAATGAAGGCCGACAAAGGCCTGATCAGCAAGGAAGACCTGCACGACTACAAGGTCAACTGGCGTCAGCCGCTGACGGTCAATTGGCGCGGCAACACGCTGTACACCGCGCCACCGCCGAGCTCCGGCGGCATCGCGCTGGCGCAACTGATCGCCATCAAGGAAGACCGCGCCGCCGATTTCAAAGGCGTCGAACTGAACTCGGCGAAGTACATTCACCTGCTCGCCGAAATCGAAAAACGCGTGTTCGCCGACCGTGCCGATTACCTCGGCGACCCGGCGTTCTCCGACGTGCCGGTCAAACAGCTCACGGATCCCGAGTACCTGAAAAAACGCGCGGCGGAGGTCAACCCGACCGCCATTTCGCTGACCGAGAAAGTCCGTCCGGGCCTTGAACCGCATCAGACCACGCACTTCTCCATCGTCGACGCCGACGGCAACGCGGTGAGCAACACCTACACACTGAATTGGGATTACGGCAGCGGTGTGGTGGTCAAGGGCGCAGGCTTTTTGCTCAACGATGAAATGGACGACTTCAGCTCAAAACCCGGTGTGGCCAACGCCTTTGGCGTCGTCGGCGGCGACGCCAATGCCATCGCGCCGGGCAAGCGCATGTTGTCGTCGATGAGCCCAAGCCTGGTCACTCGCGACGGCAAGGTCACGCTGGTGCTGGGCACGCCGGGCGGCTCGCGGATTTTTACCTCGATCTTCCAGGTGCTGAACAATCTGTATGACTTCAACCTGCCGCTGGAAAAAGCCGTGGCCGCGCAACGCGTCCATCACCAGTTGCTGCCCAAGGACACGATCTACTACGACGCCTACGCGCCACTTACCGGCAAGGTTGCCGATGAGCTGAAAGCGATGGGCTACACCCTGGAAGATCAGGGCTGGGAGATGGGCGATATCCAGGCGATCCAGGTCACCGGCAAGACCCTGGAAACGGCCTCCGACCCACGTGGGCGTGGAGTTGGCCAGGTTGTGAAGTAACACAACGGATCGCCCCCGCGCGGGCCGTTTTGCGTGGGGGCGATCATCGCGTTATGGCTGGGCCAGGCTTTCGAGTTCCTCGGCCCGGGTCTTGGTCATCTCCAGGGCGCAGGACGACTGGTTGAGCCCGTCGACGGTGCCGCCGGTCAGGTCTATCAGGAATCCGCACTTGGCATCGCGGTACTTGAGCCACAGCCGTTGAACGTCCTGCAACTGGCCCTTCTTGCCTCCTTCCATCAGTGCCATCGCAGCCTTGTAACCTTTGTTCAGCCGGCCATCCTGAACGTGCAATTCGGTGCCCAGGCAATCGAGCATGTCGGCGGTGACGCCGCCCGAGGCCGACATGCAGCGGGCGTATGCCGGGCTGTAGCCGTCATCGGCAGCCTGGGCCAAACCGCACAGGCCAAGCAGCAAAAAGGTGCCCGTCAGCGGGGCCATGAAGCGGGTGGGTTTCATCGGTGATCACTCCCTGTCGATACGCAGAAATACCAGGGCGCCATGGTAGCGCTCCTGTCTGCGGGGCGGTCGGGGAAATGTGAGGGAGGAAGCGGGGCGCGACCCCGCTCGGGGCTCAGTCCTGATGGATGATGGGGGTGATGATCCCGCCGCAGCCCTGATAACAGGCCTGGTACTCATCCCCACAGCTGTCGCCGTAGTTGTAGTTCTGGAAAGGGTAAACGCAGGCCGATCGCTTCTTTTTATCTTTGTTCTGGCTGCAATAGTCGTAGGCCATGCGCTTGGCGTCATACAGGGCCCGCTCATTGCTGGCCTGCATTTGCGCCATCATCTTGCACTGGCCTCTTTGTGTGTTGCACTCCCTGACGCAGTTCATGCCGGCCTCGGTTTCTGGCGGCGAGTAGGAGTAGGTGATGCGCGGGCCGCAGCCCTGGAGCGTGAATAAAACCAACAGCGAAAACGACAACACAACGGTTCTGAAGGACATCTACAACCCATTCAATCTTTTGACAGCTCCAATAGATCTCCCGGCTCGCAATCGAGTGCGCGACAGATCTTCTCCAGCGTTTCCATCCGGATGCCCTTGACCTTGCCATTTTTCAGTAGCGACAAATTCTGCTCGGAGATGCCGATGATCTCGGCCAACTCCTTGGAGCGCATTTTGTGTTTTGCCATCGCAACGTCAAGCCGAATGATAATGCTCATTGCACAACTCAGATGTAATGACTCTGTTCTTCGCTCAACAGCTTGGCTTCGCGCAGAACCAGGCTGAATGAGGTCAGGAAAATACCCATCACAATCTGGTAGGAAGCCATTGAGCTGAAACCGACAGAGAAGCTAAAGACACGATCACCCGGCGGGAGATCGATGGAGAGCGCCAGCACCTGCAAGCTGTTCAGGATGGGCTGTAGAAGTGGCTCCATGATAATCAAAATGCCGATCAGCGAGATACAGCGAATATTGCGCTCCGAGCAGATTTCATTGCGTGACAGGCGCAGGAAAAAGAACCCGGCGGCGGTCATGCCCACGGCAGCCATCAGCGGCAACACGGCGTCGAGGACCATGATCAGACCGGCGGCGAGCGTCGACTGTTCGAAGCCTTCCTTGAGCAGCCCCGGCAACAGGTCACTGAAGCCGCTGAAGTAGGCTTCACGGGTCACGTCGCCCCACAGGGTCCAGCTGGAAATGTAGGTGACGATCTCACTGCAGGCCAAGGCCCAGGCCAGGGCAACGGTCATCAGACTGATCCAGCGCATGCGCTTGCGCAGCCTGAACGTGGTGTGTGCATTCATGAAAAATCCTTTCCTTAGTCAGACGGGGCGCGGAATTTACATGATTTATTATCGTAAAACATTAACAAATTATAAATTTGTCCTGTGGTCTGGCGTTTATGTCATGTCGGAGTGCCCGCGGCGATTGATGAAAAAACACTGCGTGGATTTTCATTAATCGCGACAACACCTGCCTGAAAACGACATTCCATACCTCTGCGCGAAAATTACTTTCATAAGATTTGAAAACACATCCTCGAAATGATTTATGAGTTTCACAACACATCGACGTGACCCTTTTTCGAGGAGTACCGCATGACACCATCCTTCGGTTATTGGCTGCTGATCTACGCCGCCATCGCCATCATTGCGCTGATCGTGCTGATAGCCCGTTACCGGCTCAATCCGTTCATCGTCATCACCCTGGTTTCCATTGGCCTGGCACTGCTCGCGGGGATGCCGCCATCGGGCGTGGTCGGGGCGTACGAGGCGGGTGTCGGCAAGACCTTGGGGCACATCGCGCTAGTGGTGGCGCTGGGCACGATGCTCGGCAAGATGATGGCCGAGTCCGGTGGCGCGGAGCAGATGGCGCGCACGTTGATCGACCGTTTCGGTGAGAAAAACGCGCACTGGGCGATGGTCTGCATTGCGTTTCTGGTGGGGCTGCCGCTGTTCTTCGAAGTCGGCTTCGTGTTGCTGGTGCCGATCGCGTTCACCGTGGCGCGGCGCGTAGGTGTGTCGATTCTGATGGTCGGTCTGCCAATGGTCGCCGGGCTCTCGGTGGTCCATGCGCTGGTGCCGCCGCACCCGGCCGCGATGCTGGCGGTGCAGGCCTATCAGGCATCGGTGGGGCAGACGTTGCTCTATGCGATTCTGATCGGCATTCCCACGGCGATCATTGCCGGCCCGCTCTACGCCAAGTTCATCGTGCCGCGCATTCAACTGCCGGCGGAGAACCCGCTGGAGCGGCAATTTATCGAGCGCGAACCACGGGACCGCTTGCCGGGTTTTGGTATCACCCTGACGACGATTCTGCTACCGGTGGTGTTGATGCTGATCGGCGGTTGGGCCAACCTGATTTCGACACCGGGCAGCGGCTTCAACCAGTTCTTGCTGTTCATTGGTAACTCGGTGATCGCGCTGTTGCTGGCAACCTTGCTGAGCTTCTGGACCCTGGGCCTGGCGCAGGGTTTCAACCGTGAATCGATCCTCAAATTCACCAACGAATGCCTGGCCCCGACGGCCAGCATCACCTTGCTGGTCGGTGCGGGTGGCGGGTTGAACCGGATTCTGGTGGACGCCGGGGTCACCGACCAGATCGTTGGCCTGGCTCACGAGTTCCAGTTGTCGCCGCTGGTCATGGGCTGGTTATTTGCGGCGTTGATGCGGGTGGCCACGGGCTCTGCGACGGTGGCGATGACCACCGCATCCGGGGTGGTCGCGCCGGTAGCCATCGGTCTGGGGTATCCCCACCCGGAACTGTTAGTGCTGGCGACCGGCGCCGGTTCGGTTATTTTTTCTCATGTGAATGACGGCGGTTTCTGGCTGATCAAGGAATACTTCAACATGACCGTCACCCAGACCTTCAAGACCTGGACGGTGCTCGAAACCTTGATCTCGCTGGTCGCTTTCGGCCTGACCCTCGGCCTGTCCCAATTGCTCTAGTCACCAGGTATCGCCCATGGACATCCTCTATCAGATCCGCTCCCGCCAGGATTCCTTCAGCGCCGGCGAAGGGCGCATCGCCCGGTTGATGCTCGATGACGTCGGTTTCGCCGCCAGCGCCAGCCTCGAAGAACTGGCGCTGCGGGCCGAGGTCAGCAGTGCGACGCTCTCGCGGTTTGCCCGCAGCGTGGGTTGTCGCGACTTGCGTGACTTGCGCCTGCAACTGGCTCAGGCCAGCGGCGTCGGCAGCCGTTTCCTCGACCCGGCGAACCCACCTGAACAGTCAGCGTTTTATGGACAGATCGTCAGTGACATCGAGTCGACCTTGCGCCAGCACCTGTCGGCATTCGACGAGGCGCGTTTCACCGAGGCCGTGAAGTTGCTGAGCAATGCGCGGATGATTCACGCGTTTGGCATGGGCGGCGGCTCGACGCTGTGCAGCGATGAACTGCAAGTGCGGCTGGTGCGCCTCGGCTATCCGATTGCCGCCTGCCACGACCCGGTGATGATGCGCGTCACCGCCGCTTCGCTCGGCCCCGAGCATGCGCTGATCGCCTGTTCGCTGACCGGCATCACTCCCGAGTTGCTGGAAGCCGTCGAGCTGGCTCGCAGCTACGGCGCGAGCATTGTGGCAATCACCCTGGCCGATTCGCCGCTGGCGGACCTGGCCGATGTGCTGCTGCCGCTGCACAGCGTTGAAACCTCATTCATCTACAAACCCACGGCAGCGCGCTACGGCATGCTGCTGGCCATCGACGTGCTCGCCACCGAGCTGGCGCTGGCCCGGCCTGAAGACAATCAAGAGCGTTTGCGGCGGATCAAACTCGCCCTCGACGACTACCGTGGCGGCGACGATCACCTGCCGCTGGGAGACTGACATGCAGTACCACACGCTGATCCGCAACGCCCTGCTCATTGACGGCAGCAACCGCCCCGGTTACCCCGCCGACGTGGCGATCAAGAACGGGCGCATCGAGCGCATCGGTGACTTGCATGATGCAAGCGCCGACGAGGAAATCGACGCGGCAGGCAAGGTGCTGGCACCGGGATTCATCGACGTCCACACCCATGACGACACGGTGGTGATCCGCCAGCCGCAGATGCTGCCCAAGCTCAGCCAGGGCGTGACCACGGTGATTGTCGGCAACTGCGGGATCAGCGCCTCGCCCGTGAGTTTGCGCGGCGAGCCGCCCGACCCGATGAACCTGCTTGGCACTTTCGCGGCGTTTGTCTATCCACGCTTTTGCGACTACCGCGCCGCCGTCGAAGCGGCGAGTCCGACACTGAATGTCGCCGCGCTGGTGGGCCACACGGCGCTGCGCAGCAATCATCTGGATGACCTGTTTCGCAGTGCCACACCCGACGAAATCACTGCGATGCGCGAGCAGTTGCGCGAGAGTCTGGAGGCCGGCGCGTTGGGCTTGTCCACGGGCCTGGCCTACGCCAGCGCGTTCTCGGCCTCCACCGATGAGGTGCAGCAACTGGCCGAAGAGCTGACGGCGTTCGGGGCGGTCTACACCACCCATCTGCGCAGCGAATTCGAACCGGTGCTGGAGGCCATGGACGAAGCGTTTCAGATCGGCCGACATGCACAATCACCGGTGATCATCTCCCACCTCAAATGCGCCGGTGCGGGCAATTGGGGCAGGAGTCCGCAGCTCCTTGAGTCCCTGGAACGTGCGGCGAAAACCCATCCGGTCGGCTGCGACTGTTATCCCTACGCTGCCAGCTCTTCGACACTGGACCTCAAGCAGGTCACCGATGCGTTTCGCATCACCATCACCTGGTCGACTCCGCACCCGGAGGTGGGGGGCCGCGACTTGCTGGACATCGCCGCCGAGTGGGATGTGCCGCTGCTGGAGGCGGCTCGTCGCCTGCAACCGGCCGGCGCGGTGTATTACGGCATGGACGAGGCGGACGTGCGGCGGATTCTGACGCACCCGTTGTCGATGATCGGCTCCGACGGTCTGCCGGAAGACCCGTTCCCCCATCCGCGTTTGTGGGGCGCGTTTCCAAGGGTGCTGGGGCACTTCAGTCGCGATCTCGGGTTGTTCCCGTTGCACACCGCCGTGCACAAGATGACCGGTCTTTCAGCCGCACGGTTCGGCCTCAAGCAACGTGGCGAAATCCGTGAAGGCCACTGGGCGGACCTGGTGCTGTTCGACCCTGCGCGCGTGCGCGACGTGGCGGACTTCAACGACCCGCAACGTGCGGCCGAAGGCATCGACGGGGTGTGGGTCAACGGTGTGCGCAGTTATGTCGAGGGGCGGGCGAACGGGGCGCGGGCCGGGCGGTTTCTGGCGCGTGAAGGCAACTTGAGTTCGGGCTTTGCGTCAGTCTGAAGCGTTGATCTGCGGAGTTCGTCACAGTGGTGGCATTGTGAGATTAAAGAAACCCTCTGCCGGGCCGAAGCGCTGACAACCCGTGGCGTCGCAGATATGAGCGCAAAGACGTTCTCACTCACGCCACAGAGCCTATGATGAAGGGCGTCTTTGAGCCTGGGAGCAGCGCAATGAGTTTCGGTAAAGTCACCCCGATCCTGCGGATTTTCGATGAAGCCAAGGCGCTGGAGTTCTACGTCGACTTCCTCGGTTTTACCCTCGACTGGCAGCACCGTTTCGACGAAAACTTCCCGCTCTACCTGCAAGTGTCACGCGGTGACTGTGTGCTGCATTTGTCTGAGCACTACGGCGACGCCACACCGGGTTCGGCGCTGCGCATCGAAACCGATGAGCTGGAAGCCTTCCAGCAGCACTTGCAGGCCAAGGCTTACCGCTACGCCCACCCGCAGATCCAGGCCATGCCCTGGGGCAGCCAGGACATGACCCTCAACGACCCGTTCGGGAATCGGTTGGTGTTTACCAGTGCGATCAGTGCGTGAGACCGCCGGGCGGTTGCGCAGTTATCTGGCCGGGACGGTGTGCTAGTCTCAATCAATGATTTCATTGATTGCAGGAGGCATCATGGCCAGCATCACGATTCGAAACCTTGATGACCGTATCAAGGAGCAACTGCGCGTTGCGGCGGCTCACAGTGGCCACTCGATGGAAGAAGAAGCCCGGCTGATATTGGCCAGGGCCTTGTCGAACGTTGATCGTGCCGGCGGTCTGGGCAGCCGGATCCACAATCGATTCAGGGCCGGTGGCGGGGTTGAGCTTGATTTGCCGTCGCGTCAGGAGAAAGCCACAGCGGTGGATTTCACCGAATGATCGTACTGGATACCAACGTGCTTTCTGAGTTCATGCGGGTCGACCCCGCCCCTCAGGTGTTGGCGTGGGTTGACGCTCAACCGGCGATGGATCTGGCAATCAGCGCGATCACCGTGGCGGAAATTCTTCATGGAATTGCCCGGTTGCCCTTTGGCAAGCGTAAACAAAAACTTGAAGCTCATGCCATGGCAATGTTTGAAGAAGACTTTGTCGGAAGGATTCTGCCGTTTGATGCCCACGCGGCTGTCGAGTACGCCGTGTTGGTCGCGGGCTGCGAGGCCCGCGGTCGGGCTGCATCGATGGCCGATGCGCAGATTGCCGCGATTTGTCGAACTCACGGTGCCCCGATTGCGACGCGCAATGTCAGGGATTTCGAGTTTCCAGGGGTTGAAGTGATCAATCCCTGGAAAGCCTGAGACGGTGATCATTCAACCCGTTGCGGTGGAATGATTGGATGGCGGTTGTTACACCCGGAAGTGGCTGACCATCATCTGCAACTGATTGCCCAGGCGTGCCAGTTCAACACTGGACGCGGCGGTTTCGTCGCTGGCGGCGGCGGTCTGTTCGGACACGTCGCGCACGTTGATGATGCTGCGGCTGATCTCTTCGGCCACGGCGCTTTGCTGCTCGGCGGCGGCGGCGATCTGCTGGTTCATCGACTGGATGTTGGACACCGTGCGGGTGATGTTTTCCAGTGAGACACCGGCCTTGCGGGTCAGCATGACGCTGCTGTCGGTCAGGGCGCGGCTGTTGTTCATCACGGTGGCGACCTGTTGGGTGCCGTTTTGCAGACCGGCCACCAGGCCTTCGATTTCCTCGGTGGATTTCTGCGTGCGCTGAGCCAGGCCACGAACCTCGTCTGCAACCACGGCAAACCCGCGACCGGCTTCACCGGCGCGTGCCGCTTCAATGGCGGCGTTGAGGGCCAGCAGGTTGGTCTGTTCGGCCACTGCCTTGATCACGTCCATGACGCTGCCGATCTTGTCGCTTTCCTGTTGCAGCACGGTCATGGCTTCGGTGGAGCGGGCAACTTCGCTGGCCAGGCGCTCGATCTGGGTGATCGCTTCGTTGACCACTTTGTCACCTTCACGGGCCTCGCCATCCGCCGCCGCAGCAGCCTGGGAGGCTTCTTCGGCGTTGCGCGCAACTTCCTGCACGGTGGCAGTCATCTCGTGCATGGCGGTGGCCACTTGATCGGTTTCGATCTTCTGGCTGTTGACGCCGGCGCTGGTTTCTTCGGTCACGGCCGACAGTTCTTCGGCGGCGCTGGCGATCTGGGTGACGCCGTCGCGAATGCCGCTGATCAGCTCGCGCAGGGTCACGCCCATGCGCGCAATGCCTTGTTGCAACACGCCGAGTTCGTCGCGGCGAGTGACGCGCACGTCCTGGGTCAGGTCGCCGCCGGCAATGCGTTCGACCACGGCCAGGGTTTCGCGCAGTGGGCGGGTGATCTGCCGGGTGATGACCACCGCAGCGATAACGCCGACGAGCAGCGCCAGCAGCGTGCTGATCAGTTGCAGGGTACGCGCCTGGGCGCTTTCAGCGTCGCGGCGATCGATCTGGATCTGATACATCTGGTCGCTGCTGGCAACGATGTCGTTACCCTGGACAGTCATTTCCTGACGGGCTTGCAGGGCTTCGCTGTTGGCGGCCTTGTAGGCCAGCACTGCGCTGCGGTAGTGGGTCAGCGCGCTGCCCAGTTCAGCCAGTGCGTCATGTTGGGTGTCGCCGAAATGGCTGTTGAGTTCTTTCAGGGTGCTGATCGCCGCGTCTAGTTGGACGATGGCTTTTTGTTCGGACACCGGGTTGGTGTCGAGGGTGTAGCCGCGTACTTCGTAGCGGGCCAGCTGGAATTGTTCCTTGGCGTTGGTGACGACCTGGAACTGCTCGAAGCGCTGATCGCTCATCGGCATCTGGCGTACGCGGGTGTTGATGTCGTTCATCAGCGTGTTGGCGGCTTCGGCGTTGTCACCCATGGCCTGGCGCGCGATGTTGCCGGTGCGGTAGGCGCTGCGCATTTTGTTCAGCGACTGCTGATAGGCCGCGCTGCTCGCGCTTTGCTCTCTGAGCAGCTTGAGGTTTGCCGGGCTGGTGAAGCTCTTCAGCAGGGCTTGCTGTTGTGCAACGAAACCATCGAGGCTGGTTTGCACGGTTTGCGCGACGGTTTCATCACCGTTGGCCAGCATGTACTGCAAACGGGTGACGCGCAGTTTGGTCAGGCCCGCGTTGAGCTGGGTGATGTCGCTCATCCAGTTGCTGCGGTCGATCAGCCCGCCCAGGCTGGTCCAGCCGGTCAGGGCCAGGACGCATGTAAGGGCCAGCACCAGGCCGAAACCCAGGCCCAGCTTCAGGTTGACGCTGATGTTGGCAAACCAGCTATTCATAAAAAATCCTCCAGGAACGTTGTACTGCTTGAACTCGGTTGGCTGGAAGATTGTTATTTTTGGGAGCCAGCAAGGGTGTAGTAGGGCTGTATCGGCAGCGTTGGCGAGAGCTGAAACGGTTTTTGCCCCGTATTTGCGGGCGATGAGGGTAGGGCGCATGAAACACCTGACCTAGAGCGTCTGGGGCTCATGGCTTGTTACAAATCCGCGCATCGGTGAACCGGTGCGCGTTTTTTTTGGGCGCGATTCACGCTTTTTTTCACATTCATTTCACCGGGCTCCAACGTGCTCGCCACTAGGGTGTGGACCTTGCTGGGGATGGCTGCTCGTTGCGCCACCGGCAAACAGGTTCGCCAGCGTGGTTGTCATGACGACGCTGTAGGTTGGGTTCATTCATTTGGCGTTGTCACGGGGGGCACTTGGTCCTGGAATCACTACTTGATCGTGTTGGCGTCAGGCGTCCACTCAGCCTGCGTGGCGTTGCGAAGTACCGCAAAGGTGTGATTGCACTGCTGCTGGTGCTCGGTGCGGCGGCGCTGGGTTCACTGCTTTTGCGCCCGGCCACGGTGCCGGACCTGGCGGCGGGCAACGCTTCGGCGCTGGCGCAGATGAAAGCGGATTGGGCCAAGGGCGAAATGATCGTGCTGGTGCGCCACGTCGAGCGTTGCGATCACTCCAGGGCTGCCTGCCTGAGCGCCGCCGATGGCATTACGGACCGGGCCCGCAGTGTGGCGGTCGGTCTCGGCGCGCAGTTCGAACGGCTGGGATTGGCCAACGCCGATCTCTATAACAGCCCGTTGACCCGTGCGGTGCAAACCTCAAGTTATATGTTCAACTCGGCCACCACCGGGCAGGACTGGCTGTTCCACTGCAAGGGCACGATGTTGCGCGACGCATTGGCGCACAAGGTGCCGGGCCGCAACCTGGTGCTGGTCACCCACAGTGAGTGCATGGCCGAGCTGGAAAAGCAGCTTAAGGTGTCAACGGCCACGCTTGGCTACGGTGCCGCGCTGTTTCTGACCACCGACAAGGGCAACGCTCACGCACACCTTTTGGGTTCTCTGGAAGCCACTGACTGGCGTTCGGTGTTCGCCCGGTAATCCCTGAAACTGTTCAAGCAGGACGCACCATGCAGACGTTTGTTCGCCATCGATTTTACTGGCTCAATTTCGGTATCCCGCTGCTGTGCGCAGCGGTGGTTTTCCTGGCGTTTGACCTGACCAGGATAGATATCGCCTTCAGCAATCTGTTTTATGACCCGGTGAGCCAGACGTTCCCCATCGGTAAAATGCAGCTGTTCGAAAAGATCACTCACAAGTGGCCCCGGATCATCCCGAACTGGACCGGGGAGGTGGCGATCATCGGTGCGCTACTGTCGTTTTTATGGGGCTGTGTGAATGCGCACAAATACCCGAAATTCGCTGCGTTTCTGGAAAAAATCAAACTGGCGCCGGCGCTCAGGTTCACTGCCCGTCATCGTCGGGACTTCCTGTTCGTGGTGTTCGCGTTCTCCCTGAGCACCGGGGTGATCCATTACCTCAAGAGTCACACCAGCGTGTACTGCCCGGTTGAAACCACCCAGTACGCCGGGAAAATAGAACACAAGGACTGGTACGAAAACTTCGACCTGTTCAACACCGCCGGTGAGGGCCGTTGCTGGCCGGGCGGCCACGCCTCGGGTGGTTTCACCATGCTGGCGCTGTACTTCGTTGCCCGTCGTTATCGCTGGCGCCATGCCAAAGCCGTGCTCTATGGCTCGCTGGCGTTGGGGATGATCTACGGCACTACGCGGGTGTTTCAGGGCTGGCACTACATGTCCCACACCTTCTGGGCGGGGATCTTCATCTGGCTGACGTGCCTGCTGACGGCGCTGGCATTTTATGGTCGGGCGCGACTTGACCAGCCTCTGCGGCAAACAACGGTCGGCGTTGAAGATAGCGCTGGCGGCGCAAGAGTCAGCGCAGGCTGAAAAACATACGGCACCTTGGGTTAATGCCGGTCAGTTAGAGCACGAAACACGTGGGAGCGAGCCTGCTCGCGAAGGCGTCGGTACATTCAACATCAATGTTTGCTGATTCACCGATTTCGCGAGCAGGCTCGCTCCCACAAGGGTTTCACTTAACTGACTGGCATCAGCACCTTGGGTGCCGTTTTTGTTGTCTGCGTTGGCTACTTCGTCAGGTAAGGGTCCTGTGATTCGATGAACTGCTCGAAGGCCGGGGAGTTGTAGACCTTCAGGCAGGCATAGGACACCACCTTCTTTTTCGTATGTTTGCTGGCAGCGGGGGTCTGGTCATAGGCCTCCTGCATGAAGCGCTCGGTGGCCTGGTAGGGGTCGTGGATGATTTCCAGGGTGTCCTGGTTTTGCACGATGTCGTGCGCGCCCTTGCCCATGAAGTGGTACGCGCCGCTGGCCCGGCCGAGGTCGGTCCTGAGTTCCGATTCTTCCTTGAACGGGGCGGTCAAACAGTTGACCAGCCCATAGTTCTTCAGCGAAATGCGCGCTTCTTGCACGCTGACCTCCGCCGCCAGTGCGGGGCTCGTGCACAACAACAGCCAAAGCATCCTGGTTCGAACAGTCATCATGCGTCCTGCGCCTCATCGGTTGATGGGGCGCAGGTTAACCGTTCGTGATTACTGCGCCACGAAATAGTACGGCTGGCGTCCGACCTGAATGACTTTCAGCACTTTGAGCGGCGGTTTGGGCACGATGTCGCCGGCCATGACCGCCACATGAGTGGGTGCCGCCGTCAGGAACTCACTCAGTTGCGCTTCGGTTTGCAGGTCAATCAGTTGGCTCTGGGTATAGAACACGCTGGCACCGGCCACCCGTTCGTTGGGTTGATACATCGCCACCTGATGCCCCTCGGCTTGCAGCGCCTGAATGTGCTGGGTCAGCGGCATGAAGGACAACTTGCGATCAGCGTGGGGCGCAGCCCACTGCGCGGCCGCGAGGTAGAGGCAGATCACGAAAGCGATCACGCCCGTGGCGATCCCGCGCCGATGACGTGCCAGTTTGCCGAGCCAGGTCGAGGCGTTGACGTGCCCGGACAATCGTTCATACAGCACCGCCGCGTACTCGGCGGCGAGCACCGCGGCGGCAGGCGTCAGGGACATCAGGTACACCGTGCGCTTGCTGGAGGCCAGGGTCAGCAGGGTGAACTGCGCGAGAATCCAGATCGTGAAAAACAACCGGTAAGGGTTACTCGTCAGGCTTTTGCGAAAGTGCCACAGGCCCAGGTAGAGCAGGATGTTCCACGGCAAAAAGGCTTGTGGCAGTTTGGCCAGGTAGTAATAGAACGGCTCATAGTGCCCGGCAGCGGTGAACGAGCCACTGAAGCGACCGACGCTGTTGGTCAGCAGCACTTCACCGAGCGCCTGCATGCCGCCACGCTGATACAGCAGAACCAGCCAGATCACCAGCGGCACCAGCCCGAGCAAGGTCAAGAGCCCTGGGCGCAACCAGTCGCCCAAGGAGAAGCGTTTGTTCAGCAGGCTGTCGGTGAGCAGCCAGACGAAGATCACCACGCCAGGCATTGCCAGCCCGAGCATGCCTTTGCTCAAGGTTGCAATCGCGATGCCGAGGGCGAATAGCAGGCCGCTGCCCAGGCTCGACCGTTGTTCTTCGCGTTGCCGAATGCCCAGGAAAAACGCCAGCAATGCCATCGTTACCCCGAGGCTGAGCAAGGCATCTTCGCCAACGCCGCGGCTGTTGCTCCAGTAGCTGGCCATGGTCGCGAGCATGATCGAGGCCACCCAGGCAACGCCTGTTGGCCGGCCGAACCGGCGCAGCATGGCGTACAGCAGCATGACACTGAACAGCCCGGCAAACGCCGAGGCCAGTCGCACCGCCAGTGGCGTGCCGCCGAACGCACGGATCGCACCGGCGTCCAGCCAGAGGCTCAGCGGTGGTTTTTCCAGAAACGGCTGACCGAACAAACGGGGCGTCACCCAGTCGTTGTCCAGGTGCATTTGCATGGCAATACCGGCCACGCGGGCTTCGGTGGAACCTTGCAACTGGTGATTACCCAGGGCGAAGAAAAATAGCAGGCAGGCAAGCAGAAACAGTAACGGGGCGGGACGCGACATAGGCTGTGACTACCAGAGGAGTGGGGCCGTAAGTGAGCCGAAGGGAAAAAAGTATACGGGGTCGATTCTTAACAAATCGTGAATGGAGCGCACACAGGGCAATCCGGCCACCATCACATGTCGACGGGATAAGGCTTGCCTGCCAGCAATGACCCATAGTCGAAGTTCGCCCCCCGGGTTTCATAGGCGCCGGGCTCTGCGTCATAAGAGCCGATCAGTCGTTCACGGTAATGGATCGGTGATATCCAGCGAAACATCATGAGCCTCCTTGTTTGCAACATGACAGCGCCCTGACGGCAATCACGTTCAGCTGTGTCCTTGCCTGTCGTTGACGAGCCTGCGATTGGCAACGCCTCAGCGTAGCCCGTTTGAAAAATATCGACTGGGCGGCTCACCCAAAACTCGACGAAACACACAGGTGAAGGCGCTCGGGCTGCTGTAACCCAGGTCCACCGCCACCCGCGTGACCGACTCGCCGTTGCCCAGCCGAACCACGGCCGCCAACAGGCAGGGCCTGCTGACGCCACTGCACGAAGCTGATACCGGTTTGCTGGCGAAACAGGCGGGTGAACGAGCGACGGCTCATGTTGACGCGAGCGGCCATCTCGTCGAGCCCGGTTTCCAGGGACGGGTTTTCCAGCATCTCCTGGCAAACCTGTACCAGGCGGGGTTCAGTAGCCAGCGGCGCATTGAGCGAGAGCGGTTTCATGGCGGCGATTTCGTCCAGTAACAACGCCATGAGGTGGCCGTCCCGGTGGTCCAGCGTGTACAGCGCCGGGACGTTCATGGCGCTGATCAGCAACACGCGAAGCAGGTCCGAGACCTCAAACACCTGGCAGCTGGCAGGCAGGCCGAGCTGCTGCACCGCGGCATCGCGAATGTAGGTGTTGAGCATGGTCACGGGCCCGCTCATCTGCATTTCGTGGGGTATGCCCGCTGGCACCCAGATCGCCCGTTGCGGCGGCACCACCCAATTGCTTTCCTGAGTAAACACGCTGATAACGCCGCTCGCCGCATAGGCAAACTGCCCGCGTTGATGGGTGTGCAGGGCGAAGCGCAGGCCATCGGGGTAATCGTTGGCCGTGATCACGGCATCGCGTGGGGTGTGTTCGTAAGGATCGATGTCGGTTTGGCGCATGGCCCGAATTGAAGGGTATATGGCCCAGCATTGCAAGCGGGCCAGGCGGGCGTCGAGCCATAGTGACGCCTTCGCCTTGGGCGCTGCTTGTTGGAAACACCACTCATGCAAAAGAAACACCTGTTGCTGGCCGTGTTGGTCACCATGGTCTGGGGATTGAATTTCCCGATCACCAAGTTGGGCCTGGCCACCCTCGACCCACTGCTGCTGACCGCGCTGCGGTTCACGCTGGCGGCGTTGCCGTGGGTGTTCTTCATCCGGCGCCCGCAGGTTGCCGTTTGGTGGCTGGTTGCTTATGGGCTGATCTTTGGCGTGGCGATGTGGGCCTTGATCAACCTTGGCATCGAGCTGGGCGTTCCCCCCGGCACCGCTGCGCTGTTGATCCAGTTCAGCGCTTTTTTCACCCTGGGCTGGGGTGTCGTGCTGTTTCGCGAGCGTTTGAGCCGGGGGCAAGGGGTGGGGGTGTTACTCGCGGCGTCGGGGGTGATGCTGATTGTCTGGAGCAGCCCCGGCGAGGCGACAACCCTGGGCTGCATGTTGTTGCTGGTCAGTGCGTTCAGTTGGAGCGTGGGCAATGTGATCATCAAGCGGTCCGGAGTGCGGGAGGTTTTTGCCTTTGTGGTGTGGGCGAGCCTGTTTCCGCCAATTCCGTTGTTTTTACTTACGTGGTGGGCCCATGGCTCAGCGCCGTTCACCTCGCTGGTGACGCAACTGGATCGGGTGTCGGTGTTCTCGTTGATGTTTCAGGTCTATGGCGCGACGCACTTCTGCTACTGGGGTTGGAACCTGTTACTGCGTGAGTACCCGGTGTCACGGGTGGCGCCGCTGTCGTTACTGATTCCGGTGTTTGGCGTGCTGGGTTCCATGGCGATCCTCGGGCACCGGGTGGGCATTACCGAAGGGCTGTCGATTGCGCTGATTCTTTCAGCGCTGGCCGCCGGGTTGTTCAAGAAGACTATTCCCCCAGTGGAGGCAGTACAGGTGCGTACCCCATGAACAGGTGCGACGTGTTGCACATCGATAAAAAGACGAGCGCACGCTGTTCAGGGCGCTTTGCTGTATCGGTTGTGAGGGAAGGGGTATTTCACAGACGAAAAAAAGCCCGCGGGAGGGCGGGCAAACCGTAGTGCTTTGAATGAGCGGGGTGGACTGTACACGGCCAGGGGCGGTGTTGCGGTGAAGAAAAGTTCATCCGCGCGGCCCCGGCCACCGCTGTATTCGACTCAACAGCACGACGCGCATCTTCCCCGGATTATGCACACCAATGGCTCAGTGGGAACCTACCAGATCTAGTAGTTGACGGGCCTTGCCACAGGTCTAGATTGCAACGGGCAAGAAGGACGCTGTTACCTTAAATAAGGAGAAGCATCATGCTTGACGAAAAAACCAAGGATCCGCGCGAAGGCTTTGCCAAATCGGTGCAGGCTGAACTCCAGGGGTTCACTTACATCGGCAACGGTAGCTGCTCGGTCAAGGGCAAGGAAGGGGAGCGAGCCGGTAACAACTTTGTGGGCATGCAGGTTCAGCAATACAAGTCCTACAAGCTGGTGGCACTGGCAGGTTCAGCGCGCTTTATGGTCCGTTTGGACTACAAGGGTGGCAGCGACAAGAACCTTCACTATGTTGAAGTCAACACCAACGACACCGGTGAAACGTTCAACATCCGCTCGGTTTCAATGAGCAATCTCCAGGGGATTTTCCCGGCCGGGGTAAGCTCCGCCAACCTGAATTTTGCGGTGTACGGCAAGCCTTGATTCAAGGTTACTTCAAGACCGTTGTATAAGCCCCGACGAGTTGGCTGTCTGGGGCTTTTTGTTGTGTGTCTCGCAGGCCCTGTGCCCTTATCGGGCAATCTGGCTCACGCTCACTGCCTGCTTGAAATGATGCTCCCAGAGTTTACGCCCAACCCGCCCGAGCGATCCAGTGACGAGCCCACCGTCTGATCGCTGATCAGCGTCGGTTGCAACCCCGCATCAAACAATGCGAACCCCGCCGTGAGGCAACAGGTTTCGGTCTGAGGGTCGCATACCTGCACCCGCTCCACGTTCAGGCCTTTCAGATAGCCGAGGGTTTCAGGCGAAGGCGCGTAACCGTGCCAAAGCGCCGCGCCTCTTACGCTTCGGCGTTACACCGTTTCTGCGGGGCCGATCGCCACCACGCCTTTGGCCCACAACTGGGAGCTGAACCAGCCCTCCATGCTGGAAACCCCGGACGTGGTTTTGAACAGGGCAGCAATATCAATGGTGCTCGCGAAGTTGTTCTTGTTCAGATCAAACCGGCCCATGAAATTGCCGCCCCATGCAGCATCGGCCTTCACCAGGTCGATGGAGGCATTCATGTAGCGGCTGGCGGCCCCCTTGAGCAAACCAGAACCCTTGAGCATCTCGTTGAGGCGTTCGATGTCCGTAGCGTTGAGCGAGCCGCTGGAGTTGAGCAATATCAGCTTGCCTTCGGCGTCCACCGTGAGCCCGAAATCCTTTTGCGCCAGCACGGGGTCAAGCAAATCCAGTCCCGCCTTGAACTGACTGAAAGCGTTTTTCAGCGAAAGGTAGGCGCTGTCGTACTGCTCTGCCATCTGTGGGTAGTTGGCCGCTTGGGAGGTACTGCCGATGTACGTCACGTCGGCAACCAGCAGGGTGTCCGTTGTCGCCGGCGGGGTACTTGGGTGATAGACCGTTGCCGGGGTGGTGGCATTCTTGAAGGCTTGCGCGGTGGTCGCATCGACAGGTTTGGCCGTCAGCGTCCCGCCTGTGTTGAGCAGTCGGTCTTTGAGTGGAGTTTGCGCCGGGTCGAGCGATAGAACTGAAGCTTTGATTTCCATATCGTCATCTCCATGAACACGGGTGGTTTCAGAAGTTAACGGCGGGAATGGGGGGAACTTGAAGCGTGGAGGGCATCATGGAAAATGATATCGGTGTGATATCATTTTTTTGAAGTTCGCTGTCCAGGGTTCAAAGAGGGCGCTGGCAAACTGGTGGCCGACACCGCGGAGCGAATGTTCCTGATTGAGCCGGCCCCCGAGGGGCTGCCGAAGACCAGCAAAGGCATGTTGAACTGCTCGATTCAGGGCAAGGTCAATCAGGCCATGCTCAAAACCAGCCGGCCGGATCTGGCCAGCACAGTCAAGTAAGGCTAAGCCCGGAAAAATGGACGACATAAGATCGTCCATTTCAATGTCGAATTCATGGGCGTTACTGACAGTGTTTGTTAAGTATTTAATGGGGAGTATGCATGGCGTTTTTTATAGCTTTTATTTTGGCGTTGGTCACTAAGCCATTCTTGAATAGTTCGTTGTGCAAGGGCGAGTTCGATTTTTTTAAAACATATGTTGTGTATGGGGTGGGTGGCTCTATTGCGATATCGGTGATTGTCTTCTGGGTGTTTGGCGGGTACCAACTATCAACTGAGTCAGGCCGTATTGATGAAGGGCTTCCGATTGTCTTCAGGATCTGGGCGCTGACAATGGCTGTCTATTTCGCAGGTATTGGGTTGGCGGTGGCGAAAATAAAAGAGAGAACGCGCTCACCTTTGATGAGCCTGTATATATCGCTGCTCTTGCTGTCTATGGTTGCCCTGGTCGTGGTGTCGATGTTTATAGGTATGATTTATTCTGTTGTGTATGGGGTCACTTTGTTTGTGTTGTACAGGACGGTCTGGGAAAAACAGTTATTCAAGGGTGAGTTGAAACAAGATAGCTAAGCCTGTCGCTGTTCGTAGACGCTGGGGGCGTCTGGCTCTTGCTGGCGATGGCGTTCTTAAGGGCGCTATCGCCAGTAAGCCGGGCTCCTGCAAGTGCGATGTTCAGCCGCCTTATGTTCTGACACTCCTGGTCGCATCACGGGGCGTACGGCAATTCCCGTTTGTGTGCTGTTTTCGTGTAGACGCTGATGATCAACCTGGCTACCTCCTCAGAGACAGGCTTGCCGAGCAGGAAGTTGTCGATCTCATCGTAGGTGCATCCATGCGCCAGTTCATCCGGCTTGCCGGGATCAAGCTCTTCCAGGTCTGCCGTTGGCGTCTTGTGCACCAGGTCGGCAGGCGCGCCCAGCGCCAGTGCGATCTGACGAACCTGGCCCTTCACCAGGGCCGGCCAGTGGGGTCACGTCGCACGCGCCATCGCCGAACTTGGTGAAGAAACCCATGACCGCTTCAGCCGCATGGTCGGTGCCCACCACCAGGCAGTTATTCAGGTTGGCAATGGTGTACTGAGCCATCATGCGGGCGCGGGCCTTTACGTTGCCCTTCACGAAGTCCATCTTGCGTTCGTCGCCGGCTGACTGGCCACCCACTGCCCCCATCATGGCGTCAACCGACTGGCCGATGTCGACCGTCAGGATCGCATCGGGCTTGATAAAACGCAGCGCCAGTTGAGCATCTTCCTCGTCACGCTGGACGTAGAAGGGTAAGCGTACGGCGTAGAACGTGGCGTCATAACCTTCGGCACGCAGCGCCTCCACTGCGAGCTGGCATAGTTTGCCCGCCGTGGTCGAGTCCACGCCGCCGCTGATGCCCAGCACCAGGCCTTGGGTGTGACTGGCCCGCACGCGATCTTTGAGGAAGCTGACGCGCGAATCGATTTCACGCGTTGCGCTGATCGTTGCGTCGCTCCACGGACTGACCTTGAGCGCTTCAGCGATACGGGCACGCAGGGTTGTGGCTGGCGAATCGGTATGTGCTTGAGCATTCATGGTGTTCCCCTTACGCGATGCTGAACGTGGTACGAGCGTATTCTTCGAAGCTCTTGTCCCGGCAGACGAGTTTCGTTGGCTCGTCCGAAAACTTCACGACAGGGCGGTCGTTGACCTTCACCAGTTTCATCACGATGCTGAGCGGGGTTACGCCAGCGACGTCGCAGGAAAGGTTGGTGCCGATGCCGAAGCTGAAGCGGATTCGACCCTGGAGCGCGCGGATGATCTTCAAGCTGATTTTCACATCCAGTGCATCGGAGAAGACCAGGCTCTTGGTCATCGGGTCGACGCCCATCTTTTTGTAGTGTGCGATGAATTTTTCGGCCCAGACCAGCGGGTCGCCGGAGTCGTGGCGTACGCCGTCAAACAGCTTGACGAAGTAGTGATCGAACTCCGAGAGAAACCAGTCGGAGCTTATGCAGTCAGTCAGTGCGATGCCCAACCGGCCACGGTATTCCTTGACCCAACCCTCAAGCGCCGCGGCCTGGCTTTCATGCAACCTGCCCAATTGCTGGTGAGCCATTAGCCACTGGTGGGACATGGTGCCGATAGCATCAATGTCGAATTCACGTGCCATGTGGACGTTGCTGGTGCCGACAAAAACGCCTGGGAAGTCGCGCTTCATCACACCGATCATCTCGAACTGTGCCTTGTAGGACAGGCGCCGGCGAGTGCCGAAGTCCGCAACGCGCATCAACGCCAATTCATCCTGGGTGGCGTGGGTCGCGAGCCAGTCGAATTTTTCATATAGCCGACTCGTGACATCGGTCAACGAGACGTCAGGGTATGTGTGGCGATTGCGGATCTCGCTCACCATGGAAAGAATCGGGATCTCGAACAGGATGCAGTGCAGCCATGGGCCACGAACCCTGATGGCGAGCTGGCCATCGCAATTGCTGACCGTCACATAGTGCAGGTTGAACTTGAACAGACCGAGGAAGCGAATGAAGTCGGGCTTGATGTATTCACGCTTGTCCTGGCGAGCCAGGAAGCGCAACTCGTCTTCTGTGAACGACTTTTCGCTGAGTGCCTCAAGCGCCTTGCGCACTGCGCCGATGTAGGGCGTCAGATCTTCTTTGGAGCGGACAATCAACTCATATTCAACGTCGACATCCGGGTGCTGATGGAGGATGGGTTGCTGTTGCGTAAAGGAATACAGGTCGTTATCCAGCAGCGAAATGACAGGGAGAGAGCCGGGGCTGTATGCGCTTTCCATCTTAGTTCCCCTCAACGGCAAACAGGGCCAATGCTGCTTCGTTGTCTGCCAGCACTGCGCCGGCATGCTTCATTTCTTGCAGTGCGGTGTCAGCGGTCTCTTGGCTGATCGCCCGGCAGGCCGGTAGATAAACCGCCACCTTGAACCCCGCGCCGATCAGTTGCAGCACGGTCGATTTCACGCAGTAGTCGAGGGCCAGGCCTCCTACGAGGACCTTCTCGATACCTCTCGACCGAAGAACTTCGATAGCGCCGGTGGTCATGATGTCGTCGTGAAACAGAGCGCCGTACGGGTGCAAATCCACCTCGAGGCCTTTGTACACGATGAATCCGTATTCACTGACTTTTGGCAGGCCGGGAAGAAGCTCGAACCCCGGGGTGCCCGGAACGCAGTGAGACACCCAGGTCAGGTCGGCATGCACAAGTCCTGTCGCAACTCCCATTTCGGCGTGAGAGCCGACGACCCATTTTGCATTCGGGCTATGGGCATCCTTGCTGGCCACTCGAAAACCGGCGAGCGATGCCATGAAGTTCAGATCAGGAACGATTTCATCTCCACCAATGACAGGGAGCTCATCTGGGCACAGAGGGGTAAAACCGCACTGTGCATCTACATCGAAGCTGGCAATCTTGGATTTTGGAAAGCTCATTGCAGGTACCTCCGCTGTCGTCTTGCGGCAGATAGTGCTTCACAAGTATTAAGTTAGTCAACCAGTCTTTGTGAGTTTTCCAGGACTCATCGCACCGATCTCCATAGGCCTGTACTCATAGTTGTAGGGATTAATTGTTGGATTCCCTTGCTCGTGATCGTGATCAACTCCCCCGGCAGGGCCTAAATCCAATCGCCAGGGCTTGACCAGTATATGCGTTACACGCACTATGTCGAAAAGTGAGGGTTGAATGATGACGGTGCAGTTGGCGGTTTATGGAGGTGCATTCAATCCTCCACACGCGGGGCATGTTCAGGTGATGGCTTCACTGCTCAGCCAGGCCGCTCATGTTCTGGTGGTGCCTTCGTACGCTCACCCGTTTGGCAAGCAAATGGTCGATTTCGACGTGCGGGTTCAGTGGCTGGAGAAGATCGCCGGGGATTTCAAGGAGCCGCGCCTGGTCGTCGATACCTGTGAGCGTGAGTTGTTTGAGCACAAGTCCCCGATTTTCAGCATCGACTTGCTTCGGTTCATCGCCAGGCGCGCCCGCCTGGATACAAAGGACGTTGCCTTGGTGATGGGCGTGGACAACCAAAAGGTTTTCCGCACGTTTTATAGGTATCAGGAAATCATGGATGAGTTTTCAGTCATCACCCTGCCCGAGACGATCAGTGTTCACAGCACCATGATCCGAGACGCCTTGAGGGCTGGCAGAGACATTCCGCGCAATTGGCTGGCGCCGGGGCCTGCGCGTGGCGGACTACCTCGTTTACGCCGATACTGGGCAGATTTCATTGACCGATCAACAACAGAGGAGTGCATAGGTGAGCGAAGAGCGAAGAAGCGCCATCCAGTCCGTCGATGTCGGAATACTTCGATTCAACCGCGAACTCGGTCGGGCACAGATACTGGTTCACAAGCGTCTCAATCCGGATGAGCCCTATTTCGGGCAATGGGCAATTCCAGGCTTGGTCATCAACGGTGACACTGAGGATCAAAGTCTGGAGGCTGCCATCGAGCGCCTCATCCACTCTCCTAAAGTGGGTTTCGCGATCAGTCATTGCGAGCAGGTAGTGACGGTGGGTAATGCGGTGCGTGATCCAAGGGGCTGGGCCACGACCACGGTCTATATGGCAATGGTCGATGACACCGTAGAGATTGAAGGCGACAAACAGTGGGTCGACCTCGTGTCGGCAAGTGAAAAGGGATTCCTGTTGGCGTTCGATCACAACGAGCTCGCCGCAAAAATAAGAGCGCGCCTGGCGGGCAAATTCCGGTACACCAGCATCGGGTTCGCCATGCTGCCCATGAAGTTCACCATGACTGACGTCATGACCCTCTTCTCGGTGGTGCGAGGCATCAAACCGGGTAAAGGAAAGACCAGCATTATTCAGCGCGTGAAAAAGATGATCGACGCCAAGCTCATCGCGTTGACAGAAGAAACTGTCCAGCCAGCGATGGGCCGCCCACAAAACCTTTACCTCAAACTCAAGCCGCAAGTGATATTCGAGTTTGATCGTGCACTGTCAGATGACTAAGGCTTAAAACTATGGACGCACCGACCAACACGATTCAGACCCTGCTGGAAACCCCATTCTTCAAGGTGATCAAGCGGGGCAAGTATTACGTCGTAGCCGAGGCTTACGAGGTAAATGCTGCCGTGATCCTCGCAAGGGACACAGAAGGTCGTTACTTGCTGGTGCAGCATTACCGTGGCGCGGTCGATCAAGACTCGCTGGAGGTGCCTCGAGGGGGGCGCAACCAGGATGAGACGCTGGCGCAAACCGCTAAACGCGAGTTGCTCGAAGAGACAGGGTACACGTCGCAATCCTGGGTGCTCCTCGGCAAACTGCATACCAATACTTCACTGATTCAAAGTGCGGTCGAGGTCTATTTGGCGACCGACGCGGTGCAAGTAACGACGAAAACGGACGGTGAGACGAAAGGCACCCTCGCTTACACCGAGCAGGAGATAAAGGCGCTGATCCGCGCCGGCAAAATCACTGATGCGCATACCTTGTCTGCCTGGGCCATGTTGTAGTCGGGACCTTGGGGTGGTGAGCTTTTCTGATTTTGCTGCAGCGCGTTGA
This sequence comes from Pseudomonas purpurea, assembly GCF_039908635.1. NCBI lineage: Bacteria > Pseudomonadati > Pseudomonadota > Gammaproteobacteria > Pseudomonadales > Pseudomonadaceae > Pseudomonas > Pseudomonas purpurea. The sequence continues at coordinate 901,991 of NZ_CP150918.1, forward strand.
CCACGCTCCAGCCCTTATCCCAGTTCGTGGCCCAGTAGATTAATCAGATGATCCATGGTGGCGCGAACTGCGGGGGAGCGCCGTACGTCGGCATGAACAGACATCCAGACATCCCGGGCTTTCGGTTCGTCATCCAGCTCAATCCTGGCCAGCGCCTTGTCTCTATCCGCGAGAAAGCAGGGCAGGATTGCCACGCCGATGCTTGCTCGTGCGGCGGCTAGCTGTGTTGCGATATCGCTGCTTTGAAATACAAAGGGGCGTCCATCTGCAAAGTGCTGTATCCAGCGCTGTTGGGGAATCTGATGGAGTTCTTCCTCAAAGCCAATGAATGACTAGGACAGTGAAGGCTTCAATGCATATGCCGGGCTGGCATAGAGGCCGAGTTTCATTGAGCCAACCTTGCGAACAATGCGGCCGGCTGTTTGAGGTCGTACCAATCCGATGGCGACGTCCGCTTCCCCCTTTTCAAGCGAAGCCACATCTGAGGTCGCGCTGAGAATGACCTTGAGGGCCGGGTAGTGCGAGCGTAAGTGGCCGAGGCTCGGCGCTATCAATGTGCTGGCCAGCATGGGGAGAGCGCTCAGTCTCACGGTTCCTGACAACGGGGCCGTACCACGTGCATGACGGCCTATCGCATCGGTAATGGCTTCCATCGGCATGGCAATCGCCGCCAGCGCCAAGCCGTCCTCCGTGAGTTGCGATGAGCGCGGCAGGCGCTCCACCAGTTTCATTCCGAGGGTTGTCTCAAGGGCCGTAATACGCCGGCCCACGGTTGCGTGATCGACGCGTAGCTCTTTCCCCGCAGCAGTGAATGAGCCGAGGCGGGCAACGACAACAAAATGGTGCAGATCTTGCCAATTCATCATGAGTGCAATTTCGCACACTTGAGTTGCACGAGCACGCGTTTTTCGGTTGCTTGCGTAGCCCTATAGTCACGGCATGCATCATCAGGCCAATCGCCCTGTGAGCACATATGGGAAGACGATCATGATCTTGTTCTACGCGGCCGGGGCCAGCTCCCTTGCCCCTCACATTCTCCTGCGCGAAGCCGGTGCCTCCTTTTCGCTTGAGAAAGTCGATTTGATGAGCAAGCAGTGGTCTGGCGGAGATTACGACCTGATCAATCCAAAGTCGTACGTGCCGGCCCTGAAAACAGGAGAGGGGGAGATTTTGACCGAGTGTGCCGTCATCTTGCAGTACATCGCGGATCAGCACTCGGAGCGCAATCTTCTTCCGGCGCAGAATCGCATCGAGCGTTATCGCGCACTGGAATGGCTTGGTTTCATTTCGGCAGAGGTACACAAGAACTTCATCACGCCCGAGCGTCATGGCGGGGTAAGCGCAAACTTTCTGGCGAAGACGATCGAAGGGCAGAACGCGACGCGGCTCCTGGTTTCGCCACGGTTGGCGTATGTCGATCATGAGTTGTGCGGGAAAGACTATCTGATGGGGCACGGGTTTTCCGCCCCCGACGCCTACCTGTTCACGATGCTGACGTGGGCCAGGCGATTAGAGATCGACCTGTCGGCATGGGACAATTTGCAGGCCTATTTCCAAAGAGTCGGTGCAAGGCCGGCAGTGGCCCTGGCGTTGAAAGTGGAAGGGCCTCCACATGCTTTGCGTCCTTCTCAGGGTGTTTCCTCCTAAAGGCTATGGCCGTCATGTTCTCGGTGCTCCTTGGCCCTGGGTTCAAGAGTGGACAGGGTGGTATCAGCCGGAGGTGGCGAGAGAGTACGGAGTCATTGGGGGATGTTCAGAAACAAGAAAGCCCGCACGGGGCGGGCTTCTTGATGTGCTTCGGATCATGTGGGTACATGTCGAAGCGAGTAATTGGTGGGCCCGTCGCCATCCGTGAGGACGTAATCCTTGTCTTTCGGTTTGACCGCCTTGAGCTGGCGGTCGGAGAGGCGGGTGGTTTGAGCGCACATGAAAAGTACTCCATGACACCTTTTGGTATTCCCAAGATTAGCGCCGGGTAGCCGGGAATACCATTGGGAATACCAAACCGCCTGGAACTCAAAAAACCTGGAAAGTCCCCCGCAGCTCTGAAACCCCCGTATTCACTGGATTTCAGGCGCAAAAAAAGACGTCCGTGGACGTCTTTAGATGTTGAAGTGGTGGGCCGGGGTAATCTGAATTTGCTAAGTAAGATATTGAGTTATAAGGATAATATAATCGTATGTTTTTAATTGGAATACCAAATGGAATACCTCACCGTATAGTATCCCGGCTGCAGTCAGGCTGTACCCTAGGTGTAAATTTTTTCGCGTCTATGATTACTCAGGGAACTCGAAATCTGTCGGAATAACAGACAGCAAAAAATCTGAGCTGAAGGTTGCGACAGGAAGGCTGGCCAGTAGTTTGCTGACAGCTAGCATCGATTGTTGTGAAAAAAACTACGTAAGAGTCCGTCTAGAAAATTCAGGATGATTTACTAGTTATTATGCGGGGCACAGCATAGCATTGTGACAGTGCCTCCGAGAACAGTTTGCTTTTGTGGCTGGCACTGGCGTCTCGAAGGTAATGGAATTTTATTGGCGGTTACGTTCGACGTGAGAATCCGACTGCACTTGTCAGTTGTCATCGATTTGCGTACGGAGTATGTGCGCGGCAGAGCTGTTCCATATTTAGAGATAGACTATTTTGGGCTGAATAAGCCCAGAATGTTTGCAGAGGGAAAAAATTGAAAAATGGAATATGTGGGTTATGCAAAAAACAGGCAGTCCTGAAGAAAAGTCACTTATTACCTAAGTCGGCCTACAAAGTACTTAGAAACTCCGGAGCTAGGATTTCACCACCAACTAAAGTTGAGATTGATAGGAAGAGATTTGTACAAACAAACCGGCAAATAGTAGCGTATTTTTTATGTGGGAAGTGTGAGCAAGAATTTTCCGCAAAAGGTGAAGACGTAGTTTCAAAACTTTGGGCGAGAGGGGACAAGTTTCCGCTTTTGGATATTCTTCAGCAGCTTCTCCCTGTAAGTATTCGCGGCGAAAATTATGGATATGCTAATGAAGATCTGGATTCATTTATTGTCAGATCCTTACATTATTTTGCGGTCAGCGTCGTATGGCGTGCAATAAAATGGCCTGGTGGGGATTATAGCTTTGGTAATGCGGATGTCCGAATTAGTTACGAGAGCATGAAAAAAATAGAAGAGTATCTGTTGGGGGAATGTATCTGTCTCGAAGGCTCTCTAATATTAATTTCCGTCAATACTTATAATGGGTTGAATGATATAATAACGGTTCCTTCATGTCACGCTGGAGCTGTGCTTAACTTTTTTGAGTTTTATATTTTGGGTCTGAGGTTTAGGGTGTTTTTAAATCCTCTTTACTCTAAGTCGGAATTAAGTGTTGTAGAGAATGGATCAAATGTCATGATCGTAACTGCGGATCATGGTAATGACCCTTTTATAAAAGAAGTAGCCAAATTCTTTTTTATGAATAATCTATACTGATCTTTTCGAGCTTTTGTGAAAGTTGTTTAATATATATCATCCTGATTTTTAGTTTTGCTTTGACTCGGCTGTTAGGTGCATTGTCTGTCTTTAAAGTCCGGCGGTTACGCAGGGCGGGTGAGGCCGGATTGTCTATAGTATGGCCGCAAAAGATCACTAAATTTCACCAAGGTAGTCTGAGTCGAGTTTGTATGTAGAATATTGTTTTGTTTCTATGACGCCTAGTCCGTACTCTATCATTAGTTGTGCTAAGTGATTTCCATCGATTAACGCTAGGTTTTTCTGTTGTTGTTCTTTTTCCGCAAAGTTGATTGCTGCTTTAGAGAATTTTGATGTGGTTATAAAGGCTCCTCTAACACCGTTTTTCATCGCGCCAACGAAGTCCCTTATTTGGGAGACCTCGACGGTACGGTTGTATGCGTAGCGTTTGACCTGAACATAAACTCTATCGAATCCTAATCTGTCCAAGTGAATTTCACCATCAATACCACCATCGGCGCCGGAAGGACTGTGTTTGATTGATCCATTGATCCCGTAGCCCATTTTTAATAATAAATCGAGTACTAGAGATTCAAAAACTCTAGGTTGTAAAGTTATTATTTTTCCTAGGAGTTCTTGTTTGGTTTCGGTGATGTGCTTTTCATGAACTTGCTGGAGGTGTTCTTCCGGGATTTTATCTTTGCTTGTCGTACTAAGAGGAACCAAGGTTTCAATATTTTTGAGTAGGCCATACTTCCCACTCTCTGCTTGGAAGAAGTATTTGCGTGGCATGGCTGAAGGAAATGCTAACCCTTCACAATGCCTACGTATTTGCTGGCGAACTACTCCCACAGGAGTCTGTGTATTGAACCTGTAAAGTTGTTTCTCTTCTATTTTTTCATGTATTTGCTGAGCTGAGAGGTTGCCCTTATTTTGGGTTAGGATATCTATGATTGCCTCGACAATGGTCCTTGAACGATTCATGTTGACTCGATTTCAGTGAAGTTTGGAAAGTATCTATAGTTGTCCCATAATGCGTCAATATCTTTGTCTGTAAAAATTTTCTTTGAGAGTTTTTCTCTGTCAGGCATAGTCTCCATGATGTGTCTGATTTCCTTTATTGTTAAATTCGGCGTTTTTATTTCAAACGGTGAGTCTCCGCTTCTGTGAAAATATAGTTCGTTGAATCTGCACGCGGAGTGAATTTGGGTGTCGCTTTCTTTATAGAAGGTAAAAGCGATTGTTGCCATTTCGCAACCGTCCGCGTACTTAAAGAATAATACTTGGTCTATGTTTATTCTGTCTTTGGGCGGTAGTGCAGTGTTTCTAATGGTAATTATTTTTTGCATTTCTTTTTTTAAGCATTCTTTTAAAAAGATTGCTAGTCGTTTGCTTTGTTTCCAACCTCTCGTATCTATACCTGGCTGAACGTAGGGTTTTCCAACTAAATCTACAAGTTTAGACTCTATGTCCTCTGATGGGGTATTCTGATTTGAGCTGGAAATTAACGGAGAGCAATTGAAACTGGCGCTATAGATGCTTCCGCTTTCGATTGTTCCAGCGATTATTGCGGCATCATCAAGCATGTATGGAGAGAATGTGCCGTCATAGTCAAGCCAATAAATTTTCCTTCCTGGCTGGGCGGAAAGTTGAGGTAATACTTCGGTGGATCTGCCAAACTTCATTTGAATGGAAGAGTATGGTTTATTGAACTCATATCGCTCAATGTTAGTTGTGTCGGCTTCGATGCTTATTAGGTTTTCTATACCTAGGTGACGATGGAATAGAGAAAAGTCTACGAAGTATTTTGATCCAAACCCGATATATTGATAGTCCTTAAGAGGCGCATGATGACGGAGGCAGCTAAACACATCTCGCATCATTTTGCGCTCAATGCTTTTAGCTGGTCGAATAGAATAATTTATTTTTCTGCCGCTATTACTCATTTTCGCACTCATACTGGTAATAGTAGTCGAAAGTTAGCTTGCCAACTTGGGTGGCAGTTTTTACATCGAGAGATTCTTTGGCTTTTTCAAGTCTTTCATTCGAAATGGTGTAAGTAATAGAGGTGTAGTTTTTATCTGGCTTTGGAGGAATTATTTTTTCAGGGCGTATAAATTTCTCCGAAAGCGGCGCGTCTAAAATTCTGATAGAGTCTGCCGCGGCTATGCTATTAGCCAGGGGCGTTGATTCTATTAGCTCTTGATCGCAATTGTAGTTTTCCTCAGTACGTTCTCTTAGGAACTTTAAGATCGGCTCCATGCACTGCCCCATATGGAGTAAGGCATACTTATATACTTGGCTATCCCCATCCACGCCTGTTTTGGTGGTTGTCCAAGGTAGTTTGGAGGCATCTTCACAGGAAAATTCAACTAACCCCCTGAAGAAGGCAAAATCAGTATGAAATTTGCTTGCTCCATTTTTTCCCCAGCCAGTCTTTTCTGTTTGGTCTGCCTCTGCAACTAACCGACCATTGCATACTATGTACCAACCACTATCATCTTTGTCTCGGTCCGATAGACCACAAGTTATAGTTATATCTACATTTTCATATGTGAATTTTTTCTTTATTAGGCTTAATTCTTTTGAGTTTTTTATTGTTATGTCTTTGCTTTTTATTGAGGTTTTGTTGAAAAAAATCTTAAAGCCGTTATTTATTTGCTTGAAGTAAGCTGCGGAGATTTCCCTCATCAGGTTGTTGAGGTAGGTTTCTTCAGAGAAGTTTTGAATGGTCTCCTCTTTTAGTTTGGTTACTGTTATTCTCGTTTCTCCATCTTTCAAATCCGGGTTTTCAAGTAAGTTAAAATAAAAGTGCCATTCCTTGATGTTTACCCATTTGTCTACGTCGACGCTTACATTGTATGCAGTTTGGTTGTGGTTTGACTCAACCTCGAACTTAGTTCCTAGCTTAAATAATGTGCGTTTCATGCCAACTCCAAACTGCCCTACAGAGTTTGGAGTGTCCGGTGCGTCTTTGGGGCGACCGAAACGAAAGGCGTAACCCTTCGCTTTTTCCAAATCTAAGCCGCCACAATTGTCCTTGATCTGAAAGTGTTCTTTCGTTGCTATGATTATTATTTCGGGGTTCTGTAGTTCATTTTGAATGGCCGCATCTATGCTGTTATCAATTAAGTCAAGGATTGCTCGGTCTGTTGCAATGTCACGGGTCAGCATGTTAATGAAAAATTCTTTGGTAGGGTCTGCCTTTATTATGTTTTTATCTATCATATGGGGTTCACTTTGATGAGGTTGTCGGTGGCCGCTGTTTGTTGCGGTGTGAGTAAGAAAGTTTTGGCTGTGCGAACATAGATATTTTTGCACACAAAATATTAGGTTTGCGCGCGCGTTTATATGTTTTTCTTTTGAGAAAAATAAAGTTTTTAGGCAGATTCAATAAATTAATGCAATCCCAACTAACTTCGACACAATTCTGTGAAGTTAATAGTGGGGGGGGCTGATGTGGTGCAATCAGACTTATGTAGGATGATTGAGATCGTCGACGGTTTTGTCGGTTGCACTGGCCCACAACCATGCCAATCCTGAATACGACCAAGAAAGGTAAGACTGGTGCGTACCAAAGTTGGGTGATGGTGCGATCGAAGTCCATTTTTTGTCTTCCACGAATCCCTACCTCGTAGAGTATTACCGAAAAACCGTGTAATGGCACGAAGCTATTGTGCCGTTGGGAAATGCCCGTTCATCGAAAATGCGACGGAATGCCACAGATAGGAGGCGTGCCGGGCAAATGTATGGGCGCTTAGCTCTTATGCAGGCGGAGGCGAGCTGGTGAGCGATAGGTAGCTAAATCACCTGGCATCGTAGGTAGCGTCGAGTCTCGTCACCTGGACTTGAATTTGCGTTACACACGGAGAGTGAGCCCTATGGCTACCGGGTAACTGCGGCACCTACGTATTCATACGAAGGCGCTCCCCATTTCGGGCAGGATGGCAGTTAGCTATAGCTAATGTAATCAGAGGCATATAGACGCTTTACCTGTGGGCCTGTCGATGCTGTTCACGACAGCATTTCCTGCCCAGGCCGGTCGTCTGAATTACGCTAGCGAGGCTCCGAACTGGGCGAGCTAGCTGTACGTCTAGATCACTGCTCTTGTTTGTCTGTGCTGAAGCAAACATGTTAGGCTTCGCAGCCATGACCAGTCCTTTTTCTTACACATTTCCTGCGATCCGCGGAGTACAAGCGGGGCGGGAATACTACGTCTCGATGTGCCCGCTTAGGCTTTTGGCGAAGCTATTTGTCTTTGATAATGAGGAGTTGATGCCGGAGCTGAGAGCGCAGCGGTCAATCAATCGCTCACGTATTCCTGAAATCGCACGATACATCGTCTCCAACTCGGGAAGCTACACGTTCTCTGCCATTACGGCATCCATCGATGGTGACTTAAGCTTCGCTCCGGTGAGCGAACGCGATACCAATCACTTTCGTATGGGGACGTTGACGGTCGATATGGACGCCAGATTCATCGTTAATGATGGGCAGCATCGGCGAGCGGCTATCGAGCTAGCTATTGAGGAGCGGCCTGAGCTTGGGGATGAAACCATCGCCGTGGTGTTTTTTCATGACCGTGGGCTAGAGCGTTGTCAGCAAATGTTCGCCGATCTCAACAGGCACGCCGTCAAGCCTTCAGCGTCGTTGAGTGTACTTTATGATCACCGTAACGCGGCAGCTAGTGTGGCTAAGCATCTGGGTCTGACCTCGCGAGTGTTCAGGAACTTGATCGAGTCGGAGCGATCGTCACTGTCCAAGCGTTCCCGCAAGCTGTTTACCCTAAGTGCGCTTCATTTCTCCATTTTAGAGATGCTCAGCGAGCAAGAGTTGGAAGATTTTTCTGCCGCATCTAAGAAATGCAATGAGTTTTGGGAGGTTATTGGCGACCAAATCCCAGAATGGATATACGTACGAGAAGGGCGAATGACTGCCGGTGAGGTGCGCCAGGATTTTATCCATTCGCACGCAATCGTACTTCAAGCTTTAGGACGTGTTGGGAAATTCATTTACAGGGCTGGAGCAGGGCAGCCTAACCTGAAAAACGTTTTCAGCAACCTGCGTGAGATTGATTGGTCTCGATCTAACATTAAGACGTGGGAGGGGCGCGCCATGATTGGCGGACGAATGGCAAAAAACAGCCAAAATATCACGCTCACGTGCAATGAAATCAAACGCACACTCGGACTTCCTTTAAGCCCTGAAGAGCAAATTATCGAAAGCGCCTTTGCTGCTGCCCGCCAGTAAGGCTCTACGCTTCACATCGGAAAAATTATGACCACGCCTCCCGAAACTATCATAGAAGAAATTCAGTCGCTTTACCGCTCTGATTCCATGCCCTGGATCGTAGGTTACAGCGGCGGCAAGGACTCAACGGCGTCACTGCAGCTAATATGGAAGGCTGTCGCGTCTCTCCCTGCCGAGCAACGCACCAAAGATATTCATGTCATCAGTACTGATACCTTGGTCGAGAACCCAGTTATCGCGGCTTGGGTTGACTCATCGCTGCGAAACATGAAAGCCGAAGCGGAGCGGCAGGGGTTGCCAATTCATCCTCACCGGCTTACTCCCAGCCTTGAGCACCGTTTTTGGGTCAATCTGATAGGCAAAGGGTACCCCGCTCCCCGAAATCGTTTTCGTTGGTGTACTGACCGCTTAAAGATAAGTGCTTCCACGAAATTTATTCAGGAGTTGTCTGAGGCTAATAACGAGGCAATTTTAGTGCTCGGTCAGCGCCGAGGCGAAAGCCAGGCGCGTGACAAAGTGATCGAAAACTACAGTGGAAGTACTCGCGATCGTCTGAGCCGTAATCGTGATCCCAAACTTTCTCGAGTTTGGGTTTATCTTCCTATAGAAACTTGGACTAGCGATGACGTCTGGATGTACGTCCTCACTGATGAAAATCCCTGGGGCGTCGACAACCAAGATCTGTTCAGCATCTATAAAGGAGCAACTCCTGACGCTGAGTGCCCGGTAGTGGTCGATAAATCGACACCCAGCTGTGGTGACAGTCGTTTTGGATGCTACGTGTGTACCATGGTGTCGCAGGACAAATCCATGCAGGCAATGATTCAGAACGACGATCAAAAGTCCTGGATGAAGCCGATTCTAGACTTCCGCAATAATTATTTAAGTGTGCAGGACTGGGACGTCCGGGATTTCAAACGTATGAACGGCCGCGTAAAACTAATGGGTAAGGGGGATACTGCTGAGCTTATACATGGTCCTTACTTGCAGAGTTATCGAGCAAAGCTGTTGGAAGAACTACTGCGTACCCAGTGTGCGTTACGGGATGCTAAAGTCCCAGGACATGTTCAAATCGAATTGATCTCCCTTGATGAACTTGATGCCATTCGACGCATCTGGGTTGAGGAAAAGGGTGAAATTGAGGACTTAGTTCCGGAAATTTATGAGCGCGTTTTCCTTGAGAAATACCCAGGGCGGGTAATGGAGCCTGTTCCTTTGGAAGCAGAGGACTTGGCGTTATTAAACGAAATCGCTACAGAGCTCGATCCCGAGGCTAGTAACCAGCTTTATCAACTCACTCGCAACCTGCTCGCTGTCCAATTTCAATCCATGCAGACCCAAAAACGCTCTCGCCATTTAGACCGTTTGGAAGAAGTTCTCAAGGCCAACGCGTTCCGTACAGAGTTTGATGCTTTAGAATTCGCTAAAAGCACTCGTGACGAAGATCAGGATGAGGCGAGTACTAACGACGAGCTAGAATTGATTCCTCTAGCAGTAGTAGAAGAGGAAGAGAAGTAAGCATGGCCAAGTTAACAATTAATAGAATTTCTATCGAAAATCTCGGCCCATTCCGTGAGCAGCAAATTTTCGATTTAAGCGTGCAAGCCCTGCACCCTGTGATTTTGGTGAAAGCTCTAAATGGCAGCGGTAAGACCACTCTTCTCACTGCCTTGCAGATTGGCTTGTATGGTTACAAGGCCATTAACCAAACTCGGCGCACAGAATATGACCAGCTAATCACCGGTTTGCAGCGCTCGGACGCCACTGGACCTGCTCGAATAGAAATGCAGCTTGGTATTGAGGTCGGCGACTACACACAGGTGCTTACCATCCGTCGTGAGTGGTTACCTAAGGAAAAAGGTTATCGTGAGCGTTTTCGAGTCTTCGCTGGACATTTCGAGGACTTAGCACTTGCGGAAGATTGGGATGACTTCATCAACGGCATTATGCCGGTGGAGCTAGTTCACCTTTTTCTTTTTGATGGAGAGAAAATCGAGGCCTTGGCCAACCCTGAACGTCTTCCTGAGCTTTTACGTCGAGCGACGGAGGTTTTCTTAGGGGTGGGTGGCATCGACGCATTAGCTGGAGATTTGAGAGCTCTAGAGCGTCGAACTAATAAAAAGAATGCTCCTGGAGGGGGGGGCGACGAGCCCCCGGCTGACGACTATGAGCTGCAGCTCAAAGAGTTAAATGGGCAAATCGATATAGTGTCGCAACGTCAAGCCCATGCTAGGAACGAACTAGACGATGCGCAGCGTAAGTTAGAGGCGTACTCAGTCGAGGCCCAACGTAGTGGCCTCAAAGCTTATCAGCAAGCCGCGGATTTAGGGGCTCGAGCTAAACTTAGCAAGCAGCAATATGAACATGCGCGAACTGCGTTAGTCGCTGCCTTGGAGGATCCGCTCCTCCCTTTAGCGTGGTTATCTCCACTTTGGGCTGGCTACAAGGTTCAGTGGCAGAAAGATCGCGATGCTAAGCACGCTAACTTGCTGCTCGAAGAGTTTGCTGATCGTGACAAGCGAATTTTGGAACTATTGGCCGACAGGGCTCCGAACGCTCAACATGATGTCGCTGAGCTGCTAGCAGCTGACTTGCAGGAGCTGCGAGCGGTCGAGGAACATTCGCCAGTGTTTCTGCAAGGGGGTGACCCGGCTGAGTTAGAGCCGGGTCTAGAGCAAGCCAAACAACGTTTGAAAGCTGCGCAGGAAGATGTTTCGGTTACTCAACAAATTATGGAGAAAGCTCAACAAGCAGCGGAGCAGATACCTGATGATGAACAAATTGGTTCTGTTTTTCAGGCTATGCAAAGTCTCACTCAAGCTGTATCAGTCGCTGAATTGAAGTCACAACAGTTAAGTCGCGAACTGGACGATCTAAGGGGCAAACAAGTCCATTTTGAGCAGCGACACAACGCTGCAATGTCACGAAATCGAGCCGAGCTGAAAGAGGGTGCCTTCCAGCGTATTGCTTTGGAAGCTGCTGATCGTGCGAAAGTAACGCTGAACATCTTTCGAGATCGCCTATTAGCTTCGAAGGCAAAGTGGCTGTCGGAGATGATAACCGCTGAATTTAAGCAGCTGCTTCGTAAGAGAAACCTGATCTCTCGTGTTTTAGTAGAGCCGCAGACGTACGCGGTTTCCATCGAAGACGTAAACGGCCATACCTTGCCAATGGAGCGCCTATCAGCAGGCGAGCGGCAAATACTGGCTATTTCAGTACTGAGCGCGTTAATTCGAGAGCGCAAAGGTCGATTCCCAGTAGTAGTAGATACCCCTTTAGCGCGCCTAGATCGCCAGCATCGAGAAGCTTTAATCCATAACTTCTTCGCCAAAGTTTCTCATCAAGTGTTAGTGTTATCTACGGATGAAGAGGTGGAAGGTAGTGTGCATAAGGCTTTGGAACAGCATTTGAGTCGAGAGTATGAATTGATTTTTGATGATGAGAGTCGTCGAAGTTTAGTTTCGGTAAGAGCTCACCAGGCCCACTTGGTAATGACCAATGATTGACCGAATTCGTTTAACCGCTGCAGCGAAAATTCAGCTCTCTACGTTGAAGCGTAAGACTGGTATAGAACATTATAATTCTATATGTCGGCATGCACTTTGCCTGTCTTTGGCGGAGCCATCCGCGCTGCCAGATGAGGAGTTCAATTATAGTGGTGGAGTAGAGATAGATTGGCGAGTCTTTACAGGCGGATTTGACGAGCTATATCTTAATCTGTTGCTACAGCGCCTTCAGCAAGATGGTAAAGAACCTAGTGTTGAAAACATTAGAAAGCTATGTGTGAGCCATCTGCATCGAGGGCTCTCTTATCTCGCCGGTAAGAGTGATAGCTATTTAGCGGATACTATCTACCGAACCTTGTGTTAGGTCTAAAGCGAGCAGGTTGGTCGGTGGGGTGGGCCTGTACCCTGCGTGACAGAGTTTTTGGCGAGCCGTTCTGAGTGGTGGAGCGGCGTCCAACACTCAAAGAAGCGTTACACAGCTGCATGAGTACCGATGACGTGTAGGGACGTAAACGATTCGCCGACGTAAGGCAAAAAACAGGCTACATTCACTGGTCAACTTTTCAGTTGTAGGGGGGCGGCGCACTGCTGTAAGGCCGTGCGCCTACTGAAGGGAAGATTTTGCGTCTAGCTTCGACTCATGTGATGAGGCAAGATAGCCCCATTAACGGATTTTAAAGGATAACAGCATATGGCTATGCCGCCCGGCCCAAGAAATATTGACGTTTTTGGCTTGAAGCTGCGTGGCTCATTCGGTCGATTTCAAACCGATTCGAGTCATACGTTGAATTATCTGTCTACTACGCTTCGAATTAGTCAGCTCGAAAAGCTCAACGTAGCTGCGGATGTATTCAATATTCGCCGTGTAGCATTCGAGGAGCTTATCCAGAGGGATATTGATCATTCTAGAGTTGTCCGTATAGCTGAAGGCTACTTAAAAATGGGGAGCCAGCGGGCGGTTTTTTTTCCGCCTTTGTTGGTGTGTCTAGCGGTGATGGATAGCGATAACAATCTTAAACCTAATTATGACTCTGTCATTCAGCAACCGATTTCAGAGGGCACTTTAAGTACGGTTTATGATCGTGATGGTTTCAAGCTCGACTTGTACCAAGCCGCGCAGGGGCAAGGTGGGCGCGTGATAGATTGGCTTGGAGAGGCTGTAGAGTTTTATGACTACGCGGCGATGCTTGGGGTCAATCCAGACCGTACAAAGTTGGTAACTTTAGACGGGCAGCATCGGCTTCAAGCGCTTCGGCTGCTAAATAGTAAGCCGGAAACTAAACAGATCGTGGCCAATATTGAGCAACCTGTTTGTATAGTCTGGATGCCCTTAGCTACGGCGGAGGGGGATGAGCAAATTGTCAAAGACTTGCGCGATATTTTTGTTACAGTTAACTCAGAACCGCAGCGCGTTAGCGGACATTTCATCCTGCTGCTTGATGACTCAAGTAATGCAGCCTCTGCGGTGCGTTCCTTAGCGAACCAGTGGAAACATGATATAGAGGACAACGATTGGAGCCGTCTCCACTTGTTAGAGTGGAATACACGCGAGAATCAAAGTACCGACGCTAGATTGCGACCTTTTTCTATCACCACTGTCTCGATAGTTGCCGGTATACTTGAAAATTATTTGTTTGGTGTTCCGCGTCTAGCCGCTGCAATGCTGAAACTCGGAGAGTGTGAGGATAAGCTAGAGGAAATCGATCCTGAATTTGATCCGTTGGGGATGCGCGACCAATCTCCAGGGCTGCGTATTGATCCAATAATTCGGGAACAAATTAACTCTCACCTTACTCCTGCGTTAGATGTTCTCTTGCGTAAGCTGCGCCCATATCAAGAGCTCGAATATCGCTTAGGTAAAGCGTTTGCTAAAGTCAAAAAGCAAACCGATCTTGGGAATCCAGCAAGTGCAAGTTTGTCTAATTATCTCGCTCGATTTGTTTATAATGAGAGGGAGATGTATGATGAGCTCGCTCAGGGAGCTTGGGCAGTATTCAAGGCTGATAACCAAGTTCCAGATAAAGATGTTGTGTATATGCGACAAGCCTTTCAGCAAGGTTATATGCGCTTTTGGTTAACTCTGGCTCGTGAGTTAGCTCACCAAGGGGTGGATAATGTTCGTATAGTGAACGCCGCAGTAGCGGCTTCTAATGTGTTCGTAGCATCCTCCCAGTTAGACTATTTGAGTGAGCATCAATTATATACTCGCAGGGTTCTTTGGAAGAACGATAACATCAATTTTGGCGCGCAGTGGGCTAGAGATGCATGGGCTGATATTCAGCTTGCTGCTCTTCTGCGTCAAGACGTGCGCGAAGCGTTAATAGAACAATTGAAAGCCGACATGGATTTGGAGCAACAGGGGGTTTTCGATCGTCGATTATTGGCTTTGGGTACAGATGCTGCGCTACGTTATTCCTCAACAATGCTTGATCAAATATCTCGCGATGTTAAGCGCAATTTGGCTGATTTTTTCGGCGAAACCGAAGCTGGTTCTCTCAGAGATTTGAGAAAAAGTGATCCTGCTGCATTCGAGGAAAGTACTGGCGAGAAGGCTATGGAGAAGTTTAGGGAGGCGTTAACTCGTTTTGCCAATCAGCTCGAACAGGATCCTTCTGATCTTTGGCCTGTGGAGTAAGCATGTGCTGTGGACAGAAGGAACCTCAGTAGACGGTGCGCGCATCGTTTACGTTAAGCACAGTGATATGGACGACGCCAGTTTGCACATTAGCTGCGGTAATTGGCCTAACGTAGAGCAGGTTGTAAGAGTGCTTCCTGCAGGTTGTGCGCATGTCGATGTGATAGACGCTCTAGTACGCCTGCAGTCTATTAAAGACTGTGTCCGGCAGCAAATTGATACGCCCGGGTTTCTTGCTGCAGTTGGTGCGTTGCAAGAATCTGTCCGGGATATAGTGCAGTCTGCTTGTGAGCTTTTAGTTGGCTTGAGACGTTTCGACATTAATGCGGTATGTACATCTGCTTCACGCCTCGAGTTTTTTTGCGGAATGTCAAATGTTTTACCTATAAGCTCGCAGCGTCTTCTCATAAAGATTTCGCAGTTTGTATCAGAGTTTGGGCGTACTTCGTTACATGAGTGGAGCTTGCCTGCTTTCTTTATTCATGATGATGCGTTGCCTAAATACCGAGTTTGGTGGAAAGAGCCTTCATCTTTGGCTAACTCTTTAGAGCGCTCAAATCAGCGTTTTGCCGCCATTCTAAATGGTGGAGTACCTTCGAGCCTGCAAAAAGTCAAAGACTGGATTGAAG
This sequence comes from Pseudomonas purpurea, assembly GCF_039908635.1. NCBI lineage: Bacteria > Pseudomonadati > Pseudomonadota > Gammaproteobacteria > Pseudomonadales > Pseudomonadaceae > Pseudomonas > Pseudomonas purpurea. Next base: position 917,450 of record NZ_CP150918.1, read on the forward strand.
CAATTAAAGAGGAAGCCAAAGATTTGCATTTAGAGGTGGCTTCTACGCGCAAGGAGTCTGACGTTTTCAGACAGGCCTCAGCGTTTATGACGGTTTCCTCAGATGTTCATTATGCTAACAAAAATTATGTACTTGCTTTACTGTTCTTGCATAGGGCGGCTGAATGGCTGCTTGCGGCTAAATGCGCAGATCAGAACATGCTTGATTTTACCTCCCGGAGTGGGGCTCGAATGGCCAATCCAAATAAGGATTGGGTCGGTTTTGATGCTCTGCATTCTGCTCTATCTAATAGTGGATTTTCTATTGGCGGAATCTCAAATGATTTGATTAAGTTGAATTCCTGGAGGAATCTTTTTGTATATACACATCATATGTCTTGCCCCCGTTCGGTTGATGCTGAAAGCTTGTTTCTAAGAGTCCGGAGTGGGTTGGATAATATCGCTAACAGTAAATGGAAGGGCGCAGTAAAGGTGTTGGGCGAACCTTGGCCAGTAGAACTGGAGGATATGCTTGATCCGAATGGGGACCTAAGAAGCTCGTTTACAGTTCATTCGGCTTTATCGCTGGCTATATAGCTTGTTCGGTTTTTTTTGTAACAGGTCTCGACCGGTTTTTAAGTTTTTTGTTTCTGATAAGCGGGCTTTAGCCTTGTCAGGTGTCGCATTTAGGTCTGCGATACGATCATCTTAAGTTATGGATTGATTCATCAACCGAAACGCACTGATCGATGGTAGGAAACGATATAATAAAGAGTTAAAATTCCGGCTTATATTGATTTGACCGATACTACTTCTACAAACCTGAATTTTTTTCTGGCTGTTTTCGTAGCGTCTTGCTCGGCAACTAGAAGGCTCAGTGTATCGGCCTCATGCACAATCTCATGCATCTCTCCTTCGAATTCATTTCCCACGCGCAGAGTGACTTTCAGCCTGGGTGTGAAGCGTCTTGAAACTTGTTTTTTCTTCGCTGTCTTTACCGGTTTCGTGAGTATGGGATCCGGGACGGTATTTTGCGCGCGGGAGTCAATCAGCGGTAAAGTGGGTTCGGCTCCACCGAACAGCGCCCGCCGCATTTCTTCTTCGGTCAACTCTGTACTCATATCACTTCTCGAGAGGATGTCATGTATAGAGTTATCGATTCTATCAGCGTGATCGGATTCAGTAGTGAAAAGATGCTGCGTGGTACCTAACCCGCCAAAGCCCTAGATGCCAATGGGCGTTAGTTTTTTCTCGGCGCTTTCATTCGGATTCTGCGCTTATTGACACTCATGCTTGTGTTGTCGCGGCTACACATTTACGCTTTGCTCCGTCGCGGTCAATCCCGGGACCGGGTGTCGCAACCTGAATCGAAACCAAGGCGCGGTATGTGCCATATCGCACAGTCAGCACTTTAAGTGCTAGCTGCTGCTTTTCTATGGCGCACCGTGCAGGGCAGGCTTTGGCCTGGCCGGGTTCCTTGGTTTCCGGTTTGCGACCCCTGTACGGTGTGCCACCCATACGTGTCGCAACGGTGGATGGCATTCCTTAATCAAACCAAGGAGATAAGGAAAATGGCATGTCCCCCTTTTAAGCCCGTGCGCCACCGTGGTCTTCTGTTTCGCACTGCAAATTATCTCGGAGGATTCCGCGATGTTTGATCTCTCGCTTCTCATCGGCCTCCCCAAACCCAACACCATCGATACTGAATCGCTTAACCCTGAAGATGCCGCGATTAAACTACGCCAAGCTGCCACTCTTCGGCTCAACGGAGCCCAGAGTGTTCTGCTTCATTGTCCGCAGGACGTTGAGCTGGCTGTAGAGCTGTTGGATGACGCGGCAGTGCTGTTCGACAAGGCGTTCCGATATCTCTCGGGTATCCCCGCTCAACGTGTCCATCAACAGATTGGTGACTACGTCTCTGTGCCTTCCGCCGAAGGCTGTCCCGGTATCCGAACACCATGGGGCAATGAATTCCGCCCGATGATTGAGGATGGCGTTCGATGCGCTGAGACTTGGCTCGATGGTTCATCATTACCCCTCTGGTGGGCACTGGCGCAAAACCGAAAGCATCATCGCCCAGGTGATCCGCAGGATGCGTTTGAAGCAGGCTTTCTGCTGAGGTTGCAGCAGGTACTGATCATGGGGCGTGAAGCATTCACTTCCCAATCAACCAGCTTTGATGCCTGAGTCTGTAATTGACGTTTGAGATTTGCTTTTCCCGCCAAACCCTCCGATCAAGCGATCTTTGATCGCGCCGATCGGAGGGTTCACTCGTTTTTTCTCGAGTCGACCTCGGTCTACCCTCCATTTCATATTTTATTAGCGACACATTGTGTTTGCCTTAGTAATTGTCCGGGATCTCTATCGAGCGCAACGCAGTTTCAGCGTCAGAGCCGAGCTTGTTGTAAGGCTATCGTTAGAGATGTGGCGACAGCGGCGACAGTGGCGACAAGCCGCGCGTAACGTGGCCTGGGGCGTGGCGACAAAAATGGCGACAGTCGCCACTTTTTTAGCGCTTTGGCCATGATGCTTGACCGCCTTTTCGTGCATGTATAAAAATTGGCGCACAGATCGCTGTCGTTGACAGCACCTGCCCAGGTAGCCAGAACCTTTAAGGCTACGCCACTTGCGTGGTGGTTTTCCCAAAGTGCGATTAGCATCCGGCGGCTCGCACGGTCACTCCCCAGGAGTGATGGGTGCTCACTCGACTTAATCTGCCCATTGCGGCAGACGATGGACCTACCTCGCTGCACTGCAGCAACCTCACCTCTCGGCACACTTCGCTGCGCCAGACCGCGCCCGTCTCTTTCTTCTGGAAAGAGACGGGCGCTCGTACCACTGTTGCAAGCCATGTCGTACAAGGCATTGCCGCAACTCTCCTCGTGACAATCGGCCTGACAACTCCGATTCGTCGCCATCCGCAATGACACAGGCACCGGTGCCGCAGCCTATGGACAGGCTGCACCTGACTGACAGTCAGGCATGCCCCTGGTGTCGATGTTGTTGCCTTCTCCCACTCAGGATCTCCAGGTGCCGAACTCGTCAGTCGGCACAGCCTCCACCCGCCCGCACCTTCGGATGCGTTTAAGGAGGCCAGATTCATGGGTTCATGCCCTTGCTCCCGGTCGTAAGGAGCCGTGCGTTCCGCGTCAGTGAACACCTCACAGGCCGCAGGGGCCTTGATCCCTGATAACACTCAACAGTCGTGGCGGGACTACGTGAGGACAACTAGCAATTGAGGAGAGGGCCCATGCAGCAGTTAGATCCGAAGCTTGAACTACCACGACCACCTCGACCGCTGATTGAGTCGAATCCCGTGGCCCAGCCTTATCCGGTGCGGGCACTGGGTGGGATTCTTGGGCCTGCGGTGGAGCGCATGGCCGAGGTTATCGGCGTGCCCCAAGCACTGGCCGCGCAATCGGTGTTGGCCACCTCAGCGCTGGCCACCCAAGGTCATGCGGGCTTACAGCTCGACGGGAGAGATTATCCCCTGTCGCTGTACCTGATCACGGTGGCCGCGTCAGGGGATCGTAAAACGGCTGCAGATCGATTTGCATTGCTGCCCGCGCGTCAATGGGAGCGTGAGCAGTGGCAGCGCTACCGCGAACAGCTCGCCCGGTACCGTGTCGCGCAGCGACAGGCACTGCGTGTCAACCCTGTCGAACCCGACTCCACAGTAAGCATGGCGCTTGAAACGGAGCCCTCTGCACCCAGACTTATCACCACAGATCCAACCATTGAAGCCCTGATTAAGGGGCTCTGTCATGACTTGCCCAGCATGGGGCTGTTCTGTGATGAGGGCGGACAATTTCTCGGCAGCAGCACCATGAGTCGGGATAACCGTTTGAAAGCGGTTGCGGCCTTGTCGTCACTCTGGGACGGTAGCCCTATTGATCGTGCTCGTTCGATGGCAGGCGAAAGCCTTCGGGCTTATGACCGACGCTTGAGCCTGCACCTCATGCTGCAACCGTACTTGGCCATGCAGTTACTCAGTGACCCGTTGCTGCAGGGGCAAGGCATCCTCGGTCGTTGCTTGATGACCTGGCCCACCAGTCTAGCCGGGCAACGGAGCTACCAGGCTGTCGACTTGTCCAAAGACGCCGCCCTGAAGCGATATCACCGCCGCCTTTCGGCCCTGTTTTATCAGCCCTGGTCGCTTTCCGCTGATGGTGCCTTGCAGCTATCACCGCTTAGCCTCAGCCCGTTAGCCCGCCGTCGCTGGATTGATCTACATGATGCTATCGAAGCTCAGTTGGGTGAGTTTGGCGAGCTGGCCAGCGTACGGCCCAGCGGATCGAAGGCCGCCGATAACCTGCTGCGCGTCGCCGGCATTCTTGCAGTTGTGGAGGAGAGCAGCGTCGTGGAGGTCGACCATATCCAACGGGCCTCCGCTTTAGTCGGCTACTACCTCACCGAGATCCAGCGCCTGACTGAGCAGGAGCCAGTGTGTCGGGTAAAGGAAGAAGCGGACCGGTTGCTGCGATGGCTACAGGTCAAAGATTGGAAGCGTTTCAGTATTCGTGAATTGAATCGCAACGGTCCCCGCTTTGCCCGTAAGAGCAGTCGTCATACCGCCAAGCTGTTGGTCGAATTGATTGATCATCAGTGGCTCATCACTGACGGCCACACCTTCGAGGTGCGCCATGTTCAATATTGATGAAGCGCTACGCAACCATCTGGCTCAGCGCCAAAAGGAGCCGAAAGCGCGATTTGTCGCCGCTACTGTCGCCACTTTGTCGCCACGCTCAAAGCCAGGCAGGACAAGGGTTGTCGCCGCTGTCGCCGGTGTCGCCACCACCCATAAAGCTATCGCCTCTACGACAGCCATTATTCAATGGTTGAAAGAGGAGGGTGCGCATCTTTACGTCACCGACAACACGCTGTGTTTTCGCCCGACTGATTGGGCTCAGTTCGCGATTGTAAGTGCGCACTGGCGAGCCCTTTTGCATGATCTCGCGGCAGTCGATCAGGAACAGAAAAATGGCTCGGGTCGGTAAGCGAGCCGGGCGCAATTTCGGCTTCGGTCGCCAGCTTAGCTATGCTGGACCGCAAGCACTGAAAGACCTGTTTGGCGACGGCCATTTTGCTACCGTCAAAGCCCATAGTGATCGCTGGCAGGCGTTCGTGCGTTGGTGTCGATCCGATGAAGGACCGAGGGTCAATGACGCGCGCCAGATAGACCGCGAGATCCTCATGCGGTACGCCGTCCACGTGCGGGAGCAGGTTGATCAGGGCAACGTCGGCATTGCCACCGCGCAGAACCGACTGTCCAGCGTGAACCGAACGATGGCCGCGCTGCGCGGTGATCAGTACGTCAAAATCCCGAGTCCGAGTAAGGCGCTGGGCTTGCAGCGCTCAAGCGTGCGTAGTGAGGCTTCGCAAGGCCAAGACCGTGCGCAGGTCGAGTTGATCGCACGGGCGCTGTCAGATCGTCAGCAATCGAGGGTGAGTGCCATTGTGCTCCTCGCCCGTGAGACTGGTATGCGGCTGCGCGAAACGATCCTGGCCGATCTGCCCCGACTGCAACGTGAGGTTCGGCAACTGGGCAAGATCAACATCCAGGATGGCACCAAAGGTGGTCGATCAGGGGCCTCGGCACCGCGCTGGATTACGGTAACGGATCAAGTTCGCGATGCCCTGGATTGGGCCAGCGCGAACTCACCCAATGGCAGCCGGAATTTGTTGGCGCCCGACGAAAGCTACAAAGACTTTATGCAGGCAGTTGTGCGACCGGCACGGGACATCCTGCATGAGCATGGATTGAAAGGTTTTCATGAGCTGCGGGCGGCTTACGCCTGTGAGCGCTATGAGCAACTAGTCGGCTTTCCTGCACCCGTTAATGGTGGTCGTGTTCATCAAGAGGATCGAGCACTCGATCAGCGAGCCCGTAAGCAGATCAGCCACGAGTTGGGACATAACCGCATCGATGTGGTGAGTGCCTACATCGGAGGTCGGCGATGACGGCCGAGTTCGACATAGCGTTGTTCCTGCGCCCCGTGCTCAAAGGTGCACATGCCACGCAGCAGCGGCACATCAGGCAAGCAGAAAGGATGCACGAGGTGATTCGTGAACGCTGGGGTTGCGCGACTCCCTGGTCTTGGAGAGAAAAGCACGTGAGATGGTTTCTGGAGCACTATTTGCGATGCTCAGCTCCAGCTACCGTCTACTACTACGAGTTAACAGCAGGGTTGATCCGCCGTAGAAAGGCAAAAGTCGTGGTTGCCTGATAGATCTTTAAGCATGAGCCCCTGAGTATGGGAATGCGGAGCCTTCCCATACTCAGGGGCTTGGCTGAAGAAGCGCAGGCATACCAGAGATCTGGCAACTGTCGTCACTCCTTTCGCTCTACTACAGGACACGGATCGTAACCGGTGGCGCGTACCTTTTGGATGTTCAGCGAATCGGTACGACGTTGCGATCTCTGGTTTGATTGATGGCCGATGCCGACAGGCTGCCGGTGGCCGCCTTCTGGATATGTTCACTCCACCAGGCCATCATCGGACGCCGGCGTTCGATGTAATCCGCCCGGTTGTAGGCGCTACGAACTTCGTCCTTGTCGACATGCGCCAGCGCGACCTCGATCAGTTCCGGATCCCAGCCATGCTCATTCAGGATGGTGCTCGCCATCGAGCGCAAGCCGTGGCTGACTAGACGGTCCTGAAAGCCCATGCGCTTCAACGCCATGTTGGCGGTCTGGCTATTGGCATGGGTGCGGGGATTTCTATCTGAGGGGAACACGTACTCTCTGTTACCGCTGAGTTGCTTGAGCGTCTCCAGTAACGAAAGTGCCTGATCGGTAAGAGGGATTGTGTGCGGCCGACGCTTTTTCATGCGCTCTGGCGGAATGGTCCAAATGCGCTTGTCGAAGTCGATATCTGCCCATCGTGTGGTAGCTGCTTCGGCAGGGCGGGTCATCGTGTGCAGTTGCCATTCGATCAGGCAGCGGGTCGTGCGCTTGATGCTGGCGTTCGCGATTTCCATCATGAGCTCGGGAAGCTCCTCAGGTGGTAGCGCAGCCATGTTCTCTTTCTTGGGTTTCTTGAACACCGCCCGAATTCCATTGAGGGGGTTCGCGAATATCAGCCCGGAGTTGACCCCGTAGGTCATGATCTCGTTGAGTCGTTGGCTCAATCGTTTCACGGTTTCGAGGCTCCCTTTGGCCTCGATCGGACGAAGGATCTTGATAACCATCGGAGCAGTGATTTGAGAGAGCGGCGTTGTTTTCATACTTGGGAAAACATGCAGCGTCAGCGATCTCCAAATATCTTCGGCGTAGGCTTTGGTTACGGAGTCTTTCTTCAGCTCGAACCAGGGCCGTGGCCACCTTCTCGAAAGTGTGTTCAGTCTCAGCAAGTTTGGCTTGCCTTACCTCATCACGCTGGGTTTTGGGATCAGTGCCCAAAGCGAGCAGCTCACGTGCCTCTGTGGCTTTCTTCCGGGCGTTGGCTAGCGAGAGGTCAGGGTATGGACCAAGCGCCATGTTGATACGGCTTCTGGTCAACGGCTCGCGGTAATTGAAATTCCACATCATCGAGCCGCTGGCGCGCACTCGAAGCTGCAAGCCATCGCCGTCGCTAAGGACGAAGTCTTTACCAGTTGCCTTGACTGCCTTGAGCTGGCGATCGGAGAGGCGGGTTGCGTTAGTAGGCATGGGACTACCTCCAGCACCGTTTTGGTATCCTGAAAATAGCACCAGGTAGCGTGGGATACCACCCGGGATACCAAAACGCCTGGAACTCAGAGAACCTCCAAAGCCCCAGAAAGCCCTGAAACTCCAGTATTCATTGGATTTCAGGTACAAAAAAAGACGTCCGTGGACGTCTTTAGATGTTGAAGTGGTGGAGCCGGGGGGATTTGAACCCCCGTCCGCCAGTACTCCGCTGTCGGTACTACATGCGTAGCCGTGTCTATTAAGTTAACCCTCAGCGACCCGACGGGCAGGGTGCTTTGGGCGAGTTGTGTAAGTTTTAGCCGCTTCGTCCACAACGTACTGCACGGCGATTCTGTTCTATATGACAATCACTTTGGGTTTACAGACATCCCCTGATGATTGCTGGACCCGAAGGTACCAGGAGGGAAGGGCTAAGGCTGCTTACGCAGCGAGAGCGTATTCCCCGTAGGTTTCGTCATTGGCAACTATAAGAAGTTGCAACAGTGGATTTACGAGTTCTGTTACCAACTCGGCATGCACCTAAAGTTTCGCAACCGGCGTCGAATCCTAAACGGCCCCGAGCCCACTGCTCTGTGAATCAATTTGAGCAGCAAGCCTGTGCAGTGTACGCCAACGCAGGGCATAAGGCCAACCCGAAGGTTGGCCGGCTATGGGTCAGCCCTGGTTTCCGCTGGAGATTTTCTGGATTCTTTGCAGCGCCTGGGTTGTTTCATCGACGCACTTCTTGTCGTTGCCTGCTTTTTTGGCGGCTTGCGCACGAGCCTGCATCGTTTTGATGTTGTTTGTGGTGTTCTCGGAGGTCGCGGGCAGGGTGGCGATCGAGTCTTCGAGCTTTTGCAGGTTCAGGTCACAAAGATCCTTGTCCGCGGCAAACGCCGGGGAGGCCAGCATTGCCGCGGTAATGAACAGTCCAGCCAGTGCAGTACGCTTCATGGGTATCTCCTTGCGCATGATGGCTCGGTGACGCCGGGTCGTGAGGCGGCCGCCGAGGTCGGGTATAAGCCTCATTCAGCGAGACCTAAGCAAATGACTATAGACGTGCGCAGGAATTCGGTTCTTTTTCGTCGCTGAACGAATCAATCCAAGAGGTGGGGTGCAGGAACAGAAAAGGGGCGAATCGCCCCTTTTCAGTGTGGTCCGGTTCTTACGCCGAGCGTGCCCGAGTCACCCGGTCCACCAGGTAAACCAGCCCGTGATAGTCGATCCCGCCATGCTGGCTCAGGCCGATCTCGCAGGTGCGGCTGGTGGAAATACCTTCGCTGCAAAACTGCACGGCGTCTTTCAACGTGCGCAGCGAGTGAGCGTTCAGCTCCGGTGTGGTGAACCCCTTGTCGCCCGCAAACCCGCAGCAATGAATACCTTCCGGAATCACCACGTTTTTACTGCAGCGCCGCACCAGATCAATCAGTGCCTGGCTTTCGCCCAGGTGCTGGGTGCTGCAGGTGACGTGCACTGCAATTGGCGCTTCCTGTGGGGTGAAATCCAGACGATCCATCAAGTGTGTGCGGATGAAACGCACCGGGTCGTACAAGTCCAGTCGCACTTCGCCGAGGTCTTGTACCAGACGCAACGTGCAGGGGCTGGTGTCGCAATAGATCGGGTCGAGCCCGCCGCGACTGGCGTGCAGCAACGCGCCGATCAATTCCTGACGCTTGTGTTCGGCCTGTTCCGCATAGCCTTTGGAGGCGAACGGCTGACCGCAGCAGAGACTGTCCTGATTGTCCGGCGAAACGACTTGATAGCCAGCCTTTTCCAGCAAGCCACGGGTTTTGTCGTAGAGCGACATCTGCTCTTGGTCACCGGCCGCCGGCCCCATGACCCGCGACACGCATGCCGCCAGATAGACCACGCGCGGGCGCTCGTCGGTGACCGTCGGACTGAATCGAATCGCACGTTCCGGCTGTGGCATGGCGTTGGTCCACTGGGGGATTTGCCCTTTGGACAGCTGGGTCACCGCAGCAGAAATCTTCGCCAAACGCGGTGCGCCCAGCAGCATTCGTGCACCGTTGGCCACGTGCAGGGTGAAACGCACACCTTGCAGCGCGGTGGCGAAATGTCCTTCAAGCCAGTTGGCGGTTTTCGTTCGGGTGGCGGTGCGGCTGCGCAGCTTTTTCACCAGCTCGCCGGTATTGATGCCTACAGGACAGCGTTGAGCGCATAAGCCGGTCGCGGCGCAGGTGTCGAGGCCTTGGTATTGATAAGCCTCTTCCAGTTCCGAGGTGTCGATGCCCGCGCGTTTTTTCGCCTGAATGTCACGCCAGATCACGATGCGCTGGCGCGGGCTCAAGGTCAGGCCTTTCGATGGGCAGACCGGTTCGCAGAAGCCGCACTCGATGCACTTGTCCACAATCTCGTCGGCGGCGGGCAGCGGTTTGAGGTGCTTGAGGTGAATCTTCGGATCTTCGCTGAGCACCACGTCCGGGTTGAGGATGCCGTTGGGGTCGAGCAGGCGTTTGAGCTGCCACATCAACTGGTAGGCATCGCTGCCCCATTCCAGTTCGACGAAGGGCGCCATGTTGCGGCCAGTACCGTGCTCTGCTTTCAGCGAACCGCCAAACTCCACGGCGACCAGTTGCGCCACGTCGTCCATGAATGCCTGGTAGCGTGCGACTTCTTCCGCGCTGTTGAAGCCTTGGGTGAAGACGAAGTGCAGATTACCTTCCAGTGCGTGCCCGAAAAGGATCGCTTCGTCGTAGTGATGTTTGTCGAACAGCTCGATCAAGCGGTTCACGCCGATAGCCAGTTGCTCCACCGGGAAGGTCACGTCTTCGATGATCACCGTGGTGCCGGTTTTGCGCACCGCGCCAACGGCGGGGAAGGTGTCTTTGCGGATCGCCCAGAGTTTGGCGTTTTCGGCCGGGTCTTCGGTGAAGTCGACCTGTTTTTCCACCGGGAATGAGCTCAGCGACGTCATGATCTGCGCAAGTTGTTCGTGCAGCAATGCCGACGACGCGGCGCGGGACTCGATCAGCAAGGCGCAGGCATTGGCCGACAGTTGCTGGACGAAAGCCGGCATGCCGGGTTTGTCCTGCACCGAGCGCAGGCTGCGGCGGTCGAGCAGTTCCACGGCCGAAACCGGCTGGCTTTTCAGCACGGTCACGGCGTTGCAGCAGGTTTCCACGTCGGGGAAAACGATCAGCGCCGAGGCTTTGTTCGGGTGATCGATCACCGTGTCGTAGGTCACTGCACTGATAAAACCCAGCGTGCCTTCGGAGCCCACCAGCAGGTGGCTCAAGATATCCACAGGCTCGTCGAAATCAACCAGGGCATTGAGTGACAGGCCGGTGGTGTTTTTCAGACGATATTTGTGGCGGATTCTCGCAGCGAGTTCGGCATTGGCGCGAGTCTCGCGGCCCAGCGTCGCCAGACGCTCCAGCAGGTCGGCATGGCTGCTGCGAAATGCCGCGACACTGGCGGCGTCTTCGGTGTCGAGGCGACTGCCGTCGGCCAGTACCAAACGAATCCCGGCCAGCGTGTGGTAAGTGTTTTGCGCCGTGCCGCAGCACATGCCGCTGGCGTTGTTGGCGACGATGCCGCCGATTTTGCAGGCGTTGATCGACGCCGGGTCCGGGCCGATCTTGCGCCCGAACGGTGCCAGCCAGGCGTTCGCCTGCGCGCCGATCACGCCCGGTTGCAGGCGAATTTGTGTGCCTTGGCCGCGAATCTCGCGAGCGTTCCAGTTGTCGCCGAGCACGATCAGCACCGAATCGCTGATGGCCTGGCCAGAAAGGCTGGTGCCGGCGGCGCGGAAGGTCACCGGGACTTGATCGCGTTGCGCCAGTTTGAGCAGCGCGACCACTTCGTCTTCGGACTCGACGCGAATCACCAGTTTCGGGATCAGCCGGTAGAAACTCGCATCGGTGCCAAAGGCCAGGGTGGAGAGCGGGTCGTCGAAGCGCCGCTCCTGTGGAATCAGTTGCTGCGCATCACGCAGGAAAGTCGCCGGTAGGCTCATTGGTCCTCCAGGATCAATACCACCAGGTCTTTCGGGCCGTGGGCACCGTACGCCAGGACTTGTTCGATGTCGGCGGTTTTCGACGGGCCGGACACCAGCAGCGCGTTGGTCGGCATGCCTTGGGCCCAGTTGAATTCGCGTTGCACCTGATAGAAGTTGTCGCGAATTTCACTGGCCTTGAGCAAGGCAAAATGCACCGGGGGGACGAGGCTCATCAGCCGTGGTTCTTCGCGGGTCGGCCAGATAATCAGGCTGCCGGTGGCGGCGATGGCGCCGAGGGTGGTGGTCAGGCTGGCCGGGGTGTCGTTGAACAGCTCGGCTTTCCATTCTTCCACCGGGCGGTCGTAGGCCTTGAGTGTCGGCAGCGCGGGATTGTTCGCCCAATGCTGAGTGATCCGTTGACCATGAGGCGTGGTCGGTGCGATCAGCAGGCTCGGTAATTGACGGTCGCGCAACAATTGCGCGAGCAGAGCGGGCCAGTCTTGTTCGCGGCTCAGGTGGATTTCGGTGTGCACTGCTTCCATCAACTTGCGCAGTTGCGGGATGCGCTGTTCCGGCGTGTAGGTGTAGGGCTCGGTCACCAGCGCTTCATCGAAGTTGTCAGCCACTGGCGTAGTGCCGGTCAGGCTGTTCCGAAGTTTGGCGAGAATGTTCTGCTTGGCGCTCATCAATGGTCTCCCTGTTTGGCCAGATGCTCGCGGGCCATGTCGTGCAGTGAACGAGCGGCGGGTTTCGGCGCGCTGTGATTTTGCGTCCATGGGCCGACGTTGCTCGGCGTGAGGGCGCGCAGGCGGGTGGCGAAGAAACCGAACAGCCGATACAGGGTCGGGGAGCTGTTGAGCCTCGCCCAGGCGTTCCAGATAAATCGCTCTTTGCGCGAGTACTTGCTGCCCTGGCCGCGCATGACTTGATGAGGGCTGTCCGGGGCTTTGACGTTTTCTTCGCGTAGGCGACGCAGCAGCGCCGGGATCGGAATTTTTACCGGGCAGACTTCACCGCAGGCACCGCACAGCGACGACGCACTTGGGTGATCCGGTACTTTCGCCAGGCCGACCATGTGCGGGGTGATGATTTTGCCGATGGGGCCAGGGTAAACCTCGCCATAGGCGTGGCCGCCGATGCGCGTGTAAACCGGGCAATGGTTCATGCAGGCGCCACAGCGAATGCAGTTAAGGGTCTGGCGCAGTTCACTGTCGGCAAATGCCTGGCTGCGACCGTTGTCCAGCAGCACCAGATGCACTTCTTGCGGGCCGTCGAGTTCATGTTCCTTGCGCGGGCCGGAGATCATGTTGACGTAAGTGGTGATCGGCTGGCCGAGGGCCGAGCGGGTCAGTAACGATAGCAGCGGGACGACATCGCGCAGGTTTTCGACGACTTTCTCGATCCCCGTGACGGCGATGTGCACGGGCGGCACGGTGGTCGACATGCGTCCATTGCCTTCGTTTTCCACCAGCAGCAGGGTGCCGGTTTCGGCCACGGCGAAGTTGACGCCGGAGACGCCGATGTCCGCTTCGAAGAATTTCTGCCGCAAGACTTTGCGACCGATCTGAATGAGTTGGTCAACGTCCTTGGTGTATTCCACGCCAAGTTTGTCGTGGAACAAGGACGCGACCTGACCGGCATTCTTGTGGATCGCCGGCATAATGATGTGTGAAGGCTTCTCGTGGTCGAGCTGGACAATGAATTCGCCCATGTCCGACTCCAGGCATTCAACACCTTGAGCCGCGAGGACATGGTTCATCTCCATCTCTTCGCTGACCATCGATTTGCCCTTGATCACTTGCCGCGCCTCGTGAGCGCGGATGATCGATAAGACGATGCCATTGGCCTCGTCCACCGTTTCCGCCCAGTGCACTGTCACACCGTTGCGGGTCAGGTTCTGTTCCAGTTGCTCGAGCAACTCGGGCAACCTGGATAACGCGCGGGCACGGACTGCATTGCCCAGGGCACGTAGGTGTTCTCTTTCATGGGCATCGCTGAAAGACGCTGCCCGCTTTGCCATCAGTGAATCCATCGCACTGCGAAAGTTGTTTCGCAATTGCGTGTCAGCCAAAGCCTCGTGAGCCCGGGCGCGAAAATCTTCTTCGACGGCAACCGTCGGAATCAGCGTCGGGTTGCTCATAAAGCACCTCCGGTACGCTGCCAGAGGAAGCTGGCCAGGTGTTGGCCGCGCAACGCTTCTTTCTGTTTTTCCAGCGAGCCGTTGATGTTCATCAAGCAGCCGCAGTCGGCACTCAGCACCGTGTGTGCACCGGATTCTTTCAAGGCGCGGGTCTTGTCGGCGACCATCGCTCCGGAAATGTCTGGCATTCGGACGCTGAATGTCCCACCGAAGCCACAGCATTCGCTTTCGTGGCTGTGGTCGACCCGTTCCACGTTGCTCAGTTGCGACAACAATTCGCGACCGTGCAGGTGGGTGTTCATTTCGCGCCGTGCCGAGCACGAGGTATGCAGCGCAACTTTCACCGGTGTGCCGCTGTCCTTGAGCTGCACCTTGCAGACGAACAGCAGAAACTCGGCCAGTTCATAGGTCCGCGCCGCTAGGGCCTGGACCTGTTTCAATGTGTCCGGCTCGTCCTTGAACAAGTCGGCGTAATGTTCGCGCAGCATGCCCGCGCAGGAACCCGACGGCACCACCACCGGATAATCGCCGGCAAACAGCGCCAGTTGCGAGCGCGCTACCGTCCGGGCCTGTTCGGTGTAACCCGAGGTGTAGGCCGGTTGTCCGCAGCAGCTTTGCCCTTGCGGGTACTCCACGCGAATACCTTCGCGTTCGAGCAGGTGAATCGCGTCCATCCCGGCTTCGGGGTAGAACAGATCAACCACGCACGTACCGAACAGGTAGACCCGTTGCGGTTTTTCGCTGGGGTACTGACGCGGTTCAGGCAGTGGCGGGGCGACACGGGTCGCGTTCGGCACCGCGTTGTAAAAAAGCTCGCTCATCAGGCGTGTCTCCGGGTGGTCCCGGTTATCCGTCCGCTGAGGCTGCTGACTATAAAGCGGGAAGCTTTCAGCAGCCTTGCAGACCGGGTTGTGAGTCGCTGACGCCAGGGTCAAAGCCCGGTGTCGGTTCTTTCTGTGTTGCTTGTGGAACTAGTGCACCAGCATGCCGGTGAACCAGTAGGCCCTGGGCCAGCGTAATCAGGCCGACAATCGTGGCAAAGAATAGGCTGTGCTTGAGGGTGAAGCGGAACAGGTCGGATTCCTTGCCCACCAGGCCGGTCGCTGCGCAGGCCACGGCAATCGACTGTGGCGAAATCATTTTGCCGGTCACGCCACCGCTGGTGTTGGCGGCGACCAGCAATACGTCACTGACGCCGATCTGGTGCGCGGTGGTCGCTTGCAGCGAACTGAACAGCGCATTGGATGAGGTGTCGGAGCCGGTCAGGAATACGCCAAGCCAGCCGAGGAATGGCGAGAAGAACGGGAAGGCTGCCCCCGTGGCGGCCAGTACCAGCGCCATGGTCGACGACATGCCCGAATAGTTGGTGACGAAGGCGAAGGCCAGCACCATGCCGATCGACAGAATAGGCCAGCGCAGCTCAAAGAAGGTTTCTTTCAAAGTGGTCAGACCAATTTTGAAATTGATCTTCAACACCAGCATCGAGATCAGTGCGGAGAAGAAAATCGCCGTGCCGGTCGCCGAAATCGGATCGAGCTTGAACACGGCTGGAATGGCGGTCGGGTTAGTCACGATCGGCGCTACCTTGATCACCATTTGATCCAGGTGCGGGATCGCGAAGTTGAACACCCAGCCATACATCGAGCCGCCAGCGGCGAACATTGCCTTGAAGGGTTTCAGGGTCCAGATGGTCACCAGCACGGTGAGGATCAGGAACGGTGACCAGGCTTTGAGGATTGCGCCAAAGCTGTACGGCGAAGCGACGGTGGTGCGCTTCTGGCCAAAGCCACCGACGCTGGCGGTGACGACGGTGTCCGAGGTGACGCCGGCAATCTGCGCGCCTGCGGTCCGTTTTGGCTGCCAGACTTTCAGGAACAAGGTCAGGGACACCAGGCTGGCCAGGGCCGAGGTGATGTCCGGCAGTTCCGGGCCAATGAAGTTCGAGGTGAAGTATTGGGTGATGGCAAAGCTCAGGCCGGCCACCAGTGCAGCGGGCCAGGTTTCGCGCACGCCGCGCAGGCCATCCATCATGAACACCAGCCAGAACGGCACGAACAGCGACAACAGCGGCAGTTGGCGGCCGGTCATGGCGCCGATCTTGAACGCGTCGATGCCCGTCACCTGGCCGGCCACGATGATCGGAATCCCCAGGGCGCCGAATGCCACCGGGGCGGTGTTGGCGATCAGGCACAGGCCTGCGGCGTACAGCGGGTTGAAACCAAGACCAACCAGCAGCGCGGCGGTGATCGCCACGGGGGCGCCGAAACCGGCAGCACCTTCCAGGAAGGCGCCGAAGCAGAAACCGATCAGCAGCACTTGCAGGCGCTGGTCGTCGGTGATCGACAGCACCGAGCTGCGGATCACTTCGAACTGGCCGCTCTTGACCGTCAGTTTGTAGAGGAATACGGCGGCGACGATGATCCAGGCAATCGGCCACAGTCCGTAGGCAAAGCCATAACCTGCGGCGGCAAACGCCATGTCGACCGGCATCTTGAAGGCAAAGATCGCCACCAGGATCGACAGCGCCAGGGTAATGCTCCCGGCGACGTGTCCTTTGAGGCGGAACACGGCCAAGGCCAGGAAGAAAAATACGATGGGGATAACGGCCGCGAGCGCGGATAAGCCAAGGCTGCCGAGTGGGCTGTAAAGCTGTTGCCAGGTTTGCATATGGGGTGGCCCCTAATTGTTGTTGGTCAGGCACTGTCAGCGTTTTTGGATAATTGGTAATACCAATTTACAATCGCTGTCGGCTAGGTTAAAAGCCTTAAGCGTGGTGTGTCAATTTGTCGCTCTGGAAATTTTGTTGAATGAGCGGCGCAGAGGGCATCTGATCTGTTTGATCAATCGCTGTCTGGTAGGTGCTGGCGCGGCGGCAATAGGCCAGAATAGAGAGCCCGGCGAGCTGTCGGGATCGTGGAGAAATGAGTTATGGGGTTTGATCAGATTCGTCAGCGCCGTTTGTCTGACGATATTGTCGAGCAGCTCGAGGGGATGATTCTCGAGGGCACGCTGAAGTCCGGTGAGCGCTTGCCGGCGGAGCGGGCATTGGCCGAGCAGTTCGGCGTGTCCCGTCCTTCGTTGCGCGAGGCGATTCAGAAACTGGCGGCCAAAGGGTTGCTGGTCAGTCGCCAGGGCGGCGGCAATTACGTGGTCGAATCCCTGGGTTCAACGTTCAGCGATCCGTTGTTGCAGCTGTTGGAAAGTAACCCTGAAGCCCAGCGCGATCTGTTGGAGTTCCGTCATACCCTGGAAGCCTCCTGCGCTTATTACGCCGCGCTGCGGGCGACCGATGTTGATCGCGAGCGCTTGACCTCGGCATTTGAAGAGTTGCAGGACTGCTATACGCGTCATGACGAAGTGAGCCGGGCGGAAGAGGGTGCGGCAGATGCGAAATTCCACCTGGCCATTGCTGAAGCCAGTCACAACGCGGTGTTGCTGCACACCATTCGCGGGCTGTTTGATCTGCTCAAGCGCAACGTGGTGACCAACATCGGCGGCATGTACAAACAGCGCACCGAAACCCGCGACATGCTGATCAGTCAGCACCGGGATTTGTATCAGGCAATTATCGAGGGGCATGCGGAGCAGGCGCGGGAAGTTTCCAGCCGACACATTTTGTATGTGCAGGAAGTGCTCGAGGAAGTGCGTCAGGAAGTGCAGCGCATGGCTCGGGCGGAGCGACGCAAGGGGATGTAGTCAGTTTACTGTGGCGAGGGAGCTTGCTCCCGCTGGGGCGCGAAGCGGCCCCCCGGGTCAGCACCGTTAAGCAGATCGTTTATGACTGCTTCGCAGCCGAGCGGGAGCAAGCGCCCTCGCCACAAAAGCCGCGATCAGGCCGAAAGAATTACTCTTCCTTGCCCTTGTTCCGCACGGCGCGCTGCAGCTCGCGGCCGGCGTCGCGTTCGCGCTCGGTATCACGCTTGTCGTATTCCTTCTTGCCCTTGCCCAAAGCGATCTCGCACTTGACCATGTGCTTGCTCCAGTACCAGGACAGGCACACGCAGGCATAACCTTTTTGCTGCACGGCTGCGGCCAGCTTTTCCAGCTCGCGCCGGTTGAGCAGCAATTTTCGGGTGCGGGTCGGATCAGCGATGACGTGGGTGCTGGCGGTCATCAGCGGCGTAATGTGGCTGCCGAGCAGCCAGGCTTCGCCATCCTTGAGCAGCACGTAACTGTCAACCAGTTGCAGCTTGCTTGCCCGCAGACTTTTTACTTCCCAGCCGGCCAGGACCAGACCAGCCTCGAACCGGTGTTCGATGAAGTAATCGTGTCGCGCCTTTTTATTCTGCGCGATGGTCCCTGTAGGGTGTTTCTTCTGTTTAGCCATAGGGGCGGCATTATAGGCAGTTGCACGCGAGTCGGCTACGGTGAACCTGCGTGCTTGAGCGCATTGAGTGAATCCCGGACAATGCGCCCTCTTTTTTGAACGCTTGGGCGTGATAACGATGTCGACAGACAAGGTTTCTGTCCACGGCAGTTGGGCTAGCCGCTGGGTCTTCATACTCGCTGCGACCGGTTCGGCCGTGGGCCTGGGTAGTATCTGGAAATTCCCCTACATGGTCGGCGTCTATGGCGGCGGCGCGTTCGTGCTGGTGTTTCTGGCCTGTATCGCGCTGATCGGCGTGCCGGTGATGTTGGCCGAAACCCTGATCGGACGTCGTGCGCGGCAAAGTCCGGCAAATGCCTTGAAGGTGCTGGCGCTGGAAGCCGGACATTCGGCGAAGTGGTCCTGGGGCGCGTTTGCCGGGATGATCACGGCGCTGCTGATCCTGTCTTTTTATAGTGTGGTGGGCGGCTGGTCGCTCGACTACATCATCGACATGGGCCGTGGAGACTTCCAGGGCGTCACGGCGGATCAGGTTGGCGCGTACTTCAACGGGGTCATCTCCGATCCATGGCGGCTGACGTTGTGGCACACCATTTTCATGCTGCTCTCGGCGGTCGTCATTGCCAAAGGCGTGGTGGCCGGACTTGAGCGCAGCCTGCGGATCATGATGCCCATGCTGTTCGTGATGCTGGTGATTCTGCTGGGTTACAGCCTGACCACCGGGCATTTCATGGACGGCGTGCATTTCATGTTCGACTTCGACTCGTCGAAGGTGCTCGACGGCTTGCTACCGGCCATGGGCCATGCGTTCTTCTCCCTGAGCGTGGGCGTTGGTTCGATCATGATCTATGGCGCTTACATGCCGAAGAACTCGTCGATCTCCGGGACTATTGTCGGTGTAGCGCTGCTCGATACGTTCGTGTCGTTGCTGGCCGGCCTGGCGTTGTTTCCAATTGTGTTCGCCGCCGGCCTGAACCCAAGCGAAGGGCCAGGGCTGATGTTCGTCAGCCTGCCATTTGCCTTTGGTAACGTGGCCTTCGGTCAATTGATGGGGGTGGTTTTCTTCGTGCTGGTGGCGATTGCCGCCTGGAGTTCGGCGATTTCGTTGCTTGAGCCGATGGTGGCTTACCTGGTTGAGCGGACCAGGATCCGTCGCGGTTGGGTCACATTCTGGCTGGCGTTCAGTTGCTGGTTCGTGGGCCTGGGTACTGTGTTCTCTTTCAATATCTGGAAGCAGGCCAAGTTTTTCGTGAACGACGGCGGGGTTTTTCACCTCTACCAGTGGGGGGCGGAGCATGGTCTGGATTTCTTCGGTGTAATCGACTTCTTTACCTCGCGAATCATGCTGCCGCTGGGCGGTTTGTGCTTCGTGGTGTTTGCCGGTTGGGTCATGGGGCGTGAAACGGTGCGCGATGAGCTGTCGATCCGCAGCCCTGTGCTGTTTGCCCTGACCTTGTTCTTGATGCGCTATGTGGCGCCCATCGGCATTCTTGTAGTGTTTGCCGCCCAGCTGTGGAAGTGACGCTGACATGACGACTCACATTCAACGTTCGGCCCTGTTGCCGTACCCGGCGCAGGCGCTCTATGACCTGGTCAATGATGTGGCGCACTACCCGGAGTTTCTGCCGTGGTGCTCGTCGGCCGAGGTGCTGGAAAGCTCCGATGTGCATATGCGTGCCAGTGTCGGTGTCGCAAAGGCCGGTTTAAGCCAGCATTTCGTCACGCGTAACACGCTGGTGCCGGGGCATTCGATCGAGATGAACCTTGAGGAAGGGCCGTTCAATCAATTGCACGGCGTCTGGACGTTCAAGTCGCTGGGAGAGAAGGCCTGCAAGATCAGCCTCGATCTGTCGTTCGATTACGCGGGGCCGATTGTTCGGGCAACCCTGGGGCCGTTGTTCAACCAGGCAGCCAACACGCTGGTCGATGCTTTCTGTCAGCGTGCCAAGCAGTTGTATGGTTGAGTCGTTGATTGATGTCGAGGTGGTGTATGCCGCCGTCGACCGTCAGGAGCTACTCACGGTGGCGGTGCCGGTCGGCTCGACAATACGAACGGCTTTGTTGAGGTCGGGGATTGGCGAGCGGTTCCCGGAGCTTGATCTGGCGAGTTGTCCGGTTGGAATCTTCGGCAAGGTCATCGCTGATCCGCAGCAGCGTGAAGTGTTGGCCGGGGACCGGATCGAAATTTACCGGCCTCTGCTGGCCGACCCCAAGGAAGTGCGTCG
Organism: Pseudomonas purpurea; assembly: GCF_039908635.1. Taxonomy (NCBI): domain Bacteria; kingdom Pseudomonadati; phylum Pseudomonadota; class Gammaproteobacteria; order Pseudomonadales; family Pseudomonadaceae; genus Pseudomonas; species Pseudomonas purpurea. The sequence continues at coordinate 937,729 of NZ_CP150918.1, forward strand.
ATTGCGAGCGGCTAAGGCCGCAGCCGAGGCCAAGGCGCGGGATCAATAGATTTCCTGAAGCACAGACAACAAAAAGCCCGGACATGCCGGGCTTTTTGTTGTGTCGCCATTTATTGCGGCGAGGTGTCCAACGGTTCTGGTGTTGGCACCGGAACGGCTTTTACGCCGTCCACGTCTTTCTGGATCTGATCCAGCAGGGAGCCCGGCTTGACCGGTTTCTCTGGTTTCGGCTTCTCGACGTTTTCAGCGGGAGCGGTCACGGTCGTGGCGCTGTCCTTGCCGAGAATGGCTTCGTCGCGGCTCACGCCAGGCATGAAATCGCCCGACAGGCTGACGAGTTGGTCGTTGGCGTTGAAGATAACGCTGACGCGTTCCTGTTGGCGCTCACCGCCGCCTGGCTGCAGGCTATACAAATAATCCCAGCGATCGGCATGGAACGTGTCGGTCAGCAGGGGGTTGCCCATAATAAACCGTACTTGCCGACGGGTCATTCCCGGGCGTAACTGGTCTATCATGTCCTGCGTGACGACATTGCCCTGCTGGATGTCGATTTTGTAAACCCCGGGGAATGAACAACCGGCGAGTGCGAGCAGTCCCACGAAGGTGAAACTGGTTAGCAAGAGCTTGGTGTTTTGCATCGGTGGGCGACTTCCACTATCTTGGCTGGGACAACGTAAACGCCGATCATACCCGCATTAAGAGAAGCTGCGAAGCAGCATCGCGAGAAAGCTGACCATGGTTGAAAATAGCGAACTACGCAAAGCCGGCCTCAAAGTGACCCTGCCACGGGTCAAAATTCTGCAAATGCTCGATTCCACCGAGCAACGTCACATGAGCGCCGAGGATGTTTACAAGGCGTTGATGGAAGCGGGCGAGGATGTCGGTCTGGCCACGGTTTACCGTGTTCTGACTCAATTCGAAGCGGCTGGCCTTGTGGTCCGCCACAACTTCGACGGCGGCCACGCGGTCTTCGAACTGGCTGATGGCGGCCACCACGACCATATGGTCAACGTGGAGTCTGGCGAAGTGATCGAATTCTTCGACGAAGAAATCGAAAAGCTTCAGAAGGCGATCGTCGAGAAGCACGGCTACGAGATGGTGGATCACAATCTTGTGCTGTACGTACGCAAGAAAAAGTAAGCATGTCGCGCGGACTCAAGTCCGCGAAACGAACGAAGGCGACCCAAGGGTCGCCTTCGTGCTTTCTGCTGTTGATCAGATCTTTGCCGTTACGACCATTTTCTTTGCGTGAGCCAAGGACTCCTTGGTCAGGTCGATTCCGCCCAGCATCCGGGCCACTTCTTCTATCCGCTCGTTTTTGCTCAGCTTCGACACGGCTGTGTGCGTCGCGTCGTGGCCGCGAACCTTGTGCACAAATAGATGTTGATGACCCTGGGACGCCACTTGCGGCAAGTGGGTGACCGTCAGCACTTGGCCGCGCTCGCCCAGGCGGCGCAGCAGTTGGCCGACAATTTCAGCCGTCGGGCCGCCGATACCCACGTCCACTTCGTCAAATACCAGCGTCGGTACTCGTGAGGTTTGCGCGGTAATGACCTGGATCGCGAGGCTGATCCGTGACAGTTCGCCACCTGACGCGACCTTGGCCAGCGCTTTGAGCGGTTGTCCGGGGTTGGCACTGACCAGCAATTCCACCTGTTCCAGGCCATTGGGCAGTAGTTCGGTGCTGCTGTTGGGGCGCAATTCGATGGTGAAGCGACCACCGGGCATGCCCAGGCGCTGGATTTCCTGTTCGACGGCGCTGGCCAGGCGGGTGGACGCCTGATGGCGCAGATCGCTGAGCTCTCGGGCTTTTTCCTGATAGTGCCGGGCGTATGCGCCCAGTTCTTCGCTCAGTCGCTCGATGGACTCGTCGTTGGCATTGAGTGTTTCAATTTCGTCCAGCAGTCGCTGTTGGAGTTCCGCGACGTCCGTGGGTTGAATCCGGTGTTTGCGTGCCAGGGTGTAGATCGCGTCGAGGCGTTCTTCCAGTTGCTGGAGGCGTGCCGGGTCGGCGTCGAAGTTATCGAGGAAGCGGTTGAGTTCGCCGACCGCTTCTTCAACCTGGATCTGTGCGCTGGTCAGCAGGTTGGTCGCCTCGCCCAGTGCGACCACCGAGTTATTGACGCTCGACAGGCGATTGAGGCTGGCGGTCAGGGCATTCAGGACATTGCCCGAATCACTCTCGCTGCATTGCTCGACCACTTGGCGGCAAATGCCCAGCAAGGTTTCAGCGTTAGTCAGGTTCTTGTGTTCCTGCTCCAGGTGTTCCAGCTCGTTTTCGCCGAGGCCTAGGTTTTCCAGTTCTTCGAGTTGATAGCTGAGCAACTGGTGGCGCGCGCGTTGTTCGTCGCCGGAGTTGGAGAGCCGTTCCAGTTCCTGGCGGGTCTGGCGCCAGCGTTGGGCGGCCAGTTGCACCTGGCGGGCGAGGTCCGTGGCGCCTGCGAACTCGTCGAGCAGGCGGCGGTGGGTGTCGGTTTTGAGCAGGGATTGGTGCTCGTGCTGGCTGTGGATATCAATCAGCAGTTCGCCGAGGGCTTTCAGGTCGCCAAGGGGGCAGGGGCTGCCATTGATATAGCCGCGTGAGCGACCTTCGGCGGTGATGACCCGGCGCAGGATGCACGGCCCTTCGCTTTCCAGGTCGCGTTCGGCCAGCCATGCGCTGGCTTCGGGAATGTCGGCAAGGTCGAAGGTGGCCAGGATATCGGCCTTGTCGGCGCCCGGGCGCACGACGCCGCTGTCGGCGCGGTCGCCGAGGGTCAGGCCCAGGGCGTCGAGCATGATCGACTTGCCGGCGCCGGTTTCCCCTGTGATCACGCTCATCCCGCGATCAAGTTCCAGATCGAGATGTTCAACGATGGCGTAGTTATGTACGGACAGGTGCACCAGCATAGAGGCCGCTCCCAGGCTTTAGGTCTGGTTATTTATACAGTGTTTTGTTTCTGGCTGACAATGCCCACGTTTAGCTCGATTTGCTTGAGAGTCGGGTTTTCTTATTGCGAAGCAGAATGCTATCTCACGCATTTTTGTAAGGTTAATCACGCGTACCACGACTTCAGCCCTTGAACCTGAAAATTGCGGCCCCATATACCGGGGCAGAAGCGCGAGTCGAGTTCGCGCACGATTTTGAAAGGAGAAATCTATGGCTGACGAACAGACGCTGGATACGCAAAATCTAGACGCCAATCAGGCTCCCCAAGCATCGGGTGAAGACCTGGTGGCTCGTGTACAAGTGCTCGAAGAGCAACTGGCTGGCGCTCAGGATCAGGCTTTGCGTGTTGCCGCCGATCTGCAGAACGTCCGCCGTCGCGCCGAGCAGGATGTAGAGAAAGCTCACAAATTCGCGCTGGAAAAATTTGCCGGCGACCTGCTGCCGATCATCGACAGCCTGGAGCGTGGCCTGGAATTGTCCAACCCGGACGACGAAAGCATTCGCCCGATGCGTGAAGGCATCGAGCTGACCCTGAAAATGTTCCAGGACACTCTGAAACGTTATCAGTTGGAAGCGATCGATCCGGAAGGCGAGCCGTTCAACGCCGAGCATCACCAGGCCATGGCGATGCAGGAAAGTGCCGACATGGAACCCAACAGCGTGCTGAAGGTGTTCCAGAAGGGCTACGTGCTCAACGGTCGCCTGCTGCGCCCGGCCATGGTCGTGGTCAGCAAGGCGCCAGCGCCGGTTTCGCCTTCGATTGACGAGCAGGCTTGAAATCCGCCGCAAGGCCCCCATTTATAAGTCAAGCGTTTAAGTGCTACCGCAGTTAGCCACCACTGCTGCGGCAACCAAATCCAAAGTTTCGGGAGAGTGAACATGGGCAAAATTATCGGTATCGACCTGGGGACTACCAACTCCTGCGTCTCCATTCTTGAAAACGGCAACGTAAAAGTTATCGAAAACGCCGAAGGCGCGCGCACCACGCCGTCGATCGTTGCCTACGCCAACGATGGCGAAATCCTGGTTGGCCAGTCGGCCAAGCGTCAGGCAGTGACCAATCCGCACAACACCCTGTACGCGGTGAAGCGTTTGATCGGTCGTCGCTTCGAAGAAGAAGTGGTTCAGAAAGACATTCAGATGGTCCCTTACAAGATCGTCAAGGCTGACAACGCCGACGCCTGGGTTGAAGTGAACGGCCAGAAAATGTCGCCGCCACAGATCTCGGCTGAAATCCTGAAAAAAATGAAGAAAACCGCCGAAGACTACCTCGGCGAAGCAGTGACCGAAGCGGTGATCACCGTTCCTGCCTACTTCAACGACAGTCAGCGTCAGGCGACTAAAGACGCCGGCCGTATTGCTGGCCTGGACGTAAAACGTATCATCAACGAACCAACCGCAGCCGCTCTGGCTTACGGTATGGACAAGGCCAAGGGCGATCACACCGTGATCGTTTATGACCTGGGTGGCGGTACTTTCGACGTATCGGTTATCGAAATCGCCGAAGTTGACGGTGAGCACCAGTTCGAAGTGTTGGCCACCAACGGTGACACGTTCCTGGGCGGCGAAGACTTTGACATTCGTCTGATCGACTACCTCGTTGACGAATTCAAGAAAGAAAGCGGCATGAACCTCAAAGGTGACCCGCTGGCGATGCAGCGCCTGAAAGAAGCCGCTGAAAAAGCCAAGATCGAGCTGTCTTCGAGCCTGCAGACCGACGTTAACCTGCCGTACATCACTGCAGACGCGACCGGTCCTAAGCACTTGAACGTGAAAATCTCCCGCGCCAAGCTGGAAGCGCTGGTTGAAGACCTGGTTCAACGCACCATCGAGCCTTGCCGCATCGCTCTGAAAGACTCGGGCATCGAAGTTGGCGCGATCAACGACGTGATCCTGGTCGGCGGTCAGACCCGTATGCCACTGGTTCAGAAGCTGGTGACCGAGTTCTTCGGTAAAGAAGCACGTAAAGACGTGAACCCGGACGAAGCAGTTGCCATGGGTGCTGCTATCCAGGGCGCGGTACTGGCCGGTGACGTGAAAGACGTTCTGCTGCTCGACGTCAGCCCGCTGACCCTGGGTATCGAAACCATGGGCGGCGTGATGACCGCGCTGATCGAGAAAAACACCACGATTCCTACCAAGAAATCGCAAGTGTTCTCGACGGCCGACGACAACCAGGGCGCAGTGACCATTCACGTGCTGCAAGGTGAGCGTAAGCAAGCGGCTCAGAACAAGTCCCTGGGCAAGTTCGACCTGGCCGAGATTCCACCAGCACCACGTGGCGTGCCACAAATTGAAGTGACCTTCGACATCGACGCCAACGGCATTCTGCACGTAGGCGCCAAAGACAAGGCTACCGGCAAGACTCAGTCGATCGTGATCAAGGCCAACTCCGGTCTGTCCGAGGAAGAAATTCAGCAGATGATTCGCGATGCTGAAACCAACGCTGACGAAGACCGCAAGTTCGAAGAGCTGGCCAGCGCCCGTAACCAAGGCGACGCCCTGGTTCACTCGACGCGCAAAATGATCGCTGACGCTGGCGACAAAGTGACTGCTGAAGAGAAGACTGCAATCGAAGCTGCCGTGGTTGCCCTGGAAGCCGCCGTCAAAGGCGACGACAAGGCTGCCATCGAAGCCAAGGTCGAAGAGCTGTCGAAAGTCTCTGCTCCAGTGGCACAGAAAATGTACGCCGAACAGGCTCAGCCAGCTGAAGGCGCGGCACCGCACGCTGAATCGGCTGAAAAGGCTGACGACGTAGTTGATGCCGAGTTCGAAGAAGTTAAAGACCACAAGTAAGTTGTTGGTCGGCCGGTTGACTGCCTTTGGGCGGTGACTGGTAGGATGTCGCCGCGCGGGAGCTTGCTCCCGCGTTGGCGTGTCTGGAGTAAGCGAATTTTTACAGGGTGCGACAACGCTCGCACGCTGTTGGTATGGCCGAGGATGCTCCTGCTTTTCGAGCCGAAAGTACCAAATCGAATCAAAGACCAGGATCGTTGAATTGACGTGAGTTGGGTCCGGGCCTGTATTGGGGCTCAACGAGTTTGGCGAAGCTCAGGAGAGGTTTGCCGGACGTCCTTAAGAGTGCAAAGACTTATGGCAAAGCGTGACTATTACGAAGTGTTGGGTGTTGAGCGTGGCACGAGCGAGGCGGACCTGAAAAAGGCCTACCGTCGTCTGGCGATGAAGCACCACCCGGACCGTAATCCCGACGACAAAGCGTCGGAAGAAAAATTCAAAGAGGCCAACGAGGCCTACGAAGTACTGTCCGATTCCAGCAAGCGCGCAGCGTACGACCAGTACGGTCACGCGGGTGTCGACCCAAGCATGGGTGGCGGCGGTGCCGGTTTTGGCGGTCAGAACTTCTCCGACATCTTCGGTGACGTGTTCAGTGATTTCTTCGGCGGCGGTCGCGGCGGTTCCCGTGGCGGCGCGCAGCGCGGCAGCGATTTGCGCTACACGCTGGAGCTGAACCTGGAAGAGGCGGTGCGCGGCACGACCGTGAATATCCGCGTTCCAACGCTGGTCAACTGCAAGCCGTGCGACGGTTCGGGTGCCAAGAAGGGCTCCGCGCCAGTTACATGCCCGACCTGCGGCGGCATCGGTCAGGTGCGCATGCAGCAAGGTTTCTTCTCGGTGCAGCAAACCTGCCCGCGTTGTCATGGCCAGGGCAAGATCATTTCCGATCCGTGCAACTCCTGCAACGGCGAAGGTCGCGTCGAAGAGTACAAGACCCTGTCGGTGAAAGTGCCGGCCGGTGTTGATACGGGCGACCGCATCCGCTTGTCTGGCGAAGGCGAGGCGGGCTCTCAGGGTGGGCCGACTGGCGACCTGTATGTGGTGATCAACGTGCGCGAGCACGCGATCTTCCAGCGTGACGGCAAACACCTGTTCTGCGAAGTGCCGATCAGCTTTGTCGATGCTGCATTGGGTGGCGAGCTGGAGATTCCGACTCTTGATGGTCGGGTCAAATTGAAGATTCCTGAAGGCACGCAAACCGGCAAGCAGTTCCGGGTGCGTGGCAAAGGCGTTGCGCCGGTGCGTGGCGGTGGTGCGGGCGACTTGATGTGCCGTGTGGCCGTCGAAACGCCGGTTAATCTGGGGCGCCGTCAGCGTGAGTTGCTGGAAGAATTCCGCAGTTCCCTGGCAGACGACAACAGCCACTCGCCGAAAACCACAGGTTGGTTCGAAGGCGTGAAGCGTTTCTTCGGCGATCTGTAAGGAGCCAGGTATGCGACGTATCGCGGTGATGGGCGCTGCCGGGCGCATGGGCAAGATCCTCATCGAGGCGGTGCAGCAACGCGCGCCTCTTACTGGTCTGACAGCGGCCATCGTGCGCCCTGGCAGCACGCTGATCGGCGTGGATGCCGGTGAGCTGGCCTCGCTGGGGCGTATCGGTGTTCCGCTGTCCGGTAATCTGGATGCGGTGGCGGATGAGTTCGATGTGCTGATCGACTTCACGCTCCCTGAGGTCATGCTGAAAAACCTGGCGTTCTGCCGTAAGGCAGGCAAAGCCATGGTGATCGGCACCACAGGCTTGGACGTCGCGCAGAAGCAGCTGCTGGCCGAGGCGGGCAAGGACATTGCGATTGTGTTCGCGGCCAACTTCAGTGTCGGTGTGAACCTGTCGCTGAAGCTGCTCGATATGGCGGCTCGCGTGCTGGGCGATGATGCGGATGTCGAAATCATCGAGGCTCATCATCGCAACAAGATTGACGCACCTTCAGGTACGGCGCTGCGCATGGGCGAAGTGATCGCCAGTGCGCTGGATCGTGACCTGCAAAAGGTTGCGGTCTATGGGCGTGAAGGCCATACCGGTGTGCGCGAGCGCGAAACCATTGGTTTTGCGACCGTTCGCGGTGGTGATGTGGTCGGTGATCATACGGTGCTGTTCGCCTGTGAGGGTGAGCGACTAGAGATCACGCACAAGGCGTCCGGCCGCATGACCTTCGCCAAGGGCGCAGTGCGTGCCGCGCTGTGGCTCGAGGGGCGTGAGCCTGGCTTGTATGACATGCAGGACGTGCTCGACCTGCATTGAGATGTGCCGAAAACAGGGTTTGAGCTCAGGTTTGAGCCCTGTTTTTAACCGCTAGGCGACGTCCTGTCGCATTCCCCTGCCTTTAAGGCTCTTTAGCGGTGGACCAAAAAAGCCTTTTTCTGTAAGCTATAGCTTTAGTGTGTCCACTAAAAGCGCGCAGATAATTCGATGAAGAAGCGGGGTGACGTGTCCATACGTCACTCCGCTTTTTTGCAACCTGCGATCGCCCCTTCAGGCTTTATTTACGGGAGGTCTTCTTGACTAAGCCAGCCATACTCGCCCTTGCTGATGGCAGCATTTTTCGCGGCGAAGCCATTGGAGCCGACGGTCAAACCGTTGGTGAGGTGGTGTTCAACACCGCCATGACCGGCTATCAGGAAATCCTTACCGATCCTTCCTACGCCCAACAGATCGTTACCCTGACTTACCCGCACATCGGCAATACCGGCACCACGCCGCAAGATGCCGAGTCTGACCGCGTCTGGTCTGCGGGCCTGGTGATTCGTGACCTGCCCCTGGTTGCGAGCAACTGGCGTAACACGATGTCCCTGTCCGATTACCTGAAAGCCAACAACGTTGTGGCCATCGCCGGTATCGACACTCGCCGCCTGACGCGCATCCTGCGTGAGAAAGGCGCGCAGAACGGCTGCATCATGGCAGGCGACAACATCTCCGACGAAGCGGCGATTGCCGCCGCGCGTGGCTTCCCGGGCCTGAAGGGCATGGATCTGGCGAAAGTCGTCAGCACCAAAGAGAAGTACGAGTGGCGCTCGACGGTCTGGGACCTGAAAACCGACAGTCACGCGACCATCGATGCCGGCGAACTGCCGCATCACGTGGTGGCCTTCGACTACGGCGTCAAGCTGAACATCCTGCGCATGCTGGTCGAGCGTGGCTGCCGCGTAACTGTGGTGCCGGCGCAAACCCCGGCCAGCGAAGTTCTGGCACTCAAGCCGGACGGCGTGTTCCTGTCCAACGGCCCGGGTGATCCGGAGCCTTGCGACTACGCGATCCAGGCGATCAAGGACATCCTTGAAACCGAAATCCCGGTGTTCGGCATCTGCCTTGGTCACCAACTGCTGGCCCTGGCCTCGGGCGCCAAGACCCTGAAAATGGGCCACGGCCACCACGGTGCCAACCACCCGGTCCAGGATCTGGACACCGGTGTCGTGATGATCACCAGCCAGAACCACGGTTTTGCGGTAGACGAAGCGACCCTGCCAGCCAACGTGCGTGCGATCCACAAATCGCTGTTCGACGGCACCCTGCAAGGCATCGAGCGTACCGACAAGAGCGCGTTCAGCTTCCAGGGTCACCCTGAAGCCAGCCCGGGTCCGAACGATGTAGCGCCACTGTTCGACCGCTTCATCAACGAGATGGCCAAGCGACGCTAACTGCTCGTCTTGATGTAGAGAAGTCGCCTGAGGGCGGCCCCGGAAACCGGCGGCCCCTTCAGGTACTTCAACGATTGTTCAAGGCGGCCTTTCCCTAGGGATTGCCGTCGGACCTGCGGATTTGAGTGAGTACCCATGCCAAAACGTACAGACATAAAAAGCATCCTGATTCTCGGCGCTGGCCCGATCGTGATCGGCCAGGCCTGCGAATTCGACTACTCCGGCGCCCAGGCTTGCAAAGCCCTGCGCGAGGAGGGTTACCGCGTCATCCTGGTGAACTCCAACCCAGCGACCATCATGACCGACCCGGCCATGGCCGACGCCACTTACATCGAGCCGATCAAGTGGCAGACCGTTGCCAAGATCATCGAGAAAGAGCGCCCGGACGCGCTGCTGCCGACCATGGGCGGCCAGACCGCTCTGAACTGCGCCCTGGACCTGGAGCGCGAAGGCGTTCTGGAGAAGTTCGGCGTAGAGATGATCGGCGCCAATGCCGACACCATCGACAAGGCTGAAGACCGTTCGCGTTTCGACAAGGCGATGAAATCCATCGGCCTGGACTGCCCGCGCTCCGGTATCGCCCACAGCATGGAAGAGGCCAACGCGGTCCTCGAGAAGCTGGGCTTCCCGTGCATCATTCGTCCGTCCTTCACCATGGGCGGCACCGGTGGCGGTATCGCTTACAACCGTGAAGAGTTCGAAGAAATCTGCGCCCGTGGTCTGGACCTGTCGCCGACCAAAGAGCTGCTGATCGACGAATCGCTGATCGGCTGGAAAGAGTACGAAATGGAGGTTGTCCGCGATAAGAAGGACAACTGCATCATCGTTTGCTCGATCGAAAACTTCGACCCGATGGGCGTGCACACCGGTGACTCGATCACCGTGGCTCCGGCGCAGACCCTGACCGACAAGGAATACCAGATCCTGCGTAACGCCTCCCTGGCGGTACTGCGCGAGATCGGCGTGGAAACCGGTGGCTCCAACGTCCAGTTCGGCATTTGCCCGGACACGGGCCGCATGGTAGTCATCGAGATGAACCCGCGCGTGTCCCGTTCCTCGGCGCTGGCCTCGAAAGCCACCGGTTTCCCGATTGCCAAGGTCGCGGCCAAGCTGGCGGTGGGTTACACCCTCGACGAGCTGTCGAACGACATCACCGGCGGCAAGACTCCGGCGTCCTTCGAGCCGTCCATCGACTACGTTGTGACCAAGCTGCCACGCTTTGCTTTCGAGAAGTTCGCCAAGGCTGACGCTCGCCTGACCACTCAGATGAAGTCGGTGGGTGAAGTCATGGCCATCGGCCGGACGTTCCAGGAATCCCTGCAGAAAGCCTTGCGCGGTCTGGAAGTGGGCGTTTGCGGCCTGGACCCGAAGCTCGACCTGAGCAACCCGGAAAGCATGAGTGTGCTCAAGCGCGAGCTGACCGTGCCGGGCGCCGAGCGTATCTGGTACGTGGCTGACGCTTTCCGTGCTGGCATGACCGTCGAAGATATTTTCGGCATGAACATGATCGATCCCTGGTTCCTGGTGCAGATCGAAGATCTGATCAAGGAAGAAGAGAAGGTCAAGACGCTGGGCATGGCCAGCATCGACCGCGACATGATGTTCCGCCTCAAGCGCAAAGGCTTCTCCGATCAGCGTCTGGCCAAGCTGCTGGGTGTGACCGAGAAGAGCTTGCGTGCCCACCGCCACAAGCTGGAAATTTTCCCGGTCTACAAGCGTGTTGACACCTGCGCGGCCGAGTTCGCCACCGACACCGCGTACCTGTACTCGACGTATGAAGAAGAGTGCGAAGCCGCGCCGTCGGGTCGCGACAAGATCATGATTCTGGGCGGCGGTCCAAACCGTATCGGCCAGGGCATCGAGTTCGACTACTGCTGCGTACACGCGGCACTGGCCCTGCGCGAAGACGGTTACGAGACCATCATGGTCAACTGCAACCCGGAAACCGTGTCCACCGACTACGACACCTCCGATCGCCTGTACTTCGAACCAGTGACCCTGGAAGACGTGCTGGAAATCGTCCGCGTCGAGAAGCCAAAAGGCGTGATCGTCCAGTACGGCGGCCAGACTCCGCTGAAACTGGCCCGCGCTCTTGAAGCGGCTGGCGTGCCGATCATCGGCACCAGCCCTGATGCCATCGACCGTGCCGAAGACCGTGAGCGTTTCCAGCAAATGGTTGAGCGCCTGAACCTGCGCCAGCCGCCAAACGCTACCGTGCGCAGCGAAGACGAAGCGATTCGCGCTGCTGGCAAGATCGGTTACCCGCTGGTGGTGCGTCCGTCCTATGTGCTGGGCGGCCGTGCGATGGAAATCGTCTACGAAGAAGAAGAACTCAAGCGCTACCTGCGTGAAGCGGTTCAAGTGTCCAACGACAGCCCGGTGCTGCTGGACCACTTCCTTAACTGCGCCATCGAAATGGACGTCGACGCAGTTTGCGACGGCACCGACGTGGTGATCGGCGCGATCATGCAGCACATCGAGCAGGGCCGGCGTTCACTCCGGTGACTCCGCATGCTCCTTGCCGCCGTACTCGCTGCCTGGGCATATCCAGGACGAGATGCGCGAGCAGGTCAAGAAAATGGCCCTGGAACTGGGTGTGGTCGGCCTGATGAACGTTCAGTTGGCGCTGCAAGGCGAAGACATCTACGTCATCGAAGTCAACCCGCGCGCTTCCCGAACCGTACCGTTCGTGTCCAAGTGCATCGGTGTTTCCCTGGCAATGATCGCGGCTCGCGTCATGGCCGGTAAAACCCTGAAGGAAATCGGTTTCACCAAGGAAATCATTCCAAACTTCTACAGCGTGAAAGAGGCGGTGTTCCCGTTCGCCAAATTCCCTGGCGTTGACCCGATCCTCGGCCCTGAGATGAAGTCCACCGGTGAAGTGATGGGCGTGGGTGATACCTTCGGTGAAGCGTTTGCCAAAGCCCAGATGGGTGCCAGCGAACTGCTGCCGACCGGCGGTACTGCGTTCATCAGTGTGCGTGACGACGACAAACCACTGGTTGCAGGCGTGGCCCGCGATCTGATCAACTTGGGCTTCGAAGTGGTTGCCACTGCCGGTACTGCCAAGCTGATCGAAGCCGCAGGCCTGAAAGTGCGTCGCGTGAACAAGGTGACCGAGGGTCGTCCGCACGTGGTCGACATGATCAAGAATGACGAAGTCACGCTGATCATCAACACCACTGAAGGTCGTCAGTCGATCGCCGACTCGTACTCCATTCGTCGTAATGCCTTGCAGCACAAGATTTACTGCACCACCACCATTGCTGCTGGCGAAGCTATCTGCGAAGCGCTCAAGTTCGGTCCGGAAAAGACCGTGCGTCGCTTGCAGGATCTACACGCAGGATTGAAGGCATGATCAAATACCCCATGACTGTCCAGGGCGCTCGCGCCCTGGAGGAAGAACACGCTCACCTGACCAAGGTCGTCCGTCCGAAGCTGAGCCAGGACATCGGTACGGCCCGCGAGTTGGGTGACTTGAAAGAAAACGCTGAATACCATGCTGCTCGCGAGCAGCAAGGTATGGTCGAGGCGCGGATCCGTGACATCGAAGGGCGCATGCAGAATGCGGTCATCATCGACGTCACGACCATTCCTCACTCCGGCAAAGTGATTTTTGGCACTACAGTCGAAATCGCCAACGTCGAGACGGACGAACGCGTCACTTACCACATCGTTGGCGAGGATGAAGCTGACTTCAAACTCGGCAAGATTTCGGTCGGCTCACCTTTGGCGCGTGCTTTGATCGCCAAGGAAGAGGGCGATGTGGTTGCCGTCAAAACGCCTGGCGGCGTTATCGAGTACGAGATTGTCGAAGTCCGCCACATCTGACAGGCAGCGGCGTCCGCTACGTGCGGGCGCCATGCTGTGGCAACTGGCCCAGATGTTATGGGTTGGCGGCTTGTGGTTGTTGCACATTGGTCTGCTGCCGGTGCTGGACCAGATTGGTCTGGCGCCGCTGCTGATCGAAGAAATTTCAAGCATGCTGAATGCGCTGCTGGTAGGGTTCTCGGCGGCGTGCGTATTTTTTCAGGTTTTGGTGCTGGTTCAGGCCAAGGGCCTTGTCAGTCTATGGCGCGATGTACGCGGGCAACTGCTGTTGATGGCGTCATGCGCGAGCGCGATGTACTTCGTGGTGCGTATTGGCTGGCCTGATGCGGAGCATTGGTTGGTGTTCAGCTATCTTGTGCTGGGTTTTTCCGGGTTGCTGCTGGTGTTGCAACCGGTGCCAGGATGGAGTGGCAGGGTGCGCGAAGCACACCCTTGACCCTTGCCATCACTTGAAGCGATGGACGTTCGACAGCTGCTTGTTGACGCTGAAGTTCTTGCGGTAAATCAGTGCCATCTTGCCGATGACCTGAACCAGGTCCGCTTTGCCGGCCTTGCACAGTTCTGCAATGTTCGCCAGGCGCGACTCGCGATCGAGGATGTTGAGCTTGATTTTAATCAGCTCGTGATCCGCCAAAGCGCGTTCAAGTTCGGCTAACACACCTTCAGTCAAACCGTTGTCAGCCACAGTCAAAACTGGTTTCAGATGGTGGCCAATGGATTTGTACTGTTTCTTCTGCTCTTGAGTGAGCGGCATAATCTGACCCTTTAGTCTGGATTCTGTAAAATGGCGGCCATTTTACCCGAGGGTTCGTGGATCCGCCCAATTAATCACGACCCTTATCATCGAGGTGCCCAATGGCGCGTTCCAAGACAAGCCTTGGTTGGCTGAAAAGACATGTCAATGATCCATATGTGAAGCAGGCGCAGAAGGATGGTTACCGCTCGCGTGCGAGTTACAAGCTTCTGGAGGTCCAGGAGAAATACAAGCTGATCCGTCCGGGCATGAGCGTTGTCGACCTGGGAGCGGCGCCCGGCGGCTGGTCGCAGGTCACTAGTCGGCTGATCGGTGGTCAGGGGCGTCTGATCGCCTCGGACATCCTGGAAATGGACAGCATTCCGGACGTGACTTTCATCCAGGGTGACTTCACCCAGGACGAGGTGCTCGCTCAGATCCTTGAAGCCGTGGGTAATTCGCAGGTGGACCTTGTGATTTCCGATATGGCCCCCAATATGAGTGGTACGCCTGAGGTGGACATGCCAAAAGCCATGTTTCTATGTGAGCTGGCTCTTGATCTGGCGGCTCGGATACTCAAGCCGGGTGGTAATTTCGTGATCAAGGTGTTTCAGGGCGAAGGGTTTGATGCTTACGTGAAGGACGCTCGTCAGAAATTCGACAAGGTCCAGATGATCAAGCCGGACTCTTCCCGTGGCAGTTCCCGCGAGCAATACATGCTGGCTTGGGGCTACTGCGGCCGTAGTGAGTAAATCGAGGTTTTTTTGCGGGGCGATAGGATTTTCGTATTTCGCCCCGTGAGCATTAGCGAATATTGTGTAGAAAGTGTTTCACAAAGGGTTACAGACGGCGCCTGCCAGAGCTGTAGGTAATGTAGTAAGTTAGGCCGGTGAATATCATGCGAAGCGCGCGCCAGTTGCGGAGCTTGCTTCAGAGGGTAGTTAATTGAACGATATGGCAAAGAATCTGATCCTGTGGTTGATCATCGCGGCTGTCCTGGTGACGGTGATGAACAACTTCTCCAGCCCTAACGAGCCGCAGACCCTCAACTATTCCGACTTCATCCAGCAGGTCAAGGATGGCAAGGTCGAGCGCGTAGCCGTGGACGGTTATGTCATTACCGGCAAGCGCAATGATGGCGACAGCTTCAAGACCATTCGTCCGGCGATTCAGGACAACGGCTTGATCGGCGACCTGGTGGATAACCACGTCGTTGTCGAAGGCAAGCAGCCTGAGCAGCAAAGCATCTGGACTCAACTTCTGGTCGCAAGCTTCCCGATCCTGGTGATTATCGCTGTCTTCATGTTCTTCATGCGGCAGATGCAGGGTGGTGCCGGTGGAAAGGGCGGGCCGATGAGCTTCGGCAAGAGCAAGGCGCGTCTGCTGTCCGAAGATCAGGTGAAAACTACCCTGGCTGACGTTGCGGGTTGCGACGAGGCCAAGGAAGAAGTCGGCGAACTGGTCGAGTTCCTGCGTGATCCGGGCAAGTTCCAGCGCCTGGGCGGTCGCATTCCTCGCGGCGTGCTGATGGTTGGTCCTCCGGGTACCGGTAAAACCCTGTTGGCCAAGGCCATTGCAGGCGAGGCCAAGGTGCCGTTCTTCACCATCTCCGGTTCCGACTTCGTCGAAATGTTCGTCGGTGTGGGTGCCAGCCGTGTTCGTGACATGTTCGAACAGGCTAAAAAGCACGCACCATGCATTATCTTCATCGATGAAATCGACGCTGTCGGTCGTCACCGTGGCGCAGGTATGGGCGGCGGTCACGACGAGCGCGAGCAAACGCTCAACCAGTTGCTGGTAGAGATGGATGGTTTCGAGATGAATGACGGCATTATCGTCATCGCCGCAACCAACCGTCCCGACGTACTGGACCCGGCCTTGCTGCGTCCTGGTCGTTTCGACCGCCAGGTGGTGGTTGGTTTGCCGGATATCCGTGGTCGTGAGCAGATTCTCAAGGTTCACATGCGTAAAGTGCCAATGGGTGAAGATGTCGCTCCTGCGGTGATTGCACGCGGTACGCCGGGTTTCTCCGGTGCCGACCTCGCTAACCTGGTGAACGAAGCTTCATTGTTTGCAGCTCGTACCGGCAAGCGCGTTGTCGAGATGAAGGAATTCGAACTAGCTAAAGACAAGATCATGATGGGTGCCGAGCGCAAATCCATGGTCATGTCCGAGAAAGAAAAACAGAACACGGCTTATCACGAAGCTGGCCATGCGATTGTTGGTCGGGTCGTCCCTGAGCATGATCCGGTCTACAAGGTGTCGATCATTCCGCGTGGTCGTGCGCTGGGTGTGACCATGTTCCTGCCGGAAGAAGACCGCTACAGCCTGTCCAAGCGCGCACTGATCAGTCAGATCTGTTCGTTGTACGGCGGCCGTATTGCTGAAGAGATGACTCTGGGCTTTGACGGTGTCACCACCGGTGCTTCCAACGACATCATGCGTGCCAGTCAGATCGCGCGGAACATGGTGACCAAGTGGGGTCTTTCCGAGAAGCTGGGGCCGCTGATGTATGCGGAAGAAGAAGGTGAGGTCTTCCTGGGTCGTGGCGGCGGCGGTCAACACGCGAGCTTCTCGGGCGAGACGGCCAAGCTGATCGACTCTGAAGTGCGCAGCATCATTGATCAGTGCTACGGCACCGCCAAGCAGATCCTTACGGATAACCGCGATAAGCTGGATGCGATGGCGGACGCCCTGATGAAGTACGAAACCATCGATGCCGAGCAGATCGATGACATCATGGCGGGTCGCACGCCTCGTGAGCCGCGTGACTGGTCGGGCGGCACCGGTACTTCCGGGACGCCTCCTGCGGTGCAGGATGAACGCCCGGAAACGCCAATCGGCGGCCCGGCTGCCGACGTCTAAGGTTTGAAATGACTTCTGTGCCCTCCTTGACCCGGTTGCCTTGCGGCAACCGGGTTCTTGATTTGGCCCATGCGCATGTCATGGGCATTCTCAATGTCACTCCTGACTCCTTCTCCGATGGTGGCCGCTTCAGTCAGCTCGATGCTGCCTTGCGTCACGCCGAGGCAATGGTGGTGTCTGGCGCTACATTGATCGATGTCGGTGGTGAGTCGACCCGGCCGGGCGCGCGAGCGGTGTCGCCGCTTGAAGAGCTTGAGCGGGTAGCGCCGATTGTCGAGCGAATTCATCGTGAACTGGATGTGATTATTTCGGTCGATACCTCGACGCCTTCAGTCATGCGCGAGACTGCGCGTCTGGGGGCGGGGCTGATCAATGATGTTCGTTCCCTGCGCCGTGATGGCGCGCTGGACGCGGCGGCAGCCACTGGTTTGCCAGTGTGCTTGATGCATATGCTCGGTGAGCCAGGGGATATGCAGGATGATCCGCACTATCTGAATGTAGGTCGGGAGGTTGGCGAGTTCCTCGCCGAGCGTATGGCTCAATGTGAGGCAGTTGGCATCCCTGCCGAGCGGATCATTCTGGATCCGGGTTTTGGATTCGCCAAAACCTTGCAGCACAATTTAAGCTTGTTCAAGCACATGGAAAGTCTGCATGCCTTGGGGCGACCTCTGTTGGTTGGGGTTTCGCGAAAGAGCATGATAGGGCAGGCCTTGAATCGCCCCGTTGGAGAGCGCCTCCATGGCGGATTGGCTCTCGCGGCGCTGGCGGTGATCAAGGGGGCTCGCATCTTGCGCGTGCATGATGTGGCCGAAACAGTAGATGTTGTACGGATGATCGCAGCAGTGGAATCAGCCGAATAAGAATGATGGAGCACTTATGACTAAGAAATATTTTGGCACCGACGGTATTCGTGGTCGGGTCGGTACATATCCGATTACTCCTGATTTCATGCTCAAGCTCGGCTGGGCCGCAGGCATGGCGTTCCGCAGCATGGGTGCTTGCAAGGTGCTGGTTGGCAAAGACACGCGTATCTCCGGATACATGTTCGAGTCTGCGCTGGAGGCAGGGCTTACGTCGGCGGGTGCCGATGTGATGTTGTTGGGGCCGATGCCGACGCCAGCTATCGCCTACCTGACTCGTACCTTCCACGCAGAAGCCGGTATCGTCATCAGTGCCTCGCACAACCCTCACGACGACAACGGCATCAAGTTCTTCTCCGGGAAAGGCACCAAGCTGCCCGATGAAGTCGAGCTGATGATTGAAGAGTTGCTCGACACGCCAATGACCGTTGTCGAGTCCAGCAAGATCGGCAAGGTTTCGCGTATCAACGACGCGTCGGGCCGTTATATCGAATTCTGTAAAAGCAGCGTGCCTACCGGCACCAGTTTTGCGGGGCTGAATATTGTTATCGACTGCGCTCACGGGGCTACCTATAAAGTCGCGCCGAGCGTCTTCCGGGAGCTGGGGGCGCAGGTTACGGTGCTTTCCGCGCAACCTAATGGCCTGAATATCAATGACGACTGTGGCTCAACCCATATGGGGCAGTTGCAGGCAGCGGTGCTGGCCGAGCATGCCGATCTGGGGATTGCCTTCGATGGTGACGGTGATCGCGTATTGATGGTCGATCACACCGGGGCGATTGTTGATGGTGATGAGTTGTTGTTCATCATCGCTCGCGACATGCATGAGCGCGATCGCCTGCAAGGCGGTGTCGTCGGTACCCTGATGAGTAACCTGGGGCTGGAGTTGGCGCTCGGTGAGCTGAAAATTCCATTTGTGCGTGCCAATGTCGGCGACCGTTATGTGATTGCCGATCTGCTTGAGCGTAACTGGCAGGTGGGTGGCGAAAACTCAGGGCATATTGTGTGCTTTCAGCACACCACCACGGGTGATGCGATCATCGCAGCCTTGCAGGTGCTGATGGCGTTGAAGGCTCGCAATGAAAGTCTTGCGCAGTCTCGACAAGCCCTGCGCAAGTGCCCCCAGGTTCTGATTAATGTGCGTTTTGGCGGTGGTGCAAATCCCGTTGAGCATCCGGCAGTCAAGGAGGCCAGCGAGCGCGTCACCAAGGCTATGGCGGGACGTGGTCGAGTGCTGTTGCGCAAGTCCGGGACAGAGCCTTTGGTGCGTGTCATGGTCGAGGGCGAGGACGAAACGCTGGTTCGCGGCTACGCCGAAGAGCTGGCAAAGCTGGTTGCTGAAGTTTCTGTCTGATTTCGGCTTGCCAGTAATGGCGCGGTTGGGTAACATCTGCGCCCACTTTGACCGACGAGGTACAGCATGCGTCGCCCTATGGTAGCTGGTAACTGGAAGATGCACGGTACCCGCGCCAGCGTCGCTGAGCTGATCAACGGCCTTCGTCATCTGGCCTTGCCAAGCGGTGTTGATGTCGCGGTATTCCCGCCTTGCTTGCATATCAATCAAGTGATTGATGGCTTGAAAGGAAAGTCGATTTCGGTCGGCGCGCAGAACTCTGCGGTGGAATCCATGCAAGGCGCATTGACCGGTGAAATTGCACCGAGTCAGTTGGTGGATGCAGGTTGTTCCCTGGTGCTTGTCGGGCATTCCGAGCGTCGCCTGATTATGGGTGAGCGTGACGGGGTGCTGAATCGCAAGTTTGCAGCGGCGCAGGCATGCGGCTTGATTCCGGTGTTGTGTGTAGGGGAAACCCTGGAGCAACGCGAAGCCGGGAAAACGATTGAGGTTGTCGGGCGTCAGCTGGGCAGTATCATCGAAGAGCTGGGTGTTGGTGCATTTGCAAAGGCAGTAATTGCTTACGAGCCGGTCTGGGCTATTGGTACCGGGCTGACTGCTTCGCCGCAACAAGCGCAGGATGTGCATGCAGCCATTCGCGCGCAGTTGGCGGCAGAGAATTCTGAAATCGCACGAGGTGTGCGGCTTCTATACGGCGGCAGCGTGAAGGCGGCCAATGCGGTCGAACTGTTCGGCATGCCGGATATCGATGGGGGGCTCATTGGTGGGGCTTCCCTGAATGCAGATGAGTTCGGTGCGATTTGTCGCGCCGCGGGAAACTGAAAAAATGCTGGAAACAGTCGTAGTCGTTTTTCATCTGCTGGGTGCATTGGGCGTAGTTGCTCTCGTATTGCTGCAGCAGGGTAAAGGTGCGGACGCTGGCGCGTCTTTCGGAGCAGGTGCTTCAAATACTGTGTTCGGAAGCCAAGGTTCCTCTACCTTTCTTAGTAAGTTTACTGCTATACTTGCCGCAGGTTTTTTCATAACCAGCTTAGGGTTAGGTTACTTTGCTAAAGAGAAGGCTCATGAGCTGACTCAAGTAGGTTTGCCAAATCCAGCGGTGTTGGAAGTTCCAAAGCAAAAGCCGGCTTCTGATGATGTACCGGTGCTTCAAGAGCAAAAGTCGGCAACCAATGCGACTGACGTGCCTCCAGCTCAAGAGCAAAAGTAAGAAGGGTTTCAAACGTAGTATTGCCGAGGTGGTGGAATTGGTAGACACGCAACCTTGAGGTGGTTGTGCCCATAGGGTGTAGGGGTTCGAGTCCCCTTCTCGGTACCAATTATCAGGAGAGCCCGCTGTTGCGGGCTTTCTTGTAGGTGGAAGGTTACATTGACCCTGTCAGGGATCGGTCGTATACTTCCGCCCCAGCTTTGTCGCGGGGTGGAGCAGTCTGGTAGCTCGTCGGGCTCATAACCCGAAGGTCGTCGGTTCAAATCCGGCCCCCGCAACCAGTTTCAGGAGCCCCTTTTAAGGGGCTTTTTGTTAGCTGGACACTTTATAACGCCGCTGTTCGACGGCGTTTCAGGGATGGGCGTTTCGCCCATTTTTTTATTCTGCACAGCATGCACATACATGCACTAGGGGGTTCAGGTGTCGAGCAAGCTAGAACAGTTGCAGGCCTTGCTGGCCCCGGTGGTCGTGGCCCTTGGCTATGAATGCTGGGGTATTGAGTTTTCGGCTCAAGGTCGCCACTCAATGTTGCGCGTTTATATCGATAAAGAAGGCGGCGTACTGGTGGATGACTGCGCCATTGTCAGCCGTCAGATCAGCGGTGTTCTGGATGTTGAAGATCCGATCGCTGTTGAATACACCCTTGAAGTTTCCTCGCCTGGCATGGAACGCCCACTGTTCACTATTGAGCAGTTTGCAAAATTTGCCGGTGAACAAGTGAAGATCAAGCTGCGCTCGCCTTTTGAAGGTCGACGCAACTTTCAGGGCCTTCTGCGCGGTGTAGAAGAGCAGGACGTCGTGGTGCAGGTTGAAGACCATGAGTTCCTGTTGCCGATCGATATGATCGACAAGGCCAACATTATTCCCAGTTTTGACTGAGACGCGGATCCCGCGGATCCAATGGCTTGCGAAAGGCGAGGCGTACGATGAGCAAAGAAGTACTGCTGGTTGTTGAGTCGGTATCCAATGAAAAGGGCGTACCGGCAAACGTAATTTTTGAAGCGCTGGAGCTGGCTCTGGCCACTGCTACCAAAAAGCGTTTTGAAGACGAAGTTGATCTGCGTGTGGAAATCAATCGCCACACCGGTGCTTATGAAACTTTCCGTCGCTGGACGGTAGTCGAAGAAGCAGACCTGGACGATCCGGCTGTTGAAACCTGGCCGAGCAAGGTCCAGGAGACGCATCCGGGCGCGCAAGTCGGCGATGTTGTCGAAGAAAAAATCGAGTCCATCGAGTTCGGCCGTATCGCTGCGCAGACTGCCAAGCAAGTCATCGTGCAGAAGGTTCGCGAAGCCGAGCGCGCTCAAGTTGTTGATGCTTATCGCGAGCGCCTGGGAGAAATCATCTCTGGCACCGTGAAAAAAGTAACCCGCGACAACGTGATCGTCGACCTGGGCAACAATGCTGAAGCGTTGCTGGCCCGTGAAGACATCATCTCTCGCGAAACTTTCCGGGTTGGCGTGCGTCTGCGTGCGCTGCTCAAGGAAATCCGCACCGAGAACCGCGGCCCGCAGCTGATCCTGTCGCGTACTGCGCCGGAAATGCTGATCGAGTTGTTCCGCATCGAAGTGCCGGAAATTGCTGAAGGCCTGATCGAAGTAATGGCAGCATCCCGTGACCCGGGTTCGCGCGCCAAGATCGCGGTCCGTTCCAAAGACAAACGCATCGACCCGCAGGGCGCTTGCATTGGTATGCGCGGTTCGCGTGTCCAGGCAGTGTCCGGCGAATTGGGCGGTGAGCGTGTGGATATCGTCCTGTGGGACGACAACCCGGCGCAGTTCGTGATCAACGCCATGTCCCCGGCTGAGGTTGCGGCAATTATCGTTGACGAAGATGCCCATGCAATGGATATCGCCGTTGGCGCAGACAATCTGGCTCAGGCCATCGGTCGCGGTGGTCAGAACGTGCGTCTGGCTAGCCAGTTGACTGGCTGGACCCTGAACGTGATGACCGAATCGGACATCCAGGCTAAGCAGCAAGCAGAAACCGGCGACATCCTGCGCAACTTTATCGACGAGCTGGAAGTCGACGAAGATCTGGCCCAGGTGCTGGTTGATGAAGGCTTTACCAGCCTGGAAGAGATTGCCTACGTACCGTTGGAAGAAATGCTCAACATCGATGGCTTTGACGAAGACACCGTCAACGAGCTTCGCGCTCGGGCCAAGGATCGTTTGTTGACTAAAGCCATCGCTACTGAGGAAAAGCTGGCAGACGCCCATCCGGCCGAAGACCTGCTCTCGCTTGAGGGTATGGACAAGGATTTGGCGATGGAACTGGCGGTGCGCGGCGTAATTACCCGCGAAGACCTGGCCGAGCAGTCTATTGACGACCTGCTCGACATCGACGGCATTGACGATGATCGTGCCGGCAAGTTGATCATGGCCGCCCGAGCCCATTGGTTCGAGTAATAGGCGCGGCCTGAGGAGAGAAGTGCATGACGCAAGTCACGGTGAAACAACTGGCCGATGAGGTCAAAACACCGGTAGAGCGCCTGCTGCAGCAGATGCGTGAGGCAGGTCTGCCGCACACCGCCGCCGAGGAACATGTGACCGACAGTGAGAAGCAGTCTCTGCTGACTCACTTGAAAAGCAGCCACAAGGCGAAAGTGGAAGAACCGCGCAAGATCACGTTGCAGCGTAAAACCACCAGCACCCTGCGTGTTGCTGGCAGCAAAAGCATCAGCGTTGAAGTGCGCAAGAAGAAAGTCTTCGTACAGCGCAGCCCGGAAGAAATCGAAGCCGAGCGCAAACGCGAACTGGAAGAACGTCGCGCAGTAGAAAATGCTGCTCGTCAGAAGGCTGAAGAAGAAGCCAAGCGTCGCGCCGAAGAAGACGCGCGCCGTCAGCCTGCTGCTGCGCAAACCGCGACTACCAACGCTGTTGCAGCACCTGCTGCAGTTGCCGAGCCAGTGCGTGAAGCGCCGGTTGCAGCAGCTGCTCCAGCGGCTGACGCTCGCAAACGCGACGAACAACGTCGTCCGGACAAACCACGTGCCGACGATAACAACCGTCGTGGCGCGGGTGATGGTGAGCGTAAAAACGCTCCGCATCGCGCTTCGGTCAAAGAAAAAGCACCTGCTCCACGGGTTGCGCCACGTACTACCGACGAAGAAAGCGATGGCTTCCGTCGTGGTGGTCGTGGCAAGGCCAAGCTGAAGAAACGCAACGCCCACGGTTTCCAGAGCCCAACCGGCCCTGTCGTGCGTGAAGTGAAGATCGGCGAGACCATCACTGTTGGCGATCTCGCCCAGCAGATGTCGGTCAAGGCTGCTGAAATCATCAAGTTCATGTTCAAACTGGGTACTCCAGCGACCATCAACCAGGTACTCGATCAGGAAACTGCTCAACTGGTAGCTGAAGAGCTGGGCCACAAAGTGACCCTGGTCAGCGACACCGCCCTGGAAGATTCCCTGGCTGAGTCCCTGAAGTTTGAAGGTGAGGCTTTCTCCCGTGCGCCAGTTGTGACCGTAATGGGCCACGTTGACCATGGTAAGACCTCGCTGCTCGACTACATCCGTCGTGCCAAGGTAGCTGCTGGCGAAGCCGGTGGTATCACCCAGCACATCGGTGCGTACCACGTTGAAACCGAACGCGGCATGGTCACCTTCCTCGACACCCCTGGTCACGCCGCGTTTACCGCCATGCGTGCCCGTGGTGCCAAGGCGACTGACATCGTGATCCTGGTGGTTGCAGCGGACGACGGCGTAATGCCGCAGACCGTTGAAGCCGTACAGCACGCCAAGGCTGCTGGTGTTCCGCTGGTGGTTGCAGTGAACAAAATCGACAAGCCGGGCGCCGATCTCGATCGCATCCGTAGCGAACTGTCGGTTCACGGCGTGACCTCGGAAGAGTGGGGCGGCGACACCCCGTTCGTATCGGTTTCGGCGAAAGTCGGTACTGGCGTGGACGAGTTGCTCGAAGCTGTTCTGCTGCAAGCTGAAGTTCTCGAACTGAAAGCGACTCCTTCGGCTCCTGGCCGTGGTGTCGTGGTTGAGTCGCGTCTCGACAAGGGTCGTGGCCCGGTTGCGACCGTTCTGGTTCAAGACGGTACGCTGCGCCAAGGTGACATGGTACTGGTCGGTTCGAACTATGGCCGCGTTCGCGCCATGCTCGACGAGAACGGCAAGCCAATCAAGGAAGCCGGTCCTTCCATCCCTGTCGAGATTCTCGGCCTGGACGGTACCCCGGACGCTGGCGACGAGATGAGTGTTGTTGCCGACGAGAAGAAAGCCCGTGAAGTGGCTCTGTTCCGTCAAGGCAAGTTCCGCGAAGTCAAGTTGGCTCGTGCTCACGCTGGCAAGCTGGAAAACATCTTCGAGAACATGGGCCAGGAAGAGAAGAAGACGCTTAACATCGTCCTCAAATCTGACGTCCGTGGTTCGCTGGAAGCGTTGAACGGCGCCTTGAACGGCCTGGGTAACGACGAAGTGCAAGTGCGCGTAGTCGGTGGCGGTGTCGGTGGTATCACCGAGTCCGACGCCAACCTGGCACTGGCTTCCAACGCTGTATTGTTTGGCTTCAACGTGCGTGCCGATGCTGGCGCTCGCAAGATTGTCGAGCAGGAAGGTCTGGATATGCGTTACTACAACGTGATCTACGACATCATCGAAGACGTCAAGAAAGCCCTGACCGGTATGCTTGGCAGCGACGTTCGGGAGAACATCCTGGGTATCGCTGAAGTCCGCGACGTGTTCCGTTCGCCGAAGTTTGGCGCGATCGCCGGTTGCATGGTTATCGAAGGTGTTGTGCACCGTAACCGTCCAATCCGTGTACTGCGTGAAGACATCGTTATCTTCGAAGGCGAGCTGGAATCCCTGCGTCGCTTCAAGGATGACGCTTCCGAAGTACGTGCCGGCATGGAATGCGGTATCGGCGTGAAGAGCTACAACGACGTTAAAGTCGGTGACAAGATCGAAGTCTTCGAGAAGGTTCAGGTTGCTCGCAGCCTCTAACTCGCGCACTTCAAGAGCCTTGATGGGCAGCCGCATGAAAATGCACGGCGCATCAACAGGACTCTAAACGCAACGCCCGGTCTGGCTTTTGTCAGGCCGGGCGTTTGCCGCTTTCAGACCCACGGGTTTCACCGTGAGGCAGTAACAGGTAACAAGACATGGCAAAAGAATACAGCCGTACCCAACGTATCGGCGATCAGATGCAGCGTGAGCTGGCACAGTTGATCCGTCGTGAAGTCAAAGACCCGCGCGTCGGCCCTGGTCACCATTACCGCTGTTGAAGTCAGCCGTGACGTCGGTCACGCCAAGATCTTCATCACCGTGATGGGCCAGGACAGCGCCGAAGATATCGCCCAAAGCATCAAGGTGCTGAACTCGGCCGCCGGTTTCCTGCGTATGCAGTTGGCTCGCGAGATGAAGCTGCGCAGCGTTCCACAGCTGCACTTCCACTACGACGAAAGCGTCGTGCGTGGTGCTCATCTGTCGGCATTGATCGAGCGCGCCGTGGCTGAGGACAATCAGCACCCGGTCGCGGCAGAACCCGTAGACACCAAGGAGTAATCGGTGGCTCAGGTCAAACGTATCCGTCGTAACGTCAGCGGCATCATCCTGCTCGACAAGCCGCTGGGGTTCACCTCCAATGCAGCCTTGCAGAAGGTCCGCTGGTTGCTGAACGCCGAGAAGGCCGGACACACCGGTAGCCTTGATCCGTTGGCCACCGGCGTGTTGCCGCTGTGCTTCGGTGAGGCGACCAAGTTCTCGCAATATCTGCTCGATTCCGACAAGGGTTATGAAACCCTGGCGCAATTGGGCAAGACCACCACCACGGCCGATGCCGAAGGTGAGGTTTTGCAGGAGCGCCCGGTGACCGTTGGTCGCGCCGATATCGAAGCGGTTTTGCCAAATTTTCGTGGGAAAATCAGTCAGATACCGCCGATGTACTCCGCTCTCAAGCGTGACGGTCAGCCGTTGTACAAACTGGCCCGTGCAGGTGAAGTGGTGGAGCGTGAACCGCGTTCTGTTACTATTGCGCGCTTGGAATTGCTGGCCTTTGAAGGTGATACTGCGCGCTTCGCCGTAGATTGCAGCAAAGGCACCTATATCCGGACCCTCGTGGAGGATATTGGTGAACAGCTCGGCTGTGGCGCTTACGTTGCACAACTGCGACGTACCCAGGCCGGTCCATTCAGCCTGGCCCAGACGGTCACGCTCGAAGAGCTGGAAGCAGTACATGCCGAAGGCGGCAACGAAGCGGTCGACCGCTTCCTGATGCCATCGGACAGCGGCCTGCTGGATTGGCCACTGTTGCAGTTCTCGGAGCACAGCTCGTTCTACTGGCTAAACGGCCAGCCGGTACGCGCCCCGGATGCACCGAAGTTTGGCATGGTACGGGTACAGGATCACAATGGTCGTTTCATCGGTATCGGTGAAGTGAGCGAAGACGGGCGCATTGCGCCGCGTCGTTTGATTCGGTCGGAATGACCGAAACCAGCCTGCGTAACAGCAGGCTGGCGAGGGTGGCTGTTAACAGGCACGGTCACTACTCATTTATAGATACAGGGATTTGTCCCTGGCCTGTTGAAACTGTTTTTCTGAAACAGTTTCCTGATAAAAGGATTGCCTCATGGCTCTCGACGTTCAAGAAAAAGCCCAAATCGTAGCTGACTACCAGCAAGCTGTTGGTGATACTGGTTCTCCAGAAGTGCAAGTTGCACTGCTGACCCACAACATCAACAAACTGCAAGGTCACTTCAAGGCCAACGGTAAAGATCACCACTCCCGTCGTGGTCTGATCCGCATGGTAAACCAGCGTCGTAAGCTGCTGGACTACCTGAAAGGCAAGGACGTGAGCCGTTACAGCGCTCTGATCGCTCGCCTGGGTCTGCGTCGCTAATAAGCGATTGCGCTAGAGGTTGGTTGTTTGCCGTGTGTCAGTGGGTTTCCCGCCGGCGCATGGCAGGCTCCCAGCCTCAAGTTTTATCTGGACAGCCGTTTTACCTGGACAATCAAGGCCGGGCCGATTCCCGACATTGCCCAAGAATTTCGCAAGAATTTCGCAAGAAAACCAGTTCCCCCAAGAGCCACAAAGAAGGTAGGACACCGTGAACCCGGTAATCAAAAAATTCCAGTTCGGTCAGTCGACCGTTACCCTCGAGACTGGCCGTATCGCCCGTCAGGCCTCCGGCGCAGTATTGGTCACCGTTGACGACGACGTCAGCGTATTGGTGACCGTAGTCGGTGCCAAGCAAGCCGATCCAGGCAAGGGCTTCTTCCCTCTGTCTGTTCACTACCAGGAAAAAACTTACGCTGCCGGTAAGATCCCTGGCGGTTTCTTCAAGCGTGAAGGCCGTCCTTCCGAGAAAGAAACCCTGACTTCCCGACTGATCGACCGTCCGATCCGTCCGCTGTTCCCGGAAGGCTTCATGAACGAAGTGCAGGTTGTCTGCACCGTCGTTTCCACCAGCAAAAAGACCGATCCGGACATCGCTGCGATGATCGGTACTTCGGCTGCGCTGGCCATCTCCGGCATTCCTTTCGATGGCCCGATCGGCGCAGCACGCGTTGCGTTCCACGAAAGCACCGGCTACCTGCTGAACCCGACTTACGAGCAACTGAAAGCATCGAGCCTGGACATGGTCGTTGCCGGTACTTCGGAAGCGGTATTGATGGTTGAATCGGAAGCCAAAGAGCTGACCGAAGACCAGATGCTGGGCGCCGTACTGTTTGCTCACGACGAGTTCCAGGTTGTGATCAACGCGGTTAAAGAGCTGGCTGCCGAAGCTGCCAAGCCAACCTGGACCTGGGCTCCTCAGGCTGAAGCCACCGAACTGCTGGGCGCTATCCGTGCCGAGTTCGGTGAAGCGATCTCCCAGGCTTACACCATCACCATCAAGGCCGACCGTTACGCTCGCTTGGGCGAACTGAAAGACCAGGTGGTTGCCAAGCTGTCCGGTGAAGAAGGCCAGCCTTCTTCCAGCGAAGTCAAAGCGGCTTTCGGCGAAATCGAATACCGCACCGTTCGCGAAAACATCGTAAACGGCAAGCCGCGTATCGACGGTCGCGACACCCGCACTGTACGTCCGCTGAACATCGAAGTCGGTGTTCTGCCGAAGACCCACGGCTCGGCACTGTTCACCCGTGGTGAAACCCAGGCTCTGGTAGTCGCGACTCTGGGTACTGCCCGTGACGCACAGCTGCTGGACACCCTGGAAGGCGAGAAAAAAGACCCGTTCATGCTGCACTACAACTTCCCTCCGTTCTCGGTAGGTGAGTGTGGTCGCATGGGTGGCGCTGGTCGTCGCGAAATCGGTCACGGCCGTCTGGCCCGTCGTTCGGTTCAGGCCATGCTGCCGGCTGCCGACGTGTTCCCGTACACCATCCGTGTTGTGTCGGAAATCACCGAGTCCAACGGTTCGAGCTCCATGGCTTCGGTCTGCGGCGCTTCCCTGGCCCTGATGGACGCTGGCGTTCCGATGAAGGCACCGGTTGCCGGTATCGCGATGGGTCTGGTTAAAGAAGGCGAGAAGTTCGCCGTCCTGACCGACATCCTGGGTGACGAAGACCACCTGGGCGACATGGACTTCAAAGTAGCGGGTACCGCCAAAGGTGTTACCGCGCTGCAGATGGACATCAAGATCAAAGGCATCACCGAAGAAATCATGGAGATCGCTCTGGGCCAAGCCCTGGAAGCGCGCCTGAACATCCTCGGCCAGATGAACCAGATCATTGGCCAGTCGCGTACCGAACTGTCGGAAAACGCTCCGACCATGATCGCGATGAAGATCGACACCGACAAAATCCGTGATGTCATCGGTAAAGGCGGCGCGACCATTCGTGCGATCTGTGAAGAAACCAAGGCTTCGATCGACATCGAAGACGACGGTTCGATCAAGATCTTCGGCGAAACCAAGGAAGCGGCTGAAGCGGCACGTCAGCGCGTTCTGGGCATCACAGCTGAAGCCGAAATCGGCAAGATCTACGTCGGTAAGGTTGAGCGCATCGTTGACTTCGGCGCATTCGTGAACATCCTGCCGGGCAAGGACGGTTTGGTTCACATCTCCATGCTGAGCGATGCTCGCGTCGAGAAAGTGACCGACATCCTGAAAGAAGGCCAGGAAGTGGAAGTGCTGGTACTGGACGTGGACAACCGCGGTCGTATCAAGCTGTCCATCAAAGACGTAGCAGCAGCCAAGGCATCGGGCGTTTAATCACCCCCGCTTGATTGTTTCAACGTTGTAAAAAGGCCCCGCAGTGAAAACTGCGGGGCCTTTTTTTGCCTGCAGCAAACCGAAAAGGTACTTGCGGTTGCGGCATGCCAAACCTGTGCTAGGTTTAGCCCACTGCCCGTGTAGCTCAGTCGGTAGAGCAGCGCACTCGTAACGCGAAGGTCGCAGGTTCAACTCCTGTCTCGGGCACCACCCTGCTCTCTTGGGCTATATCAGGCCTTCTCGATGCACCATGGTCGCGCGCATTGTCGGCTCGGGTCAACCACTCTCATGTGTCTTCAGCATTTAGTGCGTTGCACTGCACCTACCCCTTCAAGTGATGGAAGCATATGTGCAGGACCGTGACTTCAACACATGGATGTCAAACAGGCTGGCTATTGACCTGTTATCAAACCGGACTTTCAGGAATACGGCACTCGGTTGAGTGCCGATTTATATTGCTGAGCTACTCAAGGCTGGGTAGCTGAGGGGCTATCTTCAAGGGCTTTAATGATGAGTTCGGATACTGCCGATGATCCGCTTTTTGAAAGGTGAACCATGTCAGAGTAGGCAAGGTCACGGCCCACAAAAGGAGAGCAAGTTCCTTTTGTGCAAATCGCATCTGATGGCGCAACGAAGTATGTGTTTTGTGTGTTGTTTGCAAACTCTCTGATTTTATTGTTTATAGAGTATGCGGCGGACACTTCGGTCGGGTAGTAAATGAATGAGTCGCAAGGCTGGCTTATCATGTGCGGCCGTAGCAGGCACGACATAAGAGAAGAGGCACCATACCTGTAGGGTGGGCTGCCAACGAGAACAAGCTTTCTGTCGCCAAGGTCTTTGCGTAGCTCGGACAGGTTCTTGATGATGAAGTTTTCATATTCTTCATTTGAATTGAACTTTACAGGGTTTGATGCGTTGTCGCTGATGTAGTCGGAGTAGCCAACCCAATGCAGGGCGAACATCACAGGCGTATTGTTTCCCTGGGTCGAATCCATCAGGGTCTTGTACATCGCCTTGCAGTCAGGACTGATGATCCCCTGGTTTATTCTTATATAGTCTCTTGAGATGTAACAGCCGTGTGCAAAGAATCCTCGCGCTTGTTTTTTTGTATTGTGCAGGATTTTATCAAGACCGCTCATGTATTGAAGGGCGAAACTGTCACCCACGATAAGGTAGTCAGGTGTGCTCTTTTGCTCTCCAATTGATGCGTCAAGTTCATAGCCGTCCCCGCCATAGTTGGTTCGGTGGAACTCTGCCGGTCGAGAGGCCATCTCCATGTAAGCTTTCGGGAGTCGGTATGACAGCCCTTGGTGTTTAATGATCTCCCTTGAGCCGTACACGCCTGCCGATGTTGCTATCACGACAACGACGGTGCCGATGATCATCGTTCGGCTCTTTTTACTGACGAAGATGTTTTCAATCAGGTGGTGCATGGCCGAGCCAGCGACCAGTGAGGCCAGAAGCAGGCAGGCACTTTCGGATACTGTTATTTCTCGGAAAATATAATATTTGTAAAAAACCAGTATTGGCCAATGTACCAAGTAAACAGAGTACGAAATTTTCCCGATGTAGACGGCAACTTTGTTCCTGGTCAGCGCCCCTAAATCGCTCCGGCCTGCATATATACACGCCGCTGCACCCAGGCAGGGAGCAAGGGCGAGCAGGCCTGGAAACAGGGAGTCATGCTTCAGTAAAAACGAAGCCGCAATGATTGTGATGATGCCTGCGGCAAACACAAGTCTCTCAAGTGGTACGCCTGATCTTTTGTCATTCAGCAGGACCAGGAATGCACCTATACAAAGCTCAAATACACGAAAAGGCATCATGTAATATGAGGCTGAGGGGTTTATGGAGAGCATTGCTTGCGATGAAGCTACGGACACTATGGTCAAGATCGCAAGCACAATGGCCAGGAACTTGTTGGATACCTTAAGGGATCCCCATACTATCAATGGCCATACCAGGTAAAATTGCCACTCCACGGATAAAGACCAGGTGTGGAGCAGTGGTTGCATCTTTGCGGTTTCTTCAAAGTAACCCTGGCTGTTGAAGAAATAGAAATTTGATGCTGATAGCAGCGAGTATTTAGCGGACGACGCCAGCTTGCTTAATGACGCTGGGTCCATGATCAGGAAGCCAGTCAACAGACTCGCGGCAATGGTTGCCAGCAATGCGGGATGCAGGCGTAAAAGTCTTCTGGTATAGAAACTTAGAAATGAAAATCTGTTTTGAGTGATTGAATTTCTAATGGTGTCAGTTATCAAGAAGCCAGAGATTACAAAAAAGACATCTACCCCAACATATCCGCCAGGCACTCCAAGATCAAAGTGAAATAGCAGAACAGCAAGGACTGCTAATGCGCGTAGGCCGTCTATGTCAGCCCGATACTTCGGCTGGATAAATTGAGGAACGCTCAAGTTTTTAGCCGTTTCGGCGAGGGACGTCATCCTGCGGTGAACTCCAAATGTCAATTCGCCTACATCAAGGGCGCAGCTATCCTACGCGTATCTGGATTGATTCAACAGCACAGTGGGTATGTTCGGACGACAGGACGTCAGTGGCTGCGACCTGATTGATCACTGTGGCGCCTTATGATCGATCAGCATCTCTGCTGCGGGCGGACCCAGCCAAGCCGGAAAAGTACATGGGTCAGTACAGCGGCTTGGCGGTCAGCGGGTAAGGTTCACTCTGTGTAGGTTATCTGGTTTACATGCAATTCCTGCTTGTGCCACCTCTCTCGAGATGGCTACGAAGCACCTCATCATCACTGCGGGACGAACGTTATTTCACCTTCCTGCCCAGGTCCTCGACCGTGCGTTTGAGCTGATCGATTGTGCGATCTTGATCGCTGACTTCGCGCTTGAGGTTCGACAGTTCACTGGAGCTTGAACTCGAGCTGGAGCCGCTGCTGCGCTTGAGGTCTTCCACCTGCTTGCCGAGGTTGTTCAGGTCGCGTTCCTGCTCGCTGACCGTGCGCTTGAGGTTGGACAGTTCACTGTTGTTCGAGCTGGAACTGGAACCGCTGCTACGCTTGAGCTCTTCGATGAGGCGGGCCTGATCGCTAATCGTCCGTTTCTGGTTTTCCAGTTCGGCGGCATTGGCTTTCACGGTCTTCTGCATGTTCTCCAGGTCATCGATGCTGACGCTGGTTCTGACCAGCGTGTCTTTGCCGAACGAGTTGTGAATGGCAGAGACTTTGTCGTTGTAGGAAGCAGGGTCGGAGGTGACCTCAACAGCGGCCTGAGCGGCACTGGTTAATACCATGCTGCCAAGCAAAGCAGTGGCGAGGAGGCTGGCCGGAAACTTCGGGAAACTGCGCATCACTGGGGTTCCTTGTGAAGTGCCGATATGGCACATCGCTATGACTTGGATTTCAGGTTTATGTTCCCCTGGCTTCGGCTGCCCAACGGACAGGTTTTTTTGTGGGATTGATGTAAAGAGCCATGTGAATAGTCCCTCAAACGTCCTATATTCGAAGCCTGTCTGAGCACCACCCAGCAGTTTTCAAATGATCCAGAATGGTTCTGAAGGCCAGATAGACCGGGCCTAAGCCGGTTTTTGCGTCAGAGAGATCCTTGATGATCCAGATCCATCTTCCATTCCCAGATCAGCGAGAACGCCATGACCGTTAAAGAGTTGAGCCAAGAAGCAAGACACGAAGAAGCGCTGAAGAAGTACGCGCTGGATGCACCCGAATTGATGGATGAGATCAAGGACTTGAGTCCGGACGACCAGAAAGACCAGATTCAGTGGGCGTTCGAAGATGAAGCCGAGGCTCAGGGCCTGCAGCCTTGGGAGCTGACGCTCAAGTACACCTCGAGCCCGGAAGAGTACGAGGCCGCGCGCCTGGCGCTGCACAAGGAGGCGGCCGAGGTATTGGGTGTCGAGTGGGAAGAGTACTGCGAGATGAATAATCTGGTGGTTTGAAAACAGCTTCAAGCTTCAAGCGATAAGCTACAAGTCAGGCAAGCAACCGCTGAGGCTTGTAGCTTGCCGCTTGTAGTTACCTCAGATACTGAGGCGCATCGACAAATCCACGGCTTTCACATCCTTGGTCATCGCACCAATCGAGATGTAGTCCACACCGGTTTCGGCGATCGGGCGCAAAGTACTTTCGTTGACGCCGCCGCTGGCTTCCAGTTTCGCCTTGCCCGCATTCAGGCGCACGGCTTCGCGCATGTCGTCCAGGCTCAAC
Source organism: Pseudomonas purpurea (assembly GCF_039908635.1). Classification (NCBI taxonomy): domain Bacteria; kingdom Pseudomonadati; phylum Pseudomonadota; class Gammaproteobacteria; order Pseudomonadales; family Pseudomonadaceae; genus Pseudomonas; species Pseudomonas purpurea. Next base: position 971,294 of record NZ_CP150918.1, read on the forward strand.
TCATCCAGCATGATGATGTCGGCACCGGCCGCCAGGGCTTCCTTGAGTTCCGTCAGGCTCTCCACTTCAACTTCTACAGGTTTGCCGGGAGCGATCTTGTGCGCGGCTGCAATGGCTTGCGCAATGCCACCACAGGCGGCGATATGGTTTTCCTTGATCAGGAAGGCGTCATACAGGCCAATGCGATGATTGTGGCAACTGCCGCAGGTCACGGCGTACTTTTGCGCCAGGCGCAGCCCCGGCAGGGTTTTGCGCGTATCCAGCAATTTCACCTGGGTATCGGCGACGAAGTCCGCCAGATACTGCGCGCGCGTCGCCACGCCAGACAGCAGTTGCAGAAAGTTCAGCGCGCTGCGCTCGCCGGTCAACAGTGAACGGGCAGGGCCTTCGAGATGGAACAGAGGCTGATTGGGAGTCACACGCTCGCCGTCGCACACTTGCCAGTGCACCGCGACGCGTGGGTCCAGTTGCCGAAACACGGCATCGACCCATGCGGTGCCGCTGATGACGGCCGCGTCACGGGTGATGATGGTGGCTTTGGCCAGGCGCTCGGCCGGGATCAATTGTGCGGTGATGTCGCCGCTGCCGATGTCTTCCAGCAACGCACGGCGCACGTTGGCTTCGATTTCGGCGGTCAAATCGGCGAGGCGTAGATTCGGCATAACGGGCTCCACAAACAAAGTGGCCCGATTATAGGGCCATGCCGGGAGCGAACCCAAGGCACCGACGCGCATCACCAGGCGCTGCAACCTGCATTTGGTCGGCTCGACCGAATCTTCGCAGCCTTGCGAAGGTCCCTTGTTCGGATCTATTTCACCGAGAAACGCAGAGTCCGCTGGCACTCGGGATATCTTTTGCAAGATAATCGCGCCTTGCGTTTGACGTCATAGCTTTGACGTCCCTTTGGCTCCCGATAATTGAAATGCAGCGCCGTGCGTCACGATTGCGTTGTGAGCCGGCTGTGAGCGTGTGCGGCGTTGCCGATCTTTCATATCGAACCGAAGAATCACCCCTTTCAGGAGGCTTGGATGCACAACGACGGGAATGTAGTGCCTTTACACAAGGCGGCTACCGATCAGGCGAGCCCTTCGCCGCTCGCCCGCCTGCCGGTGATTCTGCTTCAGGTACGCGACAAGGCTGCCCAGCAGTTGCGCCACGGCTTGCAGGAACTGTTCGATAACGCTGACGACACCTTGTTCGAAATGGCTGACCGGGCGCAGAACAATGTCGACCAGAACACGTTCTTTGAAGCCATGCGCGACTTGCGCCTCAAGCGCAAAAGCATCGAGCGGGGTTTCCTGGAGCAGTTCTTCGAGGCTTTCGTCGGCCTGGCCCGTTATGACCTCAGCCAAAGTGCGTTGCTGCTGTCGATGATCTACGACCCGTCGACCCAGCTCCCCAGCGACGATCTGGAGCGGGCGGTGGCCCTGGAGGCCATGGTCGCCAAGGTGCTCAACCGCGACGGCTTGGCCCTCGGCCAATTGACGGCCCGGTTGGGCGCGTTGCTGGGCAAGCCGCTGGACGACTCGCACAACCCGATGGGCCCGGCGATGCTCTGCGAGTATTTTTTGCAGGCCGGGCGCAACCTGGGCGTGGAGATCAAGGTCAAGCTGATCATCCTCAAGCTGTTCGAACGCTACGTGCTCAGCGACGCCGACCAGCTCTATGCCGAAGCCAACCAGTTACTGATCGCCACGGGGGTGTTGCCCGAGCTCAAGGCTGCGCCGGCACGCCGTGCCGCGGATCGTTCGGCTGCCAGCGTGCACGCCGCATCCCATGACAGCGCAAGCAAGTCAGGCAGCACGCAGATTGATGACAGCGTGCAGGAAGTCTTCGCAGCGTTGCAGGAACTGCTTTTTCACGTGCGCGGCAGTGTGGCGCCGACCCTTGAGGCCAGCGCGCAGACCCAGCCGATCTCGACCCGCGACCTGCTGCGCCTGCTCTCGCACTTGCAGCAATATGTGCCAGCGTCGACCGCCGTCGAGGACTTCGACCTGCGCAACCAGCTGGAGCAGTTGCTCACGCGGGTCAGCGTCAAGAGTGGTAAGTCGCGGGTGGTCGGGGTGGCTGACGAGGACGTGATCAACCTGATCGCGATGCTCTTTGAATTCATTCTCGATGACCGCAACCTGCCGGACTCGCTCAAGGCGTTGATCGGTCGCCTGCAAATTCCGATGCTGAAAGTCGCGGTGCTCGACAAAAGCTTCTTTAGCCGTGGCAATCACCCGGCTCGCCGCCTGCTCAATGAAATCGCTGCTGCGGCCATGGGCTGGGGCGCGTGCGATGACCATCAGCGTGACAGCCTGTACGTGCGTATCGAACAAGTGGTGCAACGCTTGCTGAACGACTTCGGTGACGATCCGGCGATATTCTCCGAGCTGCTGAACGACTTCCTGACCTTCACCAGCGACGAGCGTCGTCGCAGCGAGTTGCTGGAGCAACGTACCCGCGACGCCGAAGAAGGCCGGGCCAAGGCTGAACTGGCGCGCCAGCGGGTCGAGCAGGCATTGAATCAGGCCTTGCTGGGTAAAGTGCTGCCGCAGGCGGTGGTCAATTTTGTCCAGGAGGCGTGGAGCAAGGTACTGCTGTTGACCTGCCTCAAGCATGGCGAACAGTCGGCCGAATGGCGGGCGGGCGTGCAGACCATGGACCAGTTGATCTGGAGCGTTCAGCGCCATGTCGATCCCGATGCCAGCCTGCACCTGTTGGCGCTGGTGCCGGGGTTGCTCAAGGCGTTGCGCAATGGGCTGAGCAGCGCGGCGTTCGATCCGTTTGCCACCAGCGAGTTTTTCAGCGAACTCGAAGGCCTGCATGTGCACCTGTTCGAGCAATCGGCCCAGGCGCCTGAGCAGCGTCCGGTTGAACAGCGTGTCAGCGACTTGCCGGTGATGATCGAAGTGTTGCAGCAGATTGTGCTGCCCACCGCCGACGAAGGCCCGGCCGAAAGCGTTGGCGCGGGCCTGGCAGTGGATGATGCCGGGTTGCAGCAGGTCGACCAGTTGCGCCTGGGGTGCTGGGTCGAGTTTCAGGAAGACGATGAAAACACCCTGCGCTGCAAGTTGGCGGCGATCATCCAGCCGACGGGCAAATACATCTTCGTCAATCGCACCGGCATGAAGGTGCTGGAGCGCAGTCGTACCGGGCTGGCGCTGGAATTGCGCCGTGGCACGGTCCGGGCGCTGGATGATGCGTTGTTGTTCGATCGCGCGCTGGAGTCGGTGATTGGCAACCTGCGCCGACTCAATCACGGCAAGTGATCGCAACCTGACGGTGGATCACGGCATACTGGCGGCATCAAAGGCGTCGTTGAAGGAACCTGTATGCAGCTGGACTCCGCGAGTGGTTGGTGCCAGGGCGTTCGCCACTGCCCGTCACCCAACTTCAATGCGCGCCCTTCAGGCGAAATCTCCCTGCTGGTGATCCACAACATCAGTTTGCCTCCGGCACAGTTTGCCACTGGCAAAGTGCAGGAATTCTTCCAGAATCGATTGGATGTCACGGAACATCCCTATTTTGAAGGGATTGCCGAGCTGCGGGTGTCTGCTCATTTTCTGATCGAACGTGACGGCGCGGTCACTCAGTTTGTCTCCTGTCTCGAGCGCGCCTGGCATGCCGGTGTTTCGTGCTTTGAGGGACGTGACATCTGTAATGATTTTTCCCTGGGCATTGAACTGGAAGGCACGGATGATCTGCCGTTCACTGACGCTCAGTATCAGGCGTTGATTGCCCTGACCCGGCAATTGCAGAACGCCTTCACGGCTATTACCGCGCAGCGGATTTGTGGCCACAGCGATATCGCTCCTGGTCGCAAGACTGACCCGGGACCTGCGTTTGACTGGGCGCGCTATCGCGCAGCTCTGGAAAAAGGGGAAGGACAATGAGTTTTCTGGTGTTACTGCTGGCAGTCTGGATCGAGAAGTTCTCGGCCTTGCGTCAGCGGGTGCAGCGTGACAAGGGATGGTTGCGTGAGCTGGCCAAACTGGAAGCCAGCCCACGGCTGACGGGGCGACCTTGGTTAGTGCTGGCCTTGCTGGTGTTGTTGCCGGTCGTACTGCTGGGGTTGCTACTGGTGGTGCTGGACCCGCTGGCCTACGGTTTACTGGCCTTGCCGGTGCACGTTTTGGTGGTGATTTACAGCCTGGGCCGAGGTGACTTGCTCGGCGGTCTTGGGCCGTTTCGCGATGCCTGGCGCCGCGAGGACCTGCAAGCGGCGTCGCATGTCGCCAAACGTGACCTGGATATTTGCGCCGACAGCGGCGAGCAACTGCTGGAGCGGGTGCAAGCCCACCTGCTGTGGCAGGCCTACCAGAGTTTTTTTGCGGTGATTTTCTGGTATTTCCTGCTGGGCCCGGTCGCCGCCCTGAGCTATCGCCTGCTGGCGCTGGCCGCTGAACACAGCAAGAACACGGCGCTGGCGGAGCGCGCCAGTCAATTGCGCCATGCCTTTGACTGGGTGCCGGTGCGCCTGCTGGGGGCCAGTTTCGCGTTGGTTGGCAATTTCGTCGCAGTCAGCCGGGTGATGTTGCACGAACTGCTGAACTGGAACATCAGTGCCGCGCAGTTGATCGAGAAAGTTGGCCTGGTGGCTGGCGAAATTCCCCCACCCGTGACGGGGCCGGAAGGCCTCATGAGCCTGGACCGGATCTGGGAACTGCTGCTGCGTGCCGCCGTGCTCTGGTATGCCGGGTTTGCGTTGTGGACTGTTCTGCCGTAACCACCTCAACGCTGAAGTGAACCTCATTGTGGCGAGCAAGCAAGCGCCCTCGCCGCAAGGGTTCATCTGTCCAGATGAACCGTATCTCGCCGTTAACCTTAAGTTACAAAGCCTCCCTTTGATTTGAGCTATACAGAAGTAGCGCGCCATAGTGGCTATCTGCTGTATTCGGCTGCGCCTGCCAATAAAAATAAAAAATCCTAGGGGGACTTCCAGTGAAGAGCTTGCTCTATCCTGCTGTCGCACTGATGAACCGACTGAGCTTCGGCATGAAGTTCAGCTTGATCAGCGTGCTGTTTTTACTGCCGATGCTGGTGACCAACTTCTACCTGGTCCGCGATTCCTATCGCGAGTTCCAGGGCACCCAGGTCGAATTGCAGAGCCTGGACCTGTTGGGCAGCAGCTTGGCGTTGCGGCGGGACCTGGAAACCCTGAACAACCTCGTACAGATCAACGCCAGCCTCGGCCAGTCCGGCAAGGCTGGCGATGTCGAGACGAAGATCGCCGCCCTTGAGCAGACCATCCTGCAGCACTTGCAAGGTTTGAAGGCGATGACCGTCGACCCCGAGCTGGTCGCAGTGTTCGACGCCAAACGCGATGAAATGATCAGCGCCTTCAAGGCCCAGCAAGCCGAAAACTCGCTGCAAAGCAAAAGCGCATTGATCGAAAAGTTGCTCGGCAGTGCGCAGATTTTCAGTCAGATCATCGCCAGTCAGGCCGGCCTGAGCCGCGACAACCAGAGCGACATGCGTCAGTTGAGCGAACTGATTACCAGCGTCACTCCGCACGTTACCCAGATCCTCGGCGAAGGTCGGGCGATGGGGGCCTATTCCCTGGGGCAGGGCTTTCTCAACTCGTCTTCCAGCACCCGATTCGATGAACTGCTGGCGCAGATCGAAAGGCTCCAGGCCGAGTACGGACTGAAGTTGCAGGACGCGCTGAGCTCCAGTGCAGCGGCCCGCGAGCGCCTCTCTTCATTGGCCGACACCAGCAAGGCGTCGCTGAAAAAGGCCAGCGAGCTGTTCGAGGAGCAAGTGGTCATGGCCGACACCCTCGATGCACCGTGGCCCGCGTTTTACGATCAGGTCAGCGAGTTGATGGCCCAGACTTACCAATTGAATGAAGCGACGCTGAAATTTCTCGATGTTCAGTTACAGCAACGTCTGGAGCAGAACCGCACGCACATGGTCCTTCAGGCGTCGGCCCTGACGGTGGTGTTCGTGCTGATCTTTTACCTCTACGGCGGCTTTTACGCCTCGACCCGCACCACGCTCAAGCGTCTGGGCGCGGTGATGGAAAAAGTGGCGGCGGGTGACATGACCGTGACCTTTACCGCTCACAGCCGCGATGAGTTGGGCGAGTTGGGCAAGGTGTTCAATGGCACCGTGGCCAAGATTCACGACCTGATCGAATTGGTGGGCAAGACCGTCAACGAAGTCGAGCGGCAGGCCGGGCAAGTGGAGTCGGTGTCTGCCCAGAGCAATCAGGCCGTGGCCGGTCAACGCAGTCAGATCGAGCAGGTGGCCACGGCAATGAATCAGATGTCGGCCACAGCCCAGGAAGTGGCGCGCAGCGCGGCCGCGGCGGTCAGCAGCGCCCACAGCGTCAACGACGAAACCATCAGCGGCCGCGGCCTGGTGGAGTCGCAGCAGGGCAGTATTGCGCAACTCGCCAGCGAAATTGATTCCTCGGTGCAAGTCGTCAATCAACTGGCCAGTGACAGCCAATCCATCAGCCGCGTGCTGGAAGTGATCAAAAGCATCGCCGAACAGACCAATCTATTGGCGCTCAATGCGGCCATCGAAGCCGCTCGGGCCGGTGCACAGGGGCGCGGTTTTGCGGTGGTCGCCGACGAGGTGCGAACCCTGGCCAAGCGTACGCAACAATCAACCGAAGAAATCGAACAGATGATCACCCGGCTGCACAGCGGCGTCGGCGCGGCCGTGAAGGCCATGGGCGTCAGCCACCAGACTGCGAGCGGTACGGTGGGGCAGTCGGAAAAGGTTCAGCAGGCGCTGGAAAACATCCTCGGCGCGGTGGGCATGATCGTCGATCAGAACCAGCAAATTGCCGCCGCCGTGGAGCAGCAGACCTCGGTGGCCCACGACATCGACCAGAACATCGTCGAAATCAACCGTGCCGGAGAGCGCACCGCCCAGGGCGCGCACCAGACCGAAGACGCCAGCCGGGCGCTCTCCGCACAAGTGGTGCAACTGAAGCAGTTGATCAGTGCGTTTCGCGTGTAATTGGGTCAGGTGCCGAAGGAGTGCTGAATTCTCGGTGTTGTCTTGATCTGAACAATCTGTAGTACTTATTAACTTTGTGTGTGGGCTGTTTCCTGTTTTCCTTCTCGGTCTGATTTTCTGTCGTCAATGATGGAAGATCCGCGTCTTTCGACCCGCTGGCTATCGCGCCACTGCCCTGAGGGAGTCCGTGTATGACTGCTGCACCCATTGGAATCAAGGGCCGCTGTGCCCATTGCCAGATCACCTTGCTGCTTAAGCCCTGGCAGCTCAACGCGATTGCGATCAATGAGGCCTTTGCCTGTTCCCACTGTCAGCAAACCTTGCAGCTCAGTTGCCCGAAGCAGATCAAGCGCTTCAAGTCACTGGATGCGCTGGCGATGCTGCGCGCGAGCATGATCGTGCTGGTTTCCACTGCACTGTTGGTGGCGCTGGTGCTGGAATGGGTGGGCTTGCTCAGTGTGGTCGAGCAGTTGAACATTTCGCTGGTCGCGGTTTTTGTCTATTTCGTGGTGATGCGCCTGGCCCGGCATCGGCAGCACATGACGCTGATCCTGCAAGCCGCCAGGGCGCACGCCGACTGACTACCAGTTGAACAACTCACAGGTGTTGGCGGTGCTGGCGGTGGCCAGTTGCTCGGGGGGAATGGCCATGATGTCGGCCAGCGCTGCGCAAATGGCGGGCAAGTGAGCCGGGCTGTTGCGTTGGCCGGGGAACATTGCGGGCGCCATGTCGGGTGAATCGGTTTCCAGCACTACGCTCGCCAACGGCAGTTGAGCGATCACCTTGCGCAGGCGCAAGGCTTGCGGCCAGGTCGCGGCACCGCCCAGGCCCAGTTTGAAACCCAGCTTGATGTACTCACGGGCTTCTTCCTGGCTGCCGGCGAAGGCATGGATGATCCCGCCGCGCTTGAGCTTGAAGCGTTTCAACATCGCAATCACCGCCGCATGGCTGCGCCGCACATGAAGCAGGGCGGGCAGCGCGAAGTCCGCTGCCAGTTGCAGTTGTGCCTCGAACAGCGCCTGTTGGCGTTGGCGGTCCAGGGCCTCCAGGAAATAATCCAGACCGATCTCGCCCACCGCACACAGTTGCCGATGCCCGGCCAGTCGGGTCAGCCAGTCGCCGAGTTCCGTCAGGTCGGCGGGGCGGTGTTCATCGAGGTAGACCGGGTGCAGGCCAAACGCGGCATGCAGGTCGGGATCGCGTTGCACCAGGTCCCAGAGGCGCTGCCAATTGCGCTGATAAACCCCCAGCACCACCATCCGCCGCACCCCTTGGGCGCGACAGTCCGCCAACAGTGTCTGGCGGTCGGCGTCGAACTCCGGAAAGTCCAGATGGGTGTGGCTGTCGATCAGCTCCACGGTCAGTCCTGGCGAATGCGCTGCTTGAAGGTCCGTGCAATGGCTTGCACGCCGGGCTGGTACTGGCCGTCCTCGATAGCGGCGAGGGCCAGTTGCAAGGCTTTGTCGGCGATCAACGGGTGTTGCTGGGCCATGGCGTTGACCGGCAGCGGCAGGAAGTCCAGCAACTGAGTGTCGCCAAACGTACCGAGGCGCAGCGGGCGGGACTTGAGCGGGAAGTCGTGCAACGCATCGAACACGCCTTGCAGCAGCACGTAAGACGTGGTCACCAGCGCGTCCGGCAAATGGCCCAGGCGTTGCAGCAGCTCTTCCATCAACTGGCGCCCGCATTCACGGCTGAAAGACTCGCCGTGTTCGATCAGGACCTGGCCTTCGAAGCCCTCCAGCGCTTGTCTGAACCCGGCCGACCGCTCCTGGCTGATGCTCAGCTCGGGGCGTGCGCCGATCAATGCGATCTGCCGGGGTGCCGGTTGCAACAGGCTGCGGGTGAGGTGCAGGCTGGCTTCGCGATCATCGCTGATCACCGAGCAGAAATGCTCAGGCTCCATGACCCGGTCGATGGCAATCACCGGCATGCCCTTGGCCTGCAACTGGCGGTAGCTGTCGTCGCCGGCCGGCAGGCAACTGGCGACGATCAGCGCATCGCAGCGGCGTGCACGAAACAGCGCCAGCAATTGCCGTTCGCTGTCCGGCGCATCGTCGGAGCTGGCGATCAGCAACTGATAGCCCCGCGCCCGGGCGCCTTGTTCGAGCAGCTTGGCGATTCGCGCGTAACTGGGGTTTTCCAGGTCCGGCAGAATGAACCCCAGCGTGCGGGTGTGCCGACTGCGCAACCCGGCCGCTTGAGGATTAGGCGTGAAGCCATGCTGCTCGACCACCGCGCGCACGCGCTCGACGGTGGCGCTGCTGATGCGCTGCTGTTCGGCCTTGCCATTGATGACATAGCTGGCGGTGGTGACGGACACACCGGCCAACTGGGCAATATCACTGAGTTTCAACCCGGGAGTTCCTTGTTTTTCGAGCTTGCCCCGACATTTTGTCCAATCCTACCCGATTAGGGCAGGCGACCATTGTCGCAGCGCATCCGATGCGTTGGACTTCAAGCCTTGAAGATTATCGAGTAACGTAGTCATTCATCTAGATTAAACGTTTCAGCAGGCGTATTTTCCTCGTTATTGGCTATTTTGGCCGGTTCTGCCGTGAAACCGCCAAAGAGTGTCTACATAAAAGCCTAAGCTGATTCATTCAAAACAATACCTGGTGCATCACCGCGCCAAAAAGGAGAAAGCATGCTTGAGCTCACCCCGGAGCAGATATCCATGGGCCAGTCGGCCGTGGATAAAGCCGCTGCATTGCACCTGCTGGCCGACACGCTGGTGGCCGATGGTCTGGTGGCCGACGGTTACCTCGCCGGTTTGCAGGCCCGAGAGGCACAGGGCTCGACCTTTCTCGGTCAAGGTATTGCCATTCCCCACGGCACGCCCGAAACCCGTGACCTGGTGTTTGCCACCGGCGTGCGGCTGTTGCAGTTTCCCGATGGCGTGGACTGGGGCGACGGGCAAATCGTTTACCTGGCGATTGGTATCGCTGCCAAATCCGACGAGCATTTGCGCTTGTTGCAACTGTTGACTCGCGCCCTCGGTGAAACCGATCTGGGCCAGGCGTTGCGCCGGGCCAGTTCCGCCGAGGCCTTGCTGAAACTGCTGCAAGGCGCGCCGCAGGAGTTGGCGCTGGATGCACAGATGATCGGCCTGGGGGTTTCCGCCGACGACTTTGAAGAACTGGTCTGGCGCGGCGCCCGGTTGTTGCGTCAGGCTGACTGCGTCAGCAACGGTTTCTCGGCGGTATTGCAGCAAGTCGAAGCGCTGCCGCTGGGCGACGGATTGTGGTGGTTGCACAGTGAACAAACGGTCAAGCGGCCGGGACTGGCCTTCGTCACCCCCGATAAACCGATGCGTTACCTCGGCCAGCCGCTGAGCGGGTTGTTTTGCCTGGCGAGCCTGGGTGAAGCCCATCAGGCGTTGCTCGAACGTCTTTGCGCCTTGCTGATCGAAGGCCGCGGGCATGAACTGGGCCGCGCCACCAGCAGCCGCGCGGTGCTGCAAGTGTTGGGCGGTGAGTTGCCGGCCGATTGGCCGAGTGCCCGCATCGCCCTGGCCAACGCCCACGGTTTGCATGCGCGGCCAGCGAAAATCCTCGCGCAATTGGCGAAAAGTTTTGACGGCGAGATTCGCGTCAGGCTTGTCGACGGCCAGGACAACGCGGTGTCGGTGAAGAGCCTGAGCAAACTGCTCAGCCTAGGTGCCCGGCGTGGGCAGGTGCTGGAGCTGATCGCCGAACCGAGTATCGCGGCAGACGCGTTGCCCGCGTTGTTGGCTGCCATCGAGGAGGGGCTGGGCGAAGAAGTCGAACCGTTGCCGGCCATCAACGCGCAGCGCGAGGTGGTCGCGGACATCGCCACGGTCGTGCTTGCTCCCGCCTCGGGCAGCCTGATCCAGGCCATCGCCGCCGCGCCGGGAATTGCCATTGGTCCGGCCCATGTTCAGGTGCTGCAAGCGATTGATTACCCGCTGCGTGGCGAATCCACGGCCATCGAGCGCGAGCGTCTGAAAGCTGCACTGGCCGCTGTCCGCCGCGACATCGAAGGGCTGATCCAGCGCAGCAAGGCCAAGGCGATTCGCGAAATTTTCATCACCCATCAGGAAATGCTCGACGACCCGGAACTGACCGACGAAGTCGACACGCGCCTCAAACAGGGCGAAAGCGCCGAAGCGGCGTGGATGGCGGTGATCGAGGCGGCAGCCAAACAACAGGAAGCCTTGCAGGACGCCTTGCTCGCCGAGCGTGCGGCCGACTTGCGCGACATCGGTCGGCGGGTGCTGGCGCAGCTGTGCGGTATTGAAACCCCGAGCGAACCGGATCAGCCTTACATTCTGGTGATGGACGAGGTCGGTCCATCGGATGTGGCACGCCTAGATCCGACTCGGGTGGCCGGTATTCTCACGGCACGTGGCGGCGCCACCGCCCACAGCGCCATCGTCGCCCGGGCCTTGGGCATTCCGGCGCTGGTCGGTGCTGGCGCGGCGGTGTTGCTGCTGGCGCCGGGCACGCCGTTGCTGCTCGACGGTCAACGCGGTCGGCTGCATGTCGACGCCGATGCCGCGACCTTGCAGCGCGCCACTGAAGAACGCGACAGCCGTGAACAACGCCTGCAAGCCGCAGCAGTGCAGCGTCATCAACCGGCGCTGACCACCGACGGTCACGCGGTGGAAGTGTTCGCCAACATCGGCGAAAGCGCGGGCGTGATCAGCGCCGTCGAGCAGGGCGCCGAAGGCATTGGTCTGCTGCGCACCGAACTGATTTTCATGGCCCACCCGCAAGCCCCGGATGAGGCCACCCAGGAAGCCGAGTACCGCCGTGTGCTCGATGGCTTGGCCGGGCGGCCGCTGGTGGTGCGCACCCTGGACGTGGGCGGCGACAAACCGCTGCCATATTGGCCGATTGCCAAGGAAGAAAACCCGTTCCTCGGCGTGCGCGGTATTCGCCTGACCTTGCAGCGTCCGCAGATCATGGAAGCGCAGTTGCGTGCCTTGTTGCGCGCTGCCGACAACCGTCCGTTGCGGATCATGTTCCCGATGGTCGGCAGCGTCGATGAATGGCGTCAGGCGCGGGACATGACCGAGCGCCTGCGTCTGGAAATCCCGGTGGCCGACCTGCAACTGGGGATCATGATCGAAGTGCCATCGGCCGCCTTGCTGGCGCCGGTCCTGGCCAAAGAAGTCGATTTCTTCAGTGTCGGCACCAACGACCTGACGCAGTACACCCTGGCCATCGACCGTGGTCACCCGACCTTGTCGGCCCAGGCCGATGGCTTGCACCCGGCGGTGCTGCAACTGATCGACATCACCGTGCGCGCCGCCCATGCCCATGGCAAATGGGTGGGTGTGTGCGGCGAGCTGGCAGCCGACCCGTTGGCGGTGCCGGTGCTGGTGGGGCTGGGCGTGGACGAATTGAGCGTCTCGGCACGCAGCATCGGCGAGGTCAAGGCGCGGGTTCGCGAACTGAGCCTTGCGCAGGTAAAACAGCTGGCCCAACAGGCATTGGCCGTGGGCAGCGCGAACGAAGTGCGTGCATTAGTGGAGGTGCTGTGATGGCGAAGATTTTAACCCTGACCCTCAACCCGGCGCTGGACCTCACGGTGCAGTTGCCACAGTTGGCGCTCGGTCAGGTCAACCGCAGCGAAACCATGCACACCCACGCCGCCGGCAAGGGTGTGAACGTTGCACAGGTGCTGGCGGATCTGGGGCATCACGTCACGGTCAGCGGTTTTCTCGGTGAAGACAATCCACAGGCGTTCGAAGCGTTGTTTGCCCGGCGTGGTTTTGTCGATGCGTTTATCCGCGTGCCGGGGGAAACCCGCAGCAACCTCAAACTGGCGGAAAGTGGCGGGCGCATCACTGATTTGAACGGTCCTGGGCCAGTGGTCAATGCCGCAGCGCAGCAAGCGTTGCTTGATCGTCTGGATCAAATAGCCGTGGGGTTTGATGCGGTGGTGGTCGCCGGCAGTTTGCCCCGTGGCGTCAGCCCGCAGTGGTTGCAGGCACTGGTGCTGCGGCTCAAGTCCAAAGGCTTGAAAGTGGCCCTGGACACCAGCGGCGAAGCCTTGCGGGCGGGGCTGGCGGCGGGGCCGTGGCTGATCAAGCCCAACACTGAAGAACTGGCCGAGGCGCTGGGCTGCGAGGTGGTTTCGGTGACCGCGCAAGCCGAAGCGGCGAGCCGCTTGCATGCTCAGGGCATCGAACACGTGGTGATTTCCAACGGCGCCCATGGCGTGAACTGGTTCAGCGTCGGCTCGGCGATGCACGCCACGCCACCCAAGGTCAGTGTGGCCAGTACGGTGGGTGCGGGTGATTCACTGTTGGCGGGCATGCTGCACGGTCTGCTCAGCGCCGAGATGCCTGAACAGACCTTGCGCACGGCCACCGCGATTGCCGCCCTGGCGGTCACGCAGATCGGTTTCGGGATCAGCGATAGCGCGCAACTGGCGCAGCTCGAACAACGGGTGCGTGTTCACCCGCTGACAGAACAATAAGAGGTTGGTCATGAAGTTAGCCATTGTTACTGCCTGCCCCAATGGCATGGTCACCAGTGTGCTGTGCGCCCGTTTGCTGGAGGCGGCCGCGCAGCGTCAGGGCTGGATGACCTGCGTCGAAGTGCACGATGCGGCGCACCCCGAACGCCAGTTGTCCGCCGCGACCCTTGAGGATGCCGAGTGGGTGTTGCTAGTCAGCACCGGGGCTGTGGATAAGTCGCGGTTCGTCGGTAAACGCCTGTTCCAGAGCACACCGTCCCAGGCCTTGCAGGATGTGGACGCGGTGCTGCGCCGTGGTGCTGAAGAGGCTCAGGTCTACGTCGCACCGCAAGTCGCCGTTGCGCCGGTCACCCTCGGCAAACGTGCGCCACGTCTGGTGGCAGTCACCGCGTGCCCGACCGGTGTGGCTCACACCTTCATGGCCGCCGAAGCCTTGCAGCAAGCGGCCAAGCGTTTGGGTTATGACCTGCAAGTGGAAACCCAGGGTTCGGTCGGCGCTCGCAATCCGTTGAGCGCGCAGGCCATCAATGACGCCGATGTGGTGCTGTTGGCGGCTGACATCGAAGTCGCCACCGAGCGTTTCGCCGGCAAGAAAATCTACCGCTGCGGCACCGGCATCGCTCTGAAGCAGGCCGAAGCCACCCTCAACAAAGCCTTGGCCGAAGCCACGCAAGAAACCGCGTCGACTGGCGCCAAGGGCCCGGCCAGGCAAGAGAAGACCGGCGTCTACAAGCACCTGCTGACCGGTGTGTCGTTCATGCTGCCGATGGTGGTGGCGGGCGGCTTGATGATCGCCTTGTCGTTTGTCTTCGGCATCACCGCGTTCAAGGAACCCGGCACGTTGGCGGCGGCGCTGATGCAGATCGGTGGCGACACCGCGTTCAAACTGATGGTGCCGTTACTGGCCGGTTACATCGCTTATTCGATTGCCGACCGTCCGGGCCTGGCGCCGGGGATGATCGGCGGTTTGCTGGCCAGCACATTGGGCGCCGGGTTTATCGGCGGGATCATTGCCGGGTTCATCGCCGGTTACGCGGCGCAGGCGATCAACCGTTATGCGCGGTTGCCACAGAGTCTGGAGGCGCTGAAGCCGATCTTGATCATTCCGTTGCTGGCGAGCCTGTTCACCGGCCTGGTGATGATTTATGTGGTTGGCAAACCGGTGGCCGGGCTGCTCGAAGGGCTGACCCATTTCCTCGACAGCATGGGCACCACCAACGCGATTCTGTTGGGGGTATTGCTCGGCGGCATGATGTGCGTCGACCTCGGCGGGCCGATCAACAAGGCTGCGTATGCGTTCTCGGTGGGGCTGCTGGCGTCGCAGAGTTATGCACCGATGGCCGCGACCATGGCCGCCGGGATGGTGCCGCCGATTGGCCTGGGCATCGCCACCTTCATTGCCCGGCGCAAGTTCGCCCAGACCGAGCGCGAAGCCGGTAAAGCCGCGTTGGTGCTGGGGTTGTGTTTCATTTCCGAAGGGGCGATTCCGTTTGCCGCCAAGGACCCGTTGCGGGTGATTCCGGCAAGCATTGCCGGGGGCGCGTTGACCGGTGCGCTGTCGATGTATTTCGGCTGCAAACTGATGGCGCCCCACGGTGGTTTGTTCGTGATGCTGATCCCCAATGCGATCAATCATGCCTTGCTGTACCTGTTGGCGATTGTCGCCGGGAGCGTGCTGACGGCGGTGGTGTACGCGGTGGTCAAGCGCCCGGAAGTGATGGAGTTGGCGCTGGAACCCGCCAAGGCCTGATTTGCTCCCTCGCCACAGAGGTCGGTGTCTGTCACACCGGTTTCATACAGCCATGCTTAAGTTTCCCTTTTAAGGGAGAACACCATGAGCGAATTCGACCTGGGACGCCGTCGAGTCATGCAAGCCGTCGGCGCCGGTTTGCTGTTGCCCGGCCTGGCCCCGGCGGTGATTGCTTCGGTCAAGGATCGTCCGCAGCTCACGGACGGCGTGCAATCCGGTGACTTGTTGGGCGACCGGGCGATGATCTGGAGCCGCAGCGACCGTCCGGCGCGGATGGTGGTGGAATGGGACACCCGCAGCCAGTTCGGCAACCCTCGGCGTTTCGTCTCGCCGCTGGCCGACGCCCGTACCGATTTCACGGCGCGGGTCGAGTTGACCGGACTGCCGGCCGATCAGGCGATTTTCTACCGCGTGTCCTTTGAAGACGCCCAAAGTGGCGTGGCCAGCGAACCCTGGTTCGGTCACCTGCGCAGTGTGCCGCAGGCCCGTCGCGACATCCGTTTTGTCTGGAGCGGCGACACCGTCGGCCAAGGCTTTGGCATCAACCCGGACATCGGCGGCATGCGCATCTACGAAGCCATGCGCCTGCGCCTGCCGGATTTCTTTATCCACAGCGGCGACACCATCTACGCCGACGGCCCGGTGCCCGCGCAGTTGACCACCGAAAGCGGTCGGGTGTGGCGCAACATCACCACTGAAGCCAAAAGCAAAGTGGCAGAAACCCTTGATGAATATCGCGGCAACTATCGTTACAACCTGATGGACGAAAACATCCGCCGGTTCAATGCCCAGGTGCCGCAGATCTGGCAGTGGGACGACCACGAAGTGGTGAACAACTGGTCGCCGGGCAAGCAACTCGATGACCGCTACCAGAGCAAAGATATCCACAGCCTGGTCGGGCGTGCGCGGCAAGCCTGGCTGGAATACGCGCCGATGCGCTTGCAGAGCGCCGATGGCGGCGGCCGGATCTATCGCAAGCTCGGTTACGGGCCGCTGCTGGACGTGTTTGTCTTGGACATGCGCAGTTATCGCGGGGCCAACGACGACAACCTGGGCGGCGAAAAAGCCTTCCTCGGGCGTGAGCAACTGGACTGGCTCAAGCGTGAGTTGAAGGCTTCGAAGGCCCAGTGGAAAGTCATCGCCGCCGACATGCCGATTGGCCTGGGCGTGCCTGATGGCGAGGTCAGCCCCGGCGTGCCGCGCTGGGAAGCGGTGGCCAACGGCGACCCCGGCCCGGCCCAGGGGCGCGAACTGGAAATCGCCGAGCTGCTGGGTTTCCTGCGGGCGCAGCAGGTACGCAATTACGTTTGGCTGACGGCCGATGTGCACTACTGCGCGGCGCACCAGTACCACCCGGACCGCGCGGCGTTTCAGGATTTCGAACCGTTCTGGGAGTTCGTCGCCGGGCCCTTGAATGCTGGGAGTTTCGGGCCGAACACACTGGATAAAACCTTCGGCCCTACAGTGGTCTTCGAGAAAGCCCCGCCTGCGCAGAACACCTCACCGTTTGCCGGGTTTCAGTTTTTTGGCGAGGTGAATATTGACGGCCAGACAGGGGAGATGAGTGTGGTGTTGCGGGATCTGGATGGGGTGGGTGTGTTTGAGCAGAAATTGCAGCCGGTTTGACACATTTCCGGCCTTGCCACAGATCAAATGTGGGAGCGGGGCTTGCTCGCGAAGAGGGTTTGACATTCAACAGAACGGTTGCCTGTCAGACCGCTTTCGTCGGATCGCCGCCCGGCCCACTCCCACGGGGGATTTGTTTTTGGTCAGTAGACGTCCCGTCGATACCGACCCTGCTCGATCAACCGCTCCACTTCATCGGCACCCAGCACCTCGTTGAGCACCTGATCCACGCCGGAGGCCATCCCTTTCAGGCTGCCGCAGATGTAGATTGACGCACCGTCCGCCAGCCATTGCTTCAGCTCGACCGCGCGTTGGCGCAGGCGATCCTGAACGTAGACCTTCTCGGCCTGATCCCGCGAGAACGCCAGGTCCAGGCGTTCCAGATCCCCCGAAATCAGCCAGTCTTCAAGCTCTTCGCGACACAGGTAGTCATGCTCCCGATGGCGCTCGCCGAACAGCAACCAGTTGCGCTGCTGACCGTCGGCGATACGCGCCTTGAGCAGGCTGCGCAGCCCCGCAAGGCCGGTGCCGTTGCCCAGCAAAATCATCGGCACCGGAGCGGGCGGCAAGTGGAAACCACTGTTGCGCCGCACCCGCAGGCTGATTGCGCTGCCCACCGGGGCGTGTTCGGTCAGCCAGCCGGAGCCGATGCCGAGGCTGCCATCGGCGTGGCGTTCCTGACGCACAATCAGCTCCAGCACACCGTCGGCGGCAATCGAGGCAATCGAGTATTCGCGCATGGCCAACGGCACCAGTGCATCCACCAGCGCCTGTGCATGCAGGCCGACCAGATGAGTGCGGTTTTCCGGCAACTGACGGCTGGCGAGCGCTTGTTCGAGGGTTTCCTGCAAGCCGTCGAGTTGCACGGGCGACTCGCTTTCAAGGCCCAGGCCCCAGCAGGAAATGTTCGATGGCCCACGGGCAGTTGCGCGGCAACACTTCCACCAGGTCACCGGCCAGCCAACTGCTGGTGCTCGGCGCGGTCAGCCCCAGCAAGTACACGCCGCAACCGCTGCTGCCCGGGTTGAGCAGTTCGCGCGTGCTCAAGGTCCAGTTGTCGTAGCCCGGCGCTTGCCAGAGGTCGATTGGCGCCTGGCCTGTCAACTGGCCCAGTTGTTGTTGCCAGTGACGCAAGGCGTACGGGTCGCCACTGTCGACTTCTACCGGGGCAAACAACGTGGTGCCGCCATGTTCCGTCAGCCAGGTGTGCAAGCGCCGGGCGAAGCCGCAGAAGTGTGGGTATTGACGATCACCGAGGCCCAGCACTGCATGGTTGAGGTGTGTCAGGTTCAAGGCCCGACCCAGCACCTTGCGCTCGAAACCGCGAGCGCTGTCCGGTGCTTCACCGTCGCCGAAGGTGCTGACCACGAACAGCGCATGGCTGGCATCCAGCAGGTCTTGCTCACTGATAGCGGCCAGCGCCTGGACCTTCGCCGGCACGCCGCCCGCCTGCAACTGGCTGGCGGTCTGCCAGGCCAATTGCTCGGCAAAACCGCTCTGGCTAGCGAAGCCGATCAGCCACGCAGGCGCGTCGCTGGTGGTTGGCATCAGGTCTTTGCGGGCGTTCTTGATCTGGCGTTTCTTGCGGCGACGGTCCAGGTACAGCAACCAGCCGGTGATGAAAAACAGCGGCATGGTCAGCGCGCCCAGCATCAGCACAATCCGCCCGACGAGGCCGAAGTAGCTGCCGACGTGCAGCGCGTAGACGCTGGTCAGCAACTGGGCCTTGAAGCTCTTGTCGCTGTAGCGATCGTGGCGGCTGATGACGCCGGTTGCGGGGTCCAGGGTGATCTGGTTCAACGCCCGGTCATGGGGCGAGTTTTGCAGCAGATAAAACACGGTCGCCGGTTGCCCGGCCACCGGCGGCATACGCACGTTGTAGGCGCTCAGGCCGGGACCGGCAGCGCTGTAGAGGCTGCTCCAGATAGCGTTGTAATCGGCGACTGGCGCGGGGCCTTTCGGGGGCGGTGCGCCGCGACCGCTTCGCACGCGCTCGTTTTGTGGCGCGTCGGACAGCAGTGTTGTCAGGCCCTTGTTGTACCACTCGTACGACCAGGACAACCCGGTCAGCGCCGCCAGCAGGTAGATCAACAGGCTCCAGGTGCCGGCCACGGCATGCAGGTCCCAATTGAAACTGCGGCCCTTTTTCGCCCAGTCCAGGGTCAGCCAGGTGCGCCAGTTGCCGACCTGACGCGGCCAGCGCAGGTAGAGCCCCGACAGGCAGAAAAAAATCAGGATCAGCGTGCAGGCCCCGGTGATTTGCCGACCGGTATCACCCATGGCCAGGAAGCGGTGCAGTTGCAGCATCAGGCCGAAAAAATCCTGGCCGACCGCGTCGCCCATGAACTCGCCCGTGTACGGATCGAAGTAACGCATCTGGCCACGGCGCTCGCCTGGTGGCGGGGTGAAAAACACCCGCGCGGCGTTGCCGCTGTCGGTGTCGACCCAGAGCATCGATACTTTTTTACCTTCGCCAGCCTCGACCTTGGCCACCAGTTCCACGGGCGGCAGGACCCCGGCCGGCAGTTTTTCCACTTGCAGCACCGAGGGGTTCAGCGCCAGCAGTATTTCGTCCTGAAAGGACACCGTCGCCCCGGTGATGCCCATCAAGGCCAGGACCAGGCCTGCACTGATGCCGAAGAACCAATGCAGCTGGAACAGGGTTTGCTTCAACACGTGGACCGCCTTGTTCGTTTAAAAGTGTTCGTCACGGCGCGCAGTATGCCGTGAGTTGTCGAGAAGTATTCGCTATTACGCACAAAAGCCCCGCTCACATAATGAGCGGGGCTTTGGGCTTCACCTCTGTATCAGAAGTGGAAGTTGGTGCTCAGCAATGCCGTACGGCCCGGCGCCTGGTTGGCGAAGTGGGTCGAGAAGGCCTTGTCGTAGTAGGTCTCGTCGGTCAGGTTTTGCAGGTTCAGTTGCAGGTCGACGTTCTTGCTCAACTTGTAGCTGGCCATGGCGTCGTAACGGACATAGGAGTCGACCATGGTGGTGTTGGCCACGTTGCCGAATACGTCATCGACATAGAATGCGCCGCCGCCCAGGGTCAGTTTCGGTGTGACGTTGTAAGTCGTCCACAGGCTGGCGCTGTTACGCGGTGTGTTCGGCAGTTGGTTGCCGTCGGTGGCGTGGCTCATCGCGCCGCCGTCAACCTGTTCGCTGTCCATGTAGGCGTAGCCGGCGAAGACTTGCCATTTGTCGGTGATCTTGCCGCTGGCCGACAGTTCGATCCCTTGCACGCGGGTCTCGCCGGCGTTTTCGTAGGAGGTGGTGCCCACTTGAACCCGTGCGTTTTCTTTCTCGGTGCGGAACAGGGCGGCGGTCAACGACAGGCGATCGTTGAGCAGGTCCCACTTGGTGCCCAGTTCGTAGTTCTTGGTGGTTTCCGGCTCCATGTCGCTGCTCAGCAGCTTGCCGTCACGGTTCTTGGTGCCCGCCAGCGGGTTGCCGTCCATGCCTTCGCCCAGGGTGTTGCCCGGTGGCGTGGCCGAGGTGGCGTAAGACGCGTAGATGCTGCCGTGTTCGGTCGGTTTGTACACCACGCCGAACTGGCCGGTGATGAACTCGCTGGTATCGCCACCTTTGGCGGTGGTGACACCCTTGGCGTTGTGGGACTTGTAGTCCGTGTCGAAGTGGTCGTAGCGCAGGCCCATGTTCACCAGCCATTGTGGTGACAGTTCCAGGGTGTCGAACACGTACAGGGCACGGGTGTTGGCGGTGGTGTCGGTGCCGGTACGGTCACGCGCGATGGAACCGTTCCACGGGTCGTTCGGGTTCGGGTTGGACAGCGAGGTGCAGTTGAAACCGCTCGGCGCGCCGATCATCGACGGGGTGCAATTGAAGCTTGGCTTGTCCGCCGGGCCTGAGCCTGGGGTGGTGTCGGTGTTGACGAGGTACCCAGACTTTTCGCCTTCCTCACGGGTGAATTCAATGCCGGTGGAGAAGCTGTTCTTGAACCCGGCGATGTAGAAATCACCGAACAGGTCAGTCTGGTTGGTGGTGGTGGAGACGTTGCTGACGCGGCTGTTGGCGCGGCGCCACAGACTGCCGTTGTTCACGTTGCCCTTGCTGTCGTCCGGCTGGGTCAGGATGTAGTCCTGCATGCTGGTGCCGTGGCGCAAGGTGTTCTTGACGGTCAGTGCGTCGGTCAGGTCGTGCTCGATGGCAAAAGTCGCGGTATCGGTGCGGCCCTTGCGGAAGTCGCGGTTCAGGCCATAGAAATTGCTGCTGTCGCCACCGGCGTTCGGCTTGTCCGGGTTGTGCTTGTTGCGATCAGTGGTTTTGCCGCTGGCGGGCACGCTGTACGGGATACCCGAGTCCGGCGTGTCATTGTTCTCGAGGTGGTAGTAGTCGAGATTGACGCGGGTGTCGGTGCCCAGGCCGAAGGCCAGCGAGGGGGCGATGCCCCAGCGGTCGTAGTCGACCTTGTCGCGACCGGCGACGTTGCTTTCATGGCTCATCAGGTTCAGACGGCCGGCAGCGGTGTCGCTGAACTGGTAGTTGCCATCGAGGGTGTAACGCTGGGTCTGGTCCGAGCCCCAGGTGAAACCACCGTCGAAGGCGTTGCCCAGGTGCGCTTTTTTGCTCACCAGGTTGATGCTGCCGCCGGCTGCGCCACGACCGCCAATGGCCGAGTTCGGGCCTTTGCTGACTTCGATCGATTCCACGGCAAAGATTTCGCGGCTCTGCGAGCCGGTGTCGCGGATGCCGTCGAGGTAGGTGTCGCCCTGGGCGTCGAAACCACGAATGAATGGACGGTCACCCTGGGGGTTGCCGCCTTCGCCAGCACCGAAGGTAATGCCCGGCACGGTGCGCAGTGCATCCTGCATGGAGAGGGCGCCGGTGTCCTTGAGGACTTGCTGCGGGATCACAGTCACCGAACGCGGGGTATCAATCAGCGGCGCGGTGTACTTGGGCGAGGAGGCTTTCTCGACCTGATAGGAAGTGGAGCTCTGGGTTTCGCCAACAACGCTGGTGGCATCCAGGGAAATCGCATTGCTCGGCGCTTTTTCGTCAGTTTTCTCGGCCGCATAAGCCATGTGGGCGGCGGAACTGGCGGTGATGGCCACGCCCATTGCAGACGCGAGCAAACGTGGTGAACTGACCGGTAATTGTGATGGTTGGCGTGACATGTGAATTCCCCTCCCCAAGGATTTGAGGCCGCGGAATATAGGTCAAACAAGTATGTGTATCAATTGCGACTTATTGCTATTTGCATCGAATTTACATTCTTTACAATTTATCCTTACGGTTTTTACAGTCTCATCCGTCTGACGGGTTTTACAGGCTCAATAAGAATCAATACCATTGCGATCCTTTTGCTTTCAGGTGTCGCGCCATGCTGCTGCATATCCCCGGCTTGTTCTCTCGTGACGAGGTGCTGCGCATTCGCGAGGCTCTGGAGCAGGCTGACTGGGCGGACGGCAAGATCACCGCCGGTTACCAGTCGGCCAAGGCCAAGCACAACCTGCAACTGCCTGAAGGTCACCCGTTGGCGCAGGAAATCGGCGCGGCGATGCTGGAGCGCCTGTGGAAAAATCCGCAGTTCATGTCGGCTGCGTTACCGCACAAGGTCTTCCCGCCGTTGCTCAATTGCTACACCGCCGGTGGCAGTTTCGACTTTCATATCGACAATGCCGTGCGCCAACCCAAGGGCAGCGTTGAGCGGGTGCGCACGGACCTGTCGTCGACGCTGTTCTTCAGCGACCCGGACGACTACGACGGCGGTGAACTGGAAATCCAGGACACCTTCGGCACCCAGCGGATCAAGCTGCCGGCGGGTGACATGGTGTTGTATCCGGGTTCCAGCCTGCATAAGGTCAACGCGGTCACTCGCGGTACGCGTTACGCGTCATTCTTCTGGACCCAAAGCCTGGTGCGCGAAGACAGCCAGCGCACATTGCTGTTCGAGATGGACGGGGCAATTCAGCAGTTGACCCAGGACATGCCCGATCATCCCTCGCTGATTCGCCTGACCGGCACCTATCACAACCTGTTGCGTCGATGGGTCGAGGTCTAGGCCGTGGATTTTCGACTGTGCCGCGAAGAAGTCCTGGACGGCGATCAACTCGGCGCCATGCTTGCCGAAAGCCCGGCCCGCGCCGCCCAGGCGATTCTGACGGCCGCCAAGGCAGGCATCCTCGAAGGTCAGGCCTTGCTCGGGCAAATCCTGCTTGAAGGGCAGGGCATCGCCAAGGACCCGGCGCTGGCCTTGCGCTGGTTCGAAATCGCCGCCCACGGCGGGCACCTGATGGCGCGCAACATGCTCGGCCGTTGCCATGAGCACGGTTGGGGCTGCATGGCCAACGCCACCGCTGCTGCGCGGCATTATCGTCAGGCCGCCGAAGCCGGACTGGATTGGGGCTTGTACAACTACGCCAATCTGCTGGCGACCGGGCGCGGTGTGGTGGAGGACCAAGCCCAGGCGCTGGCCTGTTATCGACGTGCGGCTGAAATGGGCCACGCGAAGTCGATGAATCTGTTGGGGCGTTATCTGGAAGAGGGGCGATTTTGCCCGGTTGACTCGCCCGCCGCCCGCGATTGGTATCGACGCTCGGCCGAAGCCGGCGATTTTCGTGGCCAGTTCAGCCATGGCGCCGTTCTGGTGGAACAGGGGAGCCTCGCAGAAGGGTTGGTGTGGTTACGTCAGGCAATGCTTAACGGAAATCAGCGTTTCCTCCAGGTCAGTGCCCAACGGTTACGGGAAGCGTCCGAACCGTTGCTGACAGTGTTGGCTGAGGATTATGCAAATCATGAGCGAGCGCTTTTTGGCCAGGATTGAATGTTCGCTTTGTATAAGTAAAGTTGATTGTTTTCTGATTTGTATTCTTTTCTTATATGTGGCTGCCAAGGTTTGTTTGACATCGCTTTTATAAGTGTTCTAGTCTTTTTGTCAGCGTAACTTGGTGGGTTGATGTGTTGCGTAACAGCGATCGATTTCATGTCGTTCGAATTAAAGCATGTATGTAATTAATGGAATAATTATGAGCAATAACACATTGTGGGAGCGTTCATTACAGGGCGCGAACTACGAAAAAATTACCGAATTTGCGGCGCAGGTTCCAAAAGTTCTGTCCGATGCCTCCAAAGGTAATGCGGACGATGTAATGCGTGAAACCGGTTTGTTGCTGACAAAAAAACAAATCATCGATCTGAGAAGATACGAAGCGGCGGGTCTGGCACTTCCTTACACACTTAAGGATGTCACCGACTATTTGCGCTTTGGTGCCGATCAGGATGGCGGCGCCGGTCTCAGGGCCGCCGATTTCCTGAAGACGTTTACTGACACTCGCGATCATGCCAGGCGCTGGTCACCGTTACGTGAACGCATCATGGTTACCGGTACCGAGTTGAAACTGTTTGGCGCCAGCATGCAACGCTATGGCGAAGACATGGAGGAAGTCTACTTTGACCTCAAGTCCGTGCCGCTGCTTGAAAAATATAATGTCAAAACACTGGAACAGCTGAAGCAACTACAACTTGAGATGGGCGGCAGGTTTCCCGGGATAGCGCTGGAGTCGGACACAATTCCGGACATGAAGTTTTATCTGGGGAAAATATTCGAACGGGTTACATTCAATCTGGAAAACGTCCGAGGCATAAAAATTGACCTGGATAAGTTTGGTTATGATCTGCGAGAAAAAGTGCTTCCAGGTATCAAACTGAGAGTTGCACTGATTCAAACCAATTCCTATCCAGTCGAGGTGAAGAAACTTGATGAAGTGATCGCCCGTCGAGCCGCAGAGATTCTGGAAAAGAACACCCAATATCAGGCATTGGTCGACAAGGCTTTAAGCTCTGCGGCCGGGTTGAATATTTTTGGTTTGGGAATGGCCATTTACTACGGCGTAGAGGCTGAAGCCGTACGCACCGCGCGCAAAGAGCTCAACGCGTTGCAGGACAAGGATATTGAAGTCCTGAGAAGGATGAATCAAACCCTCGGTTCGTTGAAGCGTGTAGAGCAGGACCTGCAAAACCTGACGGTGATTGCCATCGATGCTGATCTGGCCACGCAGAATCTTATGCATGTCTGGAATGTGATGCATCGTTATGTCGATGAATCTTCGACAGCCATGTTGGGGATCACCGATGCGCTGTCGCTGAGACGGTTCATGTCGGCATTCCGGGAGGTCGTTGGCCCTTGGGTGCAAATCCACAACGATGCAGACTTGTTGATTGAAGTGTTCAAGGAGGCCGATCGGGAATATGGCCAATACCAAGGAATGGTGGTACCAAAAATGATGTCTTTTTCCAGCAAACTTGACTACCCAGTGTTGAACCTTCAGGCAATGAAGGACAGTCATTACGCAATGCGCGACGATGCGGTCGCAGCCGAAGCGCTTTTTATCCAGCTCAATTACCTGCCGGGTATATTCGATCGCTTTAAAAGGTTGCTCGGCGATGTCAGTGCCGCTGCCCGCGATCTGCGAGAGTCCAGCCTCAACAGCAAGATGGACTTGGAGTCCAAGGTTCGTAAGTTGATTGCTCTTGAAAAGGAACTGGCGGGCGCCGTGGAGGGCACAGAGGAGTTTGAGGAGATTGAGGAAGATCTCGCAGCGGCCTTAAAGAAGATGCTTGCCATTACTCGCAACGAAGCGGGCAAAGTGAGTATTCGTTTGGCCAACATCAGTGACGGCTATGACCAGCGCATCACACTGGGCTACATCGCAGGTCTGGAACAGGACCAGCTCAATGCCAGGGATGCCAGGCAAGCGCTAGGCGAGACCCGGATCAAGCTTCAGAGCGAACTCAAGGTGTTATCGGATGCAATCAGCGCTATTGAACAAGCCGGTATCGAAAAAATCGGCAAAGACATTGCGTTGACCATTGAAAAGCTCAAAGGGCTGGGCATGGCACCACCGCAAGCTCAGATCGTGATGTTTGCGATCGAAGAGCTGAAAAAAGCCATGACCGATATCGGCAGCGGTATTACGTTCATCGCCATGATCAATGAAAGTAACAAGCTTCAGGAAAAGATTAATGAGCTTGGCCGCAAGATTGCGCAGAAAGACAAGGATATTGACCAGTCGTTCAGCAAGGTCGAGTTTATTCACTTGATCCATGCGCTGGAAGAGCAACGCAATCGTTATGTTGGCGAGTACAAGCAGGCTGACGCCGCGTTCAAGCAATTCCTGACAGCTGTGGAGGGAAACAAGGTGGGTGATGTCGCGATGCGCAGCGCCAGTGCGATAAAAGACGCAGGCCGGTTCATCGGTTTTCTGGCGCCTTTATCACTGCCGTAACGACAGCGTTCACTGATGGCAGGGGGCTCGTCCCTCGAGGATGATGACTTCCTGCCTGATACCCGTCAGTAGAGTTTCCCACTTTGGCGATGCGCCAATGTCATCAGGTTATTTCCCATGTATGAATTCCTGCTCGCGGAGCGGCATTTTGGCTCTTTGAGAAAATACTTTGATTTTCTTCGCGCACTTCCTGCCACGTTGGATCAGTTAAAAAGCTATTCGGATAACTTGCAACGTCAGGGGCATGTGCTGACCACTCCCCCCGATGCCGAGCGCCTAAAGGTATTAGCTTCATTCAGTATCGGTTACCTGGAGCGGCTTGAGGTTGATATCCGCGCGTTGGGTAAAGTGTGTAATGAGAATTTGAGCTATATCGCTGCATTTGCCGACGAGTGTCGAAAAATAGCAAAAGAAACGCCTCAGAACGGTAGGCATGTCCGTATCAGCTCCGTGGATTTCAAACGTTTCAGCCTATCCGGTTCCCAATGGTGGATCTGGTTTCCTCCCTCGGATGTGAAAGGCCTGACTTTCGAGCTTTTCCACCGTTTGGGTCGAACCTCTTCCTCGCTGCTGGATTTCAAGGCTGTGCCAGAGGAGTTGTATTTTGATATCCACAACGTGTTTGAGCGTTTTTTCCGGTCGTTGACGTTGAAGCCGTGTGAGTGCCATTCGCACTATTCTCGGATTGAAGCCTGGTACGTGGTCAGTGGATCAAGTCTCCCGGGGATGAAGAATACTTCCAGTGCAGGCAGTTCTGCGCAGGCGCGTCAGGCCCGGTCGAATGAGCATCTGCGCGAACTGTTCGCGATCAAAACGGACGCCTGTTCTGCCATTCAAAATCTGAACGACTTCCTCTTCGCAATGCGCAGCTTTCTGATGACGGCAGAGCGTGAGTTACGGGACGTCAAACCGACCATGAAACTCTCGCAGTTGAATTGCGCCCTGGCGCAGGTCGAGCACGTGCTGAAAGAGGTCAAGTCGATGGCTGACCGAATGCAGCAATGGTCCCGGCCATAAAAAAAGGTCCATGACATGTCATGGACCTTTTGTTTTCAGCAAGCGGTAGTTACACGTAAAACGACTTCAGCGGCGGGAAGCCATTGAACTCGACGGCGCTGTAGCTGGTGGTGTACGCACCGGTCGACAGCCAGTACAGGCGATCACCGATGGCCAGGTTCAGCGGCAGGCCGTACTTGTAGTTCTCGTACATGATGTCGGCGCTGTCGCAGGTCGGGCCGGCGATGACCACTTCTTCCATCTCGCCTTTCTTCTCGGTCCAGATCGGGAACTTGATGGCTTCGTCCATGGTTTCGATCAGGCCGGAGAACTTGCCCACGTCGGTGTACACCCAGCGCTCGACGGCGGTGCGCGATTTTCGTGCAACCAGCACCACTTCACTGACCAGGATGCCGGCGTTGGCAATCAGCGAACGGCCCGGCTCCAGGATGATTTCCGGCAGGTCGTCACCAAAGTCTTCCTTGAGGAAACGGATGATTTCTTCGGCGTAGGTTTCCAGGCTGTTGGTGCGGGTGATGTAGTTGGCCGGGAAGCCACCGCCCATGTTGATCAGCTTCAGGTGGATGCCGTCTTCTTCTTTCAGACGCTCGAAGATCACTTTGACCTTGGCGATCGCTGCGTCCCAGACGCTGATGTCGCGCTGTTGCGAACCCACGTGGAACGACACACCGTAAGGCACCAGGCCCAGGTCGCGGGCCAGGATCAGCAGGTCCATGGCCATGTCGGTCTGGCAGCCGAATTTGCGCGACAGCGGCCAGTCTGCCGTGGTCGAGCCTTCGGTGAGGATGCGCACATAGACTTTAGAACCCGGTGCAGCCTTGGCGATGTTGCGCAGGTCGGCTTCGGAGTCGGTGGAGTACAGACGCACGCCCTTCTCGTAGAAGTAGCGGATGTCCTTGGATTTCTTGATGGTGTTGCCGTAGCTGATGCGGTCGGCGGTAACGCCCTGGCCCAGTACTTTGTCCAGCTCATAAATAGAAGCGATGTCGAAGCTCGACCCTTTCTCTTTGAGCAGGTCGATGATTTCGACGGCCGGGTTGGCCTTGACCGCGTAGTAAACCTTGGCGAATTCGAAGCCGGCGCGCAGGTCGTCATAAGCCTGGGAAATCATCGCGGTGTCGATGACCACGAACGGGGTTTCTTGCTTGTCGGCGAAGGCCTTCATTTTCTCAAAGGTATCGCGCGCGAAATAGTCTTCGACATTGATCGACATGCTGGGAACTCCTACTGGCAAACTGAAATTAACAATGGGTGCAAATGAACGTCCTCCGTATCCCCACTTTGGTTCGCCTACTTCCCAAGGCATGTCGCCGAAAGCAAAAAGGCCATGGGAACAGACGCTTCCCTTGGCCTTGCTGTCTCGTCGTCAGTACTTGAGCCGGATGGATCGTTTCCAGCATGGACGTTCGGCGCGAACTTTAGGACGTGAGGGGCTGGAGATCAACAAAAAATGTCGCGTTTCTGCACGCTTCCGTCGTGTGGTCCCGACAGTTACTGATGTAACCGACCCGGATGACAGGCTGATGTTCCCCGACTGGAGAGTTTGTGAGGGGATTTACATTGTCTTTTGTGGCGAGGGAGCTTGCTCCCGCTGGGGCGCGGAGCGGCCCCAAATCAGGTAGCGCGGTTCTTCTTTAAGACCGCACCGGCTGACCGTACGACTGCTTCGCAGCCGAGCGGGAGCAAGCTCCCTCGCCACAAAAGCACGGGTGTATCAGGCAGGTCAGGCCAACGCTGACTCAGCAGGTGAAACGATGCTGGTCTTGCCCCCACGAGACTTGCCGGAACTCAAATACTCGGCAATCGATTCCTGCGTCACCTCCCCGAGGAACACCCGCTCCGCATCCATCACCGGCAACCACGAGCGGTTGAACTCGTACATGCGCGACAGCAGGATGCGCAGGTGTTCGTCATACGCCGCCGTGGCGTTGAACTCGCGCAAATACTGGACGCAGGCGCCGCCCTGGCGGTGCAGGTCGCGGCGGCGCACGTAGCCCAGCGCCTTGTTGTCGGCGCACGTCACGACTACATAGCGACGGTCCAGTTCGTCCATCAACTCCAGGGCTTCAGCCACTGGCGTTTCCGGGCTCACTGACGGCGCGTTGTCCGCAGCGTCTTCGGCTTTCACCAGCAACAGACGCTTGAGGGTGCTGTCCTGACCGACGAAGTTACTGACAAAGTCATCCGCCGGGTGGGCGAGCAGGGTGTCTGGGTGGTCGATCTGCAACAGCTTGCCGGAGCGGAAGATCGCAATCTTGTCGCCCAGTTTGATCGCCTCATCAATGTCATGGCTGACCATGATCACGGTCTTGTTCAGCGCACGTTGCATCTCGAAGAACTCGTTCTGGATCATCTCGCGGTTGATCGGGTCGACCGCGCCGAACGGTTCGTCCATCAACAACAGCGGCGCATCCGCCGCCAACGCACGGATCACGCCGATCCGCTGCTGCTGACCTCCGGACAGTTCACGCGGGTAGCGATTCAGGTACTGCTTGGGCTCCAGCTTGATCATGCTCATCAACTCGCGGGCGCGGTCGTGGCATTTCTGTTTGTCCCAACCCAGCAGGCGCGGAACGATGGTGATGTTTTCCTCAATGGTCATGTTCGGAAACAGACCGATCTGCTGGATCACATAACCGATGTTGCGGCGCAGGGTGACCGCGTCGAGGTCGGTGGTGTCTTCGCCGTTGATCAGGATCTTGCCCGAGGTCGGCTTGATCAACCGGTTGATCATTTTCAGCGTGGTGCTTTTGCCGCAACCCGATGGCCCGAGGAACACACAGATTTCGCCTTCATTGACGGTCAGGCTTACCGAGTCCACGGCTTTCACATCTTTGCCGTTGCTTTGAAAAGTCTTGGTCAGGTTTTGAAGTTCGATCATTTGAGCAGTCCTTTTGGAGTCAGCGAACGTTGCAGCCATTGCAGAAGCAGGTCGGCGAAGATAGCCAGGAGACTGACCAGCACCGCGCCGACGATCAGCATCGACATGTCGCTGCGGCTGATGGAAGCGAGAATGAGCACACCCAGGCCACCGGCGCCGATGGTGGCGGCGATGGTCATGACGCCGATGTTCATGACGACGGCGGTGCGCACCCCGGCGAGGATCACCGGTACGGCAATGGGCAGTTCGACCATGCGCAGGCGCTGGCCGAAGGTCATGCCGATGCCGCGCGCGGCTTCGCGGATGCCCGGCTCGACGCCGGTCAGCGCCAGGTAGGTGTTACGCATGATGGGCAGCAGCGAATACAGAAACACCGCTGTGATGGCCGGCATCGGGCCCAGGCCCTGGCCGAACTTGGAGTAGAACGGCAGCAGCAGGCCGAACAGCGCAATCGACGGTACGGTCAGCAGCACCGTGGCACTGGCTTGCAGTGGACCGGC
This sequence comes from Pseudomonas purpurea, assembly GCF_039908635.1. Classification (NCBI taxonomy): domain Bacteria; kingdom Pseudomonadati; phylum Pseudomonadota; class Gammaproteobacteria; order Pseudomonadales; family Pseudomonadaceae; genus Pseudomonas; species Pseudomonas purpurea. The sequence continues at coordinate 1,001,723 of NZ_CP150918.1, forward strand.
CAGTGACGGGAAACGCGTCATCAAAATGCCCAGCGGCACGCCGACCAGAATCGCCAGGGTCACGGCAATGCCGACCAGAGTGATGTGTTGCCAGGTCAGGTGCAGGACAAGCGGCCAGTCCAGGTGGGAAAAGGCGTTGAGAAATTCCATGGCTTTTCTTCCTCCGGCTACTGATCAGAAAGCAAGGGATGTTGGCGCAGGAAATCTGCGGCAACGGATGAAGGGCTTTCGTGGTCGACGTCGACCCGCGCGTTCAACTGGCGCAGGGTTTCGTCATCGAACAGCTCGGCCAGCGGCTTGAGCTGTTCGGCCAGTTGCGGGTGGGCGTCGAGGTAGACCTGACGCACCACGGGCGCGGCGGTGTAATCCGGGAAGTAATGCTTGTCGTCTTCCAGCAGTTTGAGTTTGAAGGCGTTCAGTCGACCGTCGGTGGTGTAGACCAGCCCCGCAAACACCTGGCCGTTGCGCAACGCGGTGTAGACCAGCCCGGCGTCCATCTGGCGGATATTTTTGCGGGTCAGGTTCATCCCGTAGAGCTTGACCATCCCTTGCAGACCGTCGGAACGGTTGGCGAATTCGGTGTCCAGGGCCACCAGGTGGTTTTCCTGCTGTTCAGCCTGCAACACCGTGTTCAGCTCGCTGATGGTGTTGATCTGCGGATACGCCTTCGCGGTGGTTTCTGGTAGCGCGAGGGCGTAGGTATTGCTGAATTTCGACGGGGTGAGCCAGACCAGGCCTTTTTTCGCATCGAGTTCTTTGACCCGTGCGTAGGACTGTTCGCTGTCGAGTGTCTCCGTCACATGGTTGTAGGCCACCAGCGACACGCCGGTGTATTCCCAGACCAGGTCCAGTTGGCCGCTTTCGTGGGCACTGCGGGCCAGATTACTGCCCAGACCGCCCGTCACGCGGGTGTCGTAGCCTTTGCTGCGCAGGTATTGGGAGGTGATTTCCGCCAGCAGGGTTTGCTCGGTGAACACCCGGGCGCCGATGCGGATGACTGGTTTTTCAGCGGCTTGGGCAAATCCTGCGAACAGCAGGACGCAGCCTAGTAAAAAGCTCAATGTCTTCATGATTATTCCTTCGCTCAGCCTGAATTAAGACTGGGGTAAACCGCGTTCCAGCCAGAGGCGGCTGGCCAGTGTCACCAGGCCGTCGAGCAGCAACGCCAGCAGGGCGGTGCAGGCCGCGCCGAGGATCAGTTGCGGCTGATTGTTCAGGGCAATGCCGGGGAAAATCAGGCTGCCCAGGCTGTTGGCGCCGATCAGGAACGCCAGTGGCGCGGTGCCGACGTTGATCGCCAGCGCGACCCGCACACCACCGACGATGATCGGCACGGCGTTCGGCAGTTCGACCCGCCAGAGCACCTGGCGCGGGGTCATGCCGATGCCGACGGCAGCTTCCTTGAGTGAACCCTGAACGTTTTTCAGACCCTCAAAGGTGTTGCGCACGATGGGCAACAGGGAGGCCAGGAACAGCGCGAAGATGGCGGGGCCGCTGCCGATGCCGAGGATACCCAGGGCGATGGCCAGTACGGCGAGAGGCGGGACGGTGTTGCCGATGTTGAAGAGTTGCATGAAGCGCTCTGCGCGCCCGACCATGCCGGGTCGGCTGAGCAGGATACCGGCGGGGATGCCCACAACGAGGGCGGCCAGCATGGAAGCGAGGACGAGAATCAGATGAGCTTGCAGGTAAAACAACAAATCGTCGCGGTAATGTTCGATCGTGTTGATGCCGATCCAGTGGATCAGCAGGGCCAGAAGGGCGACGACAACCGCTCCTCCTATCAGCCCTTTGCCATAGCGAATAGCCACAGGCGGACTCCTTTTTTTCTGTCGGCGAACACTTTTTCGCGTGGCTATGCCATTCCTGGCTGCCGAAAAAGTGATCGCGAGAAGCAGCTCGTTCGATGCCGGCAATGCGGCAAGAGATCGAGCCATAAGCGCAGCCCCGTCAGGCTGACTTGCTGATATTTCAGCCCCTGACGGTAAGCCGTAACAGGGGAGTGGACGTCTCGACTGTTTAAAAGGTTCCCATCATGTGCGGCATTTAGCCACCCCTGATGTGCTCAACGGTTCGGTTCTTGAGGCAAGTTGGGCTATAATCGCGGCCCTTTTTTGAATCACCTGCCAGGCGATTTCCCATGACCAAACAGGCCGCCGAAGTCGCGAAACGCCGCACTTTCGCCATTATTTCCCACCCCGATGCGGGTAAGACCACCATCACCGAGAAGCTCTTGCTGATGGGCAAGGCGATTGCCGTTGCCGGTACGGTGAAGTCTCGCAAATCCGACCGCCATGCCACCTCCGACTGGATGGAAATGGAAAAGCAGCGTGGTATCTCGATTACCACGTCGGTCATGCAGTTCCCGTATCGCGATCACATGATCAACCTGCTCGACACCCCGGGCCACGAAGACTTCTCGGAGGACACCTACCGTACCCTGACGGCGGTCGATTCGGCCCTGATGGTCCTCGACGGCGGTAAGGGTGTAGAGCCACGTACCATTGCGCTGATGGACGTTTGCCGTTTGCGTGACACGCCGATTGTCAGCTTCATCAACAAACTCGACCGTGACATCCGCGACCCGATCGAACTGCTCGACGAGATCGAAGCCGTCCTGAAGATCAAGGCTGCGCCGATCACCTGGCCGATTGGTTGCTACCGCGACTTCAAAGGCGTTTATCACCTCGCCGACGACTACATCATCGTCTACACCGCTGGCCACGGCCACGAGCGGACCGACGTGAAAATCATCGAGAAGCTCGACTCCGATGAAGCCCGCGCCCACTTGGGTGACGAGTACGACCGCTTCGTCGAACAGCTTGAACTAGTGCAAGGGGCTTGCCACGAATTCAACCAGCAGGAGTTCATGGACGGCCAACTGACCCCGGTGTTCTTCGGTACTGCGCTGGGCAACTTCGGTGTCGATCACGTGCTCGACGCCGTGGTCAACTGGGCGCCGAAACCGCTGGCCCGCGTTGCCAACGAGCGCACCGTGGAACCGGTGGAAGAGAAATTCGCCGGTTTCGTGTTCAAGATCCAGGCGAACATGGACCCGAAACACCGCGACCGTATTGCCTTCATGCGTATCTGCTCCGGCAAGTACGAAAAAGGCATGAAGATGCGCCACGTACGCACCGGCAAGGACGTGCGGATCGGCGACGCGCTGACCTTCTTCTCCTCGGAGCGTGAGCAACTGGAAGAAGCCTTTGCAGGCGACATCATCGGTTTGCACAACCACGGCACTATCCAGATCGGCGACACCTTCACCGAAGGCGAAGTCCTGGGTTTCACCGGCATCCCGCACTTCGCCCCGGAACTGTTCCGTCGCGTACGCCTGAAAGACCCGCTGAAATCCAAGCAACTGCGCCAGGGCCTGCAACAGTTGGCCGAAGAAGGCGCGACCCAGGTGTTCTTCCCGACTCGCAGCAACGACATCATCCTCGGCGCCGTCGGTGTGCTGCAGTTCGATGTGGTCGCCAGCCGTTTGAAAGAGGAATACAAGGTCGAGTGCTCCTACGAGCCGATCACCGTGTGGTCCGCCCGCTGGATCGATTGCAGCGACAAGAAGAAACTTGAGGAATTCACCAACAAGGCCGTGGAAAACCTCGCGGTCGACGGCGGTGGTCACCTGACCTACCTGGCCCCGACACGGGTCAACCTGGCGCTGATGGAAGAACGCTGGCCGGACGTGAAATTCCGTGCGACGCGTGAGCATCACTAAGCGCTGACGGGTAATGTTCGAAAGCCCACTGTGAAAGCAGTGGGCTTTTTTTTGCTTGTTGTCCCGTCCTGAATAAGGATGTTTTCAGCGTGCCAAGAGCGTTTGCTCGGTGGTGCTTTGTAGGTTTTTTTCCTGTCCCGTGTAGCTGCGTTCCCGATTTCTTTTTTCGAGCCTTTTTTGCACGACAACGGAGCTGTTGATAGCTAGCTTCAAGTGAGTAAATCGCAGGTGCTGCGACGGCCCACGAGCATAAGGAGTCGGCACAATGGATATGGTAAAAGCCAACGTTGCAATGCAGGCAAGACAATCGTCCTCCACTGCTATTCCTGTCATTGAGCGCTACTACGACTTGATTGTCAGCAGTGCGGGTGACTTTGAAATCAGTAGTTCGGATGATGAGTTCGAACCGTCCATGCGGTTACCGGAACTGGACGGTCGCATGCGTGAATTTCTTTCTGTCGCCACTGCGCAATTTTTCGAGATGGGAACGTACCGCGGGATGCCGCTGCGTTTGTTGGACCTGCGGCAAAACGCCAATACCCAAACGACCAAGACGTTCGCCTCGACGCTGATCGTTGCGAGAGCTGTTCGTCATATCCAGGAGACGGGCGACTCCATCCTGTTGTTTTCTCCCTCTTCCGGTAATAAGGCCATTGCACTGCGTGACGCGGTGTTACGTGCACTGAAAGCCAGGTTGGTTCATCCGGAGCAATTGCGCATTGTCACGCTGACACCGGCCCAAACGATTGGGAAATTACGCAAAACCGAGCTTTATGATGATCCTCGCTTGCGCATCCTGAACCCCATTTTTGTTCTTGATACGATGTCGCCAGAGGCCGTAAAGGTCATTGGGCAGCAGTTTAAAAAACTCTTCAACCAAAGCCCTCTCAACGAACTGAAACTGTGGCATTCGCTGCGACTCGAGAACTACCGCTTTTCTGATCAGGCTCGGGCATTTTTTGACTTCGAATATGGCGATGCCTGGGATTCTGACCGCCGAACCGTACATGTCCATGCAGTTTCCAGTGCCTATGGTCTTTTGGGCTACTGCTCAGGTGTAGAGGTATTGAAAAAGCACAAACAGCAGGTATCCACGCCTTCCTTCCTGCTGGTTCAGCATCTGTCGACCAGTGACATGGTTTTGCACCTGCTCGATGGAAATTTCGAGGGTGTTTCTACCCCGGCTTATACCCAGGCATCGAACGGTTTATGGGTTCAATCTGAATCACCGCACTTCCCAGAGACCACATGGAGTCCGGATGAAGTGCTTGAGCCAACGTTCTATACCCATCTACCGCCCACAGCAGTGGAAATGACTGAGCAGGTCAAGGCCAATGGCGGTTCGGGGATCGTTGTTTCGCTTTATGAATGTATGCAGCGCTACAGCGAATGTGCCCAATTGTTGGCTGATACGCCAGTGAAGTTGCCCAGCGATCCTCGGGATCTGAAAGAGTGGTCATTGGTTATGGCAATGACCGGTTGCCTGAATGCAATCGACCGCCAACTGTTGGATGGGATGGATGGATGCACTATTCACGCTTCGGGCTCCTATGGCCTGAACGACTATGAGCCTGTTCCTGCTGAGGGGTTGGTTTACATTGGCACAGCTGAAGAAATGATGGAAAACCTTCGTACGCCTCGTTCTCCATGAAGGCTGATCTCGTCGTGGCGCAGAAGGCACTGTTTCATTTTCGTATGTCTCGTGGATGCTCCAAAGCCGGAGAACCAGCAAGCATTATCTATCTGGGAGTGAAAGAGGGCCTGACCTACATCGCACCCTTTGTGGAACAGTGCTTTTTCGAGCGTTCAAGTGTCGAGCAGGAAGGAACTTTGGAGTTAACTCAACTGGGGGCCTTTCTGCAGCAGGCTCAAGTTGACATGACTTTCTTGATGGCGCCTTGTGACACTCTCCGGCAGTGCTATCAGTCTGGCGATATCGTAGGTGTAAGTCGCATTCATCAGGAGGTTGATGTTTCCTGTGGGTGGGAATACGTGCTGAGCCAGCTCTCCCAGCGTGAAAACAAGCGTCGGGTTCTGTCCGTTGAGCAAGGTTTTCACTTCGATGTTTCGTTTGAAGACGAAGACTTCTACTACTTCTATCGTGCTATGCATGCCCCAACGATGAATGCTCGCTATGGTCGATTTGCCCGAAGTGTGCAAGAGCAGGAGGCGTATCAGGCGTTGTTCAAGCGTGGGGTTCTGTTTCGCGTGTATCAGGGGGATGAGTGGGTGGCGGGGAGTGTTTCTCATATTGAGGAGTCTACCCGCACGCTGAACGCTCGGTTGATCGGTGTGAAAAGTGGTGCGGCGATTTATCGCGACAATGGGGCGCAGAACTATGTCTACCACTCAATCCTCGAATGGGCGGCTACTCAGCCGTCGATCAATCGTGTTGACTTCCAGGGGTGTGAGCCGTTTCTGAGCAAAGGTACTTTCCAGTACAAGAAGCGTTTTGGCACCCGAGCAGTTATTCCGGACAATGCATTTGGTCACTGGCGGTTATTGATTCGGGTGCAAGCGCTTAGCGCTTCTACCAGGCAATTCCTGATTAACAACCCACTTCTTGGAGAGGATGAAGAGGGTGGCTTACAGGCACAGTATTTTTTCGATGCAAAGCATGCCGTCCGCTCTGATATTCCTTTCGCCTCCAAGGGTATAGACAGCAGGGTGTGCCATAACCTGGATCATTTGCATGACTAGGTGGTTCGCCCCTTTTGCCCGGCTGTATACGTACTTCTGCCCAATGGCCTGGGTGCTTGCCGCACTGATTTTCATCAGTCGATTGAGTGCCATGGTCAAATTGTTCATGGCGTTGTATCTGCGCCAGGCGCTAGGGCTGCCAATCGAAACCGTCGGTTGGTTGTTGTCGGGGTATGGCGCAGGGTTATTGATCGGCTCCATGGGCGGTGGCCTGTTAAGCGACCATGTGTCTTCGTCACGGCTCACGTCTGCACTGTTCTTTGTATCTGCATGGGTATTGATTGCATTAGGGTTGGTCACGACCCTGTCTGTGCTGGCGGGGCTATTGCTGTTTAGTGGTTTACTCGATGGAGCGATTCGTACGTTACATCAGCGTTTGATCATGGAGTATTGCCAGGTTTCACAGCGTGCTCGCACGCAATCATTGAACCGTGTTGCCAGTAATCTGGGTATGGCGGTGGCAGGTGTGATGGGGGGCGTCCTGGCACAGGTGGATTTTCGTTGGGTGTTTTTTGCCAGTGCGGCCATGACACTTTCAGCGTTGATCTGGTTTGTTGGGGCGACACTCCATCGAGAGGTCCAGCCGCTGGATGAGTGTCCTGATACGGGGGGACGTACACCGTATAACGACAGAGCCTTTCTTTGGTTGTTGGCAGCCAGCGTTTTGCTCGGTCTTGCCTTTGAACCGGTGTACAGCATGCTGGGTAACTACTTGCTTGATTACTACCAACTGGGCGCTGAGATCATTGGATGGCAATTTGCGCTCAATGCCCTGTTAGTGGTGGTTCTGCAAATTCCTTTATCTCATTGGTGTGAACGCTGGGGTGCGCGTTGGCAACTGCTGGCAGGTAGCCTTTTGTTGGCTTGTGGGCTCGGAATGCTACCTTTTGGCTCCGGGGTGTTTTATGTCTGTCTGTCGACAGTGATTTGGACGATTGGCGAGATTCTGTTCATGCCAACCCTTAACGTACTGGTTATGCAGCGTGCGCAAACGGGGAGGAGCGGGCACTACTTTGGACTTTTCTCCATGTGCTGGAGCGCCAGTGTGCTGGTCTCTCCAACGCTCGGTGGCCAACTCTACGGTTATTTTGGTGGTCACAGCGTCTGGTTTGGCTGCGCGATACTGGCCATGTTGTCGATACCGCTGGTCTATCGCTCTGTTCCGTCCTGAAAATAACCGCTCGCGATAGTCATTAGTCCAAACCGGTCTTTTGGCAAAGGGCATTTAATGCGCTTCGTTAGCGTCCTATCTGGAGAATCCGGTCTATCCAGACTAGATTTCAGACAGCGCTACGGTCGTTGGGAAAACGGTCTGTGGCCACTCATGATTCACCTACGAAAGGATGAAATCGGCTATGAGCATTTTCCAACGCATTGTATTGCTCCTCAAAGTCCTGGTGATGCTATCGCTGGGGACTTCGGCGGCATGGGCCAGCAGTTCGCCTGTGCAGGCGCCAGGTTTTGTGGCGTCCGGTCACGTGCAGGGCAGTGGTCTGATGATCGCCAAATCGGAATCGGAACCCGGAGACGAAGGGCAGGGTGGTAGCAAAGGTGATGACGACTCGACAACCGATGAGCCTGATACGGATGACGAAGGCGATAGCCAGGGCTGAGCGGTCATGATGCAGGTAAAAGAAAACCCCTCCAGCAAGACTGATGCGCAATCCTGAGGAGGGGTTTGGTGAACACATTGAAGGCGCCCCGAGGGGCGCTTTTTCATGCCTGGTTTATACGAGGAACTGCTCCGCGTAGTGACAGGCCACTTGACGGGTGTCGAGCAGGCGCAGGGCTGGCTCTTCTTTGCTGCACCGTTCGGTGGCGTACGGGCAGCGCTTGTGGAACGCACAGCCGGATGGCGGGTTCAGCGGGTTGGGCAACTCGCCGACGATCTTGATTTTCGGCTTGGTCGGGTCCGGATGGATCGTCGGCGTGGCCGACAGCAGGGCCTGGGTGTACGGGTGCAGAGGACGGGTGTAGATGTCCTCTTTCGGGCCCATTTCCACCGGGCGGCCGAGGTACATCACCAGTACCTGGTCGGCGACGTGACGCACCACCGCCAGGTTGTGGGAGATGAACACGTAGGCGGTGTTGAATTCCTGCTGCAGGTCCATGAACAGGTTCAGTACCTGCGCCTGGATCGACACGTCCAGCGCCGACGTCGGTTCGTCCGCGACCAGCACTTTGGGTTGCAGCATCATCGCCCGAGCCAGGGCGATCCGCTGGCGCTGACCGCCGGAGAACATGTGCGGGTAGCGCTGGTAGTGCTCAGGCCGCAGACCCACCTGCTTCATCATCGCCTGGACTTTTTCACGGCGTTCGGCCGCAGACAGCTTGGTGTTGATCAGTAATGGCTCGGCAAGCTGATCACCGATTTTCTGCCGTGGGTTGAGCGACGCATAAGGGCTCTGGAACACCATCTGCACGTCTTTGCGCAGTTGCTTGCGTTCGGCCTTGTTGGCGCCAGTGACTTCTTGCCCAGCGATTTTGAGCGAGCCCGAGGATGGTTCTTCGATCAGCGTCAGGGCGCGGGCGAGGGTGGACTTGCCGCAGCCGGATTCGCCTACGACTGCGAGGGTCTTGCCGGCTTCGAGTTCGAACGACACGCCGTTGAGGGCGCGAACCAGTGCGGTGCCTTTGAACAGGCCGCGGGAGACTTCGTAGTGACGGGTCAGGTCACGGGCGGTGAGAACGACGGCCATTACGCCACCTCCTGATTCAAAGGATAGAAGCAGCGGGCGAGGCTGGCGCTTTTCGGGTCCAGGCCTGGACGTTGTTGACGGCAGCTGTCCTGCACATACGGGCAGCGTGGGGACAGCAGGCAACCTTGCGGACGGTCATAGCGGCCGGGAACGATGCCCGGCAGCGTGGCCAGGCGTGATGAACCCAGGCTGTGTTCCGGAATGGCCTTGAGCAATGCTTCGCTGTACGGGTGCGCCGGAATGTCGAACAACTGCGGCACCTGACCGACTTCTACTGCTTGGCCTGCGTACATCACGCATACGCGCTGGGCGGTTTCCGCCACGACCGCGAGGTCGTGGGTGATCAGCACCAGGCCCATGTTCTGCTCTTTTTGCAGGGCGAGCAGCAGGTCCATGATCTGCGCCTGAATCGTCACGTCCAACGCGGTGGTCGGTTCGTCGGCGATCAGCAGTTTCGGTTCACCGGCAATCGCCATGGCAATCGCCACACGCTGGCTCATACCGCCGGAGAGCTGGTGCGGGTAGGCGTCCATGCGGCTCGCGGCGCCCGGTATTTCGACTTTTTCCAGCAGTTCGATGGCGCGTTTGCGAGCGGCTTTACCGGACATTTTCAGGTGCAGGCGCAGCACTTCTTCAATCTGGAAGCCGACGGTGTAGCTTGGGTTCAGCGCGGTCATCGGGTCCTGGAAGACCATGGCCAGGTCTTTGCCGACAATCCGGCGACGCTGGCGCGCATTGAGCTTGAGCATGTCCTTGCCGTCGAAGCTGAGGGAGTCAGCGGTGACGATGCCGGGATGCTCGATCAGGCCCATCAGCGCCATCATGGTCACGGACTTGCCGGACCCCGACTCGCCCACGATGGCCAGGACTTCGCCCTTGTCCACGGTCAGGTCCAGGCCATCGACCACGGGAACGGCGGTGGCGTCGCCGAAGCGAACGTTGAGATTCTTGATTTCTAGCAGTGACATGGGAATCTCCTCAGGCGGCGTTCTTGAGTTTCGGGTCCAGCGCATCGCGCAGGCCGTCGCCCATCAGGTTGATTGCCAGCACGCTGAGCAAAATGGTCAGGCCAGGCAGACTCACCACCCACCAGGCGCGTTCGATGTAGTCGCGAGCCGAAGCCAGCATGGTGCCCCACTCCGGGGTTGGCGGTTGTACGCCAAGGCCGAGGAAGCCCAGTGCCGCGGCGTCGAGAATTGCCGAGGAGAAACTCAGGGTGGCCTGAACGATCAGCGGCGCCATGCAGTTGGGTAGCACAGTGATGAACATCAGGCGCGGCAGGCCGGCACCGGCCAGGCGTGCAGCGGTCACGTAGTCGCGGTTCAGTTCACCCATCACCGCGGCGCGGGTCAGACGAACATAGGACGGCAGGGACACGATGGCGATGGCGATCACGGTGTTGATCAGGCCAGGGCCGAGGATGGCGACAATCGCCACGGCCAGCAGCAGGGACGGCAGGGCCAGCATGATATCCATCAGGCGCATGATGGTTGGGCCGAGCACGCGCGGGAAGAACCCGGCCAGCAGGCCCATCAGGATCCCAGGGATCAACGACATGACCACCGACGACAGGCCGATCAGCAAGGACAGGCGCGAACCCTGGATCAGGCGCGACAGCAGGTCGCGACCCAGTTCATCGGTGCCCAGCAGGAACTGCATCTGCCCGCCTTCCAGCCAGGCCGGAGGCGTCAGCAGGAAATCGCGGTACTGCTCGCTCGGGTTATGTGGGGCAACCCAGGGCGCGAAGATCGCGCAGAAGACCACCAGCGTCATGAACATCAGGCCGGCGACGGCGCCCTTGTTCTTGGAGAACGCTTGCCAGAACTCTTTGTAGGGCGATGGATAAAGCAGGCTGGTGTCGACTGCTACGGAGGTTGTTGGAGTACTCATTCGTAGGGTCTCAGCGCTGGTGACGGATGCGTGGGTTTGCGAAGCCATAAAGAATATCCACTACAAAGTTGACCAGAATCACCAGGCAGGCGATCAGCAGGATGCCGTTTTGCACCACGGGATAGTCCCGGGCGCCAATGGCTTCGATCAGCCATTTGCCAATGCCGGGCCACGAGAAGATGGTTTCGGTCAGGACCGCGCCAGCCAGCAATGTGCCGACTTGCAGGCCAACCACGGTCAGCACTGGGATCAAGGCGTTGCGCAGGCCGTGAACGAACACCACGCGCGCCGGCGACAGGCCTTTGGCCCGGGCGGTGCGGATATAGTCTTCACGCAGTACTTCAAGCATCGAGGAGCGGGTCATCCGGGCGATCACCGCCAACGGGATGGTACCGAGCACGATGGCCGGGAGGATCAGGTGATGCAGGGCGTCGAAGAACGCACCGGTGTCATCGGCCAACAGGGTGTCGACGAGCATGAAGCCGGTTCTCGGCTCGATGTCGTAGAGCAGGTCGATCCGCCCGGAAACCGGGGTCCAGCCCAGGGAAACCGAGAAGAACATGATGAGGATCAGGCCCCACCAGAAGATCGGCATCGAATACCCGGCAAGGGAGATGCCCATCACGCCATGGTCGAACAGGGACCCTCGCTTCAGCGCCGCGATCACCCCGGCCAGGAGCCCGAGAACGCCGGCGAACAGCAGGGCAGCCATGGACAGTTCCAGGGTCGCAGGGAACAGGGATGTGAACTCGCTCCACACACTTTCACGGGTTCGCAGGGATTCACCCAGGTCGCCGTGCGCCAGTTTGCCGATGTAGTCCAGGTATTGGGCATACAGCGGTTTGTTCAAACCAAGGCGTTCCATTGCCTGGGCGTGCATTTCGGGGTCGACCCGACGTTCGCCCATCATTACTTCCACGGGGTCGCCAGGGATCATGCGAATCAACGCGAAAGTCAGCAAGGTGATGCCGAAGAACGTGGGGATCAACAGTCCCAATCGGCGGGCAATAAAACTAAACATCTTCAGGTGTACCTCATCAGCCGGTTAGGCGTTCCCGGCAGCGTTGGGGTCAACGTTGCCGGGCGTTTCTTATCTACTTCACTTTGGTCGTAGCGAAGTTGTTAGTGGTCAGGGGGCTAATGTGATAACCCTCGACGTTGTTGCGCATGGCCGTAAACATACGCGTGTGCGCGATGCTGATCCATGGCTGGTCCTGGTGGAAAATCGCCTGGGCCTGCTCATAGAGCGCTGCACGTTCGACCGGGTCGGTTTTTGCACGCGCCTGGTCGATCAATGCCTGGAACTTCTCGTTGCACCAGCGCGCGTAATTTTCGCCGTTCTTGGCGGCCTCACAACTGAGCATAGGCGTCAGGAAGTTGTCCGGGTCCCCGTTATCTCCCGCCCATCCGGCCGAGACCATATCGTGCTCGCCGTTCTTCGCGCGCTTGAGCATTTCGCCCCATTCCATCACGCGGATGTCGACCTTGATCCCGACCTTGGCCAGGTCCGCCTGCATCATTTGTGCGCCGAGCATCGGGTTCGGGTTGGTCGGGCCGCCGCCGTTACGGGTGAACAGGGTGAGCACCGTGCCTTCCGGTACGCCGGCTTCCTTGAGCAGGGCGCGGGCCTTGTCCAGGTCGTGAGGCGGGTTCTGCAATGCGTGGTTGTAACCCAACAGGGTTGGCGGGTATGGGTTGACGGCGACGCTGGCATTGCCCTTGCCGAACAGCGCGTTGACGTAGGCCCGCTTGTCGAAGGCGATTTCAATCGCCTGGCGCACACGTACATCGCTCATGTATTTGCGGGTGGTGTTGAGCGCGGTGTACGAGGTGGTCATCGCCTCGATTTCCTCGACCTTCAGGTTGGGATCAGCCTTGAGGTTGGGGATGTCATCGGGTTTTGGATAGAGGGCGATCTGGCACTCGTTGGCCTTGAGTTTCTGCTGGCGCACGTTGTTGTCGATAGCGATGGCCAGAATCAGTACTTCGCTCGGTGGTGCACCGCGGAAGTAGTCGGTGTTGGCTTTGAAGCGAACCTGGGCGTCCTTGGCGTAGCGCTGGAACACAAACGGGCCAGTGCCGACAGGTTTGTTGTTGAGGTCGGCGGTCTTGTTGGCCTTGAGCAACTGGTCGGCGTATTCGGCCGGGTAGATCGAGGCGAACGCCATGGCCACGTCGGGCAGGAACGGCGCCTCGGGACGGGTCAGGGTGAACCTCACGGTGTGCTCGTCGACTTTCTCGACGCTTTTGAGCAGTTCCTTGAAGCCCATGCTTTCAAAGTACGGGAAGCCCACGCTGGACTTGTCATGCCAGGGGTGTTTCGGGTCCAGCTGACGCTGGAAACTCCAGACCACGTCGTCGGCATTCAGGTCGCGGGTCGGCTTGAAATAATCGGTGGTGTGGAACTTGACGCCTTTGCGCAAATGGAACGTGTAGGTCAGGGCGTCCGGGCTGATGTCCCAGGACTCGGCCAGTGCAGGGACCACTTCGGTGGTGCCGGGCTTGAAGTCCACCAGGCGATTGAAGATAGTTTCGGCCACCGCATCGGCTGTGACTGCAGTCGTGTACTGGACCATATCGAAGCCTTCCGGGCTGGCTTCGGTACAGACCACCAAGGGTTTGGCCGAGGCGCCAACGGCGACACTCAGCAGCGCGGCGGCGATGGCCGCTCGTAAAGGAAGCATTTTCATCAAGAACCCCCTGCAATCGGTTGAACCAGAAATGCTGAACGGCTGATTCCTCATGAATCAGCCGTTCACCTGGTGCTTAAAGAATGTTGAATGGAATGGTGGTAACCAGACGGAATTCGTTGATGCTGCCGTCAGACTGTTCTTTGGAAGCGCGGTGTGCGGTGTAGGTCGCGCGAATCGTGGTGGCTTTCAGCGGACCGCTTTGAACTGCGTAGGCAGTCCCGATGCCGTATTCATAGTGGCTTTCACCGTTCTGCGTCTGGATACCGTCGTAGCCTTTACCTTCTACACCGCGGTTGCCGGTGTAGTGAGTACCGTCGATGCCCCAGCCGCGAGCCTGGTAGATGTTGAACTTCAGGCCTGGCACGCCGTACTCGGCCATGTTCAGACCGTAGGCGATCTGGAACGATTTTTCGTTCGGGCCGTTGAAGTCGGACAACAGGGAGTTGGCCAGGTAGATGCCGTTGGTTTCGTGCAGGTAGTCGAAGTACTCGTTACCGTTCACTTCCTGGTACGAGAAGGTCAGGCTGTGAGCCTGGTGAGTCAGGCCGAACGACAGGGAGTAGGTATCGTTGTCGATGTCGCCCATCAGTTTCTTGCCGGTATCGACCGTTTTGTAATAGTTCAGGCCGGTGGTCAGGCTCAGGACCGAGCTGTCGCCCAGTTCGTGGGTGGCGCCGAAGTAGTACTGGTTCCACAAGTCTTCGACCTGGGAGCCGTACAGGCTGGTTTTCAGGCTTTTGAACGGCTGATAGGCCAGGCCCACGATGCTGACTTTGTCGGCTTCGGTTTTGTTGCTGGCGTACTCGGAGCGGAACTTCGCCAGGCTTTGCTCGGTACGTGGCGAGACACGGTCGAAGACGCCTGCGTCGAATGACAGGTTGTTCAATTCTTCACTGTGCAGGCTCACCCCTTCAAAGCTCGAAGGCAGCGCACGGTTGCCGATGACATCGACAATCGGGGTGCTGTAGTTCTGGCGACCGGCGGTCAGGGTGGTGTTCGATACGCGGAACTTGACGTTGGCCAGGCCCAGTTTGCTCCACTGGCCCACAGCATCCTTGCCACCATCGGCGAGTGTACGGTTGGAGCCGCCGGCGATGTCTTCCTGGTCGCGGATCAGGGCAATTTCATTGTAGGCCGCGACTTCGGTGCTCACACCCACGGTGCCTTCGGTAAAACCGGAGGTGTAGTTGAGGATGGTGCCTTGCGTCCAGTTGTAACGACGAGAGACCTTGGTCGGGTTTTTGTCGGTCTTTTCTTTCTTGTAGCTGAAGCGGCTATCACGTCGCTTCATTTCGTTGGAGTACCAGTTACGCGTCGTGCCCCCCAGGCTCTGACCCTCGACAAACCCCTTGGCTTCGGCCTGGGCGTTGGTGGTGTTCAGGCCGGTCGGAACGAAGTCCTGGCTGACGTTCTCGGCGTACGCGGTGGCCGTAATGCTACTGATGGCTAAAGCCAATAATGCGGTGCTGCTCAGTTTCATGGGTGAAGCTCCTTTCTTTCTTTTTTTAGTGCCGGTCTTTTTTGGTGATCCGGCTATCGGTTTGGAACTCATTCAAAGCACCGCAAACGTTTGCCGGGAGCACGATTGCCGATTTCAGGCGACACGTTTGCGTGAGGGCGAGAAACGCCCCCAGCGGTTTGGCTAAACGGTTACTGGTCTATGCCGACACCCGAGAAAACGTTACGGCCGAAGGGACTGACCTTGAATCCTTCGACTTTGGCGCTCAACGGCTGGTTGACCGTCGAGTGGGCGACAGGCGTGATCGGCACTTGCTGCTTGAGCAATTGCTGCGCCTGTTTGTAAAGCACCGTGCGTTGATCACGGTCGGTGACAACCTTGGCTTGCTTGATCAGCTTGTCGTATTGCGGGTCACACCACATGGAGTAGTTGTTGCCGCCAATCGCGTCGCAGCTGTACAGCGTGCCGAGCCAGTTGTCCGGGTCCCCGTTGTCGCCGGTCCAACCGATCAGGCTGATGTCGTGCTCGCCATTCTTGGTGCGCTTGATGTATTCGCCCCATTCGTAGCTGACGATCTTCACTTTCAGGCCGATCTTGGCCCAGTCAGCCTGGAGCATCTCGGCCATCAGTTTAGCGTTCGGGTTGTATGGACGCTGGACCGGCATGGCCCAGAGGGTAATTTCAGTGCCTTCCTTGACCCCGGCAGCCTTGAGCAATTCCTTGGCTTTTTCCGGGTTGTAGGCGGTGTCCTTGATGGTTTCGTCGTAGGACCATTGCGTTGGCGGCATGGCGTTGACCGCCAGTTGACCGGCGCCCTGGTACACGGCGTTGAGGATGCCCTGCTTGTTCACCGCCATGTCCAGTGCCTGGCGCACTTCGAGCTGGTCGAAGGGTTTGTGCCGCACGTTATAGGCGATGTAGCCAAGGTTGAACCCCGGCTTTTCGATGAGTTTGAGTTTCGGGTCGTTCTTCAACGCTTCAACGTCGGCCGGGCGCGGGTGCAGGGTAATCTGGCATTCGCCGGCCTTGAGTTTTTGCACGCGGACGGAGGCGTCGGTGTTGATGGCAAAAATCAGTTGGTCGAGCTTGACGCGGCTCGGGTCCCAGTACTGTTTGTTGCCGGCGTAACGGATCTGCGAGTCTTTCTGGTAGCGCTGGAACACGAAAGGCCCGGTACCGATCGGCTTCTGGTTGATCTCGCTCGGCTTGCCGGACTTGAGCAACTGGTCGGCGTACTCGGCCGAAAGGATCGCGGCGAAGCTCATGGCGATGTTCTGGATGAACGCGGCGTCGACGCTGTTGAGCGTCATGACCACGGTCAGCGGCCCGGTCTTTTCGACCTTCGCGATGTTTTTGTTCAGGCTCATCCCGGTGAAGTACGGGAACTCGGTGGGGTAAGCCTTGCGGAAAGGGTGCTCGGAGTCGAGCATGCGATTGAAGGTGAACAGCACATCGTCGGCGTTGAAATCGCGGCTCGGCGTGAAGTACTTGGTGGTGTGGAACTTCACCCCTTCGCGCAGGTGGAAGGTGTACGTGAGGCCATCTTCGGAAATATCCCATCTCGTCGCCAGACCAGGTACGACAGTGGTCGCGCCTTTTTCGAACTCGGCCAGTCGGTTGTACAGCGGCTCCGCGGCATCGTTGTCGGTCGCCGTGGTGTACTGCGCGGTGTCAAAGCCGGCCGGGCTGCCTTCAGAGCAAAACACCAGGCTGTTGTTGGCGGCCTGGCTGATGGAGGTGGCGGCCAACAGGCCGGTACCCAGCAATGCGGATAAAACCAAGGTATGACGCATGACGCTCC
Source organism: Pseudomonas purpurea (assembly GCF_039908635.1). Taxonomy (NCBI): domain Bacteria; kingdom Pseudomonadati; phylum Pseudomonadota; class Gammaproteobacteria; order Pseudomonadales; family Pseudomonadaceae; genus Pseudomonas; species Pseudomonas purpurea. Next base: position 1,018,689 of record NZ_CP150918.1, read on the forward strand.
CTCTCTTTTTTTATTGATTGCAGCGGGGGCATCGTCCCGTCCGGGGACGTGCAGGCCTCGCTGAGTTCAAACCATCACGTGCAGCAAACGCCAGCCCGGATCGCAGGTTTACCGCGCCTAGACGGTATGAGCCGAAGGTGGGGCAGTAAATGCGTAGGGCCTGAAAGACACGTAGGAAAAGGCAACACGTCCTGATACCGCTGCAGTGTTATGCAGTAGGTTCGAGGTACGCGAGTTCCTGCGGTCCTGGCAGATAAAGCAACGGCGCCGTTAAAAAAACGCCGCCGTTGCTACACCTTATTTGCTGACGCTGACGCCGTAGAAGGAGTTCAGACCAAACGGGCTGATCTTGAAGTCCTGCACGGTGTTGCGCATGGGTTGATACACCGTCGAGTGAGCGATAGGTGTCATCGGGACGGCATCTTTGAGGAGGTGTTGCGCCTGCTTGTACAGCTCGGTGCGTTTGCCAACGTCCGTGGTGGCTTTGGCTTCCTTGATGATGGTGTCGTACGGCTTGTCGCACCATTTGGAGAAGTTGTTGCCGCTCAGGGAGTCGCAACCGAACAGCACGTTGAGCCAGTTGTCCGGGTCACCATTGTCGCCGCTCCAGCCAATGATCATTGCCTGGTTCTCGCCGCCCTTGGAACGCTTGATGTACTCGCCCCATTCGTAGCTGACGATATTGACCTTGAGGCCAATCTTCGCCCAGTCCGATTGCAGCATCTCGGCCATCAGCTTGGCGTTGGGGTTGTACGGACGCTGAACCGGCATGGCCCACAGGGTGATTTCGGTGCCGGGTTTGACGTCGGCTTTTTTCAGCAGCTCCTTGGCCTTCTCAGGGTCGTACTTGGCGTCCTTGATGGTGGTGTCGTAAGACCATTGGGTCGGGGGCATGGCGTTGACGGCCAGTTGGCCAGCACCTTGGTAAACCGAGTCGATGATTTGCTGCTTGTTCACCGCCATGTCCAGCGCCTGGCGCACTTCGAGCTTGGCCAACGGGTTGGCGTCGGTGCGGCCCTTGAGCACAGGCATGACGTTGTAGGCGATGTAGCCGAGGTTGAAACCGGCCTGATGCGGCAGTTTCAGGTTCTTGTCTTCACCCAGGGCCTTGAGGTCGGCCGGACGCGGGAAGAGGGTGACCTGGCACTCGTCTTTTTTCAGCTTCTGGATACGTACCGACGGGTCGGTGGTGATGGCGAAGATCAGGTTGTCGATCTTCACGTCTTCAGGCTTCCAGTAATCCTTGTTGCCGGTGTAGCGGATGTTGGAGTCTTTCTGGTAGCTCTTGAACACAAACGGACCAGTGCCGATCGGCTTCTGGTTGATGTCGCCCGGCTTGCCTTCCTTGAGCAGCTTGTCGGCGTACTCGGCGGACTGAATAGAGGCGAAGCTCATGGCCAGGTTCTGGATGAACGCGGCGTCTACCGTGCCCAGAGTGAACTTGACGGTCTTGTCGTCGATTTTTTCGATTTGCTTGATGTTGGTGTCCATCCCCATGTCCGTGAAGTACGGGAACTCGGTGGGGTAGGCTTTGCGGAACGGCATGTCTTTGTCGATCATGCGGTTGAAGGTGAACAGCACGTCATCGGCGTTGAAGTTACGGGTCGGCGTGAAATAAGACGTGGTGTGGAACTTCACCCCATCGCGCAGATGGAAGGTGTAAGTCAGGCCATCCGGGGAAATGTCCCAGCTGGTGGCCAGGCCAGGAACAACGGCGGTGCCGCCTCGTTCGAACTGGCTCAGACGGTTGAACATGGTTTCTGCTGAGGCGTCGAAGTCGGTTCCGGTGGTGTACTGGCCTGGGTCGAAACCGGCCGGACTCCCTTCGGAGCAAAACACCAGGTTAGTCGCAGCGACGGCGAAAGGTGCGCTAGCTAACAAGCTTGCGCCGACTAAAAACGGAATGACCGCGTGTTTAAGCATGTTGGCCTCATGATTGTTGTCATTTTTGGAATTAGAGGGCGACCTCGTGAGTCGACCTGCGGATACTTATGCAGGCCCCATACCCAATGCAAGATCCAGAGCGGCTACAAGCCTTAAACAGTGGCACGAACGTACCTTAATGTCGCATATGTATAAAACTTGACGCATTTGACCGTTTGCGGAGGTTTTTTTCGGTGCAAGCGACGCACCGTAGAGGGGCGACCGGAGCGTCTAACGCACTCGGTTGGGGCGTGGGTGTTACTTATTCAGACCTGTTTTCTGGACGCGCGTCAGGCCGAATGGGCTTGTCTTGCAGTCGGCGAGTTCCTAGCTTAGTGGCTGGCACATCGTGGAGTGTGCGAGGGGTGTAATAGGTACTTGTTGTTTAAGGATTTACCCGGACCGCTGATCATCTGCACCGGTATTCGAGCGCCGGAATTGGACGCGCACTGCGCAGTCATCAACCACATATTCAGGGTGCTACCGGGTGCAACCTCATGCTTCCTTTGGTAGCGCTTTTGTCTTGTTTCGGGCACCTGGCCGTCAGTAAACGACATCAGCCAGCGCAAAGGCTGGCTGATGTCATGAGGTGTCAAGGCATCAAGACTTCAATCGACCCATCGGCCGTCATGCTGACCTGGCTGGTGCCGGCTTCGACTTCCGGGGTCACCGGCGCCGAGTCCATGCCTGCCGCTTTCATCATCATCGGCCCGCGCAGGTACGGTTGTGGGTAACCGTTGCTGTTGAGGTTCAGGTTGACGATTTTGTAGCCTTTGCCGCCCAGGGCTTCGGTGGTCAGTTGGGCACGAGCCTTGAAGGCGTCGACTGCTTCCTTGAGCAACGCGTCTTCGCTGGTCTTGCGGGTCGGGGTGGCGATGGCGAAGTCCATGCCGCCCATTTTCAGGTCGGTGAGCAGTTCGCCGGTGAGTTTGGACAGTGCGGCAAAGTCCGAGCTTTCCAGGCGCAGTTCGGCGCGTTCACGCCAGCCGGTGATCTTCTGGCCTTTGGTGTCGTAGATCGGGTAGCTGTTGCGGCTACCCTGGCGCAGATTGATGTCCTTGACCTGTTTGGCCTGGGCCAGCGCCTTGTTCATGGTGGTGCTGACGGTGGCGGCGAGTTTCGCCGGATCGGTGTTTTGTTCCTCGGTGTAGAGGGTCACGATCATCAGGTCGCGGGCCACTTCCTGGCTGACTTCGGCGCGCAGGGACACCTGATTGTAGTGAAGTTCATCGGCGGCCAGTGCCGGCAGGCTGGCAACGGTGCCGACACTGAGGGCGAGAAGGGCGGCGCTGCGGCTGAATGTGTGCATGAAAACTCCTTGGACGGTGCGCAGGGGTAAGGGTCCGAGCCTGCGTGAACCCATCAGACTCTAGCGTTTGTGGTCTGGTTCGCACAGTTACAACTTCTATACAGATCTGATCGCACACCGCTCCCTGTGGCGAGGGAGCTTGTCGGCGCGCCACATCGTCCCGTTCGGCTGCGCAGCCGTTGCAAAATCCGTGTACGCAGTTTGCCTGATGTACCCGGTCGACAGTCTTGGGCCTGCCTCGCAGTCCGGCGGGAGCAAGCGCCCTCGCCACAATGGATCTTCACTGCCATGTGGCGCTTTGCCGCACTTTTGCCTGTCAGCCCTCGCGCTTGGTTATACTCGACGCGATTCGCCTGGAGCGCTCATCAGGAGAGCTCATGCTCGCCCCCGTACAACTACTTTCCGCAACTCGCCAGAACCTCTGGCGGCTGACGTTCATCCGCACGTTGGTACTGGCCGCGCAGGCCGGTTCGGTGGGGCTCGCCTATTGGTTCGAGCTGCTGCCTCTGCCGTGGCTGCAACTGGCGGCGACCCTTGGCTGTTCGATGCTGCTCTGCGCGTTCACCGCGATCCGTTTGCGCACTTCGTGGCCGGTGACTGAGCTTGAATACGCCGTGCAACTGGCCTGCGACCTGTTTATCCACAGTGCCCTGCTGTACTTCTCCGGCGGTTCGACCAACCCGTTCGTTTCCTATTACCTGGTGCCGCTGACAATTGCAGCCGTGACATTGCCGTGGCGTTTCTCGGTGATTCTGTCCGGCATCGCGTTGACGATGTACACCTTATTGCTGATGCAGTTCTACCCACTGGAGACATTCCCGATGTATCGGGAAAAGATGCAGATCTACGGGATGTGGCTGAGCTTCGCCCTGGCAGCTGCGGTGATCACCTTTTTCGCCGCGCGGATGGCCGAAGAGCTGCGCCGCCAGGAAGAACTGCGGGCCATTCGTCGCGAAGAGGGCCTGCGCGATCAGCAACTGCTGGCCGTGGCCACCCAGGCCGCTGGCGCCGCTCACGAACTCGGTACGCCGTTGGCGACCATGAGCGTGCTGCTCAAGGAGATGCAGCAGGATCACCCCGATCCATTGTTGCAGGACGATTTGAGCGTGTTGCAGGATCAGGTCAAACTCTGCAAGGAGACGTTGCAGCAACTGGTTCGCGCGGCAGAAGCCAATCGTCGGCTGGCGGTGGAGATGCAGGACGTCAGCGCCTGGCTGAATGAAGCCCTGAATCGCTGGCACCTGATGCGGCCCGAAGCCAGTTACCGCTTGCAGCGTCTGGGGCAGGGCACAGAGCCGCGCCTGGCGCCGCCGCCGGACCTGACCCAGGCCTTGCTGAATTTGCTGAACAACGCCGCGGATGCCTGCCCTGAAGGGCTGGAAGTGACGCTGGACTGGAACGCCGAGGACCTGACGATCAGCATTCGCGACCACGGCGCCGGTGTGCCGCTGGCGATTGCCGAGCAGATCGGCAAACCGTTTTTTACCACCAAGGGCAAAGGTTTCGGCCTGGGCCTGTTTTTGAGCAAGGCCAGCGTGACACGCGCTGGTGGCTCAGTGAAACTCTACAGTCATGAGGAAGGCGGCACGCTCACCGAGCTGCGCCTGCCCCGTGTCGCCCGAGGAGACGAACATGAGTGACGAGATCCAAGTCGAAGGCGAAGAACTGCCGCATTTACTGCTGGTAGACGACGACGCTACTTTCACCCGCGTCATGGCCCGCGCCATGAGCCGCCGCGGCTTTCGCGTCAGCACCGCAGGTTCTGCCGAAGAAGGCCTGCTCATCGCCCAGCATGACCTGCCGGACTACGCCGCGCTGGACCTGAAAATGGACGGCGATTCCGGCCTGGTGCTGCTGCCCAAGCTGCTTGAGCTCGACCCGGAAATGCGCGTGCTGATCCTCACCGGTTATTCGAGCATTGCCACCGCCGTCGAAGCGATCAAGCGCGGCGCCTGCAACTACCTGTGCAAACCGGCCGATGCTGATGACGTGCTGGCCGCTTTGCTGTCCGAGCACGCCGACCTCGACACCCTGGTGCCGGAAAACCCGATGTCGGTGGACCGCCTGCAGTGGGAACACATCCAGCGCGTATTGACCGAACACGAAGGCAACATCTCCGCCACTGCCCGCGCCCTGGGCATGCACCGTCGCACCTTGCAGCGCAAATTGCAGAAGCGGCCGGTTCGGCGTTGAGCTGATGGCGTTTGAGTGCACCGCTGAAAAGCTACCTTGATCAAGCGTAGCTTTTTAGTCAGGCGCGTATTGTTAACCGGCAATATGGAGATTCAGCGCTTGAGAGGTCGTTGCCGTGTCGTCCTCTTTCACCTGAAACCTGATCTCGATGTGCTTACCTCGGTTGTCACGTAAAAACTTTACCGGCAGTTTGGCCGTTCGCTGCTCGGAATATTCCGACTTCCATTCCTCCGGGTTTTGGAGAATGTGGACGCTAAATCTAACGAGGGTACCGACTGGCCCAATAATCAGGTTATCGGGTAGTTTTAACTCGGTGAACTCTTCTCCCTCTAGGTCAACGAGGCGTATCACGCCTTTCCGTGCATCTACGGCAACAGGAGGGGGAAATTTAGACACGCTTCCTTCTTTACTGTGCTTGTGATCGTCCATGGGTAAATCCTCGATAATCTGGGTTTTCAGCAGGGTGCTGTACTTGCAGCGGTGGCGTGCAAGCAGGCCTAGTGAAATCGAAAGCTGCCAGGCGATCTACTGTCAAATCTGACAGTGCTGACCGACGGTCGACACTCTCTGCAAGCGCCACCACGCAGGTGTTCGCCGCTGAACCGGCGCTGAACGAATATCGCCAGACGACGCGACAACCCAAGCCGATCATCTATGATCGGTTTGTGCGTGTTCTTTTCTCTATCGAGCCTTAACCATGAATCAGAACGCTGAGTATTCCGCGGTCAACGATGCAGTGCGCGGTGAGTTCTTTCGCCGGGTGTGGGGCATGATCACGCCGTACTGGCGCAGCGAAGAGAAGGGCAAGGCCTGGTTGTTGCTGGTCGCGGTGATCGGTCTGTCGCTGTTCAGCGTGGCGATTTCGGTGTGGATCAACAGTTGGTACAAGGATTTCTACAACGCCCTGCAAAAAAAGGACGATGCGGCATTCTGGAGCCTGATCCTGTATTTCTGCGGCATTGCTGCGGTGGCGATTCTCGGGGCGGTGTATCGGTTGTACCTGACCCAGATGCTGACGATCCGCTGGCGCGCCTGGCTGACTGAAAAACACTTCGCCCGTTGGCTCGGTCACAAGAACTACTACCAGCTGGAGCAGGGCGGTTACACCGATAACCCGGACCAGCGGATTTCCGAAGACCTCAACAATTTCACCTCCAATACCTTGAGCCTGGGCATGGGGCTGATACGCACCGTGGTCAGCCTGGTGTCGTTTTCGATCATCCTGTGGGGCGTGTCCGGCAGCATCGAAGTGTTCGGTTACACCATCCCCGGCTACATGTTCTGGTGCGCATTGGTGTATGCGCTGGTGGGCAGCTGGATCACTCACCTGATCGGGCGCCGCTTGATCGGCCTGAACAACCAACAACAACGGTTCGAAGCCGACCTGCGTTTTTCCATGGTCCGGGTGCGTGAAAACGCCGAGAGCATTGCCTTGTACAACGGCGAGCCGAATGAGCAGCAACGGCTGAGCACGCGGTTTGGCAAGGTCTGGCACAACTTCTGGGACATCATGAAAGTGTCCAAGCGGCTGACTTTCTTCACCGCCGGTTATGGCCAGATCGCGATCATCTTTCCCTTCATGGTTGCCGCGCCGCGTTACTTCGCGGGCAAGATCGAACTGGGTGAGCTGATGCAAATCAACTCGGCGTTCGGCAACGTCCAGGAGAACTTCAGCTGGTTTATCAGTGCGTATGCCGACCTCGCGTCGTGGCGCGCCACGTGTGACCGGTTGCTGAGTTTCCGTCAGGCCATGAGCGACAACGAAGACCGCTTGCCGGCCATTGATGTGCAGAGTCAGGGTGCCGCATTGAAGGTTCAGCACCTGGGGCTGGACCTGGCTGACGGTCGTCGCTTGCTCAACAACGCCGACATGATCGTGGAGGAAGGTGATCGCCTGATGCTCAGCGGTCGTTCCGGCAGCGGCAAAAGTACTTTGCTGCGGGCGATGGGTGGGCTCTGGCCAACGGGGCACGGCAACATACGCCTGCCGGCGGCGCGCTACCTGTTCCTGCCGCAAAAACCCTATCTGCCGATTGGCAGCCTGCGTGAAGCCCTGAGTTATCCACAGTCTGGCGACACCTATCCGCATGATCGCTACGTGCACGTGCTGGAAACCTGTCGCTTGCCGCACCTGGTTTCCCGTCTGGATGAAGCCAATCACTGGCAACGCATGCTGTCGCCGGGTGAGCAGCAGCGTCTCGGTTTTGCCCGCGCGCTGCTGTATGCGCCGCACTGGTTGTACCTGGACGAAGCGACGTCGGCGATGGACGAAGAAGATGAAGCGTCGTTGTATCAGGCGTTGATCGATCAGTTGCCGGGGTTGAGCATCGTCAGCGTCGGCCATCGCAGCAGCCTCAAACGCTTCCATCCACGGCATGTGCGCATCGAGAGCGGGCACTTGGTGGAGCAGACCGTGACGGCGTGAAAACGCTGTGGTCGTCGGCACGCAGCCTTGTCGTTGAGTGCGATGTTCAGGATGGACGCAGAGCCCCCGTAATGGGGGCTCTGCGTTTTTTCGGTCAGCCGTTCTTGAGAATCGAACGATCCACCCTTACCGCCAGTTGCCCGTAGCCAGGCTTGGCATTGAACGCGACGTGCCCCTTGTCATCCACTGTCGCCCTGGCAATGGGCGCGCCATTGGCCAGCAGTTCCAGCGGTGCGCCCTGGAGGGATTGGCCCGAGGCCAGTTCGAGTTTCAGGTTGATGGTCATGGTTGATCTCCTTGTCAGGCGTTGCGGTCAATGAAGGTGGTGGCGAACCGGTCGATGGCGCCGATCAGTTCCGGCGAACCGCCGCGAAACTGACGGAAAATATTCCGTGTGTTGCCGTCAGTCGGCACATTCAGCGTGGGCTGAAAACGCTCGGTCAGTTCTGTATAGGCGGACCATGGGCCGATATAGGATTCGTTAAAGCCGTTGGTGTAGCTGAAGGCATACCGCACGGCATTGCCCGCCAGCCAATTGGGCACGCAGGGCGTGTGGCTCTGCCAGCCATCGTTGTTGATGGAGGGCGCGACGCTCGGCGAATCGAGGTAGCCGGCCGGTTTGTTCGGCGAGTAGTTCTTGAGCAGCAGGTACGTGCTCCACCCCCACCAGTTGTCGATGCGCTGGGTGTCGTTGAGGTTATTGACGTCGCTGCGTCGCAGCACTTTGTCGCCCTCTTGCACAAACAGTGCTGCGAAGTTGCCCGCCGGTTTCTTTGCGGCGTTCAGGTCAGGCAGCAACTTCAAGGCGCCGTAGCTGGAAGGGGCGGGCAGCGTGCCGCTGAGGAAGGTGTCGAAGACGTCGTCCGCCGAGCGTTGCACGGCCTGGCCAACCAGCCGACGGTTCGCGCTGTCGACGGTGTCGAAGAAGCGCTTGTCGCCATAGGCATGCCAGTGATCGCCTTGGGCGTTGCTGACATTGAGGCCGAACTTGCTGTCCTCGTCATGCATGAAGCGGGTGATCAGCGAGCCCAGGTCACTGGGCGTGACCACGGCGGCCATTTGTTTGCGCGGGACCCGAAGGTGCCCGGCAGAAAACAGGTCGGTCAGGTAGTGATCGGCAAACGCGTTCATCGCGTAGGCCAGTTCCAGTTGTTTTTCGTCGCCACTTTTTTGTGCCAGCACGGCCTGTTGCAAGGCCGCTGTGTGGCCAGCGTTGTACGCCAGCATCGCCCATTCACCAAAGTGGTCGGCGTTGTTCGCCGCCAGTTTGAGGTAGCGCCCCAGCGGGAACAGGTCCGAGATAAAGCTGCCGCCGCCGGTGATTTTGTTCCACTGTGCATTCAGCGTGTCGCCGAGGGCATCGTAGGCTTCGTGGGGTTGCTTGCCGTCCTTGATCGCCTGATTGGCGGCGACGATTTCCTGTTGCATGACGGCCAAAATTCGCTGCGCTTCGTCTTTTGCCGCAGGCACCGTGGCCATCGAATCGAATGCGTTGCTGAAGCGCTGGATGCGGTCGACCGGGGTCACGCCGTCACAGATCGGCTGGTCGGGAATGCCATAAAAATCCCCGCCCAGGGCGACGATCTGGCCGTAGCTCAGGGCCAGGCCATTGGGCAGGTGCAATTCCACCTGCCAGGCAGGAATGGGGGGCGCATCCTTGGCGAAACGCAGTAACGTCGCATCACCGATGGCGGTGTGTTCACCGCCCTCGAAGCGCAGTGGCGGCTGGATCTTTGACGTGTTTTGCGGATTGTTGGGCAATAGCCCGGGTTTGTGATACTTGATGCCGTGATGGCCGTCGATGATGAGTTTCAGGTGTTCGCCATCACCGGAAATGGCGACGCCCTGTTCGCTGAACAGGCTTTCCAGATCGGCAATGATTGCTGGGTCGTGCTGCGGTTTATCCTGCTCTCGTGCGTGTAGACCTGACATTTCTAGCTCCTTGATATGTCGTAGGTTTTGGTTTTTATAGCTGTACATCTATACAGTTGTTTTCGAGCTTAGCTGAGAAACTTCCTACGTCAAGGTACGGTTTTGTCTGGTCCGTGATTGGGCCGATACCGACGTCATCGGCCTTTGGAAGGGGGGGCAACTTTCAGTGGCGAGGGGCTGCTCAAGCAGATCTTTTGATCTGCAAGGCGCTGCGCTGGCTTATCATTAGCGCCCTAACGACGTCCTCCAAGGTTCACCAGGCATGCTGGCAATCTTTCTTGAAACGCTGAACATCACCGCGCCGGTCTTTGCCATGTTGTTTTTGGGGGTGCTGCTCAAGCGCATCCGCTGGATCGACGACAACTTCATCCACACGGCGTCGTCCCTGGTGTTCAACGTCAACATGCCGGCCTTGTTGTTCCTCGGGATTTTGCACGCCGACCTGCACGCGGCACTTAAACCGGCGCTGCTGATCTACTTCGCGGTCGCGACGCTGGCGTGTTTTGCCATCGCTTGGGGCTGGGCAATCTGGCGTTGCCCGCGTGAGGATCGCGGGATCTACACCCAAGGCGCGTTTCGCGGCAACAACGGGGTGATCGGCCTGGCGCTGGCGGCGAGCATGTATGGCGACTACGGGATTTCCCTCGGGGCGATTCTCGCGGCGCTGGTGATCCTCTTCTACAACACGCTGTCGACCATCGTCCTGGCGGTGTACAGCCCGGTGATCAAGTCCGATCCGTGGAGCATCTGTAAAAGCGTGGTCAGCAATCCGCTGATTCTCAGCGTGCTCGCGGCTGCGCCCTTCGCGTACTTTCAGATTGGCTTGCCCGGCTGGCTGGAGACGTCCGGTGGTTACCTGGCGCAAATGACCTTGCCACTGGCGCTGATCTGCATTGGTGGCACGCTGTCGCTGGCGGCGTTGCGCAAAAGCGGTGACCTGGCGTTGAGTTCAAGCCTGGTGAAGATGATCGGCCTGCCGATCCTTGCAACACTCGGGGCCTGGCTGTGGGGGTTTCGCGGGGCGGAACTGGGGATTTTGTTCCTGTATTTCGGCAGCCCGACCGCCGCGGCCAGTTTTGTGATGGCCCGGGCGGCCAATGGTAATCATGAGCTGGCGGCGGCGATCATCGTCATTACCACGCTGATGGCGGCGGTGACCACCAACCTGGGGATATTCGTGTTGCAGTGGGGTGGCTGGATTTAACCGATAGATCTTCATTGCCCTTCAGGTCCAATCGCGAGCGAGCTCACTCCCACATTTGATCTGTGTGGAACACAAAATAGGTGTACACCAAGAATCCACTGTGGGAGCGAGCTTGCTCGCGATAGCAAGCTCACTGACACCATGAACGTCGGCGTCTTACTCCGGCTTCTGGTAGCTGTCGATCACTTCCTGCGCCGCCCGAAACGCTTCCATCGCCGCTGGCACACCGGCATACACCGCGCAGTGCATCAGCGTTTCGCGGATCTCGTCGACCGTGCAGCCGTTGTTCAGCGCGCCGCGCACGTGGCCTTTGAGTTCTTGCGGGCACTTGAGCGAGGTCAGGGCCGCGAGGGTGATCAGGCTGCGGGTTTTCAGTTCCAGGCCACCCCGGTTCCACACGGCTCCCCAGGCGTGTTCGTTGACGAACGCTTGAAACGGCTGGGTCAGCTCGGTGGCATTGTCCATGGCGCGATCGACAAACGCATCGCCCATCACCTGGCGACGCATTTCAATGCCTGTCGCTTTGTTCGAGTCGGTCACGGCGATTCCCTCTTGTGATGTTGGCGGCGCCAGGCACGCAGTGACGTAAACAGCAAAAACGCCACCAGCGCCGGCAGGACGAAAAACAGCATCAGGTGTTCAAGTTTGCCCGCCAGGGGCATGCCCGTGGTGAACGACACCACATGCAGCCCATACGCCAGGTACAAGGCGAGAAACAGCAGGCCTTCGGCTCGGGTGATGCGGTAGCCGGAATAGATCACCGGTAAACACAGCAGCGCCACGCCGAGCATCACCGGCAAATCGAAACTCAGCGCATTGGGCGACACCGACAACGGGGTGGGCGCCACCAGCGCGGTGAACCCCAGCACGCCGAGCAGGTTGAACAGGTTGCTGCCGATCACGTTGCCCACGGCAATATCACGCTGGCCGCGCAGGGCGGCGATCAGCGAGGTCGCCAGTTCCGGTAGTGAGGTGCTGACGGCCACGATGGTCAGGCCGATGATCCGCTCCGACAGGCCCAGGTCCATTGCCACCGATACCGCCGCGCCCAGCAGCAAGTGCCCGGCGAAGACCAGCAACGCCAGCCCCAGCAGCATCAGCAACAGGCTGCTCAACCAGGGTGCCCGAGGCTTGATCGTGCCGTCGTCGGTGTGCGCCTGCGGGCGGGGCCCGAGCGCCGTGACTGGCGCAGCAGGAGCGCCAGGTACAACACCAGCGCGGTCAGCAGCACGGCGCCGTCGAGCGGGGTCAGTTCTTCGTTCCAGGCCAGGGCGAACACCAGCAGGCTGGCGCCGATCATCAGGGGAATGTCCAGGCGCACCAGTTGTCGCGAGACCCGCAGCGGAATGATCAGGGCCGACAGCCCGAGGGTGACGAGGATGTTGAAGATCCCGCTGCCGATGACGCTGCCCACGGCGATGTCGGTGTTATGGGCCAGGGTCGCTTGCAGGCTGACGGCCATTTGCGGCGCGCTGCTGCCGAAGGCGACGATGGTCAGGCCGATGATCAGCGGGCGGACCTTCAAGCGTGCGGCCAGGCGCACGGCGGCGCGCACCAGCAGTTCGGCGCCGGCGATCAGCAACACCAGGCCGCTGAGCAGTTGCAGCACGCTGAGCAGGGGAAGGTCGGTTAATCCAAAAATGGCCTGGGCTCCGTCTGTCAGTCGTCGATGGCTTGCACGCGAACCCGCGCGGTGCCGCTCTTGAGCATGCCCAAGCGTTCGGCGGCTTCATGGGACAGGTCGATCAGGCGCCCACGGGTATGTGGCCCACGGTCGTTGATGCGGACCACGCAGGATTTGTCGTTGTTCAGGTTGGTGACCTTCACCCGCGTGCCGAAGGGCAACTGGCGATGGGCGGCGGTCAGGGAACTCTTGTCGAAACGCTCGCCACTGGCGGTACGTTTACCTTGGTGTTTGGCGCCGTAATAGGACGCCACGCCGGTCTTGTCGTAGCCGTGTGGATCGATGAGATCGTTACTGGCGCAACCGGCCAGCAGGGAGAGCAGGGCGCAGGCACCGAGTAGACGCTTCATTTAAAGATTCCCAAAATAAATGTGGCGAGGGAGCTTGCTCCCGCTCGGCCGCGAAGCGGTCGCAAAATCGGTTGATGCATGCTTGCTGAAAGAATGCGGTTGCCGATTTGGGTCTGCTTTGCAGACCAGCGGGAGCAAGCTCCCTCGCCACAGGGAATGGAGCCAGTATGCAGGGCTGGCTCCATTGCAATCAGCCTTCGAGCTTGCTTTTCAGCAGTTCGTTGACCTGTTGCGGGTTGGCTTTGCCTTTGGAGGCTTTCATCGCCTGGCCGACGAAGAAGCCGAACATTTTGCCGCGTTTGGCTTCGTCAGCCGCGCGGTACTGTTCAACCTGTTCGGCGTTGGCCGCGAGCATTTCGTCGAGAACAGCCGAGATCGCGCCGCTGTCGGTGACTTGCTTCAGGCCGCGCTTGTCGATGATCTCGTCTGCGCTGCCTTCGCCGCTGGCCATGGCTTCGAACACCGTCTTGGCGATTTTGCCGGAGATGGTGTTGTCCTTGATGCGCAGCAGCATGCCGCCCAACTGCTCGGCCGATACCGGGGCTTCGTCGATTTCCAGGCCTTGCTTGTTCAACAGGCTGCCCAGTTCGACCATGACCCAGTTCGCCGCCAGTTTGGCGTCGCCGGCAATGCTCACGACTTTTTCGAAGTAGTCGGCTTGCTCGCGGCTGGTGGCCAGGACGCTGGCGTCATAGACCGACAGGCCGAACTGCTCCTGGAAGCGCTCGCGTTTCTGCGGCGGCAGTTCCGGCAGCGTGGCGCGCACCTCGTCGAGGAACGAGTCCTCGATGACCACCGGCAGCAGGTCCGGGTCGGGGAAGTAACGGTAGTCGTTGGCTTCCTCTTTGCTGCGCATCGGACGGGTTTCGTCCTTGTTCGGATCGTACAGGCGGGTCTGCTGGATCACCTTGCCGCCGTCTTCGATCAGCTCGATCTGACGGCGGACTTCGCTGTTGATCGCCTTCTCGATGAAGCGGAACGAGTTGACGTTCTTGATCTCGCAGCGGGTGCCGAACTCGACCTGGCCCTTTGGACGGATCGACACGTTGCAGTCGCAACGCAGCGAGCCTTCGGCCATGTTGCCGTCGCAGATGCCCAGGTAACGCACCAGCGCGTGGATCGTCTTGACGTAGGCCACGGCTTCCTTGGCGCTGCGCATGTCCGGCTCGGAGACGATTTCCAGCAGCGGCGTACCGGCACGGTTCAGGTCGATGCCGGTAGAACCGCTGAATTCTTCATGCAGGCTCTTGCCGGCGTCTTCTTCCAGGTGCGCACGGGTGACGCCGACGCGTTTGATCGTGCCGTCTTCCATGGCGATGTCCAGGTGGCCCTTGCCGACAATCGGCAACTCCATCTGGCTGATCTGGTAGCCCTTGGGCAGGTCCGGGTAGAAATAGTTTTTACGGGCGAACACGTTGTGCTGACCGATCTCGGCGTCAATCGCCAGGCCGAACATCACCGCCATGCGCACCGCTTCCTGGTTCAGCACCGGCAGTACGCCAGGCATGCCCAGGTCGACCAGGCTGGCCTGGGTGTTCGGCTCGGAGCCGAAGGTGGTGGAACTACCGGAAAAGATTTTCGACCGGGTGGTGAGCTGGGTATGAATCTCCAGCCCGATCACGACTTCCCATTGCATGTGTTTCTCCTCAGAAGCCTTAACAGGGGATTTTGAAACGTCGCGAGCGAAGGTAAGGCAAGGCGGAAACTGGCGAGTAAGCGGAGTTGACTGTAGTCAATGAGCATTACGAGCCAGTTTTCAACGCAGCATTACCGAGCGCAGCAGTTTCAAAACCCCTGTGGAGTGCGGGTGTGCCAGTCAGTGTGTAACTGGTACTGGTGCGCAACGTTGAGCAAGCGGCCTTCCTGGAAATACGGGGCGAGCAACTGCACGCCGACCGGCAGACCGTCGACAAAACCGGCCGGCATCGACAGGCCCGGCAGGCCCGCGAGGTTGGCGGTGATGGTGTAGACGTCTTCCAGGTACGCAGCGACCGGGTCGCTGTTCTTGGCGCCGAGTTTCCAGGCCGGGTTCGGCGTGGTTGGGCCGAGGATGATGTCGACCTCATTGAAAGCGGCCATGAAGTCGTTCTTGACCAGGCGACGGATCTTTTGCGCTTTCAGGTAGTAGGCGTCGTAGTAGCCGGCCGACAGCGCGTAGGCGCCGACCATGATCCGGCGTTGTACTTCCGGGCCGAAACCTTCGCCGCGCGAACGCTTGTACAGGTCGGTCAGGTCTTTCGGGTCTGCGCAGCGATGGCCGAAACGCACGCCGTCGAAACGCGACAGGTTGGACGAGGCTTCCGCCGGGGCGATCACGTAGTACGCGGGAATCGCGTGCTGCATGTTCGGCAGACTGATTTCCTTGATCACGGCGCCGAGCTTTTCCAGCTCCTTGACGCTGTTGTGGATCAACTCGGCGATGCGCGGGTCGAGACCGGCGCTGAAGTATTCCTTCGGCACGCCAATGCGCAGGCCTTGCAGCGAGCCATTGAGGCTGGCGCTGTAATCCGGCACCGGTTCATCGATGCTGGTGGAGTCCTGCGGGTCGAAGCCGGCCATGCCTTGCAGCAGGATCGCGCAGTCTTCGGCCGTGCGTGCCAACGGGCCGCCCTGATCGAGGCTGGACGCATAGGCGATCATGCCCCAGCGCGAAACGCGACCGTAGGTCGGTTTCAGGCCGGTGAGGTTGGTGAATGCTGCCGGCTGTCGGATAGAGCCGCCGGTATCGGTGGCTGTCGCCGCAGGCAACAGACGAGCGGCAACTGCTGCCGCCGAACCACCCGACGAACCGCCAGGCACGTGCTCCAGGTTCCACGGGTTTTTCACCGCGCCGTAGTAGCTCGACTCGTTGGCCGACCCCATGGCGAATTCGTCCATGTTGGTCTTGCCCAGGGTCACGGCACCGGCGGCGGCCAGTTTGGCGACCACGGTGGCGTCGTACGGAGCCTTGAAGTTGTCGAGCATCTTCGAGCCGCAACTGGTGCGGATGCCCTGGGTGCAGAACAGGTCCTTGTGACCGATCGGCGCACCGAGCAGGGCGCCGCTCTCACCGTTGGCACGGCGTGCGTCAGCGGCTTTCGCCTGCTGGAGCGCCAGGTCCTCGGTGAGGCTGATGAAGCTGTTGAGCTGCGGATCGAGCTGGGCGATACGCGCCAGCAGGACTTTGGTCAGCTCTTCGGAAGAAAACTTTTTATCGGCGAGTCCGCGGGCGATCTCGGCCAGAGTCAATTGATGCATTGCAGGCTCTTTCCCTTTAGTCGATGACTTTCGGAACCAGGTACAGGCCGTTTTCGACCGCTGGTGCGATGGACTGATAGGCCTCGCGGTGATTGGTCTCGGTCACCACGTCTGCGCGCAGGCGCTGGCTGGCTTCCAGTGGGTGGGCCAGAGGCTCGATACCGTCGGTATTCACAGCCTGCATTTCGTCGACCAGCCCGAGAATACTGTTCAGGGCCGAAGTGATGTGTGGAAGATCGGCATCATTGAGGCCAAGGCAGGCCAAATGAGCGATTTTTTCCACGTCGGAGCGTTCAAGCGCCATGGGATTCTCCAGTGGAAAACAAAACGGACGTCGTCCGTGTGTTAGATTGTCGGAACACTACCGCATTTCTACGGTCATAAGGCCGCGATTGTGGGGGTTGGTGCACAGAAAAGCGGCCAATTTAACATATTGGCGCCTTGCCCAAAATCCCTGTCGTTGTTAGAGTTTGCCGCACTTTTTTACCCACGCGTTGCCTAGGGTCCCTTTCCCATGTTCAAGAAACTGCGTGGCATGTTTTCCAGCGATCTCTCAATTGACCTGGGCACTGCCAACACCCTTATTTACGTGCGCGAGCGCGGTATCGTCCTGAATGAACCATCGGTTGTGGCCATTCGGACCCACGGTAATCAGAAAAGTGTCGTGGCTGTCGGCACCGAGGCCAAGCGCATGCTCGGCCGTACACCGGGCAACATTGCTGCCATTCGTCCGATGAAGGACGGCGTGATCGCCGACTTCAGCGTTTGCGAAAAAATGCTGCAGTACTTTATCAACAAGGTTCACGAAAACAGCTTTCTGCAGCCTAGCCCTCGTGTGCTGATCTGCGTTCCGTGCAAATCCACCCAGGTTGAGCGTCGTGCCATCCGTGAATCGGCCCTCGGTGCCGGTGCTCGTGAAGTGTTCCTGATCGAAGAGCCAATGGCGGCTGCGATCGGTGCCGGCCCTGCCGGTTGAAGAAGCTCGCGGTTCGATGGTTGTCGATATCGGTGGCGGTACCACTGAAATCGCGCTGATCTCCCTCAACGGTGTGGTTTACGCTGAATCCGTACGGGTTGGCGGCGACCGTTTCGACGAAGCGATCATCACGTATGTGCGTCGCAACTACGGCAGCCTGATCGGCGAATCCACGGCCGAGCGTATCAAGCAGGAAATCGGTACGGCCTACCCGGGCGGCGAAGTTCGCGAAGTCGATGTTCGTGGCCGTAACCTGGCTGAAGGCGTGCCACGTGCATTCACCCTGAACTCCAATGAAGTGCTGGAAGCTCTGCAAGAGTCCCTGGCCACCATCGTTCAGGCTGTGAAAAGCGCGCTGGAGCAATCGCCTCCGGAGCTGGCTTCCGACATCG
This sequence comes from Pseudomonas purpurea, assembly GCF_039908635.1. NCBI lineage: Bacteria > Pseudomonadati > Pseudomonadota > Gammaproteobacteria > Pseudomonadales > Pseudomonadaceae > Pseudomonas > Pseudomonas purpurea. The sequence goes on from NZ_CP150918.1 coordinate 1,036,314, forward strand.
CCGAACGTGGTCTGGTACTGACCGGTGGTGGCGCCTTGCTGCGCGACCTCGACAAGTTGCTGGCTCAGGAAACCGGCCTGCCGGTGATCGTTGCCGAAGACCCGCTGACCTGTGTGGCTCGCGGCGGTGGCCGTGCATTGGAAATGATGGATAAGCACACCATGGACCTGCTCTCCAGCGAGTAACTTCGCCGGATGCTTCTATGCTGTTGCGCTCACAGGCAGCACTTTGCAGTGCTGCCTGTTGACGTTTATCTTCTGTCAGTCTGCATCCAGGCCGGTTTGATGCCGTATGAATAAAGAGAACAATTGCCTGGGAGGAGCGGCTTATTAAACCGCTTTTTGCCAAGGGCCCCTCACTGGGCGTACGCGTGTTGGTGCTGGCCGTGCTTTCGGTCGCGCTGATGGTGGTCGATGCGCGCTTCAATGTGCTCAAACCGGTACGCAACCAGATGGCGCTGGTGCTGATGGACGCCTACTGGATCACTGATCTGCCCGAGCGATTGTGGCAAGGTGTTTCCAGCCAGTTCGGCAGTCGCACAGAGCTGGTCGCCGAAAACGAAAAACTCAAGACCGAAAACCTGCTGTTGCAGGGTCGCATGCAAAAGCTTGCCGCCCTGACCGAGCAGAACGTTCGGCTGCGCGAGTTGCTCAATTCGTCTGCGCTGGTCAACGAAAAGGTCGAAGTGGCCGAGTTGATCGGCATGGACCCCAACCCGTTCACCCATCGCATCATCATCAACAAGGGTGAGCGCGACGGTGTGGTCCTCGGTCAGCCGGTGCTCGATGCCCGCGGCCTGATGGGCCAGGTGGTCGAGTTGATGCCTTACACCTCTCGGGTGTTGTTGCTGACAGACAGCACCCACAGCATTCCTGTCCAGGTCAACCGCAACGGTCTGCGGGCCATTGCCAGCGGCACCGGTAACCCGGAACGCCTGGAACTGCGCCATGTCGCAGACACCGCGGACATCAAGGAAGGCGACCTGTTGGTCAGTTCCGGCCTGGGTCAACGCTTCCCGGCGGGTTACCCGGTGGCGACGGTCAAGGAAGTGATTCACGACTCCGGTCAGCCATTCGCGATCGTACGTGCCGTGCCGACCGCCGCCCTGAACCGCAGCCGTTACCTGCTGCTGGTCTTCAGCGACAGCCGCACCGCCGAAGAGCGCGCCAACGACGCCGCTCAGGCCCAGGAAGCGCAAGACCAGCATGGTGACGGTGCGCCAGTGATTCCGGCCACCGTGCCAAAACCTGTTCCATCGATCGTTCCAGTACCGGCTGCCGTGGCTCCTGCTGCCGCTGCCGCTGCCGCTGTTGCGCCCGCAACTGCGCCGGTGGTCAAGCCCGGCGCTCATCCGGCGGCGGCCAAACCGGTCGCTAGCAAACCGCCAGCAGCCCAGCCTGCCGCGGTAAAACCAGCCGCCAAACCGCCAGCGGCCGCTCCGGCAGCGCCGGCTCGGGAGAGAGAATAATGGCCGGTACTCAATCCAGGAACGGTTGGATGATCTGGTTGACCTTCCTCATCGGCCTGCTGCTCAGTGTCGTGCCGTTCCCCCACGTCGAGATCCTGCGCCCGTTGTTCCTGGCGTTGCCGCTGGCCTACTGGGCGCTGGAGTTGCCCGACAAAGTCGGCATGGTCACCGCCTGGTGCCTGGGCCTGGCGGCCGACGTGCTGTACGGAACGCTGCTGGGGCATAACGCCCTGGTCCTGACCCTGATCACCTTTTTGATCCTGACCTTGCAACAGCGCTTGCGGATGTTTCCGATGTGGCAGCAGAGCCTGGTCATCCTGGTGATCTTCGGCCTCGCGCAATTGATCCAGTTGTGGCTCAGCGCCCTGACCGGCAATCGCCAGAGCCTCGCCGTGTTGTTGCCGGCGCTGGTCAGTGCGCTGCTTTGGCCTTGGGTCAGTTTCGGTTTGCGTGGGTTGCGTCGACGCTACAAAATCAATTAATTCGGTCAGGCATTGGCCCGTACCTCGACAGGGAGATGTCTGGATGAGCACGCTTTACCTCGCCTCAAGCTCACCCCGTCGCCGTGAATTGCTCACGCAAATCGGCGTGGGGTTTTCCGCCATCAGCGCGGACATCGATGAAACTCCGTTGACTGACGAATCCCCCGCGACCTATGTCGAGCGCCTGGCGCGCGGCAAGGCCGAGGCCGGTCGTGTGCAGTTGGTGTCCGGCAATCCGGGTGTGGCCGTTTGCGTATTAGGCGCCGATACCGCCGTGGTGCTCGATGGACAGATACTCGGCAAACCCCGGGATGAGGCCGATGCGCTGGCCATGTTGATGAGCCTGTCGGGCCGTGAGCATGAAGTCCTGACCGCCATTGCGCTACTCGACGGCCAGCGTTGCGAGTCGCGGATGGTCAGCAGCCGGGTGCGTTTTCGTTCGATCTCTCGTGCCGAAGCAATGGCCTACTGGGCCAGTGGCGAACCGCAGGACAAGGCCGGCAGCTATGGCATCCAGGGGTTGGGCGCGGTGTTCGTTGCCGGGCTCGAAGGCAGTTATTCTGCCGTGGTCGGCCTGCCATTGTGCGAAACCTTCGAGCTGCTCGGCCATTTCGGCATACCCTGTTGGCAAACCCCTATCGTGCGCACAGCGCCGTACTGACTTGATGCGGCCATAATCGTGAACATGCCTGAACGAGACACTGCCATGAGTGAAGAGATTCTGATCAACATCACGCCGATGGAATCGCGCGTGGCGGTGGTTGAAAACGGTGTGCTGCAAGAGGTCCATGTCGAGCGCACCCAGAAGCGCGGGATCGTCGGCAATATCTATAAAGGCAAGGTGGTGCGGGTTCTGCCTGGCATGCAGGCGGCGTTCGTCGACATCGGCCTGGACCGCGCAGCCTTCATTCACGCCTCGGAAATTTCCCTGCGCGAAGGCCCTGCCGTGGAAAGCATCAGCGCCCTGGTGCATGAAGGCCAGAGCCTGGTGGTGCAGGTCACCAAGGACCCGATCGGCTCCAAAGGTGCACGCCTGACCACTCAGTTGTCGATTCCCTCACGCTACCTGGTGTACATGCCGCGTACGGCCCATGTCGGAATTTCGTTGAAGATCGAAGACGAAGCCGAGCGTGAACGGCTCAAGCAGGTGGTCAGCGATTGCGTGGCCAAAGAAGGTATCAAGGAAGCGGGCGGGTTCATTTTGCGCACCGCCGCCGAAGGTGCCGGCGCAGACGAAATCCTGATGGACATCCGTTACCTGCGCCGCCTCTGGGATCAGATCGGCGCGCAGATCAAAACCATCGGCGCTCCGAACGTGATCTACGAAGACCTCGGTCTGGCCCTGCGCACCCTGCGCGATCTGGTCAGCCCGAAGATCGAGAAGATCCGCATCGACTCCCGGGAAACTTTCCAGAAAACCACACAGTTCGTCGCTGAACTGATGCCGGAAATCGCTGATCGTCTGGAACACTATCCGGGCGAGCGGCCGATTTTCGACCTCTATGGCGTCGAAGACGAAATTCAAAAGGCCCTGGAGCGCAAAGTGCCGCTCAAGTCCGGTGGCTACCTGGTGGTCGACCCGGCAGAAGCCATGAGCACCATCGACGTCAACACCGGTGCGTTCGTCGGTCATCGCAATCTCGAAGAAACGATCTTCAAGACCAACCTGGAAGCCGCGACCGCCATTGCTCGTCAATTGCGCCTGCGCAATCTGGGCGGGATCATCATCATCGACTTCATCGACATGGAAGACGAAGAGCATCAGCGCCAGGTATTGCGCACGCTTGAGAAACAACTGGAACGCGATCACGCCAAGACCAACATCATCGGTATCACCGAGTTGGGCCTGGTGCAGATGACCCGCAAGCGCACTCGCGAAAGTCTTGAGCAGGTGTTGTGCGAGCCGTGCAGCAGTTGCCAGGGCCGAGGCAAGCTCAAGACGCCTGAAACCGTGTGCTACGAGATCTTCCGTGAAATCCTGCGCGAAGCCCGTGCCTATCAGGCCGAAGGCTACCGGGTGCTGGCGAACCAGAAAGTGGTGGATCGCCTGCTCGACGAAGAGTCCGGCAACGTCGCGGAACTTGAAGGGTTTATCGGACGGACTATTCGTTTCCAGGTGGAAACCATGTATTCCCAGGAACAATACGACGTGGTGCTGCTCTGAATCGCCGGGATTTAATTCAATCCAGACAGCTGGCTTCAGCTTGTTACGCACTGTTTGCCATGGGAGCCAACTGACATGGATCGTCTGATACGTCTTCTGGCTACGCTGACCCGTTGGGGGCTGGGCCTGTGTGCATTGCTGCTGGTACTGACCGCGCTCTACGTCAGCCTGGGGCGTGAACTGACGCCGCTGGTGGCCGAGTATCGCGTGGATGTCGAGGACAAGGCCCGCGAAGCCTTGGGCATGCCCTTGCATATCGGTGAACTGGAAGGCACCTGGGGAGGGCTGGCCCCCACCCTGTTGGTGCGTGATGTGATGGTCGGTGAGGGCGCCAATGCCTTGCACCTGGATCAGGTGCGAGTGGTGCCGGATGTGTGGGCCAGCCTGTTGGCGCGCGAGGTGCGCATTGCCAGTCTTGAACTGGGCGGCCTGAAACTGAGCCTCAAGGAGGGGGCGGACGGACAGTGGGCCTTCGAAGGTTTCCCGGTCCGGCAGGATCAGCCGCTGGCCCCGGAGCAGTTGCTCAACCGTATGCAAAGGGTAGCGCAGTTGTCGTTGCTTGACAGTCAGGTCACCTTGCAGCCGCTGGACCAGGCGCCGCTGACCCTGACTTACGTCGGCCTGAACCTCAGAACCGGGCCGGCGCGCCAGCGCCTCGACGCTCGCCTGACCCTGCCCGACGGCCAGCCCGTGGCTTTGAGCCTGCGCACGCGGATCCGGGCGAGTCAGTGGAAGGACGCCGAGGCCGAGGCTTACTTGAGCCTGCCGCAAAGTGACTGGTCGCGCTGGTTGCCGACGCGTCTCACCCAGCAATGGAAACTGTCGGAAATCAAGGCGGGCGGCGAACTCTGGCTGACGTGGGGCGAGGGCACAGTGCAAAGCGCAGCCCTGCGCCTGCACGCACCACAGTTCAGCGGTGCCTATGCCGAACGCAAACCGGTCAGCATCACCAACCTGGCGCTCAGTGCGTGGTTCCAGCGCAGCGCGCAAGGGTTCAGCGTCGTCCTTGATTCGTTGTCGATGAACCTGGGGGAAACCCGTTGGGAATCGCACCTGCAACTGCTGCAGACTGCGGCCACCGACAAGGCCGAAGAGCTTTGGCATGTTCAGGCCGACCGCCTCGACCTGACCCCGATTACCCCGTTGCTCAATGCACTGGCGCCGTTGCCCGAAGGCGTCGCCACCACCCTTGAGCGGCTCAAGGTCACTGGCGGCCCTGCGCAATGTGCTGCTCGATTACCGGCCACAGAACACTGGCGATCAGCGCCTCAGCTTTGCCACCAACCTGGATCGGGTCGGTTTTGATGCCTATCATGGCGCCCCGGCGGCCCGTAATGTCAGCGGCAGCCTGAGCGGTGACCTTGGTCACGGTGAGCTGCGCATGGACAGCAAGGACTTTTCCCTGCACCTGGACCCGATTTTCGCCAAGCCATGGCAGTACCTCCAGGCCAATGCGCGCCTGACCTGGACACTGGATAAACAAGCTTTCACGCTGGTCGCCCCGTACCTCAAGGTCCTCGGCGAAGAGGGCAAGATTGCCGGTGACTTCCTGATCCGCCTGCACCTGGATCACACGCAGGAAGACTACATGGACCTGCGGGTCGGTCTGCTCGAAGGAGATGGTCGCTACACCGCCAAGTATTTGCCGAGCGTCCTGAGCCCGGCGCTGGACGAGTGGCTGCGCACCGCGATTCTCAAAGGCGCCGTGGATGAAGGTTTCTTCCAGTACCAGGGTTCGCTGAACCACGGTGCCGCCGAAACGGCCCGCAGCATCAGCCTGTTTTTCAAGGTGCATGATGCCGAACTGGCCTTTCAGCCTGGCTGGCCCCCTGTCAGCAAGGTCACCGGTGATGTGTTCATCGAAGACAGTGGCGTACGGATTTTCGCCAGCAAGGGGCAGTTGCTCGACACTCAGGTGCGTGACGTCTACGTCAACATTCCCCATGTGCCGGCGGGGCAGAACGTCCATATGTTCCTTGATGGCGAGTTCGCCGGTGGGCTGGGCGACGGCCTGAAAATTCTTCAGGACGCGCCGATCGGCACCGGCGCAACCTTCGCCGGTTGGCAGGGTGAGGGTGATCTGCAAGGCAAACTGAAACTCGACATCCCGCTGGCCAAGGGTGATCTACCGAAAATCGTGGTGGATTTCAGCACCGCCAAGGCCCGCCTCAAATTGAGTGAACCCGAACTTGAACTGACTCAGCTCAAGGGCGATTTTCGTTTTGACAGTGCCAAGGGCCTGAGTGGCCAAGGCATCAGCGCCCAGGCGTTCGACCGGCCGGTGACCGCGCAGATCTTCGCTGACGGGCGGCCGGGCAGTCTCGGCACCCGTGTGGTCGCCAAGGGCCAGGTCGCGGTGAAGAAACTCACCGACTGGTTGAAATTCACGCAGCCGCTGCCGATTTCCGGGGATGTTCCCTATCAGCTTCAGCTCAACCTGGACGGTGCCGACAGCCAGTTGATGGTCAGCTCCAACCTCAAGGGCGTGACGGTCGACCTGCCGGCGCCGTTCGGCCTGCCTGCCAACGTCGGGCGCGACACGGTGTTTCGCATGACCCTGCAAGGGCCGGAGCGGCGCTACTGGGTCGACTACGGTGACCTGGCCAATTTCACGTTCGCGGCACCCGGCACAAACTTCGCCGACGGCCGGGGCGAACTGTTTCTCGGCAACGGTGATGCTTTGTTGCCCGCCGCCAAGGGGTTGCGTATTCGTGGCGTGTTGTCGGAACTCGATGTGGCGCCCTGGCAGGCGCTGGTCAATCGATATGCCGGGCAAGACCCGGGCGGCAGCGCCAAGCAATTGCTCAGCAGCGCCGATTTCAAGGTCGGCAAGCTGACGGCCATGGGCACGACCCTCGATCAAGCCTCGGTGCTGTTTAACCGTAAACCGGATGCCTGGGCGTTGCAGCTCGACAGCCAGCAGGCCAAAGGCACTGTCGGCATTCCCGACACCAAGGGCGCACCGATTGCGATCAATCTTCAATACGTGAAGCTGCCTGCCCCCGACCCAACGGTCCAGGCCGATGAAAACGCCCCGGACCCGCTGGCCGATGTCGACCCGACGAAGATTCCGGCGCTGGATATCTTGATCAAGCAGCTGTATCAGGGCAAAGACCTGGTGGGCGCCTGGTCGTTGAAAGTCCGTCCGACCGCCAAGGGCATTGCCTTCAACAACCTGGACCTGGGCCTCAAGGGCATGCTGTTGCAGGGCGCGGGCAGTTGGGAAGGAACGCCCGGCGCCACCAGCAGTTGGTACAAGGGTCGCTTGGGCGGCAAGAACCTCGGTGATGTGCTCAAGGGTTGGGGGTTCGCACCGACGGTGACCAGCGAGGATTTCCATCTGGACGTCGACGGTCGCTGGCCGGGCTCGCCGGCCTGGGTCGGGCTCAAGCGTTTTTCCGGTAGCCTGGACGCCACGTTGCGCAAAGGTCAGTTCGTCGAAGTCGAGGGTGGTGCCCAGGCGCTGCGGGTGTTCGGCTTGCTCAACTTCAACTCGATCGGCCGCCGCCTGCGCCTGGACTTCTCCGACCTGTTCGGCAAAGGCCTGAGCTACGACCGGGTCAAAGGGTTGCTGGTGTCCAGTGATGGGGTTTACGTGACACGTGAACCGATCACGCTGACCGGCCCGTCGAGCAACCTTGAACTCAACGGAACCCTGGACATGGTCGCCGACCGCGTCGACGCCAAGTTGCTGGTGACCCTGCCGGTGACCAACAACCTGCCGATTGCCGCGTTGATCGTCGGTGCACCGGCCATTGGCGGCGCGCTGTTTTTGATCGACAAGCTGATCGGTGATCGCGTGGCTCGTTTTGCCAGTGTCAAATACACCATCAAAGGCCCGTGGAAAGAGCCGAAAATCACCTTCGACAAACCTTTTTGAAACCTCTTTTGAAAAGCCACGGTCCAGCCCTATGGAGTAGCATGGCCGCATACCTGATTCGGAGTGCGCCATGTCTCTAGCGGTGATTCAAATGGTCAGCCAGAGCGACGTGCCGACCAACCTGGCCCACGCTCGGCAGTTGCTTGAGCAGGCGGCCGCCGGTGGTGCGCGGTTGGCGGTTTTGCCGGAAAACTTCGCTGCCATGGGCCGTCGCGATATCGCTGACATCGGCCGCGCCGAAGCGCTGGGCGAAGGGCCGATCCTGCCGTGGTTGAAACAGACCGCTCGTGACCTCAAGTTATGGATTGTGGCCGGCACGTTGCCGCTGCCGCCGGTGGATCAACCCCGGGCTAAATCCAATGCCTGCTCGTTGCTGGTCGATGAGCACGGCGAGACGGTGGCCCGTTACGACAAACTGCACTTGTTCGACGTGGACGTGGCGGACAATCGCGGGCGCTACCGCGAATCTGATGACTATGCTCATGGAAGTGCCGTGGTGGTGGCTGACACGCCGGTCGGCCGGGTAGGCCTGAGCGTCTGCTATGACCTGCGTTTTCCGGAACTCTACAGCGAGTTACGAGCGGCGGGTGCCGAGTTGATCACCGCGCCTTCGGCGTTTACCGCCGTGACCGGCGCGGCCCATTGGGAAGTGCTGATACGCGCCCGGGCCATTGAAACCCAGTGCTATGTGCTGGCGGCGGCTCAGGGCGGAACGCATCCGGGGCCGCGAGAAACATTTGGCCATGCCGCCATTGTCGACCCTTGGGGGCGCGTGCTGGCGGAACAGGATCAAGGCGAGGCCGTGCTGCTGGCCGAACGCGATAGCAGCGAACAGGCGTCCATTCGGGCGCGGATGCCGGTGGCCAGTCACCGGCGCTTTTTCTCGCAGGGCGCGCAGCGACCTGCCTCAGAACGTTGAATTAAGGCGTAAAACCTATGAGCGAGTTGTTGTCCTCAGTCAGTGAACACCTCCTGGCACCTGGCGGCGTCACCATCGAGAGCCTGCAAGCAGTGCTCGGTGACCTGGCCGGCCCAGGCATCGATGCCGCCGACCTGTATTTCCAGGGGCAGATTTCCGAGTCCTGGGCGCTGGAAGACGGCATCGTCAAGGAAGGTAGCTTCAACCTCGACCAGGGTGTCGGCGTGCGGGCGCAATCGGGTGAGAAAACCGGTTTTGCCTACAGCAATGCCATCACCCTTGAAGCGCTGGGCGCAGCGGCTCGGGCCGCGCGTTCGATTTCCCGCGCCGGGCAGAACGGTACGGTGCAGGCGTTCACCACTCAGGACGTTGCCCAGTTGTATGCGCCGGATAATCCGCTGGAAGTCATCAGCCGTGCTGAAAAGGTCGAGCTGCTCAAGCGCATTGATGTCGCGACCCGCGCCCTCGATCCACGGATTCAGCAAGTCACGGTGAGCATGGCCGGTGTGTGGGAGCGCATTCTGGTGGCGTCCACCGACGGTGGTCTGGCGGCAGATGTGCGACCACTGGTGCGCTTCAATGTCAGCGTAATCGTCGAGCAGAACGGTCGCCGCGAGCGCGGCGGCCACGGCGGTGGCGGGCGTACCGATTACCGCTACTTCCTCACGGAAGATCGCGCCATGGGCTACGCCCGTGAAGCGTTGCGTCAGGCGCTGGTCAACCTGGAAGCCATTCCGGCGCCGGCCGGCACGCTGCCGGTGGTGTTGGGCTCGGGCTGGTCCGGCGTGTTGCTGCACGAAGCGGTCGGGCATGGTCTGGAAGGCGACTTCAACCGCAAGGGCAGTTCGGCCTACAGCGGGCGCATGGGCGAGATGGTTGCGTCCAAGCTGTGCACCATCGTCGATGACGGCACCCTGGCCGGTCGCCGTGGGTCGCTGAGCATCGACGACGAAGGCACCCCGACCGAATGCACCACGCTGATCGAGAACGGCGTGCTCAAAGGCTACATGCAGGACAAACTCAACGCTCGCCTGATGGGCGTGGCGCGTACCGGTAACGGTCGTCGCGAGTCTTATGCGCACCTGCCGATGCCGCGTATGACCAACACTTACATGCTGGGCGGCGAAAGCGATCCGTCCGAAATCATTGCCTCGGTGAAACGCGGCATCTACTGCGCCAACCTCGGCGGCGGCCAGGTGGACATCACCAGTGGCAAGTTCGTGTTCTCCACCAGCGAGGCGTACCTGATCGAAGACGGCAAGATCACCGCGCCGGTCAAAGGCGCCACGTTGATCGGTAACGGACCGGAAGCCATGAGCAAGGTGTCGATGGTCGGTAACGACCTGTCGCTGGACAGCGGGGTAGGGACGTGTGGCAAGGATGGGCAGTCGGTGCCGGTGGGTGTCGGCCAGCCAACCTTGAAAATCGATGCGATCACCGTCGGCGGCACGGGATCCTGATTTCTGCTTTTGCAAAAAGGGAAGCTTCGGGTGAGTTGTTTGGCAACTCACCCGGGGAGAGGATCAGCGCAGACCGCGTTGAGTCTCGTCCAGCTCACGGATGTACTTGAAGATTTTTCGGCTGGAGGCAGGAGGCTTGCTTTGTGCGAGCTCGTGCTGGGCCTGACGGATCAGGGAGCGCAGTTGCTGGCGATCCGCGTCCGGGTAATCGACGACGAACTTTTCCAGTACGGCATCGTCGCCCGCGATCAAGCGATCACGCCAGCGTTCCAGGCCGTGGAAGCGTTCGTTGTACTGCTTGGTGGAGGCGTCGAGTTGATCGAGCAAGGTAAGAATGGCGTCAGTGTCCTGATCGCGCATCAGCTTGCCGATGAACATGAGGTGCCGTTTACGCGCGATATTCGCGGTGTGCTTGGAGGCATCGCCCAGCGCCCGGCGCAAAGCGTCGGTCAATGGCAGTTTTGCCAGCAAGTCAGGCTTGAGTGTTGTAAGGCGCTCGCCGAGGTCAACCAGAGCATGAAGCTCGCGTTTGACCTGGGATTTGCTTTTTTCTCCCCCATCGAGGGAGTCGTCGTAAGAATCAACCATGGTGGCAGTCCGCAAAGAAACGCCGCCATGATAACCAGTCGGGGGCCGCTTGTCCGGCCCGGTCGCTCGAAGGCCCTTGCCGAAAGCAGAATTTGAGTGGAGAACAGCATGAGTGCAGTTGAAAGCGTCGGCCCACAAGCGTTGCCGGCACTGCAAGAGCAGGTCGAGCAGATCATCGCCGAAGCCAAGCGCCAGGGCGCCAGTGCCTGCGAAGTCGCGGTTTCTCTGGAGCAGGGCCTGTCGACCTCGGTGCGCCAGCGCGAAGTTGAAACCGTCGAGTTCAACCGCGACCAGGGCTTTGGCATCACCTTGTACGTTGGGCAGCGCAAAGGCTCGGCGAGCACCTCGGCCAGTGGCCCGGACGCGATCCGCGAAACCGTCGCGGCAGCGTTGGCGATTGCCAAGCACACCTCCGAAGATGAAAGTTCGGGTCTGGCCGATGCTGCGCTGATGGCCAGGGACTTGCAGGATTTCGACCTGTTTCACGCCTGGGACATCACCCCCGAACAAGCCATCGAACAGGCGCTGGCCTGTGAAGCGGCGGCATTTGCCGCCGACAGCCGGATCAAGAACGCCGACGGCACCACGCTCAGCACCCATCAAGGTTGCCGCGTGTACGGCAACAGCCACGGTTTTATCGGTGGTTATGCCTCTACGCGCCATAGCTTGAGCTGCGTGATGATCGCCGAGGGCCGACGGCCAGATGCAGCGTGATTACTGGTACGACGTGAATCGCCAGGGCACGTTGCTGGCGGACCCGGCCAGCATCGGCCAACGCGCTGCACAACGTGCGGCCAGCCGTTTGGGCGCCCGTCCGGTGCCGACCTGTGAAGTGCCGGTGCTGTTTTCCGCTGAATTGGCGGGTGGCCTGTTTGGCAGTTTTCTCGGCGCGATTTCGGGGGGCAACCTGTACCGCAAGTCGTCGTTCCTCGAAGGCGCACTGGGTCAGAAGCTGTTCCCTGAATGGCTGACGCTGGATGAGCGTCCGCACCTGATGCGTGCCATGGGCAGCTCGGCGTTCGATGGCGACGGTCTGGCGACGTACGCCAAACCGTTCGTCGAAAAGGGTGAGTTGGTGTCCTATGTGTTGGGTACGTACTCGGGTCGCAAACTCGGCATGCCAAGCACCGCCAACGCGGGCGGCGTGCATAACCTGTTCGTCACCCACGGCGACGAAGACCAGGCGGCGTTGCTGCGCCGGATGGGGCGTGGCTTGCTGGTGACCGAGTTGATGGGCCATGGCTTGAACATGGTCACGGGTGACTATTCACGCGGTGCGGCGGGTTTTTGGGTCGAGAACGGCGAAATTCAGTTTGCGGTCCAGGAAGTCACCATCGCCGGCAACATGCGTGACATGTTCAAGCAGATCGTCGCGGTCGGTAATGATCTGGAGCTGCGCAGCAACATCCGCACCGGCTCGGTGCTGATCGAGCGCATGACCGTGGCCGGCAGTTAAACCCTCGCGGCTTCACACAAAGGCGCGCCACCATTGAGGTGGCGCGCCTTTTTTGCGCCTTGCACTGGCCCTTTGTGGGAGTGGAGTGTTTTGCCATACTTGTTTTGGTTCTCATTATCATCTAATAATAAATCTCATTATCGAATGAGCCCAGGTCATGAGTTCTGCCTTGCACGAGCAGCCTTACCTTGAAAGCTGGCGTTGGATGAGTCGCCAGATCCGTTGCGCGATGAATCCTGACGAGCCGCGCCTGATCGACCACTACCTGGCCGAAGGCCGTTATCTGGGGTGTTGCACTGCCACTTCCCGGTGGACGATCGCTGAAACCTCGTTTCGTCTTCTACTCGATACCGCCGCCGACACCGCGCTGCCCTGGCATTGGCGCAGCCAGTGCCTGGACCAGGCCTGGCGCCCATTGCGCGACCTCGAACGCCTCTCTTTGTGCAATTGCCACCTCAAGCGCTGGCAAAGCTACGCCTGGCAACTGGCGACCTGCTCGTTGCAACCCTCCATTCCTCTCATAGAACTGGTGCAAGGATTTTCAGATGACAGCCTCTAAAACGCGTATCGAACGTGACAGCATGGGCGAGTTGCAAGTCCCGGTCGACGCCTTGTACGGCGCACAGACCCAGCGTGCGGTGGACAACTTTCCGGTCAGTGGCCAGCGGATGCCGGCGCAGTTCATTCGAGCGTTGATCCTCGCCAAAGCGGCGGCCGCCAAGGCCAACGTTGAACTCAAGCAATTGAGCGAAGCCCAGGGCAAAGCCATCGTCGATGCCGCCCAAGGCCTGCTGGAAGGCGACTTCATGCAGCATTTCCCGGTGGATATCTTCCAGACCGGCTCCGGCACCAGTTCCAACATGAACGCCAACGAAGTGATCGCGACCCTCGCCAGCCGTTTGCTGGGCGAGCCGGTCAACCCGAACGACCACGTCAACTGTGGCCAGAGCAGCAACGACATCATCCCGACCACCATCCACGTCAGTGCTGCGCTGGCGCTGCATGAACAACTGCTGCCAGCGTTGCTGCACCTGGTGCAGGTGATCGAGCGCAAGGCCGAGCAGGTTCACCCGTTCATCAAGACCGGCCGCACACACCTGATGGACGCCATGCCGGTACGCATGAGCCAGGTGCTCAACGGTTGGGGGCAGCAACTCAAGGCCAACATCGGTCATTTGCAGGACCTGCTGCCGGCGTTGCAGTCCCTGGCCCAGGGCGGCACGGCAGTGGGTACCGGCATCAATGCCCATCCCGAGTTTGCGGCGCGGTTCAGTCAGCAGTTGAGCACATTGACTCAGGTGCCGTTCACGCCGGGCAAGGACCTGTTCGCATTGATCGGTTCCCAGGACACCGCCGTGGCGGTCTCCGGTCAGCTCAAAGCCTGCGCAGTGTCGCTGATGAAAATCGCCAACGACCTGCGCTGGATGAACTCGGGCCCCCTGGCCGGTCTTGGCGAGATCGAGCTTGAAGGTTTACAGCCTGGCTCCTCGATCATGCCGGGCAAGGTCAACCCGGTTATCCCGGAAGCCACGGCAATGGTGGCCGCGCAGGTGATCGGCAATGACACGGTGATCACCGTGGCCGGTCAGTCGGGCAATTTCGAGCTCAACGTGATGCTGCCGATCATCGCCCAGAACCTGCTGAGCAGCATCGAATTGCTGGCCAATTCAAGCCGTCTGTTGGGTGACAAAGCCATCGCGACCTTCAAGGTCAACGAGGCCAAGCTCAAGGAAGCGCTGTCGCGCAACCCGATTCTGGTCACGGCGCTCAACCCGATCATTGGTTACCAGAAAGCCGCTGAAATCGCCAAAAAGGCGTATCAGCAGGGGCGTCCGGTGATCGATGTCGCCCTGGAACACACCGACCTGTCGCGCAGCCAGCTGGAAGAGTTGCTCAACCCAGAGAAACTCACGGCCGGCGGCGTGTAATCACCGATACCGCTTTGGAGGCTCACCATGGAGCACTGGAAACGTACGATCGAAAGGGCCAATCGCTGCTTCATGCAAGGCGAACTGGTCGATGCTCGCGAGCATTACTTGCAGGCATTGGCCCTGGCTCAGGTGTTGTTCGAGCGCTGGTCGGATGCCGACGAAGCGGTAGCGGCTTGTGTGATTTCTCACCACAACCTCGCGGATTTGCACTTGCGCCTGAACCAGCCAGAGGAGAGCGCCGAGTATTTGTGCGCCATCCATCAGCGGCTGTTGCAGACCATGCAGAACACGCGTCTGGCGCCGGTCTTGCGCGAAGCTGCACTGCGCCAGAGCAGCAAGACCTACGTCGAATTACTGAATTTCATCGGTGAGCACGGCGAGTATCCCCGGACTCACCGTTTGCTCGACAACACCGTTGTGCCGTCGGCCTCGCCCCTGAACCCTGACGTTGCGATGGCCCCCCGTTCTCTACATGGAGCACATTGAGATGGCTTACACCTTGCCTGCCTTGCCATACGCCTACGATGCCCTGGAACCGCATATCGATGCGCAAACCATGGAAATCCATTACACCAAGCACCACCAGACTTATATCAATAACCTCAATGCGGCGGTTGAAGGCACCGAGTGGGCCGAATGGCCGGTTGAAAAACTGGTGGCCAGTATTCAGCAATTGCCGGAAAAGCTTCGTGCGGCGGTCATCAACCAGGGCGGCGGGCATGCCAATCACTCGTTGTTCTGGGCTGTCATGGCCCCCAAGGGCGGCGGCCATCCACAAGGTGCGCTGGCCAAGGCCATTGATGAACAGTTGGGTGGTTTCGACACCTTCAAGGACGCCTTCACCAAAGCGGCGCTGACCCGTTTCGGCAGCGGCTGGGCCTGGTTGAGTGTGACGCCGCAAAAGACGCTGGTCGTGGAAAGCAGCGGTAACCAGGACAGCCCGCTGATGAATGGCAACACGCCGATTCTCGGTCTTGACGTCTGGGAACACGCCTATTACCTGCGTTATCAGAACCGTCGCCCGGAATACATCAACGCGTTCTACAACGTGATCCATTGGCCGGAAGTTGCTCAGCGCTATCAGGCAGCGCTGGTTTAAGTCCCCACAAAACAAGATCTAAGGCCAACTATGGGCACTGAAACACTGACAATCAGCAGTGGGCGAATGTTTCGTTACGCGTTGGGTTCGCTGTTGCTGTTGGCGGGCACCACTTTGTTCGTGGCCCAAGGGCTGGCCTGGCTGGACCTTGAACCAAGGATGATGCGTGCGCTGCAAGGCGGGGCGATTTGTGCGTTGGGCACGGCCCTGGGCGCTGTGCCAGTGCTGGTCATCCGGCGCATGCCGTTGGCGCTCAGCGATACGTTGCTCGGTTTCGGTGCCGGGGTGATGCTGGCGGCGACCGCGTTTTCGCTGATCGTTCCGGGCATTGCCGCGGCCGAGAGTCTTGGGCTGTCTGCCTGGGTGTCCAGTGGGCTGATCTGTTTCGGGATACTGCTCGGGGCGTTCGGTCTGTTTCTCGTGGACCGTAAAGTCTCGGGAGCCACGCCCCCCATGCTGGCTGGCAGCCCTGATCGCCGGGTGATCCCGGCGCGCATCTGGCTGTTCGTCTTCGCGATCATTGCTCACAACATTCCGGAAGGTATGGCGGTGGGTGTTTCAGCGGGCGGCGGTATGCCGGACGCCGACAGCCTGGCCATGGGCATTGCCTTGCAGGATGTGCCGGAAGGCTTGGTGATTGCGTTGGTGTTGGCCGGGGCGGGGATGTCGCGGGTCAAGGCGTTCCTGATCGGTGCCGCCTCAGGCCTGGTGGAACCGGTGTTCGCGTTGCTGTGCGCGTGGCTGGTGAGCCTGGCCGAGATGCTCTTGCCGCTGGGGTTGGCCTTGGCGGCCGGGGCGATGCTGTTGGTGGTGACTCACGAAGTCATTCCCGAGTCGCGGCGCAACGGTCACGACAAACTCGCCAGCCTCGGGCTGATGGCCGGGTTTTGCCTGATGATGGTGATGGACACGGCGTTGGGCTGATGACCTGCTTTTGTGGCGAGGGAGCTTGCTCCCGCTCGGCTGCGTAGCAGTCGTGAGATCAGCGTATACGGTGTATTTGATACATCGCGGTGGCAGGGCTGCTTCGCGGCCCAGCGGGAGCAAGCTCCCTCGCCACAGAGGTCCGCCTTGCCAAAAGATAGCGGGGGTTACTCGCCTTCGTCGAAGAAGTTATTGATCAATGCCACCAGCGCATCCAGCGCTTCCTGTTCTTGCTCACCTTCGGTGCTCAAGTGGATTCGGGTGCCTTTACCGGCGGCCAGCATCATCATTGCCATGATGCTTTTGCCATCGACCATGGATTCCGGCGTGCGTCCGGCTCTGATCTGGCAGGGAAACTGACCTGCGACGCCGACGAATTTTGCCGATGCGCGGGCATGCAGGCCCAGTTTGTTGATGATTTCAATTTCCAGAGCGGGCATCGCGGTGTGAATCCTTTAGCTAAGGTCGCGGTGGCGGACCTGGACGTTCTTCAGGGTTTTTTGCAGGGCCTGGCCCAGACGTTCGGTCAGGTAGACGGATCGGTGATGCCCGCCGGTGCAGCCAACGGCGATGGTGACGTAAGCACGGTTGCTGGCGGCGAACCGTGGCAGCCATTTAAGCAGGTAGCTGGAGATGTCCTGGAACATTTCCTCGACATCCGGTTGGGCGGCCAGGTATTCGGCCACGGGAAGGTCCAGCCCCGACTGGTCGCGCAGCTCGGGTTTCCAATACGGGTTGGGCAGGCAGCGTACGTCGAACACCAGGTCGGCATCGACCGGCATTCCGCGCTTGAAACCAAAGGACTCAACCAGAAATGCTGTGCCGGGCTCAGGCTGGTTCAGCAGTCGCAACTTGATGGTATCGCGTAGCTGGTACAGGTTCAGGTTGGTGGTATTGACCTTGAGGTCTGCGAGGTCGGCAATCGGCCCCAGCAGATTGGTTTCGTCATTGATGGCTTCGGCGAGCGAGCGATTGGCGCTGCTCAGCGGGTGGCGACGGCGGGTTTCCGAGAAGCGCTTGAGCAGTGTCTCTTCGTCGGCATCCAGGTACAGCACGTCGCACTGAATGTGGCGGCTGCGCACTTCCGCGAGTAACTCGGGAAAGCGCGACAGGTGGCTGGGCAAGTTGCGTGCGTCGATTGAAACCGCCACCAGCGGCTGGGCCAGTTCGGTGTGGATCAGTGCGCGTTCGGCAAGTTCAGGTAACAGGCCGGCGGGCAAGTTATCGATGCAGTAGTAGCCGTTATCCTCGAGTACATCGAGGGCGGTGCTTTTACCTGAGCCGGAGCGGCCACTGACGATGATCAAGCGCATGGTTACCGACCGTTTTGCTCTTCCAGGACAACCTGGTACAGGGCTTCATTTGTCGCGGCGCTGCGAAGTTTTTCGCGCACATCCTTGCGGTCAAGCATGCTGGCGATCTGGCGAAGCAGTTCCAGGTGCGCATCGGTGGCGGCTTCCGGGACCAGCAATACAAACAGCAGGTCGACCGGGGCGCCGTCGATGGCATCGAAATCGATAGGAGCGTCCAGGTGCATCAGTGCACTGATGGGCGACTCGCAGCCTTTGAGGCGGCAGTGCGGGATGGCGATGCCGTTGCCAAAACCGGTTGAACCGAGTTTTTCACGGGCAATCAGGCTCTCGAAGACATCTTGCATCTCCAGATCCGGCACTTCACGGGCGATCAGGTTGGCAATTTGTTCGAGGGCGCGTTTCTTGCTGCCGCCCGGCACGTTCACGAGTGAACGGCCGGGGGTCAGGATGTTTTCAAGTCGGATCATGTGGGGGGAGTGTTAGCGACCAGTGCCTTGCAGCAGGCTCTGTTGCTTTTCCTTATGCTTTTTCAGTTGGCGGTCCAGCTTGTCCGTGAGCAGGTCGATCGCAGCATACATGTCGTCATGTTCTGCGTTGGCGACGACTTCCCCACCGTGGATGTGCAGCGTGGCTTCGATTTTCTGTTTCAGTTTCTCGACAGCCATCGTCACTTGCACATTGGTGATCTTGTCAAAGTGGCGTTCCAGTCGGTCGAGTTTCTCACCGATGTAGGCGCGCAGGGGTTCGGTCACTTCCAGTTGGTGTCCACTGATGTTGACTTGCATACAGCTTCTCCTTCGTTGCCAGTGCATAAGGCGGCAGGCTGGTTAGCCTGTCACTAGGCTGTGTCCGGGAATTGCCTGATGGCGAATTTCCGAACACACCCTGGAACGCGGTGGCGTGGCCCTTACATCAACCGCTTGCGTTCGCTTGAAGGCGCGATCCCAAGGGATTCGCGGTACTTGGCGACGGTGCGGCGGGCTACCTGAATGCCTTGTGCCTCCAGTAAACCAGCGATCTTGCTGTCACTCAACGGCTTTTTCTGATTTTCCGCGGCAACCAGTTTTTTGATGATCGCGCGGATCGCCGTGGACGAGCATTCGCCGCCTTCGGAGGTGCTGACGTGGCTGGAGAAAAAGTATTTCAGCTCATAAATACCTCGTGGGGTATGCATGAACTTTTGCGTGGTTACCCGTGAAATCGTCGATTCGTGCATGCCGACCGCCTCGGCGATGTCGTGCAGGACCAGCGGTTTCATGGCTTCATCGCCGTATTCGAGAAAGCCGCGCTGGTGCTCGACGATCTGGGTGGCGACTTTCATCAGGGTTTCGTTGCGGCTTTGCAGGCTCTTGATGAACCAGCGCGCTTCTTGCAGCTGATTGCGCATGAAGGTGTTGTCGGCGCTGGTGTCGGCGCGACGAACAAAGCCTGCGTATTGCGGATTGACTCGCAGGCGCGGCACCGACTCCTGATTCAGTTCCACCAGCCAGCGCTCGTTGTCCTTGCGCACGATCACGTCGGGAACCACGTATTCGGCTTCACTGGACTCGATTTGCGAACCCGGTCGAGGGTTGAGGCTCTGCACCAGTTCGATGACCTGGCGCAGCTCATCTTCCTTGAGCTTCATGCGGCGCATCAGTTGGCTGTAATCGCGGCTGCCCAACAGGTCGATGTAGTCGCTGACCAGGCGCTTGGCCTCGGCCAGCCAAAGGGTCTTGGCGGGCAGTTGGCGCAATTGCAGCAACAGGCACTCGCCCAGGTTGCGCGCGCCGATGCCGGCCGGCTCGAATTGCTGGATGCGATGCAGGACGGCTTCGATTTCGTCCAGTTCGATGTCCAGCTCCGGGTCGAAGGCTTCGAGGATTTCCTCGAGGGTTTCGTCCAGGTAGCCCTGATTGTTGATGCAGTCGATCAGGGTGACGGCAATCAGGCGGTCGGTGTCGGACATCGGCGCCAGGTTCAATTGCCAGAGCAGGTGGCTTTGCAGGCTCTCGCCGGCCGATGTGCGGGTGGTGAAGTCCCACTCGTCGTCATCGTTGCTTGGCAGGCTGCTGGCGCTGGTCTGGTAGACGTCTTCCCAGGCTGTGTCGACCGGGAGCTCGTTGGGAATGCGTTCGTTCCACTCGCCTTCCTCGAGGTTGTCCACCGTGGGGGCGGTTTCCTGGTAGGAGGGCTCTGTAATGTCGGTATTGGGTTTTTGCTCGATGTTGTCCGCCATGGGGTCGGCGTTATCGAAATCCTCGCCTTCTTCCTGGCGTTCGAGCATAGGGTTGGACTCCAGTGCCTCCTGGATTTCCTGTTGCAGGTCCAGGGTCGACAATTGGAGCAGGCGGATGGCCTGTTGCAGCTGCGGTGTCATCGTCAGCTGCTGGCCCATTCTCAAGACTAGCGATGGTTTCATGGCAGGGGCTTAACACCTTATTCGCCGGCGCACATGCGCCATCCACTACAAGGGCGCCGGAGCGCCAAACTTAAGCAAATTATATGCCCGAAACTGAAGTGTTTGCCTAGAGCGCTGTAACAATTAAAGCATTTTAAATTTTCATTGCGCCAGGCCGCGTCGCCCAAGGCTGAGGAACTGAGGGCGTGGGGATGCCCTAAGCGCCGTATCAATAAAAACCTGCTGGTTTTATTGAGGGGGGGCGCTCCGGTAACGGGTCAAGCACCTCGGCGCTTACAGGCGGAACTCGTGGCCCAGGTACACTTCCTTGACCAGTTCGTTGGCCAGGATGGTCGCAGAGTCGCCTTCGGCGATCAGTTGGCCATCGTTGACGATGTAGGCGGTTTCGCAGATGTCCAGGGTTTCGCGGACGTTGTGGTCCGTGATCAGGACGCCGATGCCCTTGGCCTTGAGGTGGTGAATGATCTGCTTGATGTCGCCTACCGAAATCGGGTCCACGCCGGCGAACGGTTCGTCGAGCAGGATGAATTTCGGGGCAGTGGCCAGGGCGCGGGCGATTTCCACGCGGCGGCGTTCGCCACCGGACAGGCTCATGCCGAGGTTGTCGCGGATGTGGTTGATGTGGAATTCCTGCAGCAGGCTTTCCAGCTCCTTGCGACGACCGGCCTTGTCGAGTTCCTTGCGGGTCTCGAGGATGGCCATGATGTTGTCGGCGACCGAGAGTTTGCGGAAGATCGACGCTTCTTGCGGCAGATAGCCGATACCGGCGCGAGCACGGCCGTGCATCGGCTGGTGGCTGACGTCCAGGTCGTCGATCAGCACGCGGCCCTGATCGGCCTGAACCAGGCCGACGATCATGTAGAAGCAGGTGGTCTTGCCGGCGCCGTTAGGGCCAAGCAGGCCGACGATCTGGCCGCTGTCGATGGACAGGCTGACATCGCGCACGACCTGGCGGCTCTTGTAGCTCTTGGCCAGATGCTGAGCTTTCAGAGTTGCCATTACTGGGCCTTCTGCTCGTCGGTTTTCTTTTTCGGCTGGATGACCATGTCGATCCGCGGACGTGGCGCGGTCACTGCGCTGCCATTGGCGCGGCCAGCGTTGGCGACCTGCTTGACCGTGTCGTAGACGATTTTCTCGCCTTCGGTGGTGTTGCCGTCGTTGATTACTTTGGCCCGATCGATCAGTACAACGCGGTTTTGCGCTGCGTGGTACTGGATGGTCACCGCATAGCCCTGGACGGGTTTTGTATCCGTCGGCTTCTGCAACTGCTCGAAATAGGCCAGGTTGCCTACCGAGGTCACGACGTCGATGTCACCGGCCGGGGTGCGGGTGATGGTCACGGTGTTGCCGGTGACCTTCATCGAGCCCTGGGTGATGATGACGTCACCTTTGTAGGTGGCAATACCTTGCTTGTCATCAAGCTGAGCATCGTCAGCCTGAATGCGGATAGGTTGCTGGCTATCGTTCGGCAGAGCCCAGGCGCTCACGCTTCCCAGTGCTGCGCCCAGACTGAGCAAAATAGGGAGGGTTTTAACGAGCCTCATACTGTCCTCTTACGTTCGATAGCAGGTGTATCCTGCTTTCTTTCAAATACGCTTTCATTCCGTTACCAGTCGATACACCACCAGCGCCGTCGATTCTAACGGCTTGCTGGGTCTGCGCATATTGCTGTTGCGGGAATACGGTCATGCGACTGCTGGTAATGATGGTTTCACGGTTTTTTTCGTCGGTGCGCGCAATGCGCACCGAGTCGATCAGCTCGACTTCGGTACCGTCCGGGTTGACTTCGCCGCGTTTGCTCTGGATATGCCAGGGGTACACGGTTCCGCGGTACATCTGCAGGTCGGGGTTGGTCAGGAGGGTGATCTCGCTGGCCTGGACGTGCTCGACCTTGTCGGAAGTCATCTCATACTGCAGGCCGCCGTCGGGCAGGAACTGCAGGCTGTAGGCGTTGATTGCGTAATAGTCGATCGCATTTTCATCGACTTTGACCACAGGCTTCTCGAGGAAGCGCTCCGGGCTGATGTTCCAGTACCCCACCGCTGCGAACAGCGCAGCGATGACGGCGAACATCAGAAAGTTGCGAATCTTTTTACTCAGCATAGGTGGCTCACAGGTAGGCGGCGTTGGCCGCTTCAAGGTTGCCTTGGGCGCGCAGGATCAGCTCGCAGAACTCGCGAGCCGCGCCTTCGCCACCGCGAGCCTGGGTGATTCCGTGGGCGTGTTCGCGGACGAAGCTGGCAGCGCTGGCAACGGCCATGCCCAGGCCGACACGGCGAATCACCGGCAGGTCCGGCAGGTCGTCACCGAGGTAGGCAACCTGTTCATAGCTTAGGCCCAGTTGTGCCAGAAGCTCGTCAAGTACCACCAGTTTGTCCTCTCGGCCTTGATACAGGTGAGGAATGCCGAGGTTTTTCGCCCGGCGCTCGACCACCGGGGTCTTGCGGCCACTGATGATGGCGGTTGTCACGCCGGTTGCCATCAGCATCTTGATGCCTTGGCCGTCCAGGGTGTTGAACGTCTTGAACTCGCTGCCGTCTTCCAGGAAGTACAGGCGTCCGTCCGTCAGTACGCCATCAACGTCGAAGACGGCCAGTTTGATCTGTTTGCCGCGTTGCAGAAGGTCCGCAGTCATTACATTACTCCCGCACGCAGCAAGTCGTGCATGTTCAGGGCGCCGACCGGGCGATCTTCGCTGTCGACCACTACCAGCGCACTGATTTTGTTGTCTTCCATGATTTTCAGGGCCTGGGCTGCGAGCATATCGGCGCGAGCGGTCTTGCCATGAGCGGTCATGACGTCATCAATGGTGGTGCTGTGAACGTCGATGGTCCGGTCCAGGGTGCGGCGCAAGTCGCCGTCGGTGAAGATCCCGGCGAGTTTTCCGTCGGCTTCCAGTACGACGGTCATGCCGAGGCCCTTGCGGGTCATTTCCATCAGCGCGTCTTTGAGCGGGGTGCCGCGCTGAACGCGTGGCAGTTCTTCGCCGGCGTGCATGACGTTTTCGACTTTCAACAGCAGCCGACGGCCAAGAGCGCCGCCGGGGTGGGAAAAAGCGAAGTCTTCGGCGGTGAAGCCGCGGGCTTCCAGCAGTGCGACGGCCAGTGCGTCGCCCATGACCAGGGCGGCCGTGGTCGAGGAGGTCGGTGCCAGGTTCAGCGGGCAGGCTTCGTGTTCGATGTGAACGTTGAGGTTCACTTCCGCAGCCTTGGCCAGCGGCGACTCGGGATTGCCGGTCAGGCTGATCATTTGAATACCCAGGCGCTTGATCAACGGCAGCAATGTGACGATTTCATTGGTCGAGCCGGAGTTCGACAGCGCAAGAATGATGTCGTCGCGGGTGATCATGCCCATGTCACCGTGGCTCGCTTCGGCCGGGTGCACGAAAAACGCAGTGGTGCCGGTGCTGGCCAGGGTGGCGGCAATCTTGTTGCCGATATGCCCGGACTTGCCCATGCCGACGACAACCACGCGGCCTTTGCTGTTCAGAATCATCTCGCAAGCGCGTACGAAATCTGCGTCGATATGGGACAACAAGCCTTCTACGGCTTCAAGTTCGAGGCGGATGGTGCGTTGTGCCGATTGAATCAGGTCGCTGGATTGGCTCATGTCAGAAATCGTATAGCCTGATGAAAAGGCGGCGATTATAGCGGTAATGAGCAATTCCCTCACGCATGTTCGTCATGCAGGGCTTTACCCCTTCCATAATGGCTTTAAATGAAGGCTTTTTGCCTGTCACCTTGCTGAATGTGACATGGCTTTGGCCTTGGGCGGTTCATATGAGCAATGCTATAGTTCGCCGCCAGTTCGGCCTGCCCAGGATCCATGTGCTCTCGTCAGGGAGCTTGGCGTCCGAGTGAGAGGCTGCATCGCAAGGAGTTTAGATGAGTGCCGATAACGCCTACGCGGTCGAGCTGAAGGGATTGTCCTTCAAGCGCGGTGCGCGGAGCATTTTCAATAACGTCGATATCCGCATTCCGCGCGGAAAGGTCACCGGTATCATGGGGCCTTCCGGTTGCGGCAAGACGACGCTGTTGCGCCTGATGGGCGCGCAGTTGCGGCCCAGCAGCGGTGAGGTCTGGGTCAATGGCCAGAACCTGCCGACGCTGTCGCGCAGCGATTTGTTCGATGCACGCAAGCACATGGGCGTTTTGTTCCAGAGCGGCGCGCTGTTCACGGACCTCGATGTATTCGAGAACGTCGCTTTCCCGCTGCGTGTTCATACCCAGTTACCCGAAGAAATGATCCGCGACATCGTTCTGCTGAAATTGCAGGCTGTCGGGTTGCGTGGCGCCCTTGATTTGATGCCCGACGAGTTGTCGGGTGGCATGAAGCGCCGCGTTGCACTGGCGCGGGCGATTGCCCTCGACCCGCAGATTCTCATGTACGACGAACCGTTCGTCGGTCAGGACCCTATCGCCATGGGCGTGTTGGTGCGCCTGATCCGTCTGCTGAACGATGCGTTGGGCATCACCAGTATCGTGGTGTCCCATGACCTGGCCGAAACCGCGAGCATTGCCGATTACCTCTATGTGGTGGGCGACGGGCAAGTGCTGGGGCAGGGCACACCGGCCGAACTGATGGACTCCGACAATCCGCGCATTCGTCAATTCATGACCGGTGACCCGGACGGTCCGGTGCCGTTTCACTTTCCAGCGACGGATTACCGCGCAGATCTTCTGGGGAAGCGCTGATGCGCAAGACTTCACTCATTGAACGTGTTCGTCGATTCGGCCAGGCGGCCATCGACAGCGTCGCGGTGCTTGGCCGCTCATCGCTGTTCCTGTTTCATGCCTTGCTGGGCCGTGGCGGCATTGGCGGCGGCTTTGGCCTGCTGATCAAGCAGTTGCATTCGGTTGGCGTAATGTCCCTGGTGATCATTGTGGTCTCCGGGATATTCATCGGCATGGTGCTGGCGCTGCAAGGCTTCAACATCCTCTCCAGCTACGGTTCGGAGCAGGCAGTAGGGCAGATGGTTGCCCTGACGCTGCTGCGTGAGCTGGGGCCGGTGGTGACAGCGTTGCTGTTCGCGGGGCGCGCGGGTTCGGCACTGACGGCGGAAATCGGCAACATGAAATCCACCGAGCAGTTGTCCAGCCTTGAAATGATTGGCGTGGACCCGCTCAAGTACATCATTGCCCCGCGCCTGTGGGCCGGCTTCATTTCCCTGCCGCTGCTGGCGATGATTTTCAGCGTGGTGGGTATCTGGGGTGGTTCGTGGGTGGCGGTCGACTGGTTGGGTGTGTATGAAGGCTCCTACTGGTCGAACATGCAAAACAGCGTGACGTTCAATGGCGATGTGCTCAATGGCATCATTAAAAGCATTGTCTTCGCCTTTGTCGTGACCTGGATTGCCGTATTCCAAGGCTATGACTGTGAGCCCACCTCAGAAGGGATCAGTCGTGCCACCACCAAAACAGTGGTGTATGCCTCGTTGGCCATCCTCGGCCTGGACTTTATTCTGACCGCCTTGATGTTTGGAGATTTCTGATGCAAAACCGCACCCTGGAAATCGGTGTCGGCCTTTTCTTGCTGGCTGGCATCCTGGCTTTACTGTTGCTTGCCCTGCGGGTCAGTGGACTGTCCCCCGTTTCGAGCAACGACAGCTATAAACTTTATGCGTATTTCGACAATATCGCCGGTTTGACGGTCAGATCAAAAGTGACCATGGCCGGTGTGACGATCGGCAAGGTCACGGCTATCGATCTGGACCGCGACAGTTTCACGGGGAGAGTGACGTTGCAGCTGGAAAAGCGCGTAGATAATCTGCCGACTGACTCCACTGCATCTATTCTCACTGCTGGCCTGTTGGGCGAGAAATACATCGGCCTCAGCGTGGGCGGGGAAGAAACCCTGCTCAAGGATGGTGGAACCATCCATGACACGCAGTCGTCGCTGGTGCTCGAGGACCTGATCGGTAAATTCCTGCTCAATACCGTTAGCAAAGACGCCAAATGAGGAGCTTTTGAATGATCTCTACCTTGCGACGTGGCCTGTTGGTATTACTCGCGGCACTGCCGTTGATGGCTAACGCCGTGGCGGCGCCTTCCGCGCATGAACTGGTTCAGGACACGACCACCCGTTTGCTGGCCGACCTGGCCGCCAACAAAGAGAAGTACAAGCAGGACCCGAAAGACTTTTATACGGCGCTGAACAACATCGTAGGGCCGGTGGTGGATGCCGAAGGCATCTCCAAGAGCATCATGACGGTCAAGTACTCGCGCAAAGCTACGCCTGCGCAAATGAAGACCTTTGAAGAGAACTTCAAGACCGGTCTGTTTCAGTTCTATGGCAACGCTTTGCTGGAGTACAACAACCAGGGCATCGTCGTTGATCCGGCCAAGGATGAATCGGGTGACCGTACCAGCGTCGGCATGACCGTCAAAGGCAGCAATGGCGCGATCTATCCGGTGTCTTACACACTCGAAAAGATCAATGGCGAGTGGAAACTGCGCAACGTGATCATCAACGGCATCAACATTGGCAAACTGTTCCGTGACCAGTTCGCCGACGCGATGCAGCGCAATGGTAACGACCTGGACAAGACCATCAATGGTTGGGCCGGTGAAGTCGCCAAGGCCAAGGAAAGCACTGAACACGCTGCCGAGAAGCCAGCCCAATGAGTGAGTCGGCCGTCCGCTTGGGCGAACCCGGCGAGTTGCTGCTCAGCGGCGTGCTGGATTACCGCACCGGGCCTGACCTGCGCAAGCAGGGCCAGGCTCTGATCAAGTCAAGCAAAGCCCCAGCCCTGGTGGTGGATTGCTCGGCGGTCCAGAAATCCAGCAGTGTCGGCCTTTCGCTGCTGCTGGCCTTCATGCGCGACGCTCAGGTGGCCAACAAGACGTTGAGCATCCGCGGGATGCCCGAAGACATGCGTGAAATTGCTCAGGTATCCGGGTTGACCGAGCTGTTGACGCCTTCCTAGCCGTCATCGACAGGGAAGCCCCCCGTCAGAGTCCTGCTATGCGGGGTTCGCAGGCGCGGGGCTTTTTTGTATGATGTCCGACCCGCGCGCACAGGGCGCCGATTGAGGTTGAGCATGCAGGCCAACGAAGTTAAGAGTTTCCTTGAAGAAAAGTTGTCTGAGACTCTTTCACAGGTGCAGGTAGAAGTTGAGGGCGAAGGCTGCAACTTTCAGCTGAACGTGATTAGTGACGAACTGGTGGCTTTGAGCCCGGTCAAGCGTCAGCAAAGCATCTATGCCCATTTGAACCCATGGATCGCCGATGGCAGCATCCACGCGGTCACTATGAAATTTTTCAGCAGCGCGGCCTGGGCCGAGCGCACCTGAGCCCAAGGGCGTCGAGATTCTTATGGATAAATTGATTATTACCGGCGGCGTTCGTCTTGATGGCGAAATCCGCATCTCCGGGGCAAAGAACTCTGCCCTGCCGATTCTGGCTGCAACCCTGCTGTGCGATGGCCCGGTCACGGTTGCCAACCTGCCGCACCTGCACGACATCACCACCATGATCGAGCTGTTCGGTCGCATGGGCATCGAGCCGGTGATCGACGAGAAGCTCAGCGTCGAAATCGACCCGCGCACCATCAAGACCCTGATCGCCCCGTACGAACTGGTGAAAACCATGCGTGCCTCGATCCTGGTGCTGGGCCCGATGGTTGCCCGTTTCGGTGAGGCCGAAGTCGCACTGCCTGGCGGTTGCGCCATCGGTTCGCGTCCGGTCGACCTGCACATCCGTGGCCTTGAAGCCATGGGCGCGGTCATCGACGTCGAAGGCGGCTACATCAAGGCCAAGGCACCTGAAGGTGGCCTGCGCGGCGCGAACTTCTTCTTCGATACCGTCAGTGTGACTGGTACCGAGAACATCATGATGGCTGCCGCACTGGCCAACGGTCGCAGCGTGCTGCAAAACGCGGCCCGTGAACCTGAAGTCATCGACCTGGCGAACTTCCTGATCGCCATGGGCGCGAAGATCTCGGGCGCCGGCACCGACACCATCACCATTGATGGCGTGCCACGTCTGCACCCGGCCACTTACAAAGTGATGCCGGACCGTATCGAAACCGGTACTTACCTGGTGGCAGCTGCCGTGACTGGCGGCCGCGTCAAGGTCAAGGACACCGACCCGACCATCCTTGAAGCCGTACTGGAAAAACTCAAGGAAGCCGGGGCTGAAATCACCACCGGTGAAGACTGGATCGAGCTGAACATGCACGGCAAGCGGCCAAAAGCCGTCAACGTGCGCACCGCTCCGTACCCGGCGTTCCCGACCGACATGCAAGCGCAGTTCATCTCCCTCAACGCCATTGCCGAAGGCACTGGTGCTGTGATCGAGACGATCTTCGAAAACCGCTTCATGCACGTTTATGAGCTGCACCGCATGGGCGCTCACATCCAGGTTGAAGGCAACACCGCCATCGTGACCGGCATCGAAAAACTCAAAGGCGCGCCAGTCATGGCCACCGACCTGCGAGCTTCGGCCAGCCTGGTGATCTCGGCACTGATCGCCGAAGGCGACACGCTGATCGATCGCATCTACCACATCGACCGTGGTTACGAGTGCATCGAAGAGAAACTGCAGATGCTCGGCGCTAAAATCCGCCGCGTACCGGGCTAGTTTCTGTTGCATGGGCGCAGGGAGCGCCCTCCCTGTGGCGTTACAGCCCAGCCGCTGTTACGCCACAGGGATGGATTTGTTTAAAGTCGAGGGTGGATACACCCTCGATGTGTGTCCGGCGCCGTTTGCGACCGGACATAAGTACCTTGATAAGGACTGACGTTTCCCATGTTGACCATCGCACTGTCCAAGGGCCGCATCCTTGACGACACCCTGCCGCTTCTGGCTGAAGCGGGCATCGTGCCGACCGAGAATCCGGACAAGAGCCGCAAGCTGATCATCCCCACGACCCAGGCCGATGTGCGCTTGCTGATCGTGCGCGCCACCGATGTGCCGACCTATGTCGAGCATGGTGCCGCTGACCTGGGCGTCGCCGGTAAAGATGTGCTGATGGAATACGGTGGCCAGGGTCTGTACGAGCCGCTGGATCTGCAGATTGCCCAGTGCAAGCTGATGACCGCCGGTAAAGTCGGTGCAATCGAGCCCAAGGGCCGTCTGCGCATCGCCACCAAGTTCGTCAATGTGGCCAAGCGTTACTACGCCGAGCAGGGCCGTCAGGTCGACATCATCAAGCTGTACGGCTCGATGGAGCTGGCGCCGTTGATCGGTCTGGCAGACAAGATCATCGACGTGGTCGACACCGGTAACACGCTGCGGGCCAACGGCCTGGAGCCACAGGATTTCATTGCTGCCATCAGTTCCCGACTGATCGTCAACAAGGCTTCGATGAAAATGCAGCACGCCCGTATCCAGGCACTGATCGACACCCTGCGCAAAGCAGTGGAGTCGCGACACCGCGGTTGATTCACTCGCGCGGCCTTGAGCCGCGCCCGTCTATCCGTGTCATAGCCAATTTTCTCAGGTGCCCGCGCGAATGGACTGGTAGCTTAGGGCGCCTGAGCATTTGCCAATCTAATGAGGCCCGCTATGACCGCTCCCACTTCCATTCGCCGACTCAACGCTGCTGACCCGGATTTTGCGCATCATCTGGATCATCTGCTGAGCTGGGAAAGTGTGTCTGACGACTCGGTCAATCAGCGGGTCCTGGACATCATCAAGGCAGTGCGCGAGCGCGGCGACGCGGCGGTGGTCGAGTTCACCCAGAAGTTCGACGGCCTGCAAGTGGCCTCGATGGCCGACCTCATCCTGCCCCGTGAACGCCTCGAACTGGCCTTGACCCGGATCACCGCGCCTCAGCGCGAGGCCCTGGAAAAAGCCGCTGCTCGCGTGCGCAGCTACCACGAAAAGCAGAAACAGGACTCCTGGAGCTACACCGAAGCCGATGGCACGGTGCTGGGCCAGAAAGTCACGCCGCTGGACCGCGCAGGCCTGTACGTGCCGGGTGGCAAGGCGTCGTACCCGTCCTCGGTGCTGATGAATGCGATTCCGGCCAAGGTTGCCGGTGTGACCGAAGTGGTCATGGTGGTGCCGACGCCTCGCGGTGAAGTCAACGAACTGGTGCTGGCGGCCGCGTGCATTGCCGGCGTCGACCGGGTGTTCACCATCGGTGGCGCCCAGGCCGTTGCGGCGCTGGCCTACGGCACCGAAAGCGTGCCGAAGGTCGATAAAGTTGTCGGCCCCGGCAACATTTATGTCGCCACCGCCAAGCGCCACGTATTTGGCCAGGTTGGTATCGACATGATCGCCGGCCCTTCGGAAATCCTCGTGGTGTGCGACGGCCAGACCGATCCGGACTGGATCGCCATGGACCTGTTCTCCCAGGCCGAACACGACGAAGACGCCCAGGCGATTCTGGTCAGCCCCGATGCCGGGTTCCTCGACAAGGTGGCGGCGAGCATCGCCAAACTGCTGCCAACCATGGAACGCGCCGAGATCATCGAAACTTCGATCAACGGCCGTGGCGCGCTGATTCAGGTGCGCGACATGCAACAAGCCATTGACGTGGCCAACCGCATTGCGCCGGAACACCTGGAGTTGTCTGTCGCTGATCCGCAAGCCTGGTTGCCGCAGATCCGCCACGCGGGTGCGATCTTCATGGGCCGCCACACGTCCGAGGCGCTGGGCGATTACTGCGCCGGTCCGAACCACGTGCTGCCGACTTCCGGCACGGCGCGTTTCTCCTCGCCGCTGGGGGTTTATGACTTCCAGAAACGTTCGTCGATTATCTTCTGCTCCGAGCAGGGGGCGTCGGAACTGGGCAAGACCGCGTCCGTGCTGGCCCGTGGCGAGTCGCTGACCGCCCACGCTCGCAGCGCCGAATACCGCATCGTTGACCAAGACTTTCTTCGAGGGCAGGGGGAATGAACATGAGTAAATTCTGGAGCCCGTTCGTCAAGGATCTGGTGCCGTACGTGCCGGGCGAGCAGCCGAAACTGGCGAAGCTGGTCAAACTCAACACCAACGAAAACCCTTACGGTCCATCGCCCAAGGCACTGGCGGCGATGCAAACCGAACTCAACGACAACCTGCGCCTGTACCCAGACCCTAACAGCGACCTGCTCAAGCAGGCGGTGGCCCGGTATTACGGGGTGCAGGGCAACCAGGTGTTCCTCGGCAACGGTTCCGATGAAGTGCTGGCGCACATTTTTCACGGCTTGCTGCAACACGATAAGCCGCTGTTGTTCCCGGACATCAGCTACAGCTTTTATCCGGTGTATTGCGGCTTGTACGGCATTTCCTTCGACGCGGTGCCGCTGGACGATCAGTTCCAGATTCGCGTCGCAGACTATGCCAAGCCAAACGGCGGGATTATTTTCCCTAACCCGAATGCTCCCACCGGTTGCCTGTTGGCGCTGGATGCCGTGGAGCAGATCCTCAAGGCCAGCCCGGATTCGGTGGTGGTGGTCGATGAAGCCTACATCGACTTCGGCGGCGAGACGGCGATCAGCCTGGTGGACCGTTACCCGAACCTGCTGGTGACCCAGACCTTGTCCAAGTCGCGCTCGCTGGCCGGTTTGCGCGTGGGGCTGGCGGTCGGTCATCCGGACCTGATCGAGGCGCTGGAGCGGATCAAGAACAGCTTCAACTCTTATCCGCTGGATCGCCTGGCCATCGTTGGCGCGGCGGCGGCGTTTGATGATCGCGAGTACTTTGAAAAGACCTGCCAACGCGTGATCGACAGTCGTGAGCATGTGGTCGAGCAGTTGCAGGAGAAGGGCTTTGAAGTGCTGCCGTCGGCGGCGAACTTCATCTTCACTCGTCACCCGCAGCATGACGCGGCAGGCCTGGCGGCGAAGTTGCGCGAGCAAGGCGTGATCGTGCGGCACTTCAAACAGGAGCGGATTGCCCAATTCCTGCGTATCTCCATCGGCACGCCAGAGCAGAATCAGGCACTGATCGACGGTTTGGGCGAGCTCTGAATTGCCTTCGCGAGCAAGCCCGCTCCCACATTTTATCTCTGGTGTTCACAGATCATGTGTTCACCGAAGATCCGGTGTGGGAGCGGGCTTGCTCGCGAATGGGGCGCCACCGACTTCAAGTCTTACTCGTGATGCGGCTCGCCCAGGAACGTCAGCGAACTGAACAGCCCGCGACTGCTCACCTCAGGGCTGTCCTTCACCGGCACTTCGACCTGCGCGGCAATCACATTCAACCCTTCATTACGCACCAACACCTGTGCCCGACCTTCAGCATCGGTTTCCGTGCTCAGGGTGTTCGGCGCGTTGCGATAGTCGCCGATCAACTTCACACCCGCCGCCGGTTTGCCATCGAGCAGCACCCGCACCGGCAATGATTTGCCCGGGCCGACGGTCAGTGGGTCCACCTCCGGCAAGATCAGCAATTTGATCTGATCAAGTGCAGGCAGTTTCGCCCCCGGTTGATAAATCGCCAGGCTGTACTTGAAGGTCTGGGTCGACTCGATAGCGCCCGGTACTTTGCTGCGGCCCTGATTGATCCACTTTTTGTCGGCGGTTTGCGACCACATGCCGTTATCCAGCGCAACCGCCAGAATTGCCGGTGGTTTGAGCGGTTGCAGGCGAGCGTGATCCACTAAACGTTGCACGGTGACCGGAATCATCTTGCCGCTGACGTCATACGCCCAGGCACCGCTGATCTTTCGGGCTTTGTAGGCATTGTCTTCGGCGCCATGGCCGTAAATGACTTCAATGTTGCCGCGACGTTGCTCGGTCCACAGGCCATGGGCACTGACTTGAGCGGCGAACAGCGCACTGAACAGCCCCAGCAGGGCCAGTGATTTTGCGTGATGCATGGTGACGTCCTTTTACAGGTTGAGTGTCAGGCTGACGGTGAAATTGCGCGGTTCGCCGGGGTTGACCCAGTAGTTGCTGTAAGAGCGTTCGTAGTATTTCTCGTCGAAAAGGTTGTTCAGGTTCAGCCCCACGGTGACGTTGTCACTGGCCTTGTAATGGGCCAGCAGGTCGACGGTGTGGTAGGGCCGGCAGCTCGAAATCACTGCCGGCTTCGCCCGAGCGATCTCCGACATAGGTGTACGCCGCGCCGACATCTGAGCCCCGCAGGTGGCCATCCTGAAACTCATAAACACCCAGCAGGCTGCCGCTGCGCTTGGCCACGCCAAGAATCCTGCTGCCGCTGGGGATGGTTTTGTCACCTTGCGTGACCTCGGCGTCGAGGTAGGCGAACGCGCCAATGACGCGCACCGCGTCAGTCAGTTGCCCGCTCAGTTGCAGGTCGAAGCCCTGGCTGCGGGCCTTGCCCATGGCGCGCTGGGTATCGGTGGCGGGGTCGAGGGCGAGGACGTTTTCTTTTTCGATGTGGAAGGCGGCGAGGGTGCTGCTCAGGCGATCATCGAACCATTCGCTTTTGAGGCCGACCTCGTAGCCCACGCCTTCTTCCGGATCGAAGGACTTACCGGCAGCGTCCAGGCCGTTGTTCGGTTTGAACGAGGTCGAGGCGTTGGCGAACAGCCCGTGTTGCGGCGTCAGTTGGTAGAGCAGGCCGGCGCGTTGGGTCAGCGCGTCGTGGTTCTGTCGGGTGCGGGCATTGAGGTTGTGATCGTCGATGGTTTGTTCGAAGTGTTCGAAACGCACACCCAGCATGCCGCGCAGCTTGTCGGTAAATACGATCTGGTCCTGAAGGTTCAGGGCCTGGCTTTGCACCTGCTCGAAAAAGTCCGGTCCCGAGCGTTTACCGTCAGGTTTTGGTTGGCCGTAGATCGGGTGGTAAATGTCGATGGCATAAGGGCCACCGGCAATGGTGGTGACCCGCTCATTCTTGCGGAAATTCTCGTACTCGCCGCCGATCAGCAGCTCATGTTGCCAACTACCAAGGTCGAACAGGCCGTGCAGTTCAAGTTGCGTGATGCTGTCGTGCCAACGGGTATCGCGCTCGCGGTAGCGGCGGTTGACCGTGTGTTGATCTGCGTTCAGCGGGCGGTTTTCCGAAGCGTTGCCCCAGAGTTTGCCTTCCTTGTAGTGGCTGGCCAGGCGAAGTTTCCAGGCATCGTTGAGGTGATGTTCGAGCGTGGCCTGAAGCAAATTGTTGTGGTTGTCGATGTTGCCGTCGTTGGGCTCGCCGAGGAAGGTCGAGCGCGAGACGCCGCTCCAGGTGTTATTCGGCGCGACGATGCCACGATCGAACGTGGAACTGTGGCGCACGATTTCGCTTTCCACCAACAGACGGGTGTCGGGATTGAGCTGCCAACTGAGCGACGGTGCGACGAACACACGCTGGCTGTCGACGTGATCGCGAAAGCTGTGGTTGTCTTCAACCGCCAGGTTGACCCGTGACAGCACATCGCCTTGCGCGTCGAGCGGGGTGTTGACGTCCAGCGCGGTGCGGTAGCGGTCCCAACTGCCAGCGCTGGTTTGCAGGGTGGTGAACGCCTCGGGCTGAGGCTTTTTGGTGACGATGTTCACCGTGCCGCCCGGATCGCCGCGACCGTAGAGGCTGGCGGCCGGGCCTTTGAGCACTTCGATGCGCTCGATGTTGGCGGCGTCCGGGGTGCTCGGGTAACCACGGTTGGCGCTGAAACCGTCCTTGTAGAACTCCGAGGTGGTGAAGCCGCGCACGCTGTATTCATACAACGTCAGGCCGCCGAAATTGTTTTGCTTCGACACGCCGCCGGCAAACTCCAGGGCGCGCTCGACGTTGCTGCTGCCCAGGTCCTTGAGCACGCTGGCGGGGATCACGCTGACGGATTGCGGGATGTCGCGGATGGCGGTGTCGGTTTTGGTCGCGCTGGCAGATCGCGTGGCCCGATAGCCTTTCACCGGATCGCTGGCGGATTCGTAGTCGGAGGTGACGCTGATAGCGTCCAGTTCAAGGGTTTTGGATTCTTCGGCGAAGATTGGATCTGCGAGCAGGCCCAGGGCCAGGCCTGCCAGAGATACCATTTTGCGAGACGGCATGAGATCGTTCCAATAGCGATATTGAAACAATATAACATGCCTAATGAGAATGTATGCCTTTAGCCCGGTATCACCCGGGCCAGGGCTTACTCTTCTTCTTTGACCGGCGCGGGCGGTGGACGCAGCCCGATTTCAGCGGTCAGTTTCAGCTCTTTGCCGTTACGCATGACCTGAATGCTGACCTTGTCAGTGGGCTTGATCCGTGCCACCTGGTTCATCGAACGACGCCCGTCACCGGCCGGTTCGCCATCAATGCTGAGAATCACGTCACCCAGTTGCAGGCCGGCCTTTTGCGCCGGGCCATCGCGGAAAATCCCGGCGACCACGATCCCCGGACGCCCGGACAGGCCAAACGACTCGGCCAGTTCCTGGGTCAGCGGCTGCACTTCGATGCCGAGCCAGCCGCGAATCACCTGGCCGTGTTCGATGATCGACTTCATGACTTCCATCGCCAGTTTGATCGGGATCGCAAAACCGATGCCTTGGGAGCCGCCGGACTTGGAGAAAATCGCCGTGTTGATGCCGGTCAGGTTGCCGTTGGCGTCCACCAGCGCGCCACCGGAGTTGCCGGGGTTGATCGCTGCGTCGGTTTGAATGAAGTCTTCGTAGTTGTTCAGGCCCAGTTGGTTGCGGCCGGTGGCGCTGATAATGCCCATGGTCACGGTCTGGCCGACGCCGAACGGGTTGCCGATGGCCAGCGCGACGTCGCCGACGCGGATGCTCTCGGAGCGCCCGACGGTGATCGACGGCAGGTTTCTCAGGTCGATTTTTAGCACCGCCAGATCGGTTTCCGGGTCGCTGCCAATCACCCGGGCCAGGGTTTCCCGGCCATCCTTGAGGGCGACTACGATCTGGTCCGCGCCGGTGGTCACATGGTTGTTGGTCAGCAGGTAGCCTTCCGGGCTCATGATCACGCCCGAGCCGAGGCTGGACTCCATGCGCTTTTGCTTGGGCAGGTTGTCCCCGAAAAAACGCCGGAATTGCGGGTCTTCGAACAGGGGATGCGTGGTTTTGTTGACCACTTTGGTGGTGTAGAGGTTGACCACCGCTGGCGCGGCAATGACCACGGCATCGGCATAGGACACTGGCCCCTGCTGGGTCAAGGTGGTTTGCGGGGCTTGTTGCAGGTTCACATCAAGGCTTGGCAGCCCGACCCATTGCGGGTAGCGCTGGATGATCAACAACGCGATAAGCACGCCGGCCAGCAGCGGCCAGCCAAAAAAACGCAGACCCTTGAGCATTGAGCAAATCCTGGGAGGTTACGGAGGGCCGAAGACGGCCCATAATGTGGCGCATTATACGAGGCCGCGCGCGCCTCTGAACGGGATATTTAGGAGTCTTTCATGGCCGTTGCCTTGAGTACGCTGGTTGAAGAAGCGGATCGTTACCTTGGCAGTTCGCGGATCGCCGACTATTGCCCCAACGGCCTGCAGGTCGAAGGCCGGCCGCAGGTGCTGCGTATCGTCAGCGGCGTGACCGCCAGCCAGGCGCTGCTGGATGCCGCGGTCGAAGCCAAGGCCGATCTGGTGCTGGTGCACCACGGCTACTTCTGGAAAGGCGAGAACCCCTGCGTCACCGGTATGAAGCAGCGTAGGCTCAAAACCCTGCTCAAGCACGACATCAGCCTGCTGGCCTACCACTTGCCGCTGGATTTGCACCCGGACGTGGGCAACAACGTACAGTTGGCCCGCCAGTTGGACATCACCGTCGAAGGCCCGCTGGACCCGGACAACCCCAAAGTGGTGGGCATGGTCGGTTCACTCGCCGAGCCGATGACACCCCGCGACTTCGCCCGCCATGTGCAGGAAGTCATGGGTCGCGAGCCCTTGCTGATCGAGGGCAGCGAAATGATCCGCCGTGTCGGCTGGTGCACGGGCGGCGGCCAGGGTTACATCGATCAGGCGGTGTTGGCCGGGGTCGATCTGTACCTGAGCGGCGAAGCCTCCGAGCAAACCTTCCACAGCGCCCGGGAAAACGACATCAGTTTCATTGCCGCCGGCCATCACGCCACCGAACGCTACGGCGTGCAGGCATTGGGCGAATACCTGGCGCGACGGTTTGCCCTTGAGCACATCTTTATCGACTGCCCGAATCCGATCTGACGCAGGCATTCAATGTGGGAGCGAGCTTGCTCGCGATTACGGACTGACATTCACCATGGATGTCGACTGAAACACCGTTTTCACGAGCAAGCCCGCTCCCACAAGGACCGCGGCGCCCGAACGAGCAGGTATATTCATATACCCTTTCGATCTAGTTGGCGGCCTGATTAGAAGAGGTCGCTGTGCTAGGATTCCTCGCTCGAACACGGCCCGCTGGCCGTTCATAAGAAAGCTTTCGTGAGTAGCCATGGTCGACAAACTGACGCATCTGAAACAGCTGGAGGCGGAAAGCATCCACATCATCCGCGAGGTGGCCGCCGAGTTCGACAACCCGGTGATGCTGTACTCCATCGGTAAAGATTCCGCCGTGATGCTGCACCTGGCACGCAAGGCATTCTTCCCCGGCAAGCTGCCGTTTCCGGTGATGCACGTCGACACTCAGTGGAAATTCCAGGAGATGTACAGCTTCCGCGACAAGATGGTCGCCGAGCTGGGCCTTGACCTGATTACCCATGTCAACCCGGACGGCGTGGCGCAAGGGATCAACCCCTTCACCCACGGCAGTGCCAAGCACACCGACATCATGAAGACCGAAGGCCTGAAACAGGCATTGGACAAGTACGGTTTCGATGCAGCCTTCGGTGGTGCGCGCCGCGACGAAGAGAAATCCCGCGCCAAAGAGCGCGTGTACTCGTTCCGCGACAGCAAGCACCGCTGGGACCCGAAAAACCAGCGTCCGGAGCTGTGGAACGTCTACAACGGCAAGGTCAACAAGGGCGAGTCGATCCGCGTATTCCCGCTGTCGAACTGGACCGAACTGGACATCTGGCAGTACATCTACCTGGAAGGCATCCCGATCGTTCCGTTGTACTTCGCCGCCGAGCGCGACGTCATCGAGAAGAACGGCACGCTGATCATGATCGACGACGAGCGCATCCTCGAACACCTGAGCGATGAAGACAAAGCCCGCATCGTCAAAAAGAAAGTGCGTTTCCGTACCCTTGGTTGCTACCCGTTGACGGGCGCGGTGGAGTCCGAGGCCGAAAGCCTTACGGACATCATTCAGGAAATGCTCCTGACGCGAACTTCCGAGCGCCAGGGCCGAGTCATCGATCATGATGGCGCCGGCTCCATGGAAGACAAAAAACGTCAGGGTTATTTCTAAGGGGTTGTCATGTCGCATCAATCTGATTTGATCAGCGAGGACATCCTCGCCTACCTGGGCCAGCACGAGCGCAAAGAGCTGCTGCGCTTTTTGACCTGCGGTAACGTCGACGACGGCAAGAGCACCCTGATCGGGCGCCTGCTGCACGACTCCAAGATGATCTACGAAGACCATCTGGAAGCCATTACCCGCGACTCGAAAAAAGTCGGCACCACCGGTGACGACATCGACCTGGCGTTGCTGGTCGACGGTTTGCAAGCCGAGCGTGAACAAGGCATCACCATCGATGTCGCGTACCGCTATTTCTCCACCGCCAAGCGCAAATTCATCATCGCCGACACGCCCGGCCATGAGCAGTACACCCGCAACATGGCCACCGGTGCGTCCACCTGTGACCTGGCGATCATCCTGGTCGATGCCCGTTACGGCGTGCAGACTCAGACCCGTCGCCACAGCTTCATTGCCTCGTTGCTGGGCATCAAGCACATCGTCGTCGCCATCAACAAGATGGACCTCAAGGACTTCGATCAGGGTGTGTTCGAGTCGATCAAGGCCGATTACCTGAAGTTCGCCGAAGGCCTGAAGATGAAGGCCACGAGCATGCACTTCGTGCCGATGTCGGCGCTCAAGGGCGACAACGTGGTGAACAAGTCCGAGCGCTCGCCGTGGTACACCGGCCAGTCGCTGATGGAAATTCTCGAGACCGTGGAAGTGGCGGGCGACCGTAACTTCACCGACCTGCGCTTCCCGGTGCAGTACGTGAACCGGCCGAACCTGAACTTCCGCGGTTTCGCCGGCACCCTGGCCAGCGGCATCGTCAAGAAGGGCGACGAGGTCGTGGTACTGCCGTCGGGCAAGAGCAGCCGCGTGAAATCCATCGTCACCTTCGAAGGTGAACTGGAGCACGCAGGTCCGGGTCAGGCTGTCACGCTGACCATGGAAGACGAAATCGACATCTCCCGCGGCGACCTGCTGGTACACGCCGACAGCGTGCCACCCGTCACCGACAGCTTTGAGGCGATGCTGGTGTGGATGGCTGAAGAGCCGATGCTGCCGGGCAAGAAGTACGACATCAAGCGTGCCACCAGTTACGTGCCGGGTTCCATCGCCAGCATCGTCAACAAGGTCGATGTGAACACCCTGGAAGAAGGCCCGGCCAGCGCCTTGCACCTGAACGAGATCGGCAAGGTCAAGATCAGCCTCGATGCGCCGATTGCCCTCGACGGTTATGAAAGCAACCGCACCACGGGCGCCTTCATCATCATCGACCGCTTGACCAACGGCACCGTCGGCGCCGGCATGATCGTCGCGCAACCATTGGTTCATGGCAGCGCCACGCACCATGGCAAGTTGGCCCATGTAGCGACCGAGGAGCGCGCCCAACGCTTCGGCCAGCAACCGGCCACCGTGCTGTTCAGCGGCTTGTCGGGTGCGGGCAAAAGCACGTTGGCCTATGCGGTCGAGCGCAAGCTGTTCGACATGGGCCGTGCGGTATTTGTGCTCGATGGCCAGAACCTGCGTCATGACCTGAACAAAGGTCTGCCGCAGGATCGCGCCGGGCGTACCGAGAACTGGCGCCGTGCGGCTCATGTGGCGCGTCAGTTCAACGAAGCCGGTTTGCTGACCCTCGCAGCGTTCGTTGCACCGGACGCTGAAGGTCGCGAGCAGGCCAAGGCCTTGATTGGTGACGAGCGTTTGCTGACGGTCTACGTGCAGGCTTCGCCGGCCGTGTGCGCCGAGCGTGATCCGCAAGGGCTGTACGCCGCTGCTGGCGATAACATCCCCGGCGACTCCTTCCCGTACGACGTGCCGCTGGACGCCGACCTTGTGGTCGACACCCAGTCGTTGTCGCTGGAAGAAAGCGTCAAGCAAGTGCTGGATCTGCTGCGTAAACGCGGCGCGATCTAAGCGTTAGCGAAGCATAAAAAACCCGCAGATGAGTGATTCATCTGCGGGTTTTTTGTGTCCTTGAGATCGCCATCGCGAGCAAGCTCGCTCCCACATGGGATCTCTGTGGGATACAAATTTTGTGTCCACTAAAAATCAACTGTGGGAGCGGGCTTGCTCGCGATGAGGTCTGTACAGGCACCTCAAGATTTTGCGGGATACTCACGGTGCATCTGCTCCAGCAGCGCATCCTTGTCTTCCCACAACTGGTTGATCCAGCCCTGGAACTGGAGGCGGTATTCGCCGTCCTGGTCGTAGTTCTTGCCGATGAATTGCGGCGGAATACCCAGCGCTTCGAAATGCACCACCACGTCCCGTACGTTGCCGCACAGCAGGTCCCAATAACCCGGACGGCCGCCAGGGTAGTGGATGGTCACATTGACGAGGGCTTCCAGTTGCTCGCCCATGGCATCCAGCACAAACGCAATGCCACCGGCCTTGGGCTTGAGCAAGTAGCGGAACGGCGATTGCTGTTGCGCGTGCTTGGCTTCGGTAAAACGCGTGCCCTCGGCGAAGTTGAAAATACCCACCGGGTTGCTGCGAAACTTCTCGCAGGTCTTGCGGGTGGTTTCCAGGTCTTTGCCTTTTTTCTCCGGGTGCTTTTCCAGATACGCCTTGGAATAGCGCTTCATGAACGGGAAGCCCAGCGCCCACCAGGCCAGACCGATCACCGGCACCCAGATCAGCTCCTGCTTGAGGAAAAATTTCAGCGGGCGAATCCGGCGGTTGAGCACGTACTGCAACACCATGATGTCGACCCAGCTTTGGTGGTTGCTGGTGACCAGGTAGGAGTGTTGATAGTCCAGGCCCTCAAGGCCTGTGAGGTGCCAGCGGGTGCGGCATACCAGTTTCATCCAGGCGTTGTTGTTGCTGATCCAGGCCTCGTGGGTGTGGTTCATCAGCCAATGGGTGAAGCGCTGGGTGAGGGCGAACGGCAAGACCTTGAAGATCGCCACGCAGAACAGAAACGAGCACAGCAAAATAGTGTTCAGCGCCAACAACAACGAGGCGATCACGCCTCGCAGGGGGGCAGGTAGAAAATCCAGCATTTAGACATCCATAGG
This sequence comes from Pseudomonas purpurea, assembly GCF_039908635.1. Taxonomy (NCBI): domain Bacteria; kingdom Pseudomonadati; phylum Pseudomonadota; class Gammaproteobacteria; order Pseudomonadales; family Pseudomonadaceae; genus Pseudomonas; species Pseudomonas purpurea. Next base: position 1,077,546 of record NZ_CP150918.1, read on the forward strand.
TCGGTTGGCGGCTTGAATCGCGGTCAGGGCGATGGTGTAGACGATGTCGTCGACCTGAGCGCCGCGTGGCAGGTCGTTCACCGGTTTGCGCAGGCCTTGCAGCATCGGCCCAAGGCTCACGCAGTCGGCGCTGCGTTGCACGGCTTTGTGGGTGGTGTTGCCGGTGTTCAGGTCCGGGAACACAAACACCGTGGCCTTGCCGGCGACCAGGCTGTTGGGCGCCAGTTGCCGGGCAACGCTTTCGTTGGCGGCGGCGTCGTATTGCAACGGGCCGTCGATCAGCAGTGAGTTTTGCGCTTCGTGGGCCAGCAACGTGGCCTCGCGAACTTTTTCGACTTCTTCGCCACTGTCCGATTCACCGCTGGAGTAGCTGATCATCGCCACACGCGGGGTGATGCCGAAGGCTTGCGCCGAGTCCGCGCTTTGCAGGGCGATTTCCGCCAGTTCGGCGGCGCTTGGGTGAGGGTTCATCACACAGTCGCCGTAGATCAGCACCTGATCCGGGAACAGCATGAAGAACACTGACGACACCAGCGTGCAGCCAGGGGCCGTCTTGATCAGTTGCAGGGCCGGGCGGATGGTGGTGGCGGTGGTATTGATGACGCCGGACACCAACCCGTCGACTTCGTCCAGGGCCAGCATCATCGTGCCGATTACCACGGTGTCTTCCAGCTGCTGCTCGGCCATCGGCGCGTTGAGGCTTTTGCTTTTGCGCAGCGCCACCATCGGCTCGACGTAACGCTCACGGATCAGGTCCGGGTCAAGAATCTCCAGGCCTTCGGGCAACTCGATGCCTTGGGCGCGCGCCACGGCTTGCACCTCTTCAGGCTTGGCCAGCAACACGCAACGGGCGATGCCCCGGGCCCTGGCAGATGGCGGCGGCCTGCACGGTCAACGGTTCGCTGCCTTCGGGCAGGACGATGCGCTTGTTGGCCAGTTGGGCGCGCTGAATCAATTGATAACGGAAGACCGCAGGCGTCAGGCGCATTTCCCGTGGCGTACCGCAGCGCTGATGCAGCCAGCGAGCGTCGAGGTGGCTGGCGACGAAGTCGGTGATGATCTCCGCACGCTCGCGGTCGTCGATCGGGATTTCCTTGTTCAACCCGTTCAACTGGTTGGCGGTGTCGTAGGAGCCGGTACTCACCGACAACACCGGCAGGCCGGCCTGAAAGGCGCCACGGCACAGGTCCATGATGCGCGGGTCGGGCAGGGTGTCACTGGTCAGCAGCAACCCGGCCAGCGGTACGCCATTGATGGCGGCCAGGCTGACGGCGAGGATGATGTCGTCGCGATCACCGGGGGTCACCACCAGCACGCCGGGTTTGAGCAACTCCACGGTGTTGCGCATGGTGCGGGCGCAAATGATGATTTTGGTCATGCGCCGGGTTTCGTAGTCACCGGCATTGAGCACCTGCGCGCCCATCAGGTCGGCGACGTCGCGGGTGCGCGGGGCGTTCAGTTCGGGCTGGAACGGAATGCAGCCCAGCAGCCGGAAATCGCCACTGCGCAGCAACGGCGAGTGCTCTTTCAGGCGTGCGGCGAAGGCCTCCATGCTTTCGTCGGTTTTGACCTTGTTGAGGATCACGCCGAGGACTTTCGGGTCCTTCGGGCCGCCGAATAATTGCGCCTGCAACTCGACCCGGCCGGACAGCTCGGTGAGCACTTCGTTTTCCGGCGCCGAAACCAGGATTACCTCGGCATCCAGGCTCTTGGCCAAATGCAGGTTGACCCGCGCGGCGTAGCTCGCGCTGCGGGTCGGCACCATGCCTTCGACCACCAGCACGTCTTTGCCGATGGCGGCTTGCTGATAGAGGGTGATGATTTCTTCCAGTAACTCGTCCAGCTGACCGTCGCCAAGCATCCGCTCGACGTGGGCCAGGCCCAGCGGCTGAGGCGGCTTGAGGCCGTGGGTGCGGGCCACCAGTTCGGTGGAGCGCTCAGGTCCGGTGTCGCCAGGGTGCGGCTGGGCAATCGGTTTGAAGAAGCCGACTTTCAGCCCGGCCCGTTCCAGCGTGCGCACCAGCCCGAGGCTGATGGAGGTCAGACCCACACCAAAATCGGTGGGTGCAATAAAGAAAGTTTGCATGCGGATTCTCTGGAGGTGCATGGCAACGGTTTTGGCCTATGGCTGGCCTTCAACCGGATATCAGGCACCAAGGTTATCGCTAACCGAGCCTTGAGCGCACCAACCACAGTCAAAGGGCTGGCCTATTTTTTCAATACGCTTGGCAGGGTCCAGCACCCAGGCCCGCGATTGCCATGGCGGCTGGTGGCGCAGGTGCTGGGTATGGCCACAGGACAGCTCGGCCACCCAGTGTCCTTCCTCGTCCTGATGGAACCCGGTGATCGTGGTGCCTGACGAAGCGGGCCGTTTGTCCGGGTTCCGTTCGCTTTCGGGCGATTGCTTCGCTAAACTTGCCCATTCTTCATTCTTATGCAAAAGGTCTCGCCCCATGCTGATCGCCGCCAACAAGGCTGTCTCCATCGACTATACCCTGACCAACGACGCTGGTGAGGTCATCGACAGCTCCGCCGGCGGCGCGCCGCTGGTCTACCTGCAAGGCGCAGGTAACATCATTCCGGGCCTGGAGAAGGCTCTGGAAGGCAAAGCCGTTGGTGATGAACTGACTGTCGCCGTTGAACCTGAAGATGCCTACGGCGAATACGCTGCCGAACTGGTCAGCACCCTGAGCCGCAGCATGTTCGAAGGCGTCGACGAACTGGAAGTGGGCATGCAGTTTCACGCTTCCGCGCCGGACGGCCAAATGCAGATCGTGACCATCCGTGATCTGGACGGCGACGACGTCACCGTTGATGGCAACCACCCGTTGGCCGGTCAGCGCCTGAATTTCCAGGTCAAGATCATCGACATCCGTGACGCCAGCGAAGAAGAAGTCGCTCATGGTCACGTCCATGGCGAAGGTGGTCATCACCACTGATTTTCTGCGCTAAGCTTTCGAGAACTGGAGAGGCGCCCGAGGGCGCCTTTTTAGTCTTCGGCTGTCGTGGACGGTCGTTGTGTCGCACCGTCCAACGGCTGTTTCGAGTAGAACACGGGAAATTTGGAGTTCGTCATGAGTGCTTTTCACGACCTTAATCTGAAAACTTTGGATGGCCAGGACCTGCCTCTCGCGCCTTTCAAAGGGCTCGTCGTGCTGGTGGTCAACGTCGCCTCCAAGTGTGGTCTGACCCCGCAATATGCGGCGCTGGAAAACCTTTACCAGCAATTCAAAGGCAAAGGCTTCAGCGTGCTGGGCTTGCCGTGCAATCAGTTTGCCGGGCAAGAGCCGGGCACTGAAGAAGAAATCAAAGCGTTCTGCAGCCTCAACTATGGCGTGACCTTTCCGTTGTCCAGCAAGCTGGAAGTCAACGGTCATGATCGCCATCAGCTGTACCGTCTGCTGGCGGGTGAGGGCGCGGAGTTCCCGGGTGACATCACCTGGAACTTCGAGAAGTTCCTGCTCGGCAAGGACGGTCGCGTCCTGGCGCGTTTCTCGCCACGCACCGCTCCGGATGATCCGACAGTGGTTCAGGCGATCGAAAAAGCCCTGGCCTGACGTTTGAATCATCGCCGCCCTTGCAACTGCAAGGGTGGCGATTTTTTTCCTGCCTTCACACACTTTTAGCGCTTAATCACTGCAATCAATAGTGCTGTGCACGGTCTTGCGCACTCCATATTATCGTCGTCATAAACCTTGCGTGCCGTGGAGTTCCGTATGCCTGTCAAAGCCCTGTTCAAACCGTTTTATCTCGGGTCCCTCGAGCTGCCGAGCCGTGTGGTGATGGCGCCGATGACCCGTTCTTTTTCCCCGGGTGGCGTACCGAATTCGAAAGTGATCGAGTACTACCGTCGCCGCGCTGCCGGTGGCGTCGGGTTGATCGTTACCGAGGGCACCACCGTTGGCCACAAGGCGTCCAATGGTTACCCGAACGTTCCGCACTTCTACGGTGAAGCCGCGCTGGCCGGCTGGAAGAAAGTCGTCGATGCGGTGCATGCCGAGGGCGGCAAGATCGTTCCGCAACTGTGGCACGTCGGCAGTGTGCGGCGCATTGGCACTGAACCGGAGGCCAGTGTGCCGGGTTACGGGCCGATGGAAAAACTCAAGGATGGCAACGTCGTGGTCCATGGCATGACCCACCAGGATATCCAGGACGTGATCGGTGCTTTTGCTCAGGCTGCCAAGGATGCTCAGGCTATCGGCATGGACGGTGTGGAAATCCACGGCGCTCACGGTTACCTGCTTGACCAGTTTTTGTGGGACGGCAGCAACCAGCGCACGGACGAATACGGCGGCAGTCTGGCCAACCGTTCGCGCTTGAGTGTCGAGTTGATTCAGGCCGTGCGGGCGGCGGTGGGAGCGGATTTCCCGATCATCTTCCGGTTCTCGCAATGGAAGCAGCAGGACTACACCGCGCGCCTGGTGCAAACACCGGAGGCGTTGGGTGAGTTTCTCAAACCTTTGGTGGACGCGGGCGTGGATATTTTCCACTGCTCGACGCGCCGTTTCTGGGAGCCCGAGTTTGACGGTTCCGAGCTGAACCTGGCGGGCTGGACCCGCAAGCTCACCGGAAAACCGACTATCACCGTGGGCAGCGTGGGCCTGGACGGCGAGTTCTTGCAGTTCATGGTCAACACCGACAAGGTTGCGCAGCCGGCGAGCCTGGAAAAATTGCTGGAGCGATTGAACAAAGAAGAGTTCGACCTGGTGGCGGTCGGCCGCGCACTGCTGGTGGACCCGGACTGGGCGTTGAAAGTGCGCGAAGGCCGTGAGGAAGACATCCTGCCGTTCAGTCGTGAGGCGTTGATGACGCTGGTTTAAACGGCGCCTGTAGCGACGCTATCGCGAGCAGGCTCGCTCCCACATTCGATCGCGTTGTTTGATAGTACTCGGTCACCTGTGGGAGCGAGCCTGCTCGCGAAGACGGACTCAAGAGCAGCAAAGACTCAGGGCAAGGTCGGTGCATTCGGCACCACCTGCTCCCCGACACACGCTCCGCGCAACTGCCCTTCAAACTGTTCGATGATCGCTCCCCAACCTTGTCGGCTGGCATGCTGGCGCGCATTGAGCCTGATGCAGCGCAAGGTTTCCGGTTCTTCCAGCAACCAGGTGGCGGCTTCGCAAAACGCCGCTTCATCGCCGGGCATCGCCAGCACACCGTTGTAACCATGACGAATGTGCTGGGCCGCCGCGGCTTGATCGTAGGCCACCACGCCCAACCCCGACGCCAACGCCTCAAGCACCACATTGCCGAAGGTCTCGGTCAGGCTTGGGAACAGAAACAGATCCGCCGAGGCGTAATGGCTGGCCAGCGCTTCGCCGCGTTGCGAGCCGCAGAAGACAGCTTCGGGCAAGTCCTTTTCCAGCTGCAACCGTTGCGGGCCGTCACCGACCACGATCAACTGCATCCGCCGTTGTGGATAACTCGCCTGCAAGGCTTCGAAGCTGTGCTTGAGCAATCCAAGGTTCTTTTCCGGCGCCAGGCGACCAACATGGATCACTGCGACATCGCTGTCGCTCAGTCCCCAGCTTTCGCGCAGGGCGTTGAGGCGTTTGGCTGGATGAAACAGTTGGCTGTCGACACCGCGCGACAGCAAGGCCAGGCGTTCAAAGTGCCGCCGCTCCAGCTCCAGTCGCTGGCTGGCGCTGGGCACCAGGGTCAAGGTCGAGCGGTTGTGGAACCAGCGCAGGTAATGGGTCAGTAACCGGGTCAGCAGCCCCCATCCATACTGGCTGGAGTACTGCTGGAAATTGGTGTGAAAGCCGCTGACCACCGAGATGCCCAGACGACGTGCCGCGCGCAGCGCCGACAACCCCAAGGGGCCTTCGGTGGCGATGTAGAGCACGTCTGGGCGATGGCGTTTCCAGCGTCGCAGCAACTTGTGCATCGACGACTGTCCCCATTGCAGCCCCGGATACCCCGGCAGCGGCCAGCCGCGGCAGAGCAGCAACTGGTCGTCGCTGCGGCGGCTCTGGTCATCGCCCTGACGTGGGCGCACCAGTTCCACCTGATGCCCGCGCGCGCGCAAGCCATCGCACAACCGGCCAAGGGTATTGGCCACGCCGTTGATTTCCGGAGGGAAGGTTTCGGTGATCAGGGTGATATGCAGAGCTGTCGTCATGACCTCAGTGTCGGCTGAGGCCATGTCGTCATTGTGACGGTGGGATGATGGATTTGTGACGAGGCTCAGCGTTGGTTGGCCATCAATTTCTCAGCCCCGCGCTCGCGTACCCAGAACAAGGTCGCACCCGCCACGGCCGCCGGCATCATCAGGATGTTGACCACTGGAATCAGCAACGCCAGATAAACGATCCCGCCAAAGCTCATGCTCTGCCAGCGCTTCTCGCGCAGCCAGGCGAGCATTTCATTCCAGCCCAGCTTGTGGTTGTCCGCCGGGTAGTCGATGTATTGGATGGCCATCATCCACACACCGAAAACCAGCCACAGCGGCGCGGCGATCAGGTTGACCACGGGAATGAACGACAGCACAAACAGCGCCAGGGCTCGGGGCAGGAAGTAGCCGAGCTTGCGCATTTCGCGGGCGAGGGTGCGCGGGACCATGGCGACCAGTTCACCCCAGCTGAAGGACGGGAAGTCGTCGGTGCCGCGCACCACCACTTCGACTTTTTCTGCCAGGAACCCGTTGAACGGCGCGGCGATGATGTTGGCGAGCATGGTGAAGGAGAAAAACACCATCAGCGCCACCAGCACCACAAACAACGGCCACAGCAAATAGTTGAGAAAGCTCAGCCAGCTCGGCAGTGAAGGCATCAGTGTGTCGACCCACAGGCTGAACTGATGCCCCGCCAGGTAGATCAATCCGACGAACAGCACCAGATTGATTGCCAGCGGCAACAGCACAAACAAACGCAGGCCGGGGCTCAAGACCAGTTTGAGGCCCTGGAGCAGGTATTGCGGGCCAGAGAGAGCGGGGGCGGGCATAACGGGTTCCTTGCAGTGAGAAAACTCGCCGACCTTATCGGCTTTGCCGGATGGGCGAAAGCACGGTAATGGCATCGACATTAACTGTAACAAAGGCGTCCTTAAATTGGACTTGCGAAAATAGAGACCGCCTATGAGCTGGATTGTTAAACCGTATTTCCTTAATCTTCGCCCCCTCGATACGCTGCACCCATTATTTTTCAGGACTGCCCAACGACGGCACTTCCCCAAGTGCTTGTGCAGTCCTTTTTTATTCCAGCCGGTCATCCGGCGTTCCGCGCCAGTTTGAACGGGCCGGTCGATAGGAGTGAGTCATGTCTGATGTACGTCATTCGCGAGTGATTATTCTCGGTTCCGGCCCTGCCGGTTACAGCGCCGCCGTCTATGCCGCCCGCGCCAACCTCAAGCCGCTGCTGATCACCGGCATGCAGGCCGGCGGTCAACTGACCACCACCACCGAAGTCGACAACTGGCCGGGCGACGTCCACGGCCTGACCGGCCCGGCACTGATGGAACGGATGAAAGAGCACGCCGAGCGCTTTGAAACCGAAATCGTTTTCGACCACATCAACGCAGTCGACTTCGCCGCCAAGCCGTACACCTTGACTGGCGACAGCGCCACCTACACGTGCGACGCGCTGATCATCGCCACCGGCGCCAGCGCCCGTTACCTGGGTCTGCCGTCGGAAGAAACGTTCATGGGCAAAGGCGTTTCGGCCTGCGCGACCTGCGACGGTTTCTTCTACCGTAACCGCGAAGTGGCGGTGGTCGGTGGCGGTAACACGGCTGTCGAAGAGGCGCTGTACCTGGCCAACATCGCCAGCAAAGTCACCCTGATTCACCGTCGCGAAACTTTCCGTGCCGAGAAAATCCTGATCGACAAGCTGCACGCACGGGTTGCCGAAGGCAAAATCGTCCTGAAGCTGAACTCGACGCTGGACGAAGTGTTGGGCGACAACATGGGCGTGACTGGCGCACGTCTGAAGAACAACGACGGCAGCTTCGACGAGTTGAAAGTCGACGGCGTGTTCATCGCCATCGGCCACACGCCGAACACCTCGCTGTTTGAAGGCCAACTGACCCTCAAGGACGGTTATCTGGTGGTGCAGGGCGGTCGTGACGGCAATGCGACGGCGACCAGCCTCGAAGGTATCTTCGCGGCCGGTGACGTGGCTGACCACGTGTACCGTCAGGCGATCACCTCGGCCGGCGCCGGCTGCATGGCGGCACTGGACACCGAGCGTTACCTGGACGGTTTGCAGAACGCTTGATTGCGAGATCGTTGAACACAAAAAACCGGCCTAGGCCGGTTTTTTTGTACCCGCTGCTTTTGTGGGAGCGAGCTTGCTCGCGATAGCGATGTATCAGTCGACATCAGTTTTGAATGTGACGCAGTCATCGCGAGCAAGCTCGCTCCCACAGGGGATAGCATTCAAAGCAGAAATCAGCGGCGGGTCAGTGGCTGAGTTGTGAACGTCACACCCGCTAAACCCTGGGCAATCAACGCCCGGATGTTGCCGTGATCGGTGCCTTCAGGTGTGGCGACCACCGAGCGGTAATGCTCGCCGAAGGCCAGCAGTGCTTCTTCATCGCTCAAGCCTTCGAGCAACGCCAGACCGAGGGTTTTGCATGAGCCTTCGTTCTGCCCGGCGGCGTTTTCCACGCCACCGTTGTTGAAGGCCTGTGGCTGGTAATCGTAGCCCGCGGCGATGAAGGCCAGGGTTTCGGCGAAGGCGTGTTCGCCACTCTTGAGGCTGGCGCGCAGGGTGTTCAGGTCAGTCATGGGTTTTTCCTTTGGCGAACGCCGCTTGTTGTTCGGCGCTGGCTTCTTGCTGGTAGTGGGCTTTCCACTGCGCGTACGGCATGCCGTACACCACTTCGCGGGCGTCATCGAGGCTGACGTCGATCTGGCGTTCGTCAGCCTCGGCCTTGTACCACTTGGACAGGCAGTTGCGGCAGAAGCCGGCGAGGTTCATCAGGTCGATGTTCTGCACGTCCTTGCGGCTGTCCAGGTGTGCAACCAGTCGACGGAAAGCGGCGGCTTCAAGTTCCAGGCGTTGTTGTTCGGTCATGATGGGCTCGGTGCAATCAAATCGTGGCGCGGATAATAAAAGCCTGGCGGACGATGCGCCAGACACGGTCAGCGGCTCGCGGCGAGGGTAATCGACACCGACTCGGCGAAACGCAGGGCGTGGGGTTTGTCGACTTCGACTTCGGCGTACAGCACCGATCCATTGGCCATGACCAGGTCCAGCAATTCCTGGGTCAGGCGTTCGAGCAGCGCGAAGCGATTACCCTCCACATGGGCGATGATCGCCTTGGTGATGGTGCGATAGTTCAATGCGTGGTCGATGTCATTGTCGCGCACGGCGTCCTGCGCGGCGTACAGGATGGTCAGGTTGATCAGCACATCCTGCTTGTTGAGGATCTCGTCCTCGTTGATTCCGATGAAGGTCCGCAGGCACAGGTCCTTGACCCGGATGCGTGCCATTCCTGGCTGAAGTTGTGGCATTGCTACTTGCTCCGTCCAATCAATTGCAGGAACTCCTGGCGGGTATTGCTCGACTCGCGAAAGGCGCCGAGCATCACCGAGGTGTTCATGGTCGAATTCTGTTTCTCGACGCCGCGCATCATCATGCACATGTGTCGGGCTTCGATGACCACCGCGACGCCAGCGGCATCGGTGACCCGTTGTACGGCGTCGGCGATTTCCCGGGTGAGGTTTTCCTGGATTTGCAGGCGTCGGGCGAACATGTCGACGATTCGCGCGATCTTCGACAGCCCCAGCACCTTGCCGGTAGGAATATAAGCCACATGCGCCTTGCCGATGAAGGGCAGCAGGTGATGTTCGCACAACGAGTAGAGCTCGATGTCGGCCACGATGACCATCTCGTCGTTGTCAGACGCGAACAGCGCACCGTTGACGATTTCATCGACGCTTTGTTCGTAGCCATGACACAGGTACTGCATGGCCTTGGCGGCGCGTACCGGGGTATCGAGCAGGCCCTCGCGGTCGGGATCCTCACCGAGGCCGATGAGGATCTCGCGATAGCTCTGGGATAAGTCGTTCTGGGGCGATAACGTCATGGAACATCCTCGCGGGACGGCTTACTTGACGTGCCGTCCGCCGTTGACGGTCAGGGTCGTGCCGGTGACATAAGGGTTGTCGAGCAAATAACGCAGGCTCTGGTAGATCACGTCGCTGCCGGGCTCGATGCCCAATGCGGATTTGGCCAGGGCCTTGGCGCGGTACTGCGCGTCGTCGTCAGGGTTGAACAGTAGCAGGGCGGGGGCGATGCCGTTGACCTTGATCTTCGGCGCGTACTTCGCGGCGAAGGACAGGGTCAGGCTGTCGAGCCCGGCTTTGCTGGCGCAGTAGGCAATGTGCTTGCTGCTGCCCTTGCGCGTGACATCGTCGCTGATGTGCACGATGTCGGCCGGGCTCGAGCGTTCAAGCAATTCGGCGCAATGCAGGTTGATCAGGTAGGGCGCCAGCATGTGCACGCTGAACATCTGAGTAAAGGCTGCAACCTCTGTGTCGGGCTCCTCCGCCAGCCACGCGGACGCGTTGTGGACAATCGCGCGCAGGCTGTCGGTGTGGCTTTTCAGTTCGTCGATGAACGAGAGAATGCCGGCTTCAGTGGCAAAGTCGGCAAACAGTGCGAGGGCGCCCAGGTCTCTGAGTTGCTGAACGCCGGGGCGTTCGCTGCGGTAACTGAAGATCACGCGATGGCCGTCTTCCAGTAACCGCAGTGCGCAATGCAGGCCGACGCGTTGGGCGGCGCCCGTGATGAGTATCGGAGCAGAGGAAGCGGTCATGAAGGGCTCGGGTCGCGGGTATGACAAAACTATACCAGCGACCGTAGGTGTACACCTCTACCAAGCGTTCCTGCCGTGGGTCAGCGATTTTGTGTGGAGGGCTCGGCGGCCAACGGGCGCACTGGTGTGTTGTTCAACCAGCCGGCCAGCAAACGGGTCGACAGCGGAATGAAGAAGTAGACCATCAGCGGCGTCAGACACAGGGTGCTGATGAACACTCGGCTCAGCATTCCCATGTCGCCGAGCAACGGGCCCAGCACAAAGTTGAACAGCAAGGAAACCGGGAAGAACGCCAGCCAGATCGCGACCGCTTGTTTCCAGCGTGGCGGACGTTGCCCGACAGCACCAAACCAGCCGTCGATGCCGCTGACCCGATGTTCGCAAGGGTGGGCGAACAGATCGCTGCCACGCCCCAGCCAGGCCGTGCGCGAAGCCGAATGCTCCCAGGCATGGAGGGTCGGTTCGTCGGCAAAGCGAAAGATAATCTGAAATTCGTTATCTCCGGGCGGCGGTGCGAGCACGCCTGAGCCCAGGTAGCCGGGAAAGTCAGTGGCCAGTTGTTCGCCTTCACGCAGCCAGGCGATCAAGTCCTGATAGCGCCCATCGGCAACACGGCGCGCCACCATGAGGGTGACCGGGGAGGTAGACATTGTGTATCTCCGTAAGACAGGCACGCCGGTCCGGATAGGAGGCATGCAAAAACGTAGCCCGGGGTGGGGGGCTGCGTTCAAAAACAAGCAAGGATTATTCCTGATTCTGCAAAATGCGCCAGAGACGTTTGTCGCCTGAGATCTACTTGGATGAAAGCAGTTCATGAGGAGTAGAATGCCGAAAAATCGTACATGGACGTTGAAGCCCAAGATGCCAGTTATGACTGAACTTACCAGCGATTTTAAACCTGTTCGCACTCTAGAGCAGGAGCAGTTGTTTCCGATCCGCGAAGTGGCTCGGCTCACGGGCATCAACCCGGTCACTTTGCGTGCCTGGGAGCGTCGCTACGGGTTGATTCAGCCAATACGCACCGAAAGTGGGCATCGGCTGTATTCCATGACCGATGTTGAGCGTGTTCGCAGCATCCTCGGCTGGATCGAGCGCGGTGTCGCGGTGAGCAAGGTCGGGAAAATTCTGGCCCGGTCCGACACGACTGAGGTGCTGGCGCGGATCATTCCCGATGAATTCGTCCAGGCTGATTACGCTCAGTGGCAGGCCCAACTGAAAGTTGCAGTCAGCAATTACAACGATGTTCAACTGGAGCGAATCTACGGCCAGGTCTTTTCCAGTTACTCGCTCGCGGTCGTGTTCCAGAACATCCTCATGCCCTTATGGCGGCAGTTGCTGCAACAGCAGCATGTGTTCGGGCTGACCAGTGAGTGGCTGTTTTACGATGGTTTTTTGCGCTCCAGGGTCGCGCAGCGCCTGCTTCTCATGCGCGGCGCCCAGCCGCAGCTTGTGATCGTCGCCCCCCTGGCCGATCAGTGCCGCGAGCTTGAGGTGCTGCTGGCTGCGCTGTTCATGGGCAGTGCGGAGGTGGGGGTCAGAATGCTGACCATCGGCCTGCCCCTTGATGAGATGACGCTGGTCTGCGAGAAGATCAGGCCACAAGCGTTGGTGCTGTATTCCAACCATGCGCCGTCGTCCGAGTTGCCGCGCCGCTTGAGTCGCCTGGCCATGAGCCTGAATTGCCCGCTGATGCTGGCAGGCGATACGGCGGATATGGCACAGGAAAGCCTGGCGGGTTCGTCGATTGGTTGCCTGGGCAACGATGGCGTGTTGATGCAACAACGTCTGCGGCAGTTTCTGGCAGGAACCCTCGATACTTGAGACTCAGGCGTGCAGGGCGGGGTGCGTCAGGCGGTGTTGTTGCAGGATGAACTGGCGCAGGCGTTCGGTTTCGTCCTTGTCGCTCTGGTTCAGCCGATAGGCGTAGAAACCTGGCTGGGTTTCTCGTTCGAGCGTGCCGCGCAACGCAATTCGCTCATACCCTGACGGGCTGAACCACTGGGCAAAGTGTTTTGGCGGTTTGGTGCGGTTGCGCACTTCCAGCAGCACCCCTTTGAACGACACTTCGTGAACCCAGAACGTCCCGGGCTGGCCCTTGGCGTTTTCCAGTGCGACGGGTTCTTCAAGCGTCAGCCGCCAGGGGCGAATCATCGGCCCGTCTTCGTAGATGCTCGGTACGCCGAGGCGCAAATGCAGGGCATGAAATTCGTCTTCCACCAGGTGCAGTGGAAAGGTGATTTGCTGATTTTCGAAGTGGGCCTGGATGGTGACTTGCTCATGCGCAGCCAGGCGCGTGAGCAAGTCGCGGATCTGCGAGCCGCCATTGACCAGCAGGCTCGATGTGGCATCCCGCACATTGAGTTGCGGGTTGTGCTGCATCGTCTGGATGAAGTCCAGCTCATCCTGGGTCAGAAGGGCATCGCGGTGCATGATCAGCTCGAAAGATATAATTACAAAGTTAATGGTGATTGTAGTTAATGACACTTAATTCGCTGGGATGTTTAAACCGTTTGTCGCTTTGAGCGCCTGGAGTTCAGCCTGTAGTTCGGCGACCTGGGCTTCCAGTTGCTCGACACGTTGCTGTGCCTTGACCTGAACGGTGACGTCTTTTTGCACGCCGACGAAGTAGGTCTGTTTGTCGCTCTCGTTGTACATCGTCGAGAGTGACAGTTCATTCCAGAAATGCGTGCCATCCTTGCGGTAGTTACGCAGGATCTCGCGGCAAGACTTGCCGCTGTTCAACGCGTCACGAATCGGTTTCAAGGCCGCCTGGTCACGATCGCCAGACTGCAAAAAGCGACAGTCCTGGTACAGGATCTCTTCGGTGGTGTAGCCGGTCAGTTTTTCAAACGCCGGGTTGACGTAAATCAGGATGTTGTCTTCGCCTTCTTTTTCAGCGATGACGATTCCGTCGTTTGACGCGTTGATCACCATTTGCATCAGTTGAGCATTGATCATCGCAGAATCCTTTCCATGTCCTCAGGTGCGCTGCATTCTAAGACATGGTGGTGGGCTGTCCACTGGCCATTAGTGGCCTGTGTGGCTAGCGGTAATTGAGAGGCAATCGCAGTTTTACAGTCTCAGCTGTTAATATCCCAGGCTTTTAGTCAGCTTCAGGATCAGATTGATGAAAGTCGCCATCCTTTCCGGCTCGGTGTACGGCACGGCTGAAGAAGTCGCCCGGCACGCGGCCAAACTCCTCAACGCCGCAGGTTTCGAGGCGTGGCACAACGCCCGCGCCACCCTCGCCGATGTCCAGGCGTTCGGCCCGCAGGCCTTTCTGGCCGTGACGTCGACCACCGGCATGGGCGAGCTGCCGGACAACCTGCTACCGCTGTATTCGATGATCCGCGATCAACTGCCCGCCGCCTGGCGTGGTTTGCCAGGTGCGGTGATCGGCCCTGGGTGACGCCAGTTATGGCGATACATTCTGCGGTGGCGGGGAGCAGATGCGTGAGCTGTTCGCCGAGCTGGGCGTGCGTGAAGTGCTGCCCATGCTGCGTCTGGACGCCAGCGAAAGCGTCACCCCGGAGGCCGATGCCGAGCCTTGGCTGGCAGAGTTGATCACTGCACTGCGCGGTTGACGGGCCGTTCGCGAAGCAGCGCCAGCCAGGCTTGCGCGGCTTTGGACAGGTAGGCGTCCTGGCGCCAGATGAACGCGATATCCCAGCGCAAGTAATCGGGCGCTTGCAAGGTCAGGCGCACCACGCCGGGCCTGACCAGGCCCCGCGCGACCACGCTGGGCAGCAACACCACGCCTTGACCGGCGGCCACCAGCGCCGCCAGAAAATCCGCCTGACCGCTGCGCCCGCCTTCCTTGGGCGTGAAACCCAGTTGCTGGCAGGCCTGAAGCAACCGGTCGTTGAGCACGAAACTGCGCTGATACAGCAGAAACGGTGTGTCCGCCAACGCCTCCAGCCGAACTTCGCTGTGCATCGCCAAGGGATGGTCGGCGGGCAGCAACGCGTCCAGAGGCTCATCGCAAAATGGTTGGAATGCGAACTGCGGATCCTTGGGCAACAGGCTGCCACCCAGTTCCAGTTCACCGCTCAATACGGCCTGTTCGATGTTCAGGCTCCCGCCTTCGAGTAACTGAATGCTGATGTTCGGATAGCGCCGCCGATACTCGGCGAACAGGCCGGCAAACAGCGCATCGCTGCCCAGCAACGGCAGGCCCAGGCGCAACTCTCCTCGGGCCAATTGGCTCAAGTCATCCAGTTCGCTGAGCAGTTCATTGCGCAGGCGCAGCATGCCTTCGGCACGTTGCAGCACCACGTTGCCGGCGGCGGTCAGGCGAATCTGTGAGCCCAGGCGCTCCAGCAACAGTGTGCCCAGGCTCTGTTCGAGTTGGGCGACTTGCTTGCTCACTGCCGACTGGCTGATGTGCAGCGTTTTGGCGGCCTGAGTGAAACCGCCTTGGTGAATTACTTCGACGAAGCTGCGCAGCTGTTTGAATTCCATGTGCCTGATTCCGTTTTGGAATGGCTGCAAGTCTAACAATTCGCTTCGGGGATGGCAGCGGGCTCCTTAAAATGAGCGCCTGTGAGGACCGAAAAAATGAACGCTTCAACGATGAAATACCTGGGTCGCTTGTTGGCTGAACTGGCGGTGCTGTTGGCGATTTATGAGTGCGGTTGCCAGTTGGCGCTGTGGTTGCCCTGGCCGATTCCGGGTGGCGTGGTCGGGTTGGCGCTGTTGTTGCTGGCTTTCGCGTTTGGCTGGGTCAAACCCGCAGCGCTGCAACGGGGCGCCGGGTTGCTGATGGCCGAGATGCTGCTGTTTTTTATCCCGGCACTGATGAGCCTGCTCGATTACGGCAGCCTGCTGCGTGAGGACGGCTGGCGGATTTTGCTGGTGATCGGCGTCAGCACGCTGACGGTCATGCTGGTCACTGCGTTCACCGTCGAGCTGGTCTGCCGCTGGAGGCTGCGCCATGAAGCTTGAGCTGATGCCGATGTTCTGGCTGGTGTTCACCCTGTGCGCCTATGTGTTCAGCCGCTGGCTCTACCGGCGCACCGGCCGGTACCTGTTGTCGCCGCTGATTCTGGTGCCGGCATTGCTGCTGGCGCTGGCGGTGCCGCTGCACACCGCGTATGCCGAGTACTCCAGCAACACCCATTGGCTGATGTTGGTGCTGGGGCCGGTGACGGTCGCCTTCGCCGTGCCGATCTGGCAGCAGCGGCAATTGCTGGTGCGCCACTGGTCGGCGCTGTTGCTCGGGATGGTGGCGGGTAGCGCGGCGTCGATTGGCAGTTCATTCGGTCTGGCCAAACTGCTGGCACTGGACACCTCGGTGACGATGTCGCTGGTGCCGCGCTCCATCACCACACCGTTTGCCATGCCGCTGGCCCACGACTTGGGCGCAGTGCCGGAGTTGACCGCCGTGTTCGTGATGTTCACCGGCGTGTTCGGGGCTCTGCTCGGCGGCGTGTTGCTCAAGTGGTTGCCGCTGCGCAGTGCCTTGGCCCGTGGCGCGTTGTTCGGGGTGGGTGCCCATGGCGCGGGCGTCAGCCGTGCCCGTGAAGTGGGCGGTGAAGAAGGCTCGGTGGCGGGGTTGGTGATGGTGTTGACCGGGTTGTTGAACCTGTTCGCCGCTCCTTTATTGGCGTCTGTGCTTTGACAGTCAGTCGTGCAGGCGACGGGCTGACTCGCTTGGCCAGTAAGCTGGCTGTCAATGCAACTCCGCATAGGGCAACGGCTGACTAAACTGCCAGGACCTGCCTAAAACTATAAGAACAGAGGTCATTGCCGTGAGCGTAGCCCCCGTCCAACCGACACCGAGTGTGAAAGACCAGGTCAGCGCCGCCGAGTGGCAGACCCGCGTTGACCTTGCCGCCTGCTATCGGCTGGTAGCGATGCATGGTTGGGACGACCTGGTCTTCACGCATATCTCCGCCAAGGTGCCGGGCACTGAGGACTTCCTGATTAACCCGTTCGGGCTGATGTTTCACGAGATCAGCGCATCGAGCCTGGTCAAGGTCGATCAAAGCGGCCGAAAACTGATGGACAGCCCTTACGAAATCAACCCGGCCGGTTACACCATTCACAGTGCGGTGCATGAGGTGCGGCACGACGTGGCGTGCGTGTTGCACACCCACACCGCAGCGGGTGTCGCGGTTTCGGCGCAAAAGCAGGGCGTGTTGCCGATCAGCCAGCAATCACTGTTTGTGCTGTCCAGCCTGGCCTATCACGCGTACGAGGGCGTCGCGCTGAACCACGAGGAAAAGGCCCGGTTGCAAGCCGACCTCGGCGAAAACAATTTCCTGATGCTGCACAACCACGGTCTGCTGACCTGTGGCAGCAGCATCGCCGACACCTTTCTGATGATGTTCACCTTCCAGCGCGCCTGCGATATCCAGGTCCTGGCGCAGAACGGTGGTGCCGAATTGATCGCCATCGCACCGCAGATTCTGGCGGGTGCCAAAGCGATGATTGCCGGCGTGACCAAGAGTGCTCAGGGCATGGGCGGTGCACTGGCCTGGCCGGCGCTGCTGCGTAAACTCGATCAACAAGACCCGGGTTTCAAACTCTAATGCCTCTCGCCGAGATCCCGCTGTGCGTTTGGCGCAAACGCGGACAAGACTTTGTGTTTCAGGGCCAGGCCATCCGTTATTGGGTGGCGGGGCAGGGTGAGCCGTTGCTGTTGATCCATGGCTTTCCCACCGCCAGTTGGGATTGGCATTACCTGTGGCAACCCTTGGCGCAACGGTATCGGGTGATCGCCTGCGACATGCTCGGTTTCGGCGATTCGGCCAAACCGCTGAACCATGCCTACAGCCTGCTGGAACAGGCGGATCTGCAACAGGCATTGCTGGCTCATCTGGGCGTCGATCAACCGTTGCATCTGTTGGCTCACGATTACGGCGACAGTGTGGCCCAGGAATTACTGGCCCGGCACTACGAAGCGGGTGTCGAGATTGCCAGTTGTGTGTTCCTCAACGGTGGCTTGTTCCCCGAAACCCATCGCCCGGTATTGACCCAGAAACTGCTGCTCAGCCCATTGGGCTGGATGATCGGCCGGGCGTTCAGCCGTGAGGGGCTGGTGAAAAGCTTCCGGCAAATCTTCGGCCCGCACACCCGGCCGAGCGAGAGTGAACTGGATGATTTCTGGAGCCTGATCGACAGTCACCACGGCCCCCGGATCATGCACAAGTTGATCGGCTACATTCCCGAGCGTCGCGTACAGCGGGAGCGTTGGGTGAGTGCCATGCAGCGTGGCGATATTGCGCTGAGGGTGATCGATGGCGAGGTCGACCCGATTTCCGGCGGGCACATGGTCGAGCGGTATCGGCAGTTGATTCCTTCCCCCGACACCGTGCTGCTGCCGGGCATCGGTCACTACCCACAGATTGAAGCGCCGATGCAGGTGCTCACGCATTACCTGACGTTTCGCGACGACCTGGTGTCTCCCCCGCGCAAGGCTGCCTGCTCCTGACTCTCCCAAGTAAACGCCCTCATCATCCCGTCACCTTATTGCACGGCATTCAGCTTCGCCGCAGTTCATTGTGAGCCGCCGCGCGGTGCCTGACACTCGGGTTCCTTGCCCCTTGGCCCGCTGGAGTTCCCTATGAATGAGTCTGTGCGCTTCGAAGATAAAGTCGTGATCGTCACGGGAGCGGGCGGTGGCCTGGGGCGGGCCCATGCACTGTTGTTTGCCAGGCAGGGCGCCAAGGTGTTGGTCAACGACCTCGGCGGTTCGGCGCAAGGCGAAGGCGCCAATGCCTTTGCGGCAGACCGGGTGGTGACGGAAATCCGCGAGGCGGGCGGCACGGCGCAGGCCAACTACGACTCGGTCACCGACGGTGACAAACTGGTGCAGCATGCCCTTGATGCGTTTGGCCGCGTCGATGTGGTGGTCAATAACGCGGGCATTCTGCGGGACAAGACCTTCCACAAAATGGACGACAGCGACTGGGACCTGGTTTATCGGATCCATGTTGAAGGTGCCTACAAAGTCACCCGCGCCGCCTGGCCGTACCTGCGTGAGCAAAACTATGGCCGGGTGATCTTCACCGCATCGACCTCCGGCATTTATGGCAACTTCGGCCAGTCCAACTACGGCATGGCCAAACTCGGTCTGTACGGCCTGACCCGCACCTTGGCCATCGAAGGCCGCAAGCACAACATCCTGGTCAACGCGATTGCCCCCACCGGCGGCACGCGCATGACCGAAGGCCTGATTCCGCCGCAGGTGTTCGAACAACTGAAGCCGGAACTGGTCAGCCCGCTGGTGGTTTACCTGGCCAGCGAACAGTGCCAGGAAACCGCAGGCCTGTTCGAAGTCGGCGGCGGCTGGATGGGCAAAGTGCGCTGGGAGCGCAGCCTCGGTGCCGGATTCGATCCACGAACCGGATTTTCCCCGGAAGATGTCGCGGCGCATTGGCAGCAGATCTGCGACTTTGAAGGCGCAGCGCACCCCAGGGACAACATTGAAGCGCTGAAGGAAATGATGGGGAATCTGCAGAAGTATTCGCTTTGAGCGTCGCGCTTGGGTGTTGACCCTTTGCTTCATCAAGCGGCATAAAAAAGGCCGCTGCAAACGCAGCGGCCAAGGTAAGACGTTAGATCAAGGAGCTACCAATCAACGTCAGTGAACACGGGGCGACGGATTGAAACGGGGTGGCCAATCAGTCTGGATTCCATTGCGCAGCGCACGGTCTGCGCTGGCACTTGCAGGGCGTTTGCCGTGAAAGCCCGGCAAGAATAAGGTCTTGTTCCCACAGGAAAAATAGCCAATCAAGACAATGACTTTTACAGCCTGAGCAACAGTGTGCCGGTCGGCGTGCCCAGTAACGGTAGCAGGTGTTTTCGGGTTATCCATCTCGCGTATCAACCGCCATCCAGCCAGCGCGTTTGCGCTTGTTGTTTCGCGCAGACGCGGGCTCGGGCGGCATGACTTGAGCGCTGTCGGCTGCGAGGCCGCGATGACGGGAGCGCGTCAGTGGCGCGTCGAAAGGGCGGCGTTGGTGATCAGATCACGCGCAGGGAGCGCCTGTATCAAACCCCATCCGCCAACTCACGGCCCGTGTCGCCGCCAGCAATCGCTGGGCCGCAGGGCCGTTCTCGTCGGCGTGGAACAGCGAGGTCGGCCCGACGATGGTCAGCACTGCGGCGACATTACCGACGGCGTTGAACACCGGCGCTGACAGCGCGTCCACACCCGGCATCAACAAGCCATGCACGTGGTGCAGGCCACGTGTGCGGATTTGTTCGCACATTGCGGCATACGCCTGGTCATCGGCCAGCGCATGGGACGCGCTCGCCTGGATCTCCCTTTCGCGTAGTTCGATGGTTTCGCGGCTTGGCAAAAATGCGCTGAACACCAGCCCGGTCGATGAACTGAGCAGCGGCAACACCGACCCCAGTTGTGTCACCACCGTCACGGCCCGCACGGCGGGTTCGATATGCACCACGGTCGCGCCCTGATTGCCCCACACCGCCAGGAAGCAGGTTTCATTCAACTCGTCGCGCAACTCCGCCAAGGGCAGGGCGGCGACTTTCAGCACGTCCATACTGTTGAGCGCAGCGAGCCCCACGCGCAGAGCTTCGCGGCCCAGGCCGTAATGGTTGGTGGCGGTGTTCTGTTCGGCAAAACCGCTGGCGATCAGCGCCTGCAAATAGCGGTGAACCTTGCTCGCCGGCATCTGCACGTGTTCGGCCAACCGTGACAAGGACGTCGACGGCGATAACTCGGCCAGCGCCTTGAGGATGTCCGTGCCGACCTCGGCCGAGCGGACTTTCTGTTTACCGTTGCTGTCGCTGGTTGCCATGGTTCAGTCATATCGGGAGATGAATGGGCGCCTTTATAGCTTGACGGTCAATACCAATCAAATTACGTTATGCGTAATCGAATTACGATAAAAATAACCCGGGCGTGCCGAGACTTTCGAAAGGGAGCCGTGGCCACGGCCTACTCCCTGTTCAGGAGGCTCCATGAACCTCGATTCAACGGCGCCCGAGCTGGCTTATCAGTCAGGCTTTGGCAACGAATTCAGCAGTGAAGCGTTGCCCGGCGCACTGCCCGTCGGCCAGAACTCCCCGCAAAAAGCCCCTTACGGTCTCTACACTGAACTGTTCTCCGGCACTGCGTTCACCATGGTCCGCAGTGAAGCGCGGCGCACCTGGATGTACCGCATCCAGCCATCGGCCAACCACCCGGCGTTCGTCAAGCTTGAGCGACAACTGGCCGGCGGCCCGCTGGGTGACGTAACGCCCAACCGCCTGCGCTGGAACCCGCTGGACATTCCTGCCGAGCCGACCGATTTCATCGACGGTCTGGTGAGCATGGCCGCCAACTCGGGCTCGGAAAAACCGGCCGGAATCAGCATTTATCACTACCGCGCCAATCGCTCGATGGAGCGGGTGTTCTTCAACGCCGACGGCGAACTGTTGCTGGTGCCGGAACTGGGGCGTTTGCGCATCGCCACCGAGTTGGGCGTGCTGGACCTTGAGCCGCTGGAAATCGCAGTGTTGCCGCGTGGTTTGAAGTTTCGCGTCGAGCTGCTCGACCCGCAGGCTCGCGGCTACATCGCCGAGAACCATGGCGCGCCGCTGCGCCTGCCGGACCTCGGGCCGATCGGCAGCAATGGCCTGGCCAATCCTCGGGACTTCCTGACCCCGGTCGCCCATTACGAAAACCTTGCACAACCGACCACCCTGGTGCAGAAATTCCTCGGTGAGTTGTGGGGCTGCGAGCTCGATCATTCGCCGCTGAACGTGGTCGCCTGGCACGGCAACAATGTGCCGTACAAATATGACCTGCGTCGTTTCAACACCATCGGCACCGTCAGCTACGATCACCCGGACCCGTCGATCTTCACCGTGTTGACGTCGCCGACCAGCGTTCATGGCCTGGCCAACCTCGATTTCGTGATCTTCCCGCCACGCTGGATGGTCGCCGAAAACACCTTCCGTCCACCGTGGTTCCACCGCAACCTGATGAACGAATTCATGGGCCTGATCCAGGGCGCCTACGACGCCAAGGCCGAAGGTTTCCTGCCGGGCGGCGCGTCGCTGCACAGCTGCATGAGCGCCCACGGGCCGGACGGCGAGACCTGCACCAAGGCCATCAACGTCGAACTCGCCCCGGCGAAGATCGACAACACCATGGCGTTCATGTTCGAAACCAGCCAGGTCCTGCGCCCGAGCCGTTTCGCCCTGGATTGCCCGCAATTGCAAAACAATTACGATGCTTGCTGGGCCTCGCTGCCCGCCACTTTCAACCCGAACCGGAGATAACCCATGACTCAGACCACCCCCACTCGCAGTTGGGTGACCTCCGCCAACGGCCACGCTGATTTCCCGCTGCAAAACCTGCCGCTGGGCGTGTTCAGCACCAAGGGTTCGGTACCACGCAGCGGTGTCGCCATCGGCGAGCACATTTTCGATCTGGAAGCGGCGCTGGATGTCGGCTTGTTTGACGGTGCCGCACGCGCCGCCGTCGAAGCCACCCGTGGCGGTCAGTTGAACGCCTTTTTCGACCTCGGCCGTGGTGCCCGCGTGGCGCTGCGCGAACGTCTGCTGGAACTGCTCGCCGAAGGCAGCACCCTGCACGGCAAGATCGAAGCCCAAGGCGCGAGACTGCTGCCGCTGGCGGCGGATTGCGTGATGCACCTGCCAGCGAAAATCAACGATTACACCGACTTCTACGTCGGCATCGAGCACGCACAGAACGTCGGCAAACTGTTCCGCCCGGATAACCCGCTGCTGCCGAACTACAAGCACGTGCCGATTGGCTACCACGGTCGCGCGTCGACCATCCGCCCATCCGGCACCGACGTGCGTCGTCCGAAAGGCCAGACCCTGCCAGCCGGCCAGACCGAACCGACCTTTGGTCCTTGTGCCCGTCTGGACTACGAACTGGAACTGGGGATCTGGATCGGCCAGGGCAATGACATGGGCGATTCGATTGCCATCGGCGACGCCGCCGAGCACATCGCCGGTTTCTGCCTGCTCAACGACTGGTCGGCGCGCGACATCCAGGCCTGGGAATACCAGCCACTGGGTCCGTTCCTGTCGAAAAGCTTCATCACCAGCATCTCGCCGTGGGTCGTCACCGCTGAAGCTCTGGAGCCGTTCCGCCGTGCCCAGCCGGCGCGCCCGGAAGGTGATCCGCAGCCGCTGCCATACCTGTTCGACAAACGCGATCAGGCTGCTGGCGCGTTCGACATCGAACTGGAAGTGCTGCTGCTCACCGAAACCATGCGCGAGCAAAACCTGCCGGCGCATCGCCTTACCTTGAGCAACACCCGCCACATGTACTGGACCGTGGCGCAAATGGTCGCGCACCACAGCGTCAACGGTTGCCAGTTGCAGGCCGGTGACCTGTTCGGTTCGGGCACTTTGTCCGGCCCTGAAAACGGTCAGTTCGGCAGCCTGCTGGAAATCACCGAAGGCGGTAAGAAGCCGATCGAGCTGGCGTCGGGCGAGGTGCGCAAGTTCCTTGAAGACGGCGACGAAATCATCCTGCGGGCCCGCTGCAACCGTGAAGGTTTTACCTCCATCGGTTTTGGCGAATGCCGCGGCAAGATCCTGCCCGCACGCTGAGAGGTTCAGGCCATGGAACTCTTTACCTATTACCGTTCGACCTCGTCCTTTCGGGTGCGCATTGCCCTGGCACTCAAAGGGCTGGACTACCAGGCGCTGCCGATCAACCTGATCGCGGCGCAAGGTGGCGAGCACAAGCAACCGGCCTATTTGCAGATCAACCCGCAAGGCCGGGTGCCGGCCTTGCGCACCGATGACGGTGATCTGTTGATCCAGTCCCCGGCGATCATCGAGTACCTGGAAGAACGTTATCCACAGGTGCCGCTGTTGTCCAAGGACCTCGCCAAACGTGCGCACGAGCGCGCGGTGGCGGCGTTGATCGGTTGCGACATCCATCCGCTGCACAACGTCAGCGTGCTCAATCAGCTACGCCAACTCGGTCACGACGAGCCGCAGGTGGTGCAGTGGATCGGTCACTGGGTCACTCAGGGACTGGCGACGGTGGAGCAGTTGATTGGCGATGAGGGTTACTGCTTTGGCAGCGCGCCGGGGTTGGCGGATGTGTATCTGATCCCGCAGCTGTATGCGGCCGAGCGCTTCAATATTTCCCTTGACGCGTACCCTCGCATTCGCCGCGTGACCGCGTTGGCGACGCAGCACCCGGCGTTCATCAAGGCCCACCCGGGGAACCAGCCCGACACTCCCTGAAGAAGAATACTGACTGCTTGTGTGGCGAGGGAGCTTGCTCCCGCTGGACTGTGCAGCAGTCCCATTCTTTTAGTTAGAGAGTGGGGCCGCTTTGCGGCCCAGCGGGAGCAAGCTCCCTCGCCACAAGTGATCATTTTGAATCATGGGCATCACAGCGTTCAACCGACCATAAAAACAAAAAAGGTACCTTGCGATGCACAATCAGATTGCCAGCTTTCGGGCGGCACTCGACGCCCGTCCGGTGTCGCGTTATCAGTGGTTGCTCCTTTTACTCCTGGCGTTGTTGCTGGTGACTGACGGCTACGACGCGCAGGTGTTGGGTTATGTGGTACCCGCGCTGGCGCAGGATTGGGGGCTTGAGAAATCTGCGTTCGGCCCGGTGTTCAGTGCCAATCTGCTCGGTCTGACCCTTGGATCATTGGCCGTCACGCCGTTGGCTGACCGCTTTGGCGTGCGGCGCATTCTGCTGGGCTGCGTGCTGATCTACGCCAGCCTGACGGTGCTGATGGTGTTCGCCGATTCCCTGAACACGCTGATGGCTGCGCGGTTTATCTGTGGCATTGGCATGGGCGGGGCGATGCCCAGCGCCATGGCGTTGATGTCCGAGTACTCGCCGCCGCGTCTGCGCACGCTGATGGTCACGCTCGCGGCCTGCGGCTTCTCGTTTGGCGGCGCGGCCGGGGGCTTTGTCGCCGCAGGGTTTATCGACAGCTTTGGCTGGCAAGCGGTGTTCCTCGCGGGCGGCGTCACGCCGTTGCTGCTGTTCCCGTTTCTGGTCTGGTTCCTGCCTGAATCCCTGCCGCGTTTGCTGCGTGACCCGGCGCCTTACGCACGCTTGCGCAACGTCACGGCGCGCATGCTGCCGGACTGGCAGCCACCCCTGGCCTCGGCGCAACAGAATGCGCAGGAGCAGGGCAGCAAACTGACGGTGATCGAACTGTTTCGCCACGGTTATGCACGCCCGACTCTGCTGATCTGGTCGACCTTTTTCGTCAGCCTGATCCTGCTGTACTTCATGATCAGCTGGTTGCCCACGTTGTTGCTCGAAAGCGGCCTGACGCTCAACGAAGCCAACCTCGTGACCTCGATGTTCCTGTTTGCCGGCACCCTCGGCGCGATTGGCATGGCCTGGTTTGCCGACCGTCTCAAGCGCAAGGTGTGCCTGTTGTCGGCAGTACTCACGGCGGCGGCGCTGTGCACGATTCTGCTGGGCTTGAACCACGACAATCCGCGTTACCTGGTGGCGTTCGTGTTTGCCGCAGGGTTCTGCATCATCGGCGGTCAACTGACCCTCAATGCGTTTGCCAGCAACTTCTATCCGGCCCACGTCCGCGCCACAGGCACCGGATGGGCGTTGGGGGTTGGCCGGTTCGGTTCGATCCTCGGGCCGTTGTTTGGCGGCATGCTGCTGGCGATGCACATCCCGGTGCAGCAGATTTTCTTCTTCTGCGCGATCCCGGCCGTGATCGCCGCGTTGCTGATCATTCAGGTGCGTTCGCCGGTGGACGTTGCAGGCGTTACACCCGATGCCCGCAAGGACCTGGGCGCAACGGCCAAATCCTGACGCACCTCGATCCTGGCCCCGTCAGCGGGCGCGGGCCTGGATCAGGCGCAACCCCCAGCCGGTCGCATAGCAGCCATCCGGTTGTTCCAGGCGGGTGATCGACGCCTTGAAGCGCCCTTCCAATTGCACTCTGGCGGCCGGGGTCAACCGGTCGATGTCGTAGGTTTCGCTGAGTGAACCCCAGAGCTCGGCGAAGTCCGGGTGCCACGCCACGTCGATGTCTTCAAACGTCACGTCGTCGAAGTTCTTGCTGAACAGTTCCTGCCAACCGGTTTCGGTGCGCATGCGTGGATCGCCCATCGGCAAATGCGCCAGTGCATCCTGCGTGGCGACTTGGCGAAACACCTGCAGATACGCTTCGCCCAACGGCCCCATTAAAAAACCACGACCGACGATGGCCGCGACCTTGCCGTCCTTGCGCAGCACGCGGTGGACTTCACCGAGCACCTGTTCGATGTCATCCATCAACATCAGCGCCAGATGCGACACCACCACGTCGACACTGGCGGTGGCAATCGACAAGGCCTGGGCGCGTTCCTTGAGCAGGCGAACATCGGCCGGCAGGATGGAGCGCGCCACGTCCAGTTCGGCCTGGCTCATGTCCACGCCGATCAGGTTGAGCCTGTCGGGATAGCGTTCGCCAAGCAGCTTGAGCAGGTAACCGTTGCCGCAGGCCAGGTCCAGTACGGTCAAGGGTGCGGCCTGGGTGGCGAGGGTGGCTGCCAGCGCGGCATAGGACGACTCATGGCGGTCGCTGCGCAAATGGGCGAACGCCGCGCTGGTAGTGCCTGGCTGGCGTTGATGGAAATCTTCGAGGAAACGTTCAGCAGGTGATAGGGCGTTCATGACAGCCTCATCCATGGTGGCGCAAAAGGTTGAGCGTGAGTGGAGCACTTGAGGCGTCAATGCACAATCGAATTGGGAGGTAGGTGCCCGAGCCGTTCGGTCAGGCGAATGCGCTGAATCGGGTCTTCGCTGAGCAGCAGGGCATGTTCGAGGTCGTAACGCTCGGCATTGGGGCAGTCGAGCCGCTGGTACAGGCTGGCGCGGGCCAGGTAGTCGCTGGCGCTGGCGTTGCCCAGTTCCAGCACCCGTTCGGCGTCGATCAGTGCGCCGATGTTGTCCTCGTTGGCCAGGTACAACTGGCGCAGGTTGCGCGACAACCGTTGCAGCATCTGCGCCGGTTCGGCCGTGAGCAGATGATCGGCATGGAGCAGCATGTTCGGACCGTACTGGCGTTGCAGCAGTTCACGGCAATCGCCGGGGTACAGGCGTCGGCCGCCGCACGGGTCAAGCAAATGGTCGGCGCCCGGCACCCGTAATAGAAAGTGCCCCGGAAAGTTCACTCCGACCAGCGGGATCTCCAGCCGTCGGGCCAGTTCCAGCGCGATCAACCCGAGCGCCAGGGGTTGGCCGCGCCGACGTTCCAGCACTTTGTCGAGGAGCGCGGCCTGAGGACGCAACGGCGTGTACTCGTCCTGCTGGAAGCCCAGGTCATTCATGCGCCGCAGCAAGGGCTGGCCCAACTCGCTGACTGGCAGCATCGGCAATCCGACGCTAACCCGTTGCTGCAAGTCCTTGAAGTTCGCCAGCAACGCCTCGGGCTTGACCTCGGGATCGTGTTCGGCAGCGATCCACAGCGCAGCCTCGAAAAGCGCGGGGGGAGAGCGTTGCAGGCAGTCGAAAAATGCTTGGCGGGGTTTCATCAAAATCTCCGGCGAATGCCTCGTTTTAGCCCCGTGGCCGGCATTCGTCCAGTGCCGGACATAGCGTGTTGCAGGTTATGTCTTAAAGCCTGAACCGGTGGGCGGCTTATGCCCGCGCGCTCCAGCAATATTTTGGCGCACGCCTATACTGGCGACTACAAGAAGTGTTTCGAGGGCCTTACGATGTTCGCTCTCATGCAAAGCACTCGCCTTGAATCGCTGCACCTGAGCGTTGATCCGGTCACGGGGTTGAAGGCGGTGATTGCCATTCATTGCAGCCGTCTGGGGCCCGCCCTGGGAGGTTGCCGTTACCTTGCCTATCCAGACGACGAAAGCGCCGTCATGGACGCTATGCGCCTGGCCCAGGGCATGAGCTACAAGGCCGCACTGGCCGGCCTGCCTCAGGGCGGCGGCGTGGCGGTGATTATTCGCCCGCCTCACGTCGAAAACCGCGGGGCCCTGTTCGAAGCGTTTGGCCGCTGTGTCGAACAGCTCGACGGTCGCTACATCACGGCCATCGACAGCGGCACGTCGGTTGCCGACATGGACTGCATCGCCCAACAAACCCAGCATGTCACCAGCACCACGGCGTCGGGCGATCCGTCGCCGCATTCGGCCATGGGCGTGTTTGCCGGTATCCGTGCCACGGCCATGGCGCGTCTGGGCAGCGACAACCTGGAAGGGTTGCGCGTGGCGATCCAGGGCCTGGGCAATGTCGGTTTCGCCCTCGCCGAACAGCTGCACGCGGCGGGCGCCGAGTTGCTGGTCAGTGACATCGACCACGGCAAAGTCCAGTTGGCCATGGAACAACTGGGCGCGCACCCGATTGCCAACGAAGCGCTGCTCAGTACTCCGTGTGACATCCTCGCGCCGTGCGGCTTGGGCGGCGTGCTCAACAGCCACAGCGTCACGCAGTTGCGTTGCTCGGCGGTGGCCGGTTCGGCCAACAATCAACTGACCAACCTGCATGTTGCCGATCAACTGGAGAATCGCGGGATTCTGTATGCGCCGGACTACGTGATCAATTCCGGCGGGCTGATTTATGTCTCGCTCAAACACCGTGGCGAGGACTTGCCGACCATCACCGCACACCTTTCGAAGATCAGCTCGCGGCTGACCGAAGTATTCGCCCACGCCCAGGCTGAAAAGCGTTCACCGGCCCGCGTCGCGGACGACCTGGCGGAACGCGTGCTGTATCGCTGAAGGAGCGCCGGCCCGACCCGGCAAGCGTGCTCCCCCGGAGCCTTGCGCCACAAGCGCGGGGCTCAACCACTGCACGCGTATCCGGCGTGCCAGGAGCCCTGTGATGCCCCACAAGGTGGAGCTGTCCTATACCCGTTTTTTATCCCCCGATGGCCAGTTGCTCGGCGATTTGCCGTCCTGGGCCGATGACTTCAATACCTTGACCCGCCTCTATCGGCAGATGGTGCTGACCCGTCTGTTCGACCAGAAAGCCGTGGCCCTGCAACGCACCGGGCGCATCGGCACCTACGCGCCCACCCTCGGCCAGGAAGCGATTGGCGTGGCGCTCGGCAGCCTGATGCACCGTGAAGACGTGCTGGTGCCGTACTACCGCGACACCGCCGTGCAATTGATGCGCGGGGTGCGCATGGAGGAGATTCTGTTGTATTGGGGCGGTGACGAGCGCGGCAGCGACTTTGCCGACCCGGCGGCGGCCGAGGACTTCCCGATCTGTGTACCGATTGCCACCCAGGCGCTGCATGCCTGCGGGGTGGCCAGTGCGTTCAAGATTCGCGGCGAACACCGGGTGGCCGTGACCACCTGCGGCGATGGCGCCACCAGCAAGGGCGATTTCCTTGAAGCGCTGAACGTCGCCGGGGCATGGCAGTTGCCAGTGGTGTTCGTGGTCAACAACAACCAGTGGGCGATCTCGGTGCCACGGCGGATTCAGTGCGGCGCGCCGACCCTGGCACAGAAAGCCGTCGGCGCCGGGTTCCATGGCGAACAGGTCGACGGCAACGACATGCTCGCGGTCTATGACCGGATGCACTGCGCCCTTGAACGTGCGCGTCACGGCAAAGGCCCGGTGTTGCTCGAATGCTTGAGCTATCGTCTCGGCGATCACACCACGGCGGACGATGCGACACGCTACCGGCCGGCCGATGAGGTGAAGCAGGCCTGGCTCGAAGAGCCGATCAAACGCCTGCAACGGTTTCTGGTGGGACAGGGCGTGTGGGACGAGGGGCGCGAACAGGCGCTGATCGCCGAGTGCCAAGGGCAGGTGCAAGTGGCGGTGGATCACTTTGAGGCCGCCGGCCTTCAGCCTCCCGGGTCGGTGATGGATCACGTGTATGCCCAATGGCCGCACGCCCTGGCCGAGCAGCGCGAGTGGCTGCTTGAACGTGCGGTGCGGCACGCGGGAGGGGCCGAGCATGAGTAACGGCAAGGCGACGTTGCTGGAGGCGGTCAACCTGGCGTTGCACCGGGCCATGCGCGAGGACGAAAACGTCATTGTGCTGGGTGAAGACGTGGGCGTGAACGGCGGTGTCTTTCGCGCCACCCTGGGGCTGCGCGACAGTTTCGGCTTCAAACGGGTGATTGACACGCCGCTGGCCGAAACCATGCTCGGCGGGCTGGTGGTGGGCATGGCGGCGCAGGGTTTGAAACCGGTGCTGGAAATCCAGTTCATGGGCTTCATCTACGCCGCCATGGAACACCTGGTGTCCCACGCCAGCCGCATGCGCAACCGCACACGCGGACGCATCACCTGCCCGATGGTGTTGCGCACGCCGATGGGCGCAGGGATTCGCGCACCGGAACATCACAGCGAAAGCACCGAGGCATTGTTTGCGCACATT
Source organism: Pseudomonas purpurea (assembly GCF_039908635.1). Lineage (NCBI taxonomy): Bacteria > Pseudomonadati > Pseudomonadota > Gammaproteobacteria > Pseudomonadales > Pseudomonadaceae > Pseudomonas > Pseudomonas purpurea. The sequence goes on from NZ_CP150918.1 coordinate 1,107,590, forward strand.
CCCGGATTGCGTGTGCTGATCCCTTCTTCACCGGCACGGGCTTATGGCCTGTTACTGGCAGCCATCGACGACCCGGACCCGGTGGTTTTCCTTGAGCCGACGCGGCTCTACCGAATGAATCCACAGCCGTTGAGCGACGACGGCAAACGCCTGCCGCTCGATACCTGCTTCACCTTGCGCGAAGGCAGCGATATCACCCTGATCAGTTGGGGCGCGAGTGTCCTGGAAACCTTGCAGGCGGCCGACGTACTGGCCGAGCGCGGCGTATCGGCGGAGGTCATCGATGTGGCCTGTATCAAGCCTCTGGACCTCGACACCCTTGAAGCGTCAGTGCGCAAGACCGGCCGCTGCGTGATCGTCCACGAAGCGCCGCGCACCTGCGGGGTCGGCGCGGAAATCGCCGCCAGTCTCTATGAACGGGCACTGCTCGATCTGCAGGCACCGATTCTGCGGGTCACCGCGCCGGACATTCCGCCACCGCTGTATCGGCTGGAGTCGCTGTACATGCCGAGCGTCGAAGACATTCTGGATGCTTGCGACAGCGTGTTGCTGCACCACTTCTAAAGAGGCGCCTGAAGCGTGGGAGGCTGCGATGAAATATTTCAAACTGCCAGACTTGGGTGAAGGCCTGCAAGAAGCGGAAATCGTCGAGTGGCACGTCAAGGTTGGCGACACGGTGAAGGCCGATCAGTTGCTGGTCTCGGTGGAAACCGCCAAGGCGCTGGTGGACATTCCGGCACCTTACGACGGTGTGGTGGCCAGGACCTACGGCGACGCCGGTGACATTCTGCATGTCGGTGAGCCGTTGCTCGGTTACGAAGGCGAAGCGGACGCCGGCACGGTGGTGGGCCGGCTCGAGGGCGGTGGCGGCACCCAGGACGACCGGTTTTTTATCGGCGCGGCACCGTCGACCCGCGAACACCTGAGCCCCCGTGCAACGCCCGCCGTGCGGCAACTGGCGCGGCAATTGGGCGTCGACTTGAGTGCACTCGCAGACGTCGGTCATGACGGGCCGATTACCCGCAGCGACGTCGAACGGGCATCGCAAACCGCTCGTGACACGTTCGGTGGGGAGAAGCTGCGCGGAGTGCGCCGCAGCATGGCGCTGAACATGGCCAGGTCCCACGCCGAAGTGGTGCCGGTGACGATCTTCGCCGATGCCGATTTGCATCGCTGGGGCCGTGCGCGTGAACCGCTGATTCGCCTGGCCAAAGCGTTGGCATCGGCGTGTGCCGTGGAACCGGTGCTCAACAGCGGTTTTGATGGCTCGTCGCTGTCGATCAAACACCATGACACGCTGGACCTGGGCATTGCCGTGGACACACCCGACGGCTTGTTTGTGCCGGTGCTGCGCGATGTTGGCAATCGTTCATCCGCGGACCTGAAAGAAGGCGTGACCCGTTTACGCGCCGACGTGCAGGCGCGTTCGATCCCGGCCAAGGAGATGATGGGCGCGACCCTGACCTTGTCGAATTTCGGCACCCTGTTCGGGCGTTACGCGAACCCGGTGGTAGTGCCGCCGCAAGTGGCGATCCTGGCCGCCGGGGTGATTCGCGAAGAGCCGGTGGCGGTGGACGGCAAGGTGCTGGTGCATCCAATGCTGCCGCTGTCCCTGACCTTCGATCACCGGGTGGTGACGGGCGGGGAGGCGGCACGGTTCTTCAAGGCGTTGGTCGAGGCGCTGGAGCAGCCCGAGCTTTGAAACCCAGGCATGAAAAAGGCCCTGAGTCCGGGACTCAGGGCCTATTCAATTCGCGCGTTGCTTACTTGGCTTGCTTCGCTGCCTTCGCAGGCTTGGTCGGCTCGGCAGGCTCATCCGATTCAGTGGCTTCAACGGCTTCAGTCGGCACATTGAGCAATTCTGAAAGGGCGTCTGGCTGGCTCTTGAACGCCTTGGCGAACACATCGCGGTTTTTCGCCATGTAGATCCCGGCTTCTTCCACTTGCTGTTCAGTCAGGGACGGAACGGCTTTTTGCAACACTTCAGCCAGCAATTCGGCCAGCTCGAGCATTTTGTCATGACGGTCAGCTTCGGCTTTATCCATGAACAAGCGCTCCAGATCTCGGCTGCTGCGGTATACCACTTCGACGGCCATTCACCACCTCACATGCCTTCACATTGGTTGTCGTTTGCGACTACTGTATTTATATACAGCTAAAAGGATAAGCGAATCCCGGCGCTTTGGGTAGTGGCTTTTTAATGTAGACCGAATTCAGGGTTTGTCAGCATGATCGCGATGGGGCCGCCAAAGCACCACAGAAGTGTCCAGTAACACTCCACAACCATCTCACCCAACAGCCGCTGGCCTTTTTTCTGCATGCAGAACAACCGTCACGTCAAAACCGCATGATTCGGTCACATCGACCTAAGGAAGTACCACTGTGAAAATCAATTGGGCCGAGAACCTTCGCCAGAACGTCCATCAGTTGGCCGAGTCACTGGGCAATCTCTTCGTCGAGACCTTCCACTACCTGGCGTTGTTTGCCATTGGTGCGGTCACCGCGTGGGCGGCGGTGATGGAATTTTTGCAGATGATCGAAGCCGGACACATCAAAATCGATGACATTTTACTGTTGTTCATCTATCTGGAGCTGGGGGCGATGGTCGGGATTTACTTCAAGACCAACCACATGCCCGTGCGTTTTCTGATCTACGTGGCGATCACCGCGCTGACCCGTCTGCTGATCTCCAACGTTTCGCACCACAACCCGCCGGACATCGGGATTATTTACCTGTGCGGCGGGATTCTGCTGTTGGCGTTTGCGATTCTGGTGGTGCGCTACGCCTCTTCGCAATTTCCGTCGGTGAAGATCGAACACCCGCAACGCAAGGTCGGCGCGGGTTCCAGCGAGCACCCGGAAGTCGAGAAGGGTGAAATTTAAAGCCTGGCAGGCAAGGGCTGTCGCCCCTTGAGTGACGGTGGTGGCAGCTTGAGGCTGTCGCCGTCGGTCATGGCTTCGAGGATTGCCACGGCGCTGTGACCCTGTTCGATGGCAATGCCAAATTGAACACTTTGCACCAGCCGTTTCAGGCGTTGCGGGTCATTGCGTTGCTCGGGGCTGATCATCCGTTTGGCGACGATTCGCCCGGCGTTGGAGAGGGTCAGCATGATGCTGCCGTCGAGGCCCTGAATGCTCAGGTTGATCTGATAGTCCGGCGCAAACGTGTCGGTAATCAGTTGGAAAGGGTTGTCCATAATGCGTCACCGCCTGATTGGATCGTGCAGTCATTGACCGGCCGTGATCGGGATTGGTTCGGTTTTCCAGACCGTCGGCAGGCCGTTCGCTGAGGTTTCACTAACGTCCGTATTCCTCAAGTCTGACGAAGCAAGGGGCATGCCGGTCCTGCTTTGGGTCAATAAACAGGCAATAAAAAGGCGGGCACCGAGTGGCCCGCCTTTTTCATTCATGGTCCTTTTCAGGGCATGACGGAGTAGATGATCGCTGACAGTGCGATCAGGCCGATCAGCACCACGAACACGTTTGAGGCTTGCCCCGAATACTGGCGCAACGACGGCACGCGACGGATCGCGTACATCGGCATCAGGAACAGCAGGCAGGCGATGACCGGCCCACCGAGGGTTTCGATCATGCCCAGGATGCTCGGGTTGAAGGTCGCCACGGCCCAGCAACTGAGGATCATGAACAGCGCGGTGGCGCGGTTCAGCCAGCTCGCCGACATCACCCGGCCACGGCCGCGCAGGCTTTTCACGATCAGGCCCTGAAAACCTTCGCTGGCACCGATGTAATGGCCGAGGAAGGATTTGGTGATGGCCACCAACGCAATCAACGGCGCGGCATAGGCAATGACCGGGGTCTGGAAGTGGTTGGCCAGGTACGACAGGATCGAGATGTTCTGCGCCTTGGCGGCGGCCAGGTCGGCCGGCGACAGGGCCAGTACGCAACTGAAGCAGAAGAACATCACCGTCAGCACCATCATGGTGTGGGCAACCGCGAGGATCCCGCTGCTTTTTGATTCGGCCTGAGCGCCGTAACGCTGCTTCTGGTCAACCGCGAACGCCGAAATGATCGGCGAGTGGTTGAACGAGAACACCATCACCGGGATCGCCAGCCACAGGGTCTTGAAGAACAGCGGCAGCGGCATGCCTTCACTGGCCGAGGCGAAGAACGCGCCGTTCCAGTTCGGAATCAGGCTCACGCCCAGCAACAGCAACGCGGCGACAAACGGATACACCAGCACGCTCATGGCCTTGACGATCACGCCCTGGCCACAACGCACGATGGCCATCAGGCCGAGGATCAGCGCCAGCGACAGCACCGCGCGTGGCGGCGTGGCGATGTGCAACTGGTGTTCCATGAAGCTGGTCAGGGTATTGGTCAGCGCCACGCTGTACACCAGCAGGATCGGGAAGATCGCAAAGAAGTACAGCAGGGTGATCAGCTTGCCCGCGCCAATGCCGAAGTGTTCTTCGACCACTTCGGTGATATCCCCGGAGCGCCCGGACAGCACGAAGCGGGTCAGGCCACGGTGAGCGAAGAAGGTCATCGGAAAGGCCAGCAGCGCCAGCACCAGCAATGGCCAGAAACCGCCGACACCGGCGTTGATCGGCAGGAACAGCGTGCCTGCACCAATCGCGGTGCCGTAGAGGCCGAGCATCCAGGTGGTGTCGTGTTTACTCCAGCGTGTTGCGGTGTCGCGGGTCAGGTCTACAGCAGGATTTTCAGCAGCAGGTGTACGTACATCGGTCATCGGTATTGCCTCGTTATTGTTCTTGCTCGGGCTCACGTTGGACAGACCGTTTGAAACTACTGCACTCGGCAATACTGCGTTAAAAACAGGCTCGGAATGCTCATTTACAGCCAGTAAACTCCGCTTCCTCGCCTGTTTTTGCCTTGTCTTGCCTTCGCTCGCTACGTTTCAAACGGCCTGTCAGGGGCAGTCGTCAAGGAATGCTCGTCAGCATTCCACCCAGCTGACAGCCAGGCCGCCCCGTGAAGTTTCTTTGTATTTGTCGTGCATGTCGGCGCCGGTATCGCGCATGGTGCGGATTACCCGGTCCAGGGAAATGAAGTGTTTGCCGTCGCCGCGCAGGGCCATTTGGGTGGCGTTGATTGCCTTTACAGCGGCAATTGCGTTGCGCTCGATGCACGGCACTTGAACCAACCCGCCGACTGGGTCGCAGGTCAGGCCGAGGTTGTGTTCCAGGCCGATTTCGGCGGCGTTTTCCAGTTGTTCGGGCGTCGCGCCCAGGACCTCGGCCAAACCGGCCGCCGCCATGGCGCAGGCCGAGCCGACCTCACCCTGGCAGCCGACTTCGGCGCCGGAGATCGAGGCGTTTTTCTTGCACAGGATGCCCACCGACGCGGCGGCGAGGAAGAAATTCACCACGTCGTCGTCCGTGGCCTCGGGGTTGAACTTCATGTAGTAGTGCAGGACTGCGGGAATGATCCCCGCCGCGCCGTTGGTCGGTGCGGTGACCATGCGTCCGCCGGCGGCGTTTTCTTCGTTCACGGCCAGGGCAAACAGGTTCACCCATTCCATTGCCGAGAGGGTCGAACTGATGACGTTCGGCTTGCCGATTTCCAACAGGCTGCGGTGCAGTTTCGCGGCACGCCGTGGCACATCGAGGCCGCCGGGCAGCACACCTTCATGGCGCAGGCCTTGCTCCACGCATTCGCGCATTACCGACCAGATGTGCAGCAACCCCTGGCGGATTTCCGCGTCGCTGCGCCAGGCGCGTTCGTTGGCCATCATCAACTCGGCAACCCGCAAGCCATGCTGATTGCACAGCGACAGGAGTTCTGCCGCGCTGGAGAAGTCGTAAGGCAATTCGACGTCACCGGCAGGCGCTACGCCGGATTCCGCTTCGGCCGCTTCGACGATGAAACCACCGCCCACCGAGTAGTAGGTTTGTTCCCACAACTTGCCTTGTTCGCCAAACGCGATCAGGGCCATGGCGTTAGGGTGATACGGCAGGCTTTCGTCGAGCAGCAGCAAATCGCGCTGCCAGTCGAAGGCAATGCTCATGCGACCGGCCAGCAGGAGTTCACCGCTTTCACGCAACTGCTGGATGCGCGGGCCGATGCTGGTGGGGTCGACGCTGTCGGGCCATTCGCCCATCAGGCCCATGACGCAGGCGCGGTCGGTGGCGTGGCCGACGCCGGTGGCGGACAGCGAACCATAGAGACGGACTTCCACGCGCCTGACATCGCCCAGCAAACCTTGGTCGAACAGCGATTGGGCGAAGGTCGCGGCGGCGCGCATCGGGCCGACGGTGTGGGAGCTGGACGGACCGATACCGACCTTGAAGAGATCAAAAACACTGATAGCCATGCTAAAGCCTTACAAGCAATGGAGTAGGAATCGCTGCCATTTTTTGTAGGACAAGCGCAATGTCGGCGATACTGCCTACGTCGGTCAGCAGTGACCAACGAAATTTCCTAAGACAGGCTTTAGCAGGACTAAACGATGAGTCGTCAATTTCATGCCCAGACCTATGTCTGGCTGCATGTGTTTTCTTGTGCGGCGCGGCACTTGTCGTTCACGCGGTGTGCCGAAGAATTGCACATCACCCCTGGCGCAGTGAGCCAGCAGATCCGCCAGTTGGAAGAACGCTTGGGTTTTCGGCTGTTCCATCGACGCGCCCGAGGTGTCGAGTTGAGCGCCGAAGGCCAGCGCCTGGCGATTACCGTCAACGAAGCCTACGGCAGCATCGACGCCGAACTGAGTCGGCTGGACGCCGGGATGATCAGCGGCACGTTGCGTTTGCGTTCGATCCCTTCGTTTCTGGGCAAGTGGCTGACCCCGCGCCTGCCGCGTTTGCAGCAACGGTTTCCGGATATCCAGTTGCGGTTGGTGGCCGAGGACAGCAGCGTGGCGCTGCACGAAGGTGACTTCGACTTGGCCATCGACCTGAACGACGGCAGCTATCCGGGGCTGTTATCCACAACCTTGCTCGATGAGCAGATTTTCCCGGTATGCGCGCCGAGTTTGTTGCGCGGTCGTCCGCCGCTGCACGGGCCGGCGGACCTGGTGCATTTTCCGTTGTTGCACGACATCACGGCCTGGCGTGGCAGCTATGAATATGCGGAATGGGAGTTCTACCTCAATGCCATCGGTTTCGATGGGGCAGGGGTGCGGCGCGGGCATACCTTCAATCGCAATCACCTGACCATCGAGGCGGCGATTGCCGGCATGGGCGTAGCCATTGCCCGGCGTACGCTGCTCAACGATGAACTGGAACGCGGGACACTGATCGTGCCGTTTGGCGTTGCGGTACCCAATTTCAAACGTTATGTGCTGCTGTATTCGCCGGGCGCGCTGAGCCATCCGGGCGTACGCGCGGTGCATGACTGGCTGGTGGAAGAAGCGGAAATATTTCGCGGTTTGCACCCGCTGGGCGAGGGGCAGTTGTGAGGAATTGTTGCAGTAGAGCAGGGCGACCCAACTCCCGACATTAACAGCGCTTTTACCGGTTGTCCGGCTTTATTTGCGTCTGAAAAATTATCTTTTTTTAGGGGTTGAATTGTTTCTCCGTCTGCCCAACTCTGTAGTCAAGAGGTCACGGACACCAGGTTCCAAACACTGCACCGGGCCTCTCGCGAGCTAGCTGAAATAAGGGAAGAACTATGCAAATCCAAGTCAATAGCGATAACCATATTCAAAGCAGCATCCGACTGGAGGAGTGGGTACGTACTACCATTGAGAGCACGCTCGAACGTTATGAAGAGGACCTGACACGGGTCGAAGTCCACCTGCGGGACGAGAACGGCGATAAACCCGGACCACACGACATGCGCTGCCAGCTTGAAGCGCGGCCAAAAGGCCACCAACCGGTTTCCGTGACTCATAAAGCCGACACCCTGGAACAGGCCATCGAAGGGGCAGCCACCAAGCTCGAACACGCGCTGGAACACCTGTTTGGCAAACTGCGCGGTAAACGCGCTGCGGTGACGCCACTGCCGACAGGCGCTCATGCCGACGCGCTGCTTGAAGAAGAATTTCTCGAGAACGAACAGGCCGCGCTCAATAGCTGACGTCTGACTCACCTTTACCACCCCAATGAAAACGGGCCTGCAATTGCAGGCCCGTTTTGTTTTGTGGCACAGGTGATTTTTGCGTTAACGCCAAAGGCCACCCTTGACCCTAATGCTTTAGACTTTTGAGTGTTGCCGCACACATTGAATTTGGCAGGAAGCAGGCTGGTGTCGTTTGAGACCAGAAGCGGTATAAAACAGGGAGCGTTAGATTGAAAAGTTACATCAGTAATCCGCAACGGTTAACGTTGTCGGTGATGGCTGCATTGTTTTTTGGAATGAGCAGCACCTCTGTTAATAGTGCCGAGATCGATATTCAGGAAATCACGGTAGCTGAGATCGAAAAAGCTTTTGAGTCCGGGGCGTATACGTCAGAGCAATTGACAACGATATTTCTCGCTCGTATTGAAAGATTTAATCCGCACTACAACGCTTTTACTGCGATGAATTCAAAGGCGCTTGATGAAGCCCGTGATGTAGATCGCCGGCGAAAAGCCGGAGAGAAGCTCGGGCCGCTAGCCGGCGTTCCGGTTGTGGTAAAGGACACCATGGATATGGCTGGACTTCCCTCCACAGCGGGTTATGCGCCTCTCTCATCGAGAGCGGGAGGCTTCGATCTTATTCCTGAAAGGGATTCGGCGGTCGTGCAGCGCTTGAGGGCTGCCGGTGCGATCATTCTGGCAAAAACCAATGTCCCTGTTTTTTCCGGAAGCCCTGCTAACGCCAATGACAGTTGGGCCGGAGTGACTTACAACGCGCTTAACCGCTCATGGTCTCCCGGTGGTTCGTCTGCCGGCACGGGGACGGCAGTCGCGGCAAACTTTGCCGTGGTCGGGTTGGCAGAAGAGACAGGTGGCTCCATTCAAAACCCGGCCGGTGCGCAGAGCGTGGTTGGCATCAAACCTACCTTTGGTCTCGTTCCGAACTCCGGGGTGATTCCACAGGCAGGTTCCACACGGGATGTCATTGGCCCGATCGCCCGCAACGTGCGTGATGCTGCGATTACCCTTGATGTGTTGGCGGGGTACACCCTGGAGGACCCTAAAACCACGGCTGCTTTTGGCAATATCCCGCCAGGAGGGTACACGGCGGGTTTAAAAACCGGGGCTCTGAAGGGTAAGCGTATTGGGCTGTTGGGGCCAGGCTGGAGCACCACCTTCGGACATTTGCCACCCGTGACAAAGGTGGAGTATCAGAAAGCCATCGCGCAGATTGAGTCGCTGGGGGCCAGCGTGGTTGCAGATCCTTTCGCCGGCTCCTGTTTTGTTGATCTGGCCCCGGCTGATGGTAGCTATGACCCCCGTGGGTCTGATGCTCATGCCTATGATCTTGACCTTTACCTTAAAAACCTGGGGAACAGTGCAGCCGTTCATTCGCTTGATGAGTTGCACGTAAAGATGGGGATGAACCTCTTCGAAAAGGGAGGGCCACTCGATTACTACACCGAGCAACTGCCTGTACTGGGCCAGTCCTACAAAACCCCCGCCATCGCACCTGATCTTTCCGACTTTGCTCACCTTCGGGAAGACTACTTGCGGGTTTTCAATCATGTAATGGATGAAAACAACCTGGACGCACTGGTCTTCCCGCAAATGGTCGAGCCCTTGGGCGATGTGTATGAAAGTTTCATAGACTCTACAACGTCCTCACCTATCAATATCTCAGGTGTCCCGGGTGTTGTTGTGCCCAGTGGAGCCTATCCGGGAGGCCAGCCATTCTCGTTGATCTTTGTCGGGCGCTTGTGGAGCGAGGGCCAGTTACTGGCCTATGCATTTGACTACGAACAGACCGTGAAGGGACGACTTGTTCCTGCACCGTTGGAAACAACGCCTGGACCGAAGCCGATGTAAGTCAACTGGCCCAGCCCCGAGAGAGTGGGGCTGGGTTTTGATCGGTCATAGAGGCGGGGAGTGTCAGCTTTCGTTTTCTAGGCTCTGTACGAAAACTGCCTGCGTGTCGATCATGCTGCGTTAAAAACAGGCTCGGAATGCTCATTTACAATCCGTAAACTCCGCTTCCTCGCCTGTTTTTGCCTTGCCTGATCGCCACTCGGCGACTTTTCGTACAGGCCCTAGTGTGTGCCGGGCATTAACGCCACTCAGAATGCCACCGACGTCTGCACATACAAGGTCCGTGGTTCGCCCACATATTTGCCCATGTTGTTGTCATCGAACGAGCGGGTGAAGTACTGATGGTTGAAGATGTTTTTCACCCCCACGGCGACGTTCAGGTCCGACAGTCGCGGGCCAAAATCATAAGCCGCCCGGCTGCTGAACAGCATATAGCCAGGGATCTTGCCAGCGTTGCCGGCCTTGCTTTCCTTGACGGTGTTGGCGTTGTCGGCGAACTGGTCGCTCTGGTAGCTGCTGTCCAGGTTCAGTTTCCATTGGCCTTCGGTGTAACCGATGCCCAGCGTTCCTTTGTGTCGGGAAGAGAACGGCACGCGGTTGCCCTTGTTCGGCCCGTCCTCGCGGATGGTCGCGTCGACGAACGCGTAGGTGGCGTAGACATCGAAGCCGGCCAGCGCCGGGTTCAAACCGTCGAGTGCATAGTTGATGCTGGACTCGATGCCCTGGTGGCGGGTTTCACCACGGGCGATCACCGTATCGGTGGTTTGATTGCTTTCGTACTGGTTGTCGAAATTGATCAGGAACGCACCGATTTCGGCCCGCAGGTTGCCGTTGTCGTAACGGGTCCCGAGTTCCCACGTGCGAGCCTTTTCCGGTTTGACTTCACCCTTGTCGACACGTTTGCGCATCTGGCTGTACTGCACGCTGCCGAACGAACCTTCGGTGTTGGCGTAGAGGTTCCAGCTGTCGTTGAGGTGGTACAAAACGTTCAAGGCCGGCAGGGCGGTGTTGTAGCTGCCCTGGTACTTGGCGTTGGCGAGGTTGTCGGTTTGCTGCGAGTCGATCATTTCGTAGCGGATACCGGGCGTGATGGTCCACTTGCCGATATCGATGCGGTCATCGAGGAAAATCGCGTGGGCTTCGGTGCTGCCACGGGTATTGCGATCACGGTTGCTGCCGGTGGTTGGTAATTCGTGGGCGGCGATGGGCGTGGTGAAGCGCTGTTCGTGGCCGGCCTCGTTGATGTAACGGTAACCGAGGCCCACTTCGTGCACGGTTTCGCCCAAATCGAAGCCCTGAGCGAAACGGCTTTCCAGGCCACGCACCCAGTATTCGCGAGGTGACAGCGAGATGAACTTGGTCTGGTCCAGGTAACCGTTGCGCAGGGTCTTGGTGAAGAAACTGTTGACCGTGAATTCACGGCGATCTTCCTGGTAGCGATACCCGACATTGAACATCGTGCGGCGACCCCAGAACTGATCGTTCGGGCGGGTCGACTGGTACGGGTCGGCCTTGTAGTCGGCGACGTTCAGGCCACCCGGCATGTCAGCCTTGCCTTCGTAATACTGGGCGCTGGCGTTGAAGCTGTTGGCCTCGTCGAGCTGGTACTTGCCCTTGAGGATCAGGTCGTCGATTTCGGTGTCGCTGTGTTCACGCCAGTCGCCACCGCGTGTGCCGGAATACAACAGCGCGCCGCCCAGGCCATTGTCGGCGGTGCCACCGGCCAGCAGATTGCCGGTTGTCTTGAAGCCGTCATGGCTGGAAGACGGGCTGGTTTCAGTCTGGAAACCACCTTTGACGGTGGGCGCATCCGGGATTGCCCGGGTCACGAAGTTGACGATCCCGCCGACGTTTTGCGGGCCGTAACGCACCGCGCCACCGCCGCGTACCACGTCGACTGCGTCCATGTTGCCCATGCTGATCGGCGCGAACGACAACTGTGGTTGACCGTAGGGCGCGAACGGCACGGGAATGCCATCCATCAGCACGGTAGAGCGCGAGGCCAGGCGTGGATTGAGGCCGCGAATCCCGAAATTCAGCGCCATGTCGTGGCTGCCGGTGCCGTTGTTGTCCGGCGCGTTGACCCCGGGGATCCGGTTCAGGACATCACGAGCCTGGGTCGCGCCCTGACGCTCGAACGCCTCGCGACGGATCACGTCACGGGCACCCGGGTGTTCGAACACATTGGTTTGCGCCGCATCGCCCAGCCAGTCGCCGACCACGTTGGAGGCGCCCAACTCGACGGCAGTCCCCGCGCTGGCGGGTTGCAGGCTGAACGCATTGTTGCCTTCGGCGCGGGCTTGCAGGCCGGTGCCTTCGAGGAGTTTTTCCAGGCCTTCCTCGGCGCTGAAATTGCCGTTCAGGCCATTGCTTTGCACGCCGCTGGTGACCTGCGAGCCAAAGGAAATCAGCACGCCCGCTTCACGCCCGAACTGGTTCAGGGCATTTTCCAGCGAGGCCGGCGCGATGTGATACGGCTTGGCCTCGGCGGCAAAGGCTTGCGGCAGTACGGCAAGGCTCAGGCTGGCACCCAGCAGAAGGTGGCGCAGTGAGCGGGCAAGCGGGGTGAGGCGGGAAGGCTGGGCGGGCATGCGGACAATCCTGAGAAGGAGGGAATCAAGGTGGCTTTCCTTCTCTGTCACGCCAGATCTGAAAAACGGCTCACGTAGTACGAATTATTTTCGATGATCGCTTTCTGTGGCGAGGGAGCTTGCTCCCGCTGGGTCGCGAAGCAGCCCCAAACCTGACGTCGCCGTTCAGACCCTCGCCTCAACGGTCACCCAATAGCGGGTAAAGCGCTTCACGTTCACCGGCAGACTGATTTCCAGCAGCTCGAGAATGCGTTCGCTGTCATCCAGTGGATAACTGCCGGAGATCAGCAGGTCGGCCACCTTGGGGTCGCAATGGAGTTGGCCACGGCGATAGCGACCGAGTTCGTCGAGGAAGTCCGCCAAGCGCATGTGCGCCGCCACCAGCATGCCGTCGGCCCACGCGCCGCTGTTGGCGTCCAGGGCTCGTGAAGGATCTGCTCCCTGGGCGCTGAAGCTTAGCTGCCGGGATTTTTCGATTCGCAGCGGCGCGCCGTGCTTCGGCAGCAGCTCGACACTGCCGTCGAACACCGCCAATTGCGTGCGGGCGCTGAACTGCCGAACATTCAGTCGCGCGCTGTGAGCCTGCAACAGGCCTTGGGCGGTCTGTACCTGAAGGGGGCGGCTGTCGGCGGCACCGGTCAGGAGGATTTCGCCTTCGAGCAGGCGGATCAGTCGCTGTTGTCCATCGAAACGCACGTCCACCGAACTGTTGGTGTTGAGCTGCAACTGGCTGCCATCGCTGAGCTGCCAGGTGCGGCGTTGACCGATCGGGCTGCGGTAATCCGCGAGCATCGGCGTCAGCGGGTTGTGCTCGCGCAGGCCCCAGGTCGCGGCGGAACCGGCCCCGAGAATCAGCATCAGTTTCAATGCCCGACGACGGCTGCTGGAGGCCGGTGCGTTGAGCGTCGCGTGGGCCAGTGACGAGGGCACACCGCGAAAACGCTGGTTGACCCGCTGAATATGTTCCCACGCCCGTTGATGTTCGCTGTGGGCGTCCAGCCATTGTTGCCAGGCCATTTGTTGGCGCGGGCTGAGGGGCGCGTCCTGCATTTCGATCAGCCAGTGCACCGCTTGCTCGGCGACCTGCGAAGAAAAGCCCGGCTGAGTGCCGTTGATCGAGGCGTTCACAGGGCGAAGTAGCAGCGCAGGGCTGCCTTGTTCAGATGGCGTTTGACCGTGGCGATGGAAATCCCCAGCGTCTGGGCGATCTCGGCGTAACCGAGGCCATCGAGCTGCGCGAGCAGGAAGGCGCGCTTGACCGGTCGCGGCAAGCCGTCGAGCAGTTGATCGAGCTCTGCCAGGGTTTGCAGGATGATTGCCTTGTCTTCCTCCGACGGGGCGACGATTTCCGGCAACTGTGCCAGCGCTTGCAGGTAGGCGCGTTCGAGGTCCTGGCGGCGGTAATGGTTGAACAGCACGCGCTTGGCAATCGTGGTGAGAAACGCGCGCGGTTCGATGATCTGCGGCGTTTCGCGGGCGGTCAGCACCCGCATGAAGGTGTCCTGGGCCAGGTCGGCGGCGCTGTGAGGGCAGCCGAGTTTGTGCCGCAGCCAGCCGGTGAGCCAGTTGTGATGGGCGTGATAAAGGACTTCGACGGTACTGCTCACCGCGAACACTCCGGGCAACCTGGGGATGCTTAAGAGAACAAGAATTGTTCGCATTGTAGGGGTGAGTGCTGGTTTTGGGCAATCGTCTGCGACCGATGGAAGGACGTGCGCCTCATCAGTCTGTTTTGCGTATGAGAATATTTATCATTACTATTGGCGCCTCGTTGCCCCGGTGCAGGTGTCGCACCGTGCTGGACTCCCCTCGTTTCAAGGTCGAAACATGAAAAGCAAACCCGGTGCGCTTCCCGTCTCCTATCGCCTGGCTGTCACATCGCGGATCTGCGCCGCGCTGTTCGGCGGCTATGCCGTTGCGGCGCTGGCCAGTGTCAGCCTGAGCGTGTGGCTGCCGATCCCGCGCGCCGAAGCGGTGGTCAGCGCGATGATGACGTCGTTTCTGGTGTACCTGGTGGCGGTGCTCTGGTGCTTTGCCTGCCGCACCGCGTGGCAGGCCTGGTTCGGGCTGATGGTGCCGAGCTTGGTGCTGGCGGCGCTGGCCGGGCTTGCCTACGGGATGGGGCACCGATGAAAGAGGGTTTTCGTCAGGCCATGGCCTGGTTGCACACCTGGACCGGGTTGATTTTCGGCTGGCTGCTGTTCGCGATTTTCCTGACCGGCACCCTGTCGTATTTCAAGGACGAGATTAGCCACTGGATGCAACCCGAAGTGCCCGCACGCACGGTGAGCGCCGACGCCAGCCTGCTGCTGGCGCAAGACTACTTGCATCAACACGCCAGTGGCGCCTCGCAGTGGTTCATCACGTTGCCCAACGCCCGCGAACCCGGGCTCTCGGTGATGTGGCAGGACCATGCAGCCGAAGGCGAGCGCGGCAACTTCACCGAGAAACTCTTCGACCCGCAAACCGGTGCCGAGCTTCACGCCCGCGATACCCGTGGCGGCGAATTCTTCTACCGCTTCCATTTCCAGCTGCAAATGCCGCACCCGTGGGGCCGCTGGTTGTCGACCGCCGCTGCAATGTTGATGTTCGTCGCGTTGATCAGCGGGATCATCACCCACAAGAAAATCTTCAAGGACTTCTTCACCTTCCGTCCGCGCAAGGGCCAGCGTTCCTGGCTCGACGGGCATAACGCACTGGGTGTGCTGGTGCTGCCGTTTCACCTGATGATCACCTACAGCAGCCTGGTGATTTTCATGACGATGGTGATGCCGGCGAGCATCCTCGTTGCCTATGACGGCAATACCCGAGGTTTTTTCAACGACATTTTCCCGGACTCTGAAACCGTGCCTGCGGCTGGCAAGCCAGGAACGTTGATGCCCTTGGGATCGTTGGTGGAGCAGGCGCGCGAGCAATGGTCCAGCGGCCAAGCGGCGCACGTGGAGGTGAACAACCCCGGGGATCTCAATGCGTCGGTGAATGTGTATCGCGACGGCGCCGACCGTGTGGTGCATGAGTCCGGCAGCCTGGTGTCATTCAACGGCGTCAGTGGTCAGTTGCTCAAAGTGTCGGGCGGACAATCGCTGCCGATGGCGATTTCCGGCAGCTTCTACGGGCTGCACATGGGGCATTTCGCCGGCCCGGTGCTGCGTTGGCTGTACTTCATCTTTGGCCTGGCGGGCACCGCGATGATCGGCACCGGGCTGGTGCTGTGGCTCGGCAAACGTCAGTTGAAACACGCCAAAAGTGGCGTGATGCCGTTCGAGTTGCGGCTGGTGCAGGTGCTGAACGTGGCCAGCATGTCGGGGCTGTTGCTGGCGGTGGCGACGTTCTTCTGGGCCAATCGCCTGTTACCGCTGGCGCTGGCCGAACGTGCGCAATGGGAAGTGAACAGTTTCTTCATCGCCTGGGGCCTGAGCGTGTTGCACGCCATGTTTCGGCGTGGTCGCGTGGCGTGGGTCGAACAACTGACCCTGGCGGCGTTGCTGTTTGCCGGCGTGCCGCTGCTCAACGCGCTGACCACCGCGCAACACCTCGGTGCCTCCCTCCCTCAGGGTGACTGGGCCATGGCCGGGTTCGACCTGACGTGCCTGGGCAGCGGTGTGTTCCTGGCCTGGGCGGCGTGGAAAATGCAGCGCTCGGCCACGCCTCAAACCGCGGCAAAGCCCCGCGCTGAAAGGCCTCGGCCGCTGACGCTCGAACAGAAGGTGAGTTGAATGCTGCTGGCACTGTTGCTCTGTTACACCGGCTTCACCGCGCTGTGCCTGTCTTTGGATCGGCACCACGCCGAGGTGCTCGGGAAAAAAACGTCGGCCCGGCGACGGCTGGGTTTGCGCCTTGGCGGCGGGTCGCTGCTGGCGCTGTCGTTGTGGGCAGCGGTGGCGACGTTCGGTTGGAGTCGAGGGCTGGTGGAGTGGTGCGCGGTGCTGATGATCAGCGCTTTGCTGCTGGTCTGGTTGCTGGCGTATCGACCGCGTTGGGCGTTGGCGATGGCTGCTTTGGGTCTGCTTGCCAGCCCGGTCGCCGCGTTTGCGTCGCTGTAGCTCAGGCCGGGTTTGATGATCAGCACACCGCCTGAATCCCCCGACCTGGATAACGCCGAAACGCGGGGCGGTCGTGCATATTTTCTGCAAGTGTTCTTGTCCCAGCGCTCGCAGATGGAAGCGCTGGTCAGTCGGCGCGTAGGGTGTCGGGCGACGGCGGCGGACCTGGTGCAGGACTTGTTCCTGCGGTTCTGGCGTCGACCGCTGGTGCAGGTCGAAGAACTCAGCACTTACCTGCTTCGTTGCGCCGGCAACATCGCCATCGACCACTTGCGCAGCGAAGGTGCGCGGGTGCGGGTCAATGAAGGCTGGTTACCGGAGCAGCAGGACAATCAGGGCAGTGAACCGCAAGCGGCGCTGGAAGCGGGCAACGATTTGCGCCATGTCGAAACCGCGTTGCGCAGCCTTCCCGAGCGCACGCGGCAGATCTTTTTGCTCAATCGCATTCACGGTCGCAAGTACGCCGAAATCGCCAAGGCCATGGGCCTTTCGCAAAGCGCCGTGGAAAAACATATGATGCGCGCCCTCGAAGCCTGCAAGGCCAGCCTGCGAGAACCACCGCCGCGCACGCCAGGGAAAGCACCGTGAATCATAGCGCCCGCGTCATCCCGACGCCCGATCAGGAGCACGCCGCGCTGGCGTGGCTGAGCCTGTTGCATGACCAGCCGAGCAGCGGCGATCAGCTCACGTTCAGCCGTTGGTTGCAGGCCGACCCGGCCCATGTCGAGGCGTATGCCCAGGCGCAGGTCGTGTGGGAATTGAGCGAGGTGCCGGCCCGCACCCTCGCCGACGAAGACGCCTTGGCCTTGCAGGGTTACCTCGCTGCGATGAACCGTACCCGGCGCTCCCGTATGCGGCGCTGGTCAGGGGCGTTGGCCATGGCGGCGTGTTTGCTGCTGATGGTGTCGATGGGCGCCGGTTGGCAGCCCTCGCGTTGGGTCGATGACCTGGGCGCCGACTACGTCTCGGCGCCAGGCGAAATCCGCACCGTGACCCTGGCCGATCAATCCCGCGTGACCCTTGATGCCGACAGCGCGATTGCCGTGGACTTCACTCACGGTGAGCGGCACATCCAGTTGCGGCGCGGCGCCGGTTTTTTCAGCGTGACCCACACCGGCGAGCCGTTTGTGGTGCAGGCCGAACAAGGCGAAGCGCGGGTGTTGGGCACGCAGTTCGAGGTTCGTTTGCAACCGGCCGGGGCGCAGGTGACCGTGTTGTCAGGTCGCGTTGGCGTGACGGCCAGGCAGGGCTCCGCGCAGCAGATTCTTACGGAGGGTCAGCAAGTGGCCTATGGCACGGGCGCCGCCGAACCGTTGCACGCGGTCGACAGCGAGGCCCAACTGGCCTGGCGCCAGGGTTGGCTGAATTACGCCAGGGCACCGTTGGCCGAGGTGGTCAACGACCTGCGCCGGTATTACCCCGGCCGCATCCTGCTGCTCAACGACACGTTGGCCACCCGCCGCGTCAGCGGCAGTTTTCCTCATCAGGACCCGCAAGCGGTGCTCAACTCCCTGCAAGGTGTGCTCGGCTTCGAACAACACCGCGTGCTGGGACGGTTGATTATCCTGCGTTGAGCCGAGCCTTGCGGGCTCGTCATCCAACCTTCATCTCAATTCCACTGTTCTGTCACTAAACCGTTACAACTCCCGAGGATGATCTGCGCATTCCTGAACAAATGGTCAGGAACAGCCGGAGGGCTCTTTCGTCATTCAGATGATTGAATAAAAGGGAGGTGTGCAATGCGCAGTTGGGATGTCACCCACAAGAAGAAAGCTCATATCGAAATCATCCCGATGATTGATGTGATGATGTTTCTGCTGGTGTTCTTCGTATTAATCAGCCTCAACGTCATTCCCGCAGTGGGCATCAAGACCCAACTGCCCGTCGCCAGTCAGGCGCAGCAATTAAAACCGCAAAACAAAGCCATCATTACCCTGGGCCTTGAAGAACGTTTGCAACTGGACGGTCTGGACATCAATGAAAGTGCCTTGCTGAGCCAACTTAAAGTGCTCAACAACAGCGCTGAGAAGTTGGTGATCATTATCAACAGCGACCAGGGTGTTGAAGTCAAACGGCTGGTGTCGGTGATGGACTTGCTCAAGGGCAATGGCTTCTCTTCCGTTTCTATCGCCACGCGCAAGACCTGACGCCATGTTCAGACTTTATAACGCTCGCAAGTTGATCGCGTGCCTGCTGCCGGCGTGCCTGGTGGTTCTGGTTGTCTACGCCAGCCGGTTGCAGAGTTTGCAGATCAAACCGGTGTATGACAACAGCACGGTCGAAATCGCGCTGATCGATGCCGCCGACCTGTTGGCCGCCGTCGAACCCACCCCCGAGCCACCGCCGCCTGAGCCTGAGCCCCCGGTGATCGAACCGGTGGTCATCGAGCCGCCCAAACCCAAACCGGTGGTCAAGCCACGCCCTCCTGCGCCCAAACCAGTGGTGGTGAAGCAAACGATTGCGCCCCCTGCACCCGCTGCCCCGGCCCCGGTTGCGCCCACGGCGTCACCCGCTGCGGTGGTGGCGAGCGCCCCGCCAAAACCGGCGGTCTCCAACCCGGCGCCGAGCAACGCCACCCAGGAAAGTGCTTACACCGTGGCATTGCGCAGGGAGCTGGAAAAACACAAGCAATACCCCAGCGGCCGCGAAGCGTCATTGCAGCGCCCCCACGGCGATGTGGTGATCTGGCTGGAAGTTGACCGCTCCGGCAACGTGTTGAACAGCGGCATCGAAAGCAAGGCACCGAACATGTTGCTCAACCGGGCCGCTCAAACCAGTTTGCGCCGCGTGGAGAAAGTCTCGCCGTTTCCCTCCGAGGCATTCTCCGGCAAAGACAAACAGCGTTTTACCGCGACCTTCAGTTACAACGTGGAATAACACTAGCGTGGAATAACCCGCCCTCAACTCTCAATAGATGTAAGTAAGGGACTACCCGTGAAGATCAATAAACTCTATGCCCTGCTATTAGCATCGGGCCTGGGCGGCTTTGCGCCGTTTGTACTGGCTGACGACTCGGTGGATGTGGGCGCGGTGAATGTGGCCGGCAAACAAACCTTGGGCAACGGCCATATGATCAAGGAAGAAAGTGCCAAGTCGCGTTCCACCGTGACCAAGGAAGCCATGGATGAAATGGCGCCCACCTCCAATGGTATCGACAAACTCAAGTACACCCCCGGGATCAACGTTTCCAGCACTGACGCCACCGGTTTGAGTGGCACCAGTTTCACCATGCGCGGGATGAACTCCGATCAGGTCGGACTTTCTTCCGACGGTTTCCCGATCAACGATTCGGGTGACTACAGCATTTACCCCAACTTGCTGGGCGACCCGGAAAACCTTGCCGAAGTGTTCGTGACCCAAGGTTCCTCCGAAGCCGATGGCCCGCACATCGGTTCCAGTGGCGGCAACATTGGCATGGTGACGATTCGCCCGGAGCAGGATTTCGGCATCTTTGCCAAGCAATCCCTGGGTTCGAACAACCTGCAAAAGACCTTCGCACGGGTTAACACCGGCAATCTGGGCGGCTTCAAGACCTGGGTGTCGGCGTCCCATACCGAAGGCGACAAGTGGCGCGGCAAAGGTTCGTTGCTGGCCGACAAGGTGGAGTGGAACACCCTGTTCGAAGACGATAACGGCAACTCGACCAACGCCATCGTCAAATACAACCGCCAGGAAAACTACAACTACAACACCCTCAGCAAGGCCCAGTTCGAGAACCAGGGCCGGGGTTTGGACTACGCCGAAAAGACCGTCTACAACAAGGCCGGTCAGGTACTGCAATCCTACAAACTCAACCGCAACCCGTTCGAAAGCGTGACCGCGTCCGTGACCCAGCGCTTTCAATTGCGCGATGACCTGACGCTGACGTTCAACCCCTATTACGTCTGGTCCAGCGGCGGCAGTTTCAGCGGCCAGACCGCGAGCACCGTCACCAGCACCTCAAGCAAGGCCGGCAACTACGACCTCAAGGGGCTGGGCGCCAATACCTATTACCGGCCGTCATGGACCGAGACCTGGCGCCCCGGCATCACCAGCAAATTGAAGTGGGACATCAACGAAGAGCACAGCCTGGACGTCGGCTACTGGTACGAGCGCGCACGCCAGCGCCAGACCCAGCCGTTCATTGCGATCAATCCGGGCGGCAGCCCGGTGGACATCTGGGGTGACTATGGTGCTTCCAATCAACTGGTGGACCGCAACGGCAAGACCGTTCAGGGCCGTCATCAGTACACCGTGACACCGGCGCAGAAACTCTGGGTGCAGGACACCTGGCTGGCGACCCCGGACCTGACCCTGACCGGTGCCCTGGCGTATCAGTACGTCGAGCGCGATGGCAACAACCTGGGCAGCCTTACCGACAAACCGGAGAAGAAAGACGCCCGGTACCATCAGTTCCTGCCCAGCTTCAGCGCCAAGTATCAGGTTGATGCGGCCAACCAGGCGTTCTACAACGTGACCCGCAACATGCGCACCCCGCCCAACTACGTGCTGTACAACAAGGGTGACTCGTTCAGCCTCAAGCCTGAGTTGAGCTGGAACCAGGAACTGGGCTGGCGCTACAGCGAAGACGCCATGGCGTTGAGCGCGAGCCTGTTCTACATCACCTTCAAGGAGCGGCAGCTGTCGACCACCGACCTTAACGGCGACTACGTGGTGACCAACGTCGGCGACGTGACCAACAAAGGCCTGGAGCTGGAATGGAGCGGCCTGCTACCGCACAACTTCAACTACTACGCCTCGTACACCTACACCGAGTCCGAGCAGCAGGACGATTTGCGCAACAAGGGCGTGTTGCTGCCCACCTCCGGCAAGCAACTGGCCAACGTGCCGCAGAACATGTTCAACCTGAGCCTGGGTTATGACGATGGCCGCTACTACGGCAACGTCGCGGGCAAGTACGTGGGCAGTTACTACGGTGATTTGACCAACGACGAGAAGATCGCCGGGCGTACCGTGGTCGACCTCAATACCGGCGTGCGCCTGCCGGTGGACAAGAAACTGCTGAAGTCCGCGACCCTGCGGCTCTCGATGCTCAACGTGTTCGACAAGGAATACCTGTCCTCCACGCGCACCGTGTCGTTCAACTCGCAAAAGACCAATGGCCTGGCGCCGAGCACTGCGTACTACAACGTCGGCGAAGAGCGTACGGCCGTGGTTTCGCTGGAAGCGGCGTTCTGATTTCTGCTGAATTCGTCCCTACACGAGGGTTTACCGATGGACATGAATCTGCTGCACGACATCACTTTCTACACCATGTACGGCGCGGCCGCGATTGCCGCTTTCATCGCCGTGGAACGCGGCATTTACTTCAGTTTCAGCCTGCGTCAGGCGAAAAAACTCGAAGCAGTGCTCAACCCCTCCATGCACGCAGTCGAGGACTTGCCCGCTGCGTTGCGTCAGCGCAACAGCCTGCCGTTGGAAATGCTCGACAGCCTGTTTGCGCATAAGCAAGGGCTGGCCAGCCACAAGGACCTGGAAGACCTCAGCGAGTCGATCTACATTGCAACCCGCAGCAAGCTGATGCATGGTTTGTGGCTGCTCGAAACCGTGGTCACCGCCGCGCCGTTGCTGGGCTTGCTGGGGACCATTCTGGGGATCATCGACACCTTCAAGGCCTTGGCCGAGACTGGTGTGTCCGATCCGGGCGAGGTCTCCAAAGGCATCGGCACCGCGTTGTACGCCACGGCATTGGGGATCGCGATTGCCCTGGGCAGCATGATTTTCCATAACCACTTTCAGGACCGGGTGGAGCGTATTACCGACCACCTGAAAATCCTGTTGCTGCGCGCCGGCATGGGCACGGCGCTCAAGGTGGTCGAGACGCCTCGTGCCATAAACGGGCAGTTGCAACCGGCCTGACCCAGCCGGGTTGGGCAGGGGCCTCGGGTTTTGCCCGGGGCCGTTCTTTTTGCGCGTGCGATGGGCGAATTTCATCGCGATCGATGTGCAGGTCTTTCGCTTACAGAGAAAAGGATTTTCGGATGTCCCGTTTCGCCTCATTCCCACGGCTGGCCGGTGCTGTTGCATTGGCTGTCGCTGTGCTGGGCGGTTGCGCCCACATTCAACCTCCCGCGCAACCGGTTGCCGTGAACATCGTGGCGATCAATGACCTGCACGGTTATTTACAGGCCAACCCCTACGCTTTCCGCGATGCCAATGCCGAAGGCGGCGTGCGCCGGATGCAGGCTGGTGGCGTGGCAACGCTGGGCGGCATGCTGACGCAGTTGCGCAAGGACGACCCGCAGTTGGTGTTCATCGGCGCTGGCGACCTGGTGGGCGGCAGTCCGCCGCTGTCGGCGATGTGGGCCGACGAACCGACGCTCGAAGCGCTGCGGCACCTGGACATGAAACTCAGCGCCATCGGCAACCATGAACTGGACAACGGCAAGGCCGAATTCCTGCGCCAGCTCAAGGGCGGCTGCGAGTCCTCGCGTCCGACCAAGGCTTGCCAGTTTCGGCCCACCTATTCGGGCAGCGGCTTCCCGTACCTGGCGGCGAACCTGATGGACACCGACACCGGCCAACCGCTGTTGCCGGCGTACCGTATCGAAGAGGTCAAGGGACAGAAAATCGCGTTTGTCGGCGCGGTGCTGCGCGACGTGGCCTCGGTGGTCAGCGCCAAGGGCATGCAGGGCTTGAGTGTCGAGGACGAAGCCGAGTCGATCAACCGGCTGATTCCCGAACTCAACCGGCAGGGCGTCAACGCGATTGTCGCGGTGGTGCACCAGGGCGGCGCGACGCCCGAGCCGTTCGACAAACAGGATTGCTCGCAACTGAGTGGCGACATCGTGGACGTGGCCAAACGCCTGGACCCGGCGGTGGATGTGCTGATTACCGGGCATTCCCACCAAGGCTACTTGTGCAAGGTTGGTCCGTTGCTGGTGACCCAGGGCAATTCGTACGGGCACCTGATGACTCACCTGACCCTCGACGTCACCCCCGGAAAGCATCAGGTCACGCGGGTTCAGGCGACTAACCTGTTGGCCGATCCGGCGCAGTACCCGGCCGATCCGCAGATGGCCGCTCTGGAGCAGGAAGTGCAAGCCCGCAGCAACACGGTGCTGCTCAAACCGGTGGGCGCGATTGCCGCGTCACCCATCACCCGTGCGGCGGATGCGGGCGGCGGGACGCCACTGGGCGACCTGATTGCCGACGCGCAACTGGCCACGGGCGCTGCACACGGGGCGCATGTTGCGTTCATGAACAACGGCGGCATTCGCGGCGATTTCGCCCTGCTGCCCGGTCAGCAACGCCTCAACTACGGGCAAGTGGCGACCGTGCAGCCGTTCAACAACAACCTGATCGCGTTCGACCTCAGCGGCCAGCAGATCGAGCAACTGCTCAACCAGCAATGGAAGGCCGAAGACGACGTCAATGTGCTGCAAGTGTCCAAGGGTTTCAGCTACCGCTGGGACGCCACGCGTCCGCTGGCCAGCCGTGTCGTGCCAGGCAGTATTCGCCTCGACGGCAAGGCCTTGCAGCCCCGGCGCGCTTATCGCGTGGTGGTGAACGGGTTTCTCGCGGACGGCGGCGACCGTTTCACGATATTCAAGCAAGGCGTAAACCGCAGCGACTTGGGCGTGACTGACCTCGATGGCCTGATCGATTACCTGCAACGCATGGATCAGCAAGGAAAACCGGTGGGTTCGGCGCTCAGTGCCGGGCGGATTGTGAAGGTCAACTAACCGGGTCGATCGACTGTTCCCACGCTCCGGCGTGGGAAGGCACCCGGTGACACCAAGCGTCACCGATGGGCTAACGGGAAATAATTTCAAAAAATCGCTGAGGTAAACCCGGACGACATCCGTGTAGTGCTTGAAAGTGCGAGTGATTCGCATCCGTAGCGGTTCTACACACAGGTCGTGAGCAATGAAGTCCAGGGCAAACTCGGTGGCAGGCGGTTCGGTCAAACAATGGTTCGGTGCATCAGCAGTGGCCATTTCGGCGCTGGCCTTGTTGCCGCTGAGCGTGGCGTTGGCGGCGCAGACCGCCGAACAGCACAGCGCGCTGTTCACCTTCAGCATCGCGGCCAAGCCGTTGCCTCAAGCCTTGAGCGACTTCAGCCGGGTCACCGGCATCAGCGTGGTCTACACCGATGAGGCGCCGTATGGCCTCAACGCTGTGGCCGTCAACGGCCAGATGAGCGCCGAACAGGCCCTGCAACGGCTGCTGAGCGCGTCCGGCTTCACCTTCCGCCGCACCGACGCCCGAACCCTGGCCCTGGAGCCGATGCCCACGGCGGGCACCCTGAACCTTGGCGCGACCACCATCACTTCGGTGGCGCAGCAACCGATGACGTATCAACCGCCGTCCACCACCTCGGTGGCGCGCTCATCGGCCTCGCTTCAGGAAATCCCGCAGACCATCAACGTGGTGCCGGCCCAGGTCTTGCGTGACCAGGTGCCGCGCAACCTGGACGATGCGTTGGCCAATGTCAGCGGTATCACCCAGGGCAATACCTTGGGCAATAGCCTGGATGCGGTGATGATTCGCGGCTTTGGCGATAACCGAAACGGCTCGATCATGCGCGACGGCATGCCGCTGGTGCAGGGCCGCAGCCTGGACGCCACCGTGGACCGGGTCGAGGTGCTCAAGGGCCCGGCGTCCTTGCTCTACGGCATCCAGGACCCGGGCGGCGTGGTGAACCTGGTCAGCAAGCAGCCGCAATTGCAGGCCTACAACGCCGTGACCCTGCGAGGTTCGACTTACGGTAACGGCAAGAATGGCAGCGGCGGCGGGCTCGACAGCACCGGCGCGCTCGGGGACTCCGGCCTGGCCTACCGCATGGTGCTCGACCACGAGGACGAGGATTACTGGCGCAACTTTGGCACCAACCGCCAGACGCTGATCGCACCGTCCCTGGCCTGGTTTGGCGAAAACACCCAACTGTTGTTCGCTTATGAACACCGTGAATTCCTCACGCCGTTCGACCGTGGAACCGCGATTGACCCGCGCACCAATCACCCGCTGAACATCCCGAGCGGGCGTCGGCTCGATGAGCCGTTCAATAATCTGGAAGGCCGTTCGGACCTGTACCACTTCCAGGCCGAGCACGAACTCAATGACAATTGGAAAGCTCGTTTCGGCTACAGCTGGAACCGTGAAACCTACGACGCCAGCCAGGTCCGGCTCGTGTCGATCAACCCGGCCAAGGGCACACTGACCCGCAGCATGGACGGCACTCAAGGCGCCATCAGCACCGACCGGTTTGCCACCGTCAGCCTGGAAGGCAAGGTCGATGTCGCCGGCATGCAGCACGATCTGGTGTTTGGCCTCGATGATGAGTACCGCAAGTATTACCGCGCTGATTTGATCCGGCAGAAGAGCCAGTACCCGACCTTCAACTACCAGAACCCGGTCTACGACCGGGAAGTCGCGGGCAGCACGGTCAGCCCGGCCGACAGCGCCCAGACCGACCTGCTGCGCAGTGACTCGCTGTTCCTGCAGGACTCGGTTCACCTGAACGACCAATGGATCCTGGTGGCGGGCGCCCGCTTCCAGGCGTACGACCAGTACGCGGGCAAGGGGCGACCGTTCAAGGCCAACACCGACAGCAACGGCCAGACGTGGGTGCCACGCGCCGGGTTGGTGTATCGCTACACCGATGAGTTGTCGTTCTACGGCAGCTACACCGAGTCCTTCAAACCCAACTCGACCATTGCCCCGTTGAGCGGCAGCACCCAGGTGCTGGATGGCAGCGTGGCACCGGAAGAATCCAAGTCCTGGGAGTTGGGGGCCAAGCTCGACATGCCGGGCTACGTGACCGGCAACATCGCGCTGTTCGATATCAAGAAGCGCAACGTGATGGTTTCCAACTCGGCCGACCCGAACAACATCGTCTACAGCGCGGCCGGTGAAGTCCGTTCCCGAGGCCTGGAAGTGGACCTGACGGGCCAGTTGAGCGAGCGCTGGAGCCTGATCGGCAGCTACGCCTACACCGATGCCGAAGTCACCCAGGACCCGGTCCTCAAAGGCAAGCCTTTGCAAAACGTGGCGAAGAACACCGGCTCGCTGTCGGCGGTCTACGACTTCGGCAGCCTCATCGGCGGTGATCAATTGCGAGTGGGCGCGGGGGCGCGGTATGTCGGTGAGCGGGCCGGCAACGCGGTGGACGATTTCCAGTTGCCGAGTTACACCGTGGCGGACGCGTTCGCCACCTACGACACCCAGCTCGACGGGCAGAAGGTCAAGTTCCAGCTCAACGTGAAGAACCTGTTTGATCGCACCTATTACACCTCGGCGGCGAGCCGGTTCTTTGTGTCGATGGGCGATTCGCGGCAGGTGTCGTTGTCCAGCACACTGGAGTTCTGACGGTTAGCGCAAAAACGCCTGACGGTATTCGCCGGGCGTTCCTTTCATGGCTTGCCGAAAGCGGTTAGTGAAATGGCTGGCGCTGGCAAAGCCGCAGGCCAGTGCGATGTCGCCCAACGGCTGGGAAGTGCTGCGCAGTAACTGCCGGGCGTGGGCCAGGCGTCGGGCCAACAGGTATTGATGGGGCGGCAGGCCAAAGCTCTGGCGAAACATCCGCGCAAAGTGATACTCCGACAGCGCGCACAGGCCCGCCAACTGACCCAGGCTGATGGGGTCGGCCAAATGGTTGTCGATGTATTCGATCAAATGCCGACGCTGGTAGGCGGCCAGGCCACCCTTCAAACGTAAACCCTGGCGCAGGCCAACCTGACTGAGCAAGGTATGGCTGAGCATTTCATGGGCCAGGCTGCTGGTCAGCAGGCGTTCGCCGGGTTCGTTCCAGTTCAGCTGAATCAACTGGCGAAAGCGCCAGGCTTGCTGTGCGTCCTCAAGGAACGTGCTTTCGCGCAGTTGCAGTTCGCGGGGTTCGCGGTCGAGCAAGGTCACGCAGCCGAGGGCAAAGTGCTCGGGGCTGAAGTAAAGGTGCGCCAGGCGGATTTCGCCGTTGATCACCCACGCGGACTGGTGTTCGGCGGGCAGGATGCAGAGTTTGTCCGGGCCGCCCTTGGTGCCGGGTGATTCGCGGCGAAAGGTCCCGGTGCCCCCGGCGATGTAGCAGGACAGGGTGTGATGGCCCGGCGCTTCATACTCTTGGGCGTCGTGATGGTTGCTCCACAAGGCTGCGGCCATGCCGTCACCGAGCTCGGCGCTGTGCTCCAGGCGAGCATTGGGCGAGCGGTTGAGGGCTTGAAAAACTTGCAGGGTTTGCAGTGCGGGCATGATCGTTTCTCCAACGCCTTGCATCCTACTCTGTCACCTTCGCGCTGCCAGCCCATGCGTCTGCAAAAGCGCAAGTTTATGCAAGCGCGTGGCACTGTGGGCGGGGAGACTGCGGGCATTACTCAGGAGTTGCCGTCATGAACCTCTCGTTATACCTGCTCACCGTGCTGATCTGGGGCACCACCTGGATTGCCTTGAAACTGCAACTGGGGGGGGTGGCGATACCGGTGTCGATCGTCTATCGCTTCGGCCTCGCGGCGCTGGTGCTGTTCGTGATGTTGCTGCTCAGCCGGCGCCTGCAAGTGATGAACTGGCGCGGGCACCTGATCTGTCTGGCCCAGGGGCTGTGTCTGTTCTGTATCAACTTCATGTGTTTTCTCACCGCCAGCCAGTGGATTCCCAGTGGCTTGGTGGCGGTGGTGTTTTCCACCGCGACGTTGTGGAACGCCTTGAACGCGCGGGTGTTCTTCGGCCAGAAAATCGCCCGCAATGTGCTGATGGGCGGGGCGCTGGGGTTATTCGGGCTGGGCCTGCTGTTCTGGCCGGAGCTGGCGGGGCATACCGCGAGCCCGCAAACCCTGCTGGGCCTTGGCTTGGCATTGTTGGGCACCTTGTGTTTCTCGGCGGGCAACATGCTGTCCAGCCTGCAACAGAAAGCCGGCCTGAAACCGTTGACCACCAATGCCTGGGGCATGGCGTATGGCGCGGCGATGCTGTCGGTGTATTGCCTGGTCAAGGGCATTCCCTTCGACATGGAATGGAACACCCGTTACATCGGTTCGTTGCTGTACCTGGTGATTCCCGGCTCGGTCATCGGGTTTACCGCCTACCTGACGCTGGTCGGGCGCATGGGCCCCCGAGCGCGCCGCGTATTGCACGGTGTTGTTCCCGGTGGTGGCGTTGAACGTGTCGGCGTTCGCCGAGGGTTATCAGTGGACTGCACCCGCACTCGCCGGGCTGGTACTGGTGATGCTGGGGAACGTGCTGGTGTTCCGCAAGCCGAAACCGGCCGTGATACCGGTAAACAGCAAAATGGCCTGATCGAACAACGCGTCTCAGTGATCGTTCTTCATGACCAGAAAGAACAGCGCGGGCATCAGGAATTCAACGATGCCGCGCGCCCACCCCATGGCATTCCATTGCGGGGAAGTGTCCATGTCGAACCATTCGTTACCGATAACCTGCAAGATGAAGTAGTAAATAAAAATCGCGATCATGAAACCCGCGATGGCGTACTTTTTGGCCTCGTGGAATTCTTTGCGGGGGGCATTGATCTTTCGGTAGAGCTGATAAGTTCCCAATAGGCAACACGCGGTGAAGATGCTTTCCAGGGTCATGATCATCCAGTAGAACCGATGATGCATCATCTCGGAAGTAATGGCCCGATACATCAATGAGCCATTCCCCTGGGTGGTGTCCATGCTGAGGATGTGCCCGACGAACTCATAGTTGGAGGGGTAGTCGGTCAAGTTACTGAATACCACCAGTACTCCAAAAACTCCCACCATTAAAACAATAGTTACTTTGCACCACCTTATCAGGTGGGCCGTGGTCAAAATGTGCATGTCATGACTTCTCCAGAAGTAAGGTTCGCGAGGGGCGAATAACAGGGTCTGGAGTTTATAGTGCAGGTGCTGATGGTGAGCGGGGACTGAATTGCAAGTTATGTCTTCTGCTGTTTTTGTGGAGGGTTTGTGCAGTGTTTCAAGTTTGTCTACTGTCATATATGACAGTAGACGAGTTGCGGGTTCGGACTTACCGTGAGTAACAGGTTTCAATATCGGTAATGGACGAGGGCATGAGATGAACAACGAACAACGTGAGAAAATCGAGGAGATTCGCAGGCTCATCAGTTCCGGAGGGCGTGAGCGCGGCATCCTCAATTCGGCTTATCCGGCGGCGCCTTTCATTCCATTACTTAACGGCACCTCGATGCTGGCATACCGGCTGATTGTCGGTGAGACACTGGCGGTCGTGTTGTCGTATGAAGGGATGAAAGAGGGTGACCGGATTCTGTTTTATTGTGGCGGTGCCACGCCTGGCATTTCCGACTTTGAATGCAGCCTCACGCTGATGGATGGGCGCAGGGTTGAGGTCGATGTGCCAAAGGAATACCTCAAGAGACTGATCAAACATCAAGCCTTTGCCGTCTATTTTGTCAACGGTACGCAGCCGTCGAACTTCACCTACTTTGATGTGATCGAGTAACCGGGAGCGGGGGAAGGCACGTCCGGGTAAGACGTGCCTGAGTGAGTCAGCCCTTCCAGACCTGCGGGTTCACCAGGTTCTGCGGTCGCTCGCCCAGCAGCGCGCTGCGCAGGTTTGTCACTGCGCGGTTGGCCATGGCGTCGCGGGTCTCAACGGTGGCCGAGCCGATGTGCGGCAAGGTGACGGCGTTTTTCAGCTGGAACAACGGCGAATCCGCCAGCGGTTCCTGTTCGTAGACATCCAGCCCCGCCCCGCGAATCCGCTGGGTCTGCAAGGCTTCGATCAACGCCGGCTCATCCACCACCGGCCCTCGGGAAATGTTCACCAGGATGGCACCGGGCTTCATCAAGGCCAGCTCGCGGTGGCTGATCAGGTGCCGGGTTTTGTCGCTGAGCGGCACCACCAGGCACACGAAATCGGCTTCGGCCAACAACTGGTCGAGGCTGCGGAACTGCGCACCAAGCTCCTGTTCCAGCGCGCTCTTGCGGCTGTTGCCGCTGTAGAGAATCGGCATGTTGAAGCCCAGCCGCCCGCGCCGTGCGATGGCCGCGCCGATGTTGCCCATGCCGACGATGCCCAGCGTCTTGCCATGCACGTCGCAGCCAAACAGTGGCGCACCGACACTGGCCTGCCACTGCCCGGCCTTGGTCCAGGCGTCCAGCTCGGCCACGCGTCGGGCGCTGCTCATCAGCAAGGCGAAGGCCAGGTCGGCGGTGCTCTCGGTCAACACGTCCGGGGTGTTGGTGAGCATGATCCCGCGCTCGTTGAAGTAGTTCAGGTCGTAGTTGTCATAGCCCACCGACACGCTGGAAACCACCTCCAGGTTGCTGGCGTTTTCCAGCTGGGCGCGTCCAAGCTTGCGACCGACACCGATCAAACCGTGAGCGTGAGGCAGGGCTTCATTGAACTGCGCGTGGATGTCGCCGTGCTTGGGGCTGGGCACGATCACGTCGAAATCCTGTTGCAGGCGCTCGACCATGTCGGGCGTGACGCGGCTGAAGGCAAGTACGGTCTTTTTCATCGCAGGAAGGCTCGTCAGGCGGAGGGGAATGGTTGGCACGCTAACATTCCCTGTCGGGTTTTTGCGAGGGCCACACTGGATCGCACCAATCCTTACGATCAGTTGGCCAAGCGTGCCCCGCTCAAGCTGCCGCTCAGTTCATAGGCTGTCAGTTCAGCCTGATGAGCCGCCAGAATTTCCGGCAAGGAACCACGCAGGTACTCGACCCAGGTCTTGATCTTCGCGTCCAGGTACTGGCGCGAGGGGTAGATGGCGTACAGGTTCAGCTCTTGCGAACGGTAGTTGGGCATCACCCGCACCAGCGTGCCGTTGCGCAGGCCTTCGATGGCGGCGTACACCGGCAGCACGCCGACGCCCATGCCGCTGATGATCGCGGTTTTCATCGCATCGGCCGAGTTCACCAGGAACGGTGAACTGTTGATGGTGACCATTTCCTGGCCTTCCGGGCCGTCGAACAGCCATTTCTCCAGCGGAATCACCGGGCTCACCAGGCGCAGGCAGGCGTGGTTCAGCAGGTCGCTGGGTTTGTGCGCGCAGCCATTGGCTTTGACGTAGGCCGGGGACGCGCAAACGATGCTGTAGGTGATGCCCAGCCGTTGCGAGACGAACCCCGAATCCGGCAGTTCGCTGGCGAGCACGATCGACACGTCGTAACCCTCGTCCAGCAAGTCCGGTACGCGGTTGGCCATGGTCAGGTCGAAGGTGACGTCCGGGTGGGTCTTGCGATAACGGGCGATGGCGTCGATCACGAAGTGCTGACCGATCCCGGTCATCGTATGCACCTTGAGCTGACCGGCCGGCCGCGCATGGGCGTCGCTGGCCTCGGCTTCGGCTTCTTCGACATAAGCCAGGATCTGTTCGCAGCGCAGCAAATAGCGTTTGCCGGCCTCGGTCAGGGCGATGCGCCGGGTGGTGCGGTTGAGCAAGCGGGTTTGCAGGTGGGCTTCCAGGTTGGAGACCGCGCGCGAGACGTTGGCTGTCGTTGTATCAAGCTGCACAGCGGCGGCAGTGAAGCTGCCGGCCTCGGCGACACAGCTGAAGGCGCGCATGTTTTGCAAAGTGTCCATGGGGTGCTCTCGGGGGCGATAACAAATTGTGACACGAAGTTGCTGCGTCTTTACAGGCGACTAAAGAGGCGACCAAGGGATTATCGCGTTAACGGTAACAAAGATTCACAGGAATCCCGGCTTATCGCCGTCCAGACCCACCCCTAGAATTGCGCCACCGCCGGAACATCAAACCTGTGGGAGCGAGCTTGCTCGCGATGGGGCCATCACAGCCTGCATTGATGTTGCCTGACCCACCGCTATCGCGAGCAAGCTCGCTCCCACAGGGGGCGGTGTCCGTTCCCCAATATTTCGTACCTCCCCCTATTCCAGGAATTTGCAGCAGTGCCGCGTCGCATCATCAGAGAGCTGAAGACTCTCAGTGTCTGGGCTTTATCGTTAGCAATCAGCGGCTGCATCGGAACCGGAGGAATTGCCCCACAAGGCAAGACACTCGCCGCCAATACCTTGGCCACAGACGACGCTATCCAAAGCGCCGCGAAGGACGCGCAGTGGCCCACTGCCCACTGGTGGCAGGCCTATGGCGACTCTCAACTCAATGCCTGGGTCGAACGTGCCGTAGAGGGTAGCCCAAGCATGGCCATGGCCGCGGCTCGCGTGCGTCAGGCCAAGTCCATGGCCGGTGTCGCCGAGTCGGTCGAGTCGTTGCAGGTCAACGGCCAATCCACCCTCAAGCGCCACAACTGGCCCACCGATCAGTTCTACGGGCCGGGCGAGCTGGCCAACACCACCACTTGGGACAACAACGCCGCGCTGGGTTTCAGCTATGCCCTCGACCTGTGGGGCCGCGAACGCAATGCCACCGAGCGCGCCGTGGACATGGCTCACATGAGCGCCGCCGAAGCGCGCATGGCGCAGCTCGAATTGCAGAACAACGTGGTGCGCGCCTACATCCAGTTGTCGCTGCATTACGCGCAGCGGGACATCGTGGCGGCGACCCTCACTCAGCAACAGCAGATTCTCGACCTGGCGCAAAAGCGTCTGGACGGCGGTATCGGCACCCATTTTGAAGTGAGCCAGGCCCAAACCCCGCTGCCGGAAACCCATCGGCAACTGGACGCACTGGACGAAGAAATCGCCTTGAGCCGCAACCAGCTCGCCGCACTGTCCGGCAAGGGCCCGGGGGAGGGCGCACGCTTGCAGCGGCCGACATTGTCGTTGGGTGCCGCGCTGAAACTGCCTTCGGCGCTGCCGGCGCAGTTGCTCGGCCAGCGTCCGGACGTGGTCGCCAGCCGTTGGCAAGTGGCGGCGCAGGCACGCGGTATCGACGTGGCGCACGCCGGTTTCTATCCCAACGTCGATCTGGTTGGCAGCCTGGGCTACATGGCCACGGGCGGCGGCGCGCTGGAGTTTCTGACTGGCAAAAAGCTCAACTACAGCGTCGGCCCGGCAATCTCCCTGCCGATCTTCGATGGCGGGCGCTTGCGCTCGGAACTGGGCGAAGCCGCGGCCGGGTATGACATCGCCGTGGCCAGGTACAACCAGACGCTGGTCGATGCGCTGAAAAGTATCTCTGATCAGTTGATTCGCCGCGAGTCCATGGACAAGCAGCAAACCTTCGCCGCCGAGTCGGTGGCCGCGGCGCAGAAGACCTACGACATCGCGATGATCGCCTACCAGCGCGGCCTTACCGATTACCTCAACGTGCTGAATGCCCAGAGCCTGTTGTTCAAACAGCAGCAAGTGCAGCAGCAGGTTCAGGCCGCTCGGTTGAGCGCCCATGCCGAGCTGGTCACCGCCCTCGGCGGCGGGCTCGGCGCGGGTAACGATGTGCCGGCCGACAGCAAAGTCCAGGCCCCGAAAACCCCGAGTATTTTGAGGTGAACCCAATGTTTCAGGCACGCCCACATTTGTGGCGAGGGAGCTTGCTCGCGCTTGAGTGCGTAGCACTCACAAAACCGACATGGGTTGCCAGAATTTTGGGGCCGCTACGCAGCCCAGCGCGAGCAAGCGCGCTCGCCACAGGATCTCGCCTGTCCCAAGTCTTTTCTCAATGAGCAGGATTTCATGACTCCCTTGCCTGCACCGCTGCGCTGGCTGTACTCCCTTGAATGGCGCCGCGGTTTTTTCGACTGGGCACGCAGTGACGGCGTGACCTGGGTCTACATTTTCAAAGTGTTGATTGCCGCGTTCCTGACCCTGTGGCTGGCCATGCGCCTGGAATTGCCGCAACCGCGCACGGCGATGATCACTGTATTCATCGTCATGCAGCCGCAGAGCGGCCAAGTGTTCGCCAAGAGTTTCTATCGCTTCCTGGGCACCCTGGCCGGCTCGGCGGTGATGGTCGCGCTGATCGCGTTGTTCGCGCAGAACACCGAACTGTTTCTCGGCTCGCTGGCGATCTGGGTCGGGGTCTGCTCGGCGGGCGCGGCGCGTAATCGCAACTTTCGCGCCTACGGTTTTGTGCTGGCCGGTTACACCGCCGCGATGGTCGGTTTGCCCGCATTGGCGCACCCGGACGGCGCGTTCATGGCGGCGGTCTGGCGGGTGCTGGAAATCTCGTTGGGGATTCTCTGTGCGACCCTGGTCAGCGCCGCGATCCTGCCGCAAACCGCCAGTGCGGCGATGCGCAACGCGTTGTACCAACGCTTCGGCGTGTTCGCGCTGTTCGTCACCGATGGCTTGCGCGGGCGCAGTCAGCGCGACACCTTTGAACGGCGCAACGTGGGTTTCATTGCCGAAGCCGTGGGCCTGGAAGGCTTGCGCAGCGTCACTGTGTTCGAGGACCCGCACATGCGTCGGCGCAACGGTCGGCTCAGCCGCTTGAACAGCGAGTTCATGGGCATCACCACCCGTTTCAACGCCTTGCACCAGTTGCTCGAACGCCTGCGCAGCAGTGGCACCGATCACGTGGTGGCGGCAATCAAACCCGGTTTGCAGGACCTGGCCGAACTGCTCGACGGGTTCTCCGGCCGCGCCCTGACCCATGCCGACGCCGCGCGGTTGGCCGCGCAACTGGCAGCTTATAAAGAAGGGTTGCCGGCGCGGGTTCGCAGCTTGCGGGCGATCTTTCAGGAGACCGGGCCGAGCGACGCCGAGCAACTGGATTTCCACACCGCGTACGAGCTGCTGTATCGC
The DNA here is from genome assembly GCF_039908635.1 of Pseudomonas purpurea. Classification (NCBI taxonomy): domain Bacteria; kingdom Pseudomonadati; phylum Pseudomonadota; class Gammaproteobacteria; order Pseudomonadales; family Pseudomonadaceae; genus Pseudomonas; species Pseudomonas purpurea. Next base: position 1,142,636 of record NZ_CP150918.1, read on the forward strand.
TTCGTCGATGAGTTGCACAGTTATGCACAGACCCACGCTTCGCTGGCCGAGCACAGCCACGAACGCGAACAATGGGACGAGCCCTACACCCCGAAAACCAACGGGCTGGCGTCCGCCGCTTCGGGGATTCGCGCCGCGTTCATCCTGATCGTGCTGGGCAGTTACTGGGTCGCCACGGCGTGGCCGAGCGGCGCCACCATGACCTTGATTGCGGCGGCCACCGTTGGCCTGTCAGCCGCGACGCCGAACCCCAAGCGCATGGCGTTTCAAATGGCTTGCGGGACGTTGCTCGGGGCGCTGATCGGCTTCGTCGAGATGTTTTTCATCTTCCCCTGGATCGACGGTTTTCCCCTGTTGTGCGTGATGCTCGCGCCGGTGATCGTCCTCGGTTCGTTCCTCACCTCACGGCCGCAGTACGCAGGCGTGGGCCTGGGCTTGCTGATCTTTTTCAGTACCGGTTCGGTGCCGGATAACCTGACGGTCTACAACCCTTACACCTTCATCAACGACTACATCGCCATGGTGCTGGGCATGCTGGTGTGCGCGGCGGCCGGGGCGATTATTTTGCCGCCCAACAGTCGCTGGTTGTGGCGTCGTCTGGAGCAGGACCTGCGCGGGCAAGTGGTGTACGCCATCAGCGGCAAACTCAAGGGGCTGGCCTCAAGTTTCGAAAGCAGCACCCGCGACCTCGTGCATCAGGCCTATGGGCTGGCGGCGGGGCAACCGCAGGTGCAACGCGACCTGCTGCGCTGGATGTTCGTGGTGCTGGAAGTCGGCCACGCGATCATCGAGTTGCGCAAGGAACAGGCGATTCTCCCCGTGCATCCAGCCTATGCCGAAACCCAATCGTGGCGGCAGGCGATCCGGGTCATGGGGCGCTCGCTGGTGCGGCTGTTCCTGCAACCGAGCCAAAGCAACCTGGAGCGCAGCTTGATTGCGGTCGACCACGCCATCAGCCGCGTCCAGGCCACCGACGAGCCCTTCGCCCCGCACTTTGACACCTCGGCGCTGCGCCGGGTGAAGAGTTACCTGCATTTCATCCGCACCTCGTTGCTCGATCCGCAATCGCCGCTGGCGGCACTCGCCGCCGCTCAAGGACCTGACCATGCCTCGTGAAATCGCCTTCCACGGCGTGTACATGCCGACCATGACCCTGATGTTTTTCATCGCTGCGGCGCTGGCCTGGGCACTGGACCGGTTCCTCTCGGGCTTTGATCTGTACCGCTTCTTCTGGCACCCGGCGTTGCTGCGCCTGAGCCTCTTTACTTGTTTGTTCGGCGCCCTGGCGCTGACTGTTTATCAGTGAGACCGATTCGATGAAAAAGCTCTTCAGCCTGCTTGCGACCTTGTTGGTGCTGGCCCTCGCGATGTGGATCGGCCGCACGTTGTGGGTGCATTACATGAACACCCCGTGGACCCGTGACGGCCGGGTGCGCGCCGACATCATCAACGTGGCTGCCGACGTCACGGGCGAGGTGGTCGACGTGCCGGTACGTGACAACCAATTGGTGAAAAAGGGTGACCTGCTGATGCAGATCGACCCTGAGCATTACCAGATCGCGGTGAAGCAAGCGCAGTCGCTGGTGGCCTCACGCAAGGCCACCTGGGAAATGCGCAAGGTCAACGCGCACCGCCGCGCCGACCTCGACAACCTGGTGATCTCCAAGGAAAACCGCGACGACGCCAGCAACATCGCCGACTCGGCCCTGGCCGACTATCAGCACGCCCAGGCGCAACTGGAAGCAGCGGAACTGAACCTCAAGCGCACTCAAGTGCTGGCGGCGGTGGACGGTTACGTCACCAACCTCAACGTTCATCGCGGTGATTACGCGCGCATCGGCGAAGCGAAAATGGCCGTGGTCGACATGCACTCGTTCTGGGTCTACGGCTTCTTCGAAGAGACCAAACTGCCGCGTGTGAAGGTCGGCGACAAGGCCGATATGCAACTGATGAGCGGCGAAGTGCTCAAGGGCCATGTCGAGAGTATTTCGCGCGGTATCTACGACCGTGACAACCCCGAGAGCCGCGAGTTGATCGCCGACGTCAACCCGACGTTCAACTGGGTACGCTTGGCGCAACGGGTGCCGGTGCGGATACACATCGACGAAGTGCCGGATGGCGTGCTGCTGGCGGCGGGGATTACTTGTACGGTGGTGGTTGGTGAAGAGTAACTTTGCAGCAGGTGTGTTGTTCTTTTTGTGTGCCAATTGTAATGGGGTGTTAGTTAGGGGGTTTGGTTGTTTTGTTATGTGTTAGTTTGCAGGTCGTCACTTTTATAGGTGGCTTATATTGGTTTGTATTTAAGGGTTGGTACTTATCCGGCTATATTTTTTTGGTGTAATAGTATTTTTAAAAAGGATTTTGAAAATGACAAAGCTGATAAATGTCAAGATGGATAATTTTATCAATGGTATTAAAAAGGGCGTGCCGGTGACGCTCGGATTTACCCTTGAAACGGATGGCGCACCACCTCCTGTCGGATCACGTCTGGAGTTCCGGGCATACGAGGGCGTGACCCTGCTGCACGCTTCGATGCCAGTCAAGGGTGCGCAGATGGTTTTTAGACCGGGTTTCTATGACTCCAGCATGATAACGATTACTGATGTGCAAACTCAGGGGTGGAACCCTAAACGCACAGTGACTTTAATTTCCGAAAAAGATTTAAGGTCTTCATCAGTTGCCGAGTTGTGCGCAATTATTTATTACCAGCCGACCCATATGGTGGATCTCTATTGTGCTGTTTTGGCAACGGGTATTGAAGAGCAAGAAATCCAGGTGCGTCAGACGTTTAATGGTGCGTGGCAGGATCAGGCCACTAAAGGCTGGATATACAGTTATGACCTCATTCTAAGATCCACCCGGCACTCGATTGCGCAGTGGAAAGTTTCGAGCGCAGGATTGCCACAGGGCACGAAAATTTACGCCAATCCCTGGCTCGACGTGACGCATGACGGTACAGAGGGGATTATCGAGTTGCGCACGCCCAAGGGGGACAAGTACCTATTGGAGCCGGACACAGACCTGCCTGTTTCCGTTCAACTGCTTTACCCGGTCGCGTCGGGTCAGGACCCGTCATTCCAGAACGTTCCTAATCTGGTTGCCTACCCGCTCTGACAGGGAAGGGTTTGATACAACCAAATTGCCCACATTGATGAAGTGTCGGACGGGGTGCTGCTGGCGGCGGGGATTACGTGCACGGTGGTGAACCAAGAGGGCGTGGAGTAACCCTGTGGCGAGGGGCGCTTTCTGTGGCTAGGGAGCTTGCTCCCGCTGGGGCGCGAAGCGGCCCCAAATGGTCGCAACTCCATTCTGTCAGGTACACCGCATTCTCAGGTTCTACGACGGCTTCGCCGCCGAGCGGGAGCAAGCTCCCTCGCCACAAAAGCGCGTAGCAGTTGTTACGCTGGTGAATCCGGTGGATCGAGGTGATCCAGCGCGCGATTCACCGCCAACTCGGCCAGGGAAATCAGCTGCTGAATTGCCAGGGCGGTATTGCGTTTGGGGCCTTCAAGCTCAAACGCCAGATCACTGGCCATGACATTGGCCGACGCCAGGGTTTCGCAGGCGTGAGCCAGCAGGGTTTCGCTGTCGACGTCGAGGGCAATAACGAAAATGCAGCCGGGACGTCGGTCGGCTAACAGTGCTTTGGTTTCGGGCAGCACCAGGTAGTGATCGAGCGCGCGGTGGGCGGCGGCGTGGAGTTCTTTTGAGTCGAGAGAGGCGTAGGGGGAGGTGCTGTCGGTTTCAGTGGGATTGGGGGTAGCTTTAGACATAGTGATGTTCCAGTGGGTTGAGTCACTCCTATGAAATATCCGGGCTACCACACCCGATCGCTGATTGGCAGCGACCCGAAAAGGTTATCCGTCCCTCATCACCCAGCGCAACCGTCAAAATATGTCGGAACCTTCCTCGGAAGCGCTGGCATTGTCCTTCAAAAAGCGACTCGACATAAACGTTCCTTTTGATGGTTCCCATGCCCGGCAATGGAATGCCTCAATGGACAAAACCCGCCAGTCTTGTGAGAGGTGGCGGGTTTTGTGTTGTTTGGGCAGGGAAACATGCGGTGTTGATGCGGGCCCTAGCCCTTCACAACATACAGGCCAAGTGGTTAATGCCGATCAGTTAGCGTCACTTTTACGAGGAGTGCTTCAGGTTGTTTGCCAGACTCGAGAACCACCCTAACCCTCTCCCCAAAGGGGCGAGGGAACTGACGGCGGTGTTCATTCGAGTGACATCGACCTGAAAGTCCGAGTCGAACTCAGGTTTTGAAAGGCATGGAGATCTGCTCCCTTTCCCCTCGCCCCTTTGGGGAGAGGGTTGGGGTGTGTAAAGGATGTACCGGTCTCTACAGTGAGGGGTGGATTTCGGATCAGAACAAAGCATTCAGACGCTGAGTTTTCTTAACTGACCGGCATTAGGCCAAGCGGTTATTTGTACGCTGTGTTCAGGATGCTGGTGGCCTGATCGATGGTTTGGCCCATGGTCAGGTTGTCGTCTTTCAAAATGGCCACAATCTGTTTGTTCTGCAGAATGTCGATGGCCGGGTTTTTCAGCTGTGCCTGCCGGGCGATGATGATGTAACTCAGCACTTGGCCGCGTGTTTCCATGCCTGGATAAGCCAGTACGGTGGCGATGGATTGTTTGACGAAGTTATAGCGCTCAGCCGACGGCATGCCTTTGAACGTGTCCGGGAAGTCCAGATGGATGTTCGCCGAGTACAGCCCGATGTCTTCTTCCCGTGCCTCGTCATACATGGCTTTTTGAGTGGTCACGGTTTTGCGGAGTTCGTCATAGAGTTTGTCGCCTTGCGCGATTTGCTCAGGCGTCATTTCTTTTTTCAGGTCGTCCGTGTCTGACGTGTCATCCGCGGTGCTCTTGATTCTCGACCAGGCGTAACTGTCGACTAACTTGCCTTCGTTTTCATACAGGCTCATGAGCATGTGCTGCGAGTCCGGGCTGCCGTGGCGTGCGGAGCGCTCCAGCCAACGCAGGGCGAGGGCTTTGTCCTGTTTGGCGCCGCGGCTTGGGTACGAGTAGCTTTGGTACATGCCGAACGCGGCGCACCAGTCATTTTTGGCGGCCGAATAAGCGATGTAGTTGAACGCTTCAGTATTGCGTTGGGCTTCGGTCTTGGACTCGTCCTGTTCGGTGATGGTCGCCAAAAAGCAGAAAGCACGGTCGTGCTTGGGCGCCGCCATGATGAAGCAACTCTTGGCTTCCTGAAGTTCATCGTTGTTAAACAGTCGGCTGCCAATGCCATACAAGATGTCGCTGTCCATGCTCGCGTTGCAGTACTCATTGGCGACCGGTGCAGGCAGTACGTCTTGCAAGGTGAGTGTGGGCAGTGTGTCGTTCAGGCTTTGGTCTTTATCTGCCGGTGGGGTCGCGCAACCGATGAGCAACGTTGCGACGGCCAAAGGTAGAAGGTTGGAGAGTTTCAACGGATATTCCCTGATCTGTATTAAAAACGGTGCGACAAAAGGCCCGAGTGAGGCGCTCAAGGCCAGGTGTTCGGATGGGGCGGGTAATGGTTGAAGGCGAAAAACGCGTGACAGGCGAACGGATCGTCGCTTTATCAGGGGCAGGCAGGGCAATACCGGTTCTGTGAGTCGCTGGCAGTCCCTTACCTGGCGTTTATCGCTGGCGCATCCATTCTCCTTGCGTACCACTGAATCCTGTGTGAAGCGCTGGGCGCTTCAAAGGCGGGCATTTTACTGACATCGAATGGATTGGCAATTTCATCCGGGCCTGCGGCCCGCTTACTCGTTACAGAATGTTTCGTGAAGGTGCCGCCACTTCAACTGCCCAGAAGGCGGCTTTTCAAAGATCGCCGTTGAGTACCGAGCCGTGCGTAACCCTGTTCCATCCGTCTGCGCCTCGCGGTAGCTGACGGTGGCGCCGTTGGCGTGTTGATCGATACCGCGTAACTCGCTGAGTTGGATCGTGAAGCCCGGACGCTTGCCGCCCGCCTGCTGGAACAGTGCAGTCAGGGCCATGAAGTCCAGGGCTTTGCCCATCGGCGTGATCATCGAGAATTCAGGCGAAAAGCGCGTCAACAGATGTTCCAGCGTCCCGTCATTCTGCTGGCTGGAAAACCATTGCTCGATCAACTGATGGGCGTGGATCACTTCATCAAAATACTCGCGGTAGTCGTTCATGAGGTTTTTTCCTGAGGGGGATAAGGGCTGAGAAGCGCCCGTACGGTTGTTGAATCGAAGCGCAAAACGGCGAAGATCGGCAGCAGCGAGAGGAGCGCCGCAACGAGGAAACACCGCTCGAACGCGTGGGGTGATTGAGGGCCGAGGGCGCCGAGCAAGGCACTCAACACCGCCGCACCGAGGCAGAAACTCAGTTGCCGATTGATGTTCCATAGCGCGCTGGCGTGGCCCATGCGTTCAGGGCGAATGTCGAGGAACGCCAGGGTTTGCGCGCTGCTGCTGCACAGGCTGCCGCCCAGCCCCATCAAGGTGTAGGCGATGATCGGCAGCGAGCCTTGCGGCTGATCGATCAGTGTCAGCAGGCCAATACCGAGGCTCTGCAACAGCATGCCGACGACCAGTAGAGGCTTGGGACCGAAGCGGTTGAAACAGCGCTTGCCCGTGACAATCGCCACCGCTGAACCCAGCGCCCAAGGCAACATCAACGCGCCAATTTGCGCCGTGCCAAAACCGAGCTGATGCAGGTACAGCACTGCAATCAGGCTGGTGCCGATGAACACACCGGGTATCAGCAAATACACCAGCATCGCCAGCCGCAGCGAGGGGCTGTTGAGCAGTTGCAAATCGAGGACGGGTGCCGGTTTTCGCCAGCCATCGCGCAGGTACAGCCACAGTGCAACGGCACTCAGCATCAGTACGAGCATGCCGAGGCGACGGCTTGCGGTGTCGCTCAACAGGCTCAAGGCAATCAGCAGCAGGCCCAGGGTCGAGGCGGCGAGCAGCAGGCCACGGGCGTCCAGTGTCGGGCGCTCGGTTGCCGGAGCATCGGCCTTCAGCCATAGCACACCGAGTACAAACGCGAGCAGGGTCAGCGGCACGTTGAGGTAAAACACCCAGCGCCAGGACAGGGCCTGAACAATCAGCCCACCGGCCGCGGGCGACAGCGCTGGCACCAACAACGCCACCGACATCACCCAGGTGGTCAAGCGGCTGCGTTGTTCCGGTGGAAAGTGTCGGAAGGCCAGGGCCTGGCCAATGGGAATCAACAGCCCACCGCTGAGCCCTTGAACCAGCCGCCAACCGATCAGCGTTTCAATCGAACTGGCCTCCGCCACCAGCACCGAAGCGAGGCCGAACAGCAGCAATGAACCGAGGATCAGCCGCCGTTCGCCGAGCCGTGCCGCCAGCCAGACGCTCAACGGAATGATCAGCGTCAGCCCGAGCATGTAGGCGTTGCTGATCCACGCCAGTTCGGTGACCGAGGCGTGCAGTTCGAGGGCGATGTCGGGGTAGGCGATGCTGGCGACAAACATGTTCAGCAGGTCGAGGGCGAAGCCCAGCAAATACACCAGCGCGACTTTGGAGCGATAGGCCATGGCAGCCTCCAGGCAGACAGAGGCGCAGGGTAGGGCGTTTGCGCTGCTGGAGAAACGGTGGTTTGGCTGCTAGTTTGTCAAAATTATTTTGACAAACCTTCGGTGTAAACATGGTCAGCCTGGATCGATTCGACACCTTCAAAGCCGTGGTCGAGGCGGGGTCATTGACCGCTGCCGCCGACTTGCTCGGGCAAACCCGCGCCGTGGTGAGTTTCAACCTCAAGCGTCTGGAAGCCGAACTCGGCGTCACCTTGCTGACCCGCAACACCCGGCAACTGGCGCTGACCGATGCCGGGGAGCGCTTTTACCTGCGTTGCCTGCGGACCCTGGACGAAGCACGACTGGCGATCGAGGAGGCCCGTTCGGAACACACGCAGCTCAGGGGCACGCTGCGCATCACCACCACAGTGGAATATGCGTTGGCCCGGGTGGTGCCCGCGCTGGATGTATTTCGGGAGTTGCACCCGCAGTTGAACATTCACTTGTCCACGTCCTCGACCCACGCCGATCTGATTTCCGAGCGCTTTGACCTGGCGATTCGGCTGGGGCGCATGCTCGATTCCAATCTGCGGGCGGTGCAGTTGTCGACCTTCGAGATTTTCTCGGTGGCGGCGCCGAACCTGATCGAGCGCCATGAGGCTGTCAGCACCTTGGCGGCGCTGGAGCACTTGCCGACGTTGGGGCATGGGCGGGTGAGCGAGTTGACAGTGACGGACCCCGAGGGCGGCGAGCATCTTTATCAACCGGGGCCGGGAAGAACCGCCATTGTTGCGGACAATTCGTCCACGCTGCGGGCGTTCGCGTTGTCCGGGCACGGCGTGGCGATTTTGCCGCAATGGCTGGTTCAGGAAGATCTGGATGCCGGACGCTTGCAACGGTTGTTGCCCGATCATCAGTTCGCCCGGCAAGGGGTCTACGCGTTGTATCCGGATACCCGGCATTTGCCGTTGAAGGTCAGAGCATTCATCGATTTCATGAAGAACCCGCAATTGGGTTGAACATTCTGACGCCATCGCGAGCTTGCTCGCGATGGTGTCGAAGCGGTCTTAAAGTTGTCCGCGCAATCCGAACCGCTTTATCAACCCGGCTTCCAGCAATCCCTTGGGCAGCAACCCCGCCAGCAGCGGCAACGCCCGGCTGCCGTTGCCCAGCCGTAGCAAGCGCGGCGGTTTTTCTTGTTGCGCGGCTTTGAGCAGCCCTGTCGCGAACACTGTGGCCGGGGTCGGGTTGTCCTGCGAGGCCTTGGCCCGGGCGCGAATACCTTCGCGCAACGGCCACCAGGGCGATTGCTCGGTGATGAGCTGCTCTGCTTCAGCGCCTGCATTCTTTGCGAAGCTGGACGCGATGGCGCCGGGCTGGACTTCCATCACCCGGATGCCGAACGGCGCCAGTTCCATGCGTAACGCATCGCTCAAGGCATGCACCGCGGCTTTCGAGGCGCAGTAGGCGCCCGCGAACGGGGTGACCAACACACCGGAGACGCTGCCGATATTCACCACCAGGCCTTTACTGCGGCGCAACACCGGGAACAACGCTCGGGTGACGCCGACCACGGCGAACACGTTGGTTTCAAACTGGCGTTGCATCGCCGGCACGCCGCCGTCGAGCAGCGGCCCCATGGCGCCGTAACCGGCGTTGTTGATCAGCACGTCGAGGCCGCCGTGTTGCTGATTGATGCGTTCGCTCAATTGCTCCAGCGCCGGCCCGTCGTTGACGTCCAGCGGTACCGCCGTGAACCCGGCCGCCGCGAGTATCGCCACATCCTCAGCCTTGCGCGCCGTGGCCCAGACCTCGTAACCGGCGTTTTTGAAAGCGTCGGCCAAGGCGCGGCCGATGCCGCTGGAACAACCGGTGATTAACGCGAGGGGCATGGCGCGGTCCTTGTGCAAGAAAAGGGGGGAAGTGAGGGGTCAGTCAGAGAAACTACCCTGCAAACGCTCGGCGCGAAACTCCAGGGTTTGCGGGCGATAGCCGGAGCGCAGCGGCGGCATCGGCAAACAGTCTTCCCAACTGGCGCCGGCCTGCAATTCGCCGGGGCCGCGATAGCGTGGGGCGGCGTACAGGTTATCGGCCAGGTTCACGGTGTCGCCCGGCGCATAGGCCGCGATCCGCCAGCGCAACTCGGTCAGCGGCACGTCGTTGCCGTTGTTCATTTTCAACTGCAAGGGCCGATCCGCCGGGCAGTGTTCCGGCGCATAGGTGATGCGCAACTCCAGCCGCGCCAGTTGCTTGGCCTCGCGGTTGTCGAGCCACACCACCCAAGTCGCCACGAGCCCCAACCCGATAGCGGCCGCCAGTGAAACCGGCAAGGCCCGGGACGGGTAGCGCAGCAAAAGAATGAGCCAGGTGATGACCAGCAGAACGCCGATGAACATGAAGCCAAACCTCGGGAAGGGGAGGTCCATCCTACCTAAGCGTAGATGGGATTGGCGATGGGCGGGTTTGGTGATTCGGTAAATGGAAGGAGGCAAGTGTGGGAGTGAAAAACGCCCTTTCCCGGACGAGAAAGGGCGTTGTTTGCTTCAAAAACAGTACGGACTATCAGGCAGTACTTCCGTCATACAGGTTGTGAAACGTGAAGATGACTGACTCATCAGCACCATGATGGATATATATCCAACCTCGGCTATCAGTTTCCCCTAACGATGGTTCCTTGCCGGTAATACGCACCGTCACCGGCACCTCAACGACCTTCTCCGTGAACGCAGAAGCAACACAAACCCCAGTCCTCCAACGTTCACCGGTCCCACCAATTTCACGAGGCCCATCACTATCAACCACTTTTACTTTGTTATTCCCCAGAAGCATCGGTAACGCCAAAGAGCTGAGATCCCACTCCAGCACCCTCAACCGCACTGAAAAACTCCCGCTTTTCGTGCTGTTAACGCAATTGAACGTCCAGCCCACACCGTCTGCCCCCAGCGTTTGAGGAATGTTCGGTTCAGGGCTCACGACGACCCCGAGGCTTGCGGCGTCCTCCGTTATTTCCAGAATCACCTTCTTGCCAAGCAACAAGCTCTGAGCTTTGGGCCGCACGGTTAAGGTATGCGTCGCACCGATGCACGGATACGCCGGGGCGCCCCCGAATACCCTGGCAAAGGTATCGAAATGTACGTCCACGTCCTCACTCAGATCCTGGGCAATCACTCGCCCCGGCAACTGCCAGTCCGGCAGTCTCGGGCTGGTCAATTTCAAGCCGAAGTAACCGCTTTTACCTGTGTCGGAAGTGATGGACCAACGCACGGACTGTCCTTCTTCCAGCGGTTGTGGCGCGCCCAACGGTGGAACAAACCTCAGGCCAAGTGCCTCGGCTTCCGATAGGTCTTGCAAGGTGACGCTGGAGCCAATCAACAAGCTACCGTTCTTGACCTTAAGCTCCAATTCATAGGCTTTACCACGTAACAGTGCGAGATCGCCCTTGGCCAGATCAACCTTCTCACCCTCCAGATACAGCTCGAATTCCTGTGCCCAGGCATCGTCCGTTAATGCAGTGACCTCAAACCGTTGGGTAATCTCTACCCCCTGATTCTCATGGGTCAGATCTGCCACGACGGTATGCTCACCTGCAGTGTCTGGCGTATAGAGATAGCGGGCCCAACCCAGCGGGTCGGTCACGGTAATCGCCTTGACGGCTTGTTCGCCGACAATGCGCCACTCAACCTCCACTCCCTCGACCGCTGCACCGGTTTCGCCGGACACTACCTGAACCCGCAACAGTACGCTCTCGTGGTTGCTCACCACCGGCTGCGCGAGCACCGGGCCGGCGTCACCGATCCCGTATCGTGCCTCGACGATTGTAAATGTGCGTGGCTCTGTCCATGAAGAACTGTCACCGTCGTCTGTCTGCTGCACCTCAATGGTGTACGTACCAAGGTCCCATGGCTCCTTTGCGGTCCAGCGCCAGGACGAGGAACCTTCGACGATACCAATCAGGTTCTCGGGGGCATCCTTGTGGCGCAGGCGTATCTGCCCCCGGCTTTCACCTTCGCCTCTGATCATGATGTGGCGAGTGGAGGGGCTACTGCCTTGGGTGGGTGCATTAATCACGGGGACTTTCGGCAGTTCTTTGACCGTGAACGCGTGCGGCTCGCTCCAGTCGGACTCAGGGCCTGCCTGCTGCTGTTTGACCTGAAGCGCATTGGGCCCAGGCACCAAGGGCGTCGCGGCCACGAACTCCAGCACGCCCTCCGCGTTCGCTGTGTCCGAGTGCAACGTCTCTGAGCCCTCAAGCCGCACTGTCATCAGCGCCGAAGGCAAGCCGATTACCCTGATGGTTGGACGCGTTGGGGTTTGGAACCCTGTCTCCGGCAGCACGAAGTATGGTGTTTCAGGTTTTTCCTCCACGGCCACGGTGAAGGTGCATTCGTCACTGGGGTCGGAATCTACACCGTTCACGGCTTGTATCGCCTTGACCGTGTTTTCCCCCGAATCCCACTCCTGAGAGGGCGTGAAGGTGCGGCTAGTCCCGGTGCCATCGAAGTCGCCGCCTACTGGACGGCCCTCCGCGGTGAGAAGCTTCAGCGTGACGATGCCGGAATAAACCTCGGTAACGCTCAGCTCCTGTCTCGCCGCAGCTGGGTTGGGCGGTGGGGCGATTGCCGGTGTCGGCGGTCTCGCTTTAAACGTGATGGGATCACTTTGCTGAGAGTCACGGCCAGCGGTTTGTACCACCCTGACCGTGTTTTCCCCCGAATCCCAGCCCTGAGAGGGCGTGAAGGTGCGGCTAGTCCCGGTGCCATCGAAATCGCCGCCTACTGGACGGCCCTCCGCAGTGAGAAGCTTCAGCGTGACGATGCCGGGGTACACATTGGTAACGGTTAGTGCCTGTCTCGTTGCGGCCGGGCTGGGTGGTTGGGTGATTTCCGGATTGGGCGGTACCACTTTAAACGTGAGCGCATCACTTCTATCGGACTCCACACTGTTAACGGTTTGTACCGCCCCGACCGTGTTATCACCCAGGCCCCAGTCCTGAGAGGGTGTGAAGGTGCGGCTAGTCCCGGTGCCATCGAAATCGCCGTCGATCGGATTGCCGAACCCATTGCGTAGCGTCGGGGTGACGATGCCGGAATACACGTTGGTAACGGTCAGTGCCTGTCTCATGGTGGCCGGGTTGGGCGGTCTGGCGATCTTCGGCGTGGGTGGTTTTACCTTGATCTCGAACGTCGGAGTCCAGTCAGACGGCACGCCCCCGACCAGTTGCCGGGCGGAAAGAGGATAGGGCCCCGCCGGAAGATCAGAGATGCCTGCATTTAGAGCCGCCGACCAGATGCCATTACTCACTGTCGCTGTGGCCAAAATGGGGGTTGAGTGGCTCTGTTGAACAACATTGACCGTCGCCCCGTCATGCCCCGTGCCGCTAAATGTTGGTCGAGGGGACGTTGGGGGTGTCGGCCCGGTGATCGCTGGAATAGGTGGTTTCACCGCAACCTCAGACAGATCGCTAGGGTCGGACGCGACACCGCCCACGGTTTGTACGACCTTGACCTTGGTGCCTAGTGGCCAGTCGGCCGTGGGTGTGAAGGTGCGGGTAGTCCCCGTGGTGCTGAAGGCGCCGGCTACTTCGGTGCCGGCCTCATTGAACATCTTCAGGGTGACGGTGCCGGAATAAACGCCGGTGATGGTCAGTACCTGTTTTGCTGCAGCCGGGTTGGGCGGTGGGGTGATTGCCGGCTTGGGCGGTTTCACTGTCAGTGTGACCAGATCGCTAGGGTCGGACGCGACACCGCCCACGGTCTGCACGACCTTGACCTTGTTGGAGCCCGGTGCCCAGTCCTGAGTGGGCGTGAAGGTACGGGAAGCCCCGGTGGTGCTGAAGGCGCCGGCTACTTCGGTGCCGGCCTCATTGAACATCTTCAGGGTAACGGTGCCGGAATAAACGCCGGTGATGGTCAGTACCTGTTTTGCTGCAGCCGGGTTGGGCGGTGGGGTGATTGCCGGCTTGGGCGGTTTCACTGTCAGTGTGACCAGATCGCTAGGGTCGGACGCGACACCGCCCACGATCTGCAGGACCTTGACCTTGTTGGTGCCCGGTGGCCATTTGGCCGTGCGTGTGAAGGTGCGGGTAGTCCCCTCGGGGCTGAAGTTGCCGACTATGTTGACGTTCGCCTCACTGAACATATACAGGCCGACGGTGCCGGACCAAACGTCAGTAATGGTCAGCACCTCTTTTTCATCGGCGGGGTTGGGCGGTCGGGTGATTGACGGTTTAGGTGGTTTTACATTGATCTCGAACGTCGGAGTCCAGTCAGACGGCACGCCCCCGACCAGTTGCCGGGCGGAAAGAGGATAGGGTCCCGCCGGAAGATTAGGGATGCTTGCATTTAGAGCCGCCGACCAGGTGCCACTTCTCACTGTCGCTGTGGCCAAAATGGGGGTTGAGTGGCTCTGTTGAACAACATTGACCGTCGCCCCGTCATGCCCCGTGCCGCTAAATGTTGGTCGAGGGGGCGTCGGGGTTGTCGGCCCGGTGATCACCGGTTTGGGCGGTTTCACTGTCAGCGTGACCAGATCGCTGGGGTCGGACGCGACACCGCCCACGGTCTGCACGACCTTGACCTTGTTGGAGCCCGGTGCCCAGTCCTGAGTGGGCGTGAAGGTACGGGAAGCCCCGGTGGTGCTGAAGGCGCCGGCTACTTCGGTGCCGGCCTCAGTGAGCATCTTCAGGGTGACGGTGCCGGAATAAACGCCGGTGATGGTCAGTACCTGTTTTGCTGCAGCCGGGTTGGGCGGTGGGGTGATTGCCGGCTTGGGCGGCTTCACTTTAAACGTGCGAGGAGCGCTGGCTGCGGAAGGCACCCCGTTCACGGTTTGTATCACCTTGAATGTCCGGGTGCCAGGCGGCAGTCCCGGGCTGGGGGTAAATGACCAGGTGTAATCAGCTTTTTTCGTAAAGCTTCCAGGCACTTCAGTGCCCGAACCCTCCAGCATTGTCAGCGTTGTCTCCCAATATATAGTGCGATTACCGTTGATCACCTGATTCTGCGCTATCGTCGAATCCTGCACAGGCCCAGTAATCACCGGCGGGTACGGCACAATGTTGAACGTAACCGGATCACTTCGATTCGAGGTTGCGCCGCCGAAGGTTTGTTCCGCGGTAATCGTCCAGGTGGCCGGCATCATGGCGTTAGGCGTGAATGTCCATAGAGCCTCGTCACTCGTGAATGTTCCTGGCAGCGCTACGCCGCCCCGGATCAGGGTCAATTTGGCTCCAGGGTAATACCCGGTGCCGCGGATTGCCTGTCCGGATTCTATCGGCGAGGTGGGTTGGGTGATCACCAGCTTCGGTGGTTTCACCACAACCTCTTTGCTATCTGCCCAGTCTGAACTGTGCCCGGTCTGCCTCCCAATCTGTTTTGCCGTGATGGTGTACTTAGCAACGGTCCACGGGACGGTGGTGGCAATCGACCAGGTGCCATCCGATCGAACCGTCGTGAGTAACTCAATACTGCCAACTCCCCCTTGAGCGTAGATATTTAGTGTGGCGTCCTTAAGCCCCCCGGTTCCGCTAATGGTGGGTTTGCCATCGGCAGCAACGGTGATGGTGGTGATTACCGGCTTGAACAATACCGCACAGCTGACGGGGTTCGACCTGTCGGACGGCTCACCGTTCAAGTTCTGCGAAGCCGTCAATACGATGGGGTCGGCCATCTCCAAAGGACTTGTCACTGTGACCGTCCACCTGTTATTGGACTGCACTGACCCCATCCCAATAGAACCATCCATGCCGGTATTGGACTTGAATAGTGCGACAGAGGCGCCAGCAACACCTGTTCCGCTTATTGTTGGTCGAGCCGTCCATACAACCCCGGGGTTGGTAATCACCGGCCTGGGCGGTTTTGGCGCCGTCATCGTCAGATTGTACGATTCCGCCCAGCCGCTGTTGATGCCCAGATGTTTGTAACGGATTTTGAAGTGAAACGTCCCGGGTTTGATGGCATTACCCGGTATCCACATTTTGAAATGGGGTGATGGGCTCTCGGTGGAATAGTGCGGATTGCTACTGCCCCAGAACTCCAGTTTCCATCCATTGGATACAACTGGGAAGGGGGCCCAGGCCTCCACATAAAACCCGTCTGTGGAAACAACAGCTCCTCCTCTTGGGGTCTCG
The DNA here is from genome assembly GCF_039908635.1 of Pseudomonas purpurea. Classification (NCBI taxonomy): domain Bacteria; kingdom Pseudomonadati; phylum Pseudomonadota; class Gammaproteobacteria; order Pseudomonadales; family Pseudomonadaceae; genus Pseudomonas; species Pseudomonas purpurea. The sequence goes on from NZ_CP150918.1 coordinate 1,158,277, forward strand.
ATCTGTGGGTCAATATACAAGGGGTTCAAAGAATCATCCGTTTCGTCAGTCATGAGGTCAGCGCTCCCGAGTGGTGCATTCTCGTTCGTTGTTATAGCGCCACTTGTACCTGATTCATCTGCTCCAAAACCACCTGTCAGATTTGACAGGTACGACAAACGGTCGTGATGTTAAGTCAGGACGTCGGGCGCCGACCCTGTGTAAATCCGTTAACGTGATCACCCTGCGCAGCGACCTGTGCATCTACCTGATCGCCCCTTTGTGCGTTTTGGCCGCCACGGTTCAGTGACTTTTTTGCACTGATGTCGGCAGTCCATGTTTTCTCGATATTTCATATAAAAACCGAATAGGTTGAGCTAATTCGGTCTAAAGAAACCCTATCAACCTGTCAGGTCTGACAGGTTACACCTCCCGTGCTTATCGCTAGATTGATCCTGTCGGGCAGCTCTCAATGCCCCACCCCTACTTGGCAGGAGAACCATTGATATGGTCGTCGAAAACAACTCACTGATGAATGCGCTCGTCGAGATCGACAGTTCGCCGAAAAAAGGCCGGGCCAATTTCGAGACGGCCATGCAGAATCTGGGGTTCACCTCGGTCTTCGACATCGTTCGCCTGCCCAAGCCGGCGTTCGCTCGGCAGCTTGCCAGGTTCAGCGACGCCAATGCTGACCTCGCCTATGACAATGCCATGGGCTACGCGGCCCTGATTGCGCGCTTGTACCGTGAGTACAAAACCTCATCCGGCACCTTCCAGCAACTGGCCGAGCGCAGCGGCGTTCGCTCCCTTGTTCCCCTGGGGCCCACCTTCCCCAATCTGTTCAAGGAAAACTGGGACGAGTTCTGCAAGGTCGGGGCCATTGCCGCCATCGACTCACCGGTGGCCTACCTGAGCGCGCTGCGGGCGTTTATCCAGCAACTGGAAACAACGGGCTCTGACACTAAACGCATCTTGTTGGATAGCCGCCGCCCCGACCTGAAGGACCTGCTGATCACCCAGGAAAGTACTTTTACCCCGCGACCCATGCTGGAAATCGTCAACGAGGTGCTGGGCAAAAACCTGCGCACTTACCTGGATGGCATTGCGGCAGACAAAGGCAAGTCTACTCACCAGGTACTGACCGAGCGCCGCTACCCCTTCGAACTGCCCTACAACTTCTATCACCATCAATGTCAGCTGGGTTTATCCGACAAAAAACCGAGACTCGGGGAGTTGAATTACCAGGCCAGCCGGTTACTGCCAATCACACAGTCCGCCACCAATGCCTATGGCAAAGTGGGCCAGCCGGTTCTGCACGCGCAGCGGCTGTTGTCAGGGTTGAGTCCAGATCAGCAGAAACTACTGATCGAACCCTCGGTGTTCAGCAACTTTTACCTGACGCGCAGTGATTTGACCGTCGGTTGGAGTAGCGCTGGTAATACTTACCTTTGCCCCCACACGCCAATGGGGACCTGTTTTTTGTTGCCTTCAGGGCAAGCGGACGTCGGCGTCGTTGACCCCATTGCAAATATCCCCACCACTGTAGCGGATGCAGCAAACGTTGCCCCCGTGACCTTTCGCACGACTGGGAAAGACCAGATTGTGAGTCTGAGATTGAATTCCGCTACACCTACCAACTCCAATAAGTGGTTGCTCAACAAGTTACACGCAGCATCAGTGTTAACGATCACCTCATTCATCAAAGCCAGTACGGCACCGCCCACACCCACGGAGGCCGGTTACACCGCCACGTTTGATCTGATCACCGCCACCGGCACCGTTGCAGCCCCGGTGGTAAGTCTGGCCAAACAACGCTTCACCCTCACTCTGGATGAGCATTACAGCCTGACAACCGCGGAACACGCTTTCTTCCAACAGTCATACGGCGTTGTCATCACAGACGTATGGCCAGTGTCGAAGCTGGCCGAGCTGAACGACTTCATGCCGCGCACCGGGCTGGACGCCGAGCAGGTCGAAATGCTCTTGTCCCGGCAGCAGTACGCGGTGCGATTGTCACCTAACTGCCCCAGCAAAAATCTGCAACACGAAGGGGTGACGCTCCCTGACGTCACCACCAAGGTTTTGCTGTTCCCCCACTCGAACCACTATGGCGCCTGCTACGTCAATGGCACAGGCACCGGGGCGGATCTGTACGACAGCGAAACGCCACCCACCCCCGAGTCGATCATCCGTGATCAGTTCGATAATTCCATGGGGCTGGAGCAATTCGAAAAAGACGGCTCGAAATGCTGGCGCATGACCAAAACCTCGCTCGATCGTTTCGATCGTCTGCAGCGAATGATTCGTCTGCAACGCTGGATGGGCATTCCCTTCGCGAAACTGGACACCTTGATCGTCAGTGCGATCCGGGCCGAGGGCGAAACCAACCTGAGAATGGAACTCAACGAAAACACCCTGCGTGCACTCGGGGTCTATCGCCACCTGAACCAGCGTCATGGCATCGATCCACAGGAGTTCGCCGCGCTGATGCACGACCTCACGCCTTATGCCAGTGGCAAGGATGAGGTGCCGTTGCTCGACCAGGTGTTCAACCGGGTGCCGTTGTTCGATACGCCGCTGATCCTTGATCAAACGGTATTCACACTGATCGGCACCGACGCCGCCACGCAAAAGACCTTGCTGCAACTGTGCGCCGGCCTCCGTTTGCAGCCGACTGAAGACTCGTTGCTGTTGATTGCCAAACAGACCGAAATACACCTGAAGGCGCTCAAGCGTGACTTGCCCACCGTCTCGTCGCTCTACCGCCAGGCGCGGGTTGCGCAGCTCTTCGGTTACTCGGTCAACGACCTTCTGACACTGGCCAGCCTGCTCGGTGGTCACGCCTACAAAACGGCGCTGGCCAGTGGCCGCCTGAGCCCACGAACATCACCGGACACCCCGGACATCCTCGATGTGCTGATGCAACTGGACTGGGCTGTCGAATGGCTCAAGGGGAGCCAACAGACCGTTGCGCAGTTGCAACAGCGTCTGGGGCCCAATGTGCCGCTGGTAGCCGCCGATGAGTTGGAAGGCACTCAGGTGGTCGGTGCCCTGGGGTTTGCGCCTCTGCCCGATGACCTGCTCAAGCGTCTGGCCAAGTTGCATGACGATACGGTCCTTAGTGTGGTGACCAGGGCGCAGGTCGCTGCTCTGGGGTTGCCTACCCATGATGACAGGCCGACTCCAGGTGCACTCAACTGGTTCGGAATGCTGGTCAGCCACGGGCTGCTCAATGACGCTGGCCTGTCGCTTGGGCTGGATCGTGATTTGAGTCTGGTGGACGAGCCGGTCACGTGGCTCAGAACGAAGGTTGAGGCGCTGGTCAATCCACTCAATTTGACAGGGCCAGTCAAACTGGCCGGCACGGAAAAACTCGTCGCGCTGCTGCTCGGTGCGTATGACCGGCAAACCCAGTTGCTCGAAGGCTTGTTTCAGGAAGCCGCCAAGCTACCGCCGGAACGCTGCGTTGCGGTTATCCACTGGGCCGGTTCTAAGGTCTACAACATCCTGCGGGAAGCGCTTTTGGGGGAAACGAATCCCGGATTGATCGAGCATTTTCAACGTGTTTCGCGGCATGCCGAAATCGCCCTGAGCCTACGGTTGAGCGACAGCGCGCTGCGCGTATTTTTGGTCAACCCCGACTGGTTGGGTGAATACCCCGGAACCAACAGTGAGTCTTCGCTCGCCGACCTCTACCTGTTTGAGCGCTTCAGCCAGTGGCTGCACAGCCAGAGCCAGTCGGAAGACAGCGTGTTGAGTTACTTCAGCGTCGCCAACCCGGCCAGCTCCAAACTGAAAAACAAGGCCCTGCGCCAGATCGCCAGTGAAACGGCCAACAGTGCATTGGCCCGGTTGCTGGAGTGGCCCGAAACAGAAATCGCGACCCTGACCAATACCTTGCCTGACAGGCGTGCCTGTTCGATGGCGCAGGTGGACTGGGTCCGCCGTTGCCAGGCGAGTTGCCAGGCCAGTGGGTTGTCCGCCAAAACGCTGCTGGAAGCTACCAGTCTGAACGCCCAGAGCACCCTGAATGCCTGGAAATCCGTCGGTGACGCCGTCATGGCCACCAGCCCCGACGCTCATCCATCACTTGCGAGTGTTTAAGGAACGATCATGACGACTGCCTTCAATGCCCCACTCAATGAAGCCCTGCGTGACGCGATGCTTGCGCTGTATTTGCATGAAGCCGTGCCCAAAGATCAGTACCTGATTGACCAGGGGCTGGCCAACCAGATCACTACCCCCAACGACCTTTATGAGCTCTGGTTGCTGGATGTGCTGGTCAGCCAGAATGTGCCCACCAGTCCGGTCGCCTGTGCCATTGCCAGCCTGCAGCAACTGGTCAACAGCATGATGCTGAACATGGAGCCCGGTTACAGCGACCACGGTCTTACCACCAAGCAGACCAAGGCCTGGCGCGACGGCCTGAACCGTTACCCGATCTGGGCGGCCATTCAGCAATTGCATCACTTCCCGGACATCTATCTGGACCCGACGCTACGCCTGACCAAGACCGACAGTTTCGAGCAGTTGGAAAACGACATCAACCAGGCGCAGATCCAACCCGACACCGTGCAGGCGGCGGTGCTGGCCTACCTCGGGCGCTTCGAAGAAATCGCCAACCTGAAAATCTGCAATGGCTACATCGACAATGAATGTGAAGACTTTGCCAACAGCACCTATTACTTCATAGGCAAGTCTCCGGCCGAAAATGCTTATTACTGGCGTTCACTGGACATGAGCCAGCGCGCTCTGAAGCCTCCCGCGAAGGGCTCCGAAGTTTTCCCGGATAAGTACGACAAGCCCCTGCCCAATGCCTGGTCAGACTGGAAACGAGCCAATGTGCCGATCTCGGAGAAGGCCCTGGAGCACACGATCCGCCCGTGCTGGTTCAATAACCGCCTGTTCGTGATCTGGGCCGAGGTGGAGTTTCAGGACACGGACGCGATCGTGCCCGAGGGCAAAGCCGACACGTCCGTCAAGGTGCATCCGCGGTTCCGTTTGTACGCCAGCTACAAGAAATACGATGACAGCTGGAGCACGCCACGGGTCTACATCGAAAACTATTGCCAGACTCCCGCCCTGCTTACAAAGACGCCGGACCAGATCGAAAGGGAAACCCAAACCATCGCCGTGTATGACCACTCGACGTCGCCCGAGTCGATGGTGTTCATGCTGTATTCCAACTATCAACCCCCATCGACCACGCCGGATCCTACGGGAAGTGGAGACAAGTACGACTTTCTAAGAACCGTACAAATCGACAAAAACTTCAACGTGACGTCGTTGTTTCCGTCGCACGGCGTTGTACCCAATGTCAAACCGAGCGCGATGGAACTCACGCCAAAGGACGACGAATCAGGCAGGGCGCATGTGTTGTTGATTGGCTATATCTTCGCCAACTCCAACAAGAACGCTGGCCGTTTTCAATACTGGCTTCCGACCAGCACGCGAGAGTTCGGTGCAGTAACGCAACACATCCCAAAGGAAGAGACAAACACTTGGGATTTCGGTGATTGGCAGTCGCGAATCAAGACCAGCGAAAAAGATGTCGATCTCGTTTACAACCGAACCACTTCCAACATCGATTTGACGGTAACGCTGAATGAGGAATTTAGTCAGTCCCCTCGTCGTGGTTACCAAATGTTCATCGGACACCCCAAGGATGTCTTGTTCGGTAACTTTCCCGAAACATTCGAGGGCATGCGTACGCTGTTCTCCTCTCCCATCTTAGATAGATTGTCCAGAGATTTGAGTCATGAGTACTCATTCTCGATCGACCAGACCACCCACCAGGCTGGTGGCTGGCCAGTGACCTGGCCTGCTGAACCGAGAGACGTAACAATTCCGCTTATTTATGGGGTGTTGATCTATGAGGGGTCCCTCGCGTTTAACCCTACCCGTATCGTTTGGACCCTCAAAGGCGGAGCCCTCAAGGCGCTGACTGTCGGCTGGGGGGAGGAACTCAGCGGAGTGCCACAAGTAGCTCCGAGCATCAACAGCCTGGCTGACCCGTCTCTGGGCTACAGTCCTTCCCTGGGCAAGGCCCAGTTCATTGATTTCACGGGTTCAAGCATCAATTTCAGTGACGGAGACACTTCGGAGAGTCGGGCCCCTATCCGAATGAACACCACCTTCGCCCGGAGCCTGATCGAACTCGCCGAGTCCGGTATGGAATCACTGCTGTGCTGGGACACCCAGCACCTGAAGGAACCGCCGATCTCTGCCGATCTTGGCTCGGAGCCCATGGACTTCTCGGGCGCCTACTACCTGTATTTCCTTGAGCTGTTCCTGTACCTGCCGTGGCTGGTGGCTTACCGCTTGAACGAAGAGCAGCAGTACGACGAAGCCAAACACTGGCTGTCTTATGTCTTCGACCCCTCGCGCAAAAGCGACGCCAAGGGGCATCCCGGCTATTGGCAAGCGGTGCCGTTGGAACAATCCGTATGGCCCGCTCCGGCGGATCCGAGCCAGGCGATTTTGTACCCGGATGACCCACACCAGATCGCCCTGAGTTTCCCGGTGCATTTTCGCAAGGCCCTGTATGGCCTCTACATCGATATCGAGAGCAACCAGGCGGACCTGGGCCTATCGGGAATTGACGCCGGACGGGCTGGCGGAGGCCAAGCTGCGTTATGTCCACATCTTGGATTTACTGGGCGGACGCCCGGATGTGAAGCAAGTGGACGACTGGGCGCCGATCAGTCTGGAGAAATTGAGCACGGCCAGGAATCGGGAGCTGCGCGAATTTGAACAACAGTTGATCGTTCATCAGCGACAGTTGCAGGAAGATCCACCCTTGCGTATTGGCAAAGCCCCGGCCTCGGAAGTTGCACCGTTGCTGTGCCTGCGGCCCTATACCGATGACTCGTCCCTGTCGAGCGTTGACAATCCCTATTTGCGCCGCCCCTTCAACCCCGAGTTGATCCAGCGCTGGGAGCGCGCCGAGAGCCGTCTGTACAACCTGCGGCACAACCTCGACATGGCAGGCAATGCCTTGAACCTGCCCCTGTTTGCCGCACCACTGGACCCGCGCGCGTTGCTCGCCGCCTGGAGCCAGGGCTTGTCCGGTGCTGCCCTCAGCCGTCTGTTGAGCCCGCAGATTCCCCATTACCGCTTCAGTTTCATGTTCGCCCTCGCACAGAACGCAGTGGACAGCGTGATCCAGTTCGGTTCGACCCTGTTGTCGTTGATCGAGCGCAAAGAGCAGGCGCAATACCTGGAGCTGCAACAGCAACAGGCCTGGAACCTGGCGAAAATGGCCGTGGATATTCAGGTCCAGGCCGGGAAAATCGACGAAAAAAACAAGGAAGCATTGCTGGCCAGTCAGGCGGTCATCGCCGCACGGGTCGGTTACTACGAGAAGTTGGTGAATGATGGCGTGAGCGCAGGAGAAATAGCTGCGGGTGCTGCGTACTTTTTGGGGGGAGTGGCCCAAGCTGCGATACCCAAAATTCAAGTTTCAGCCGAAAGCGCAAAGGTCGCACCGAACATCGTCGGCTTTGCGGTGGGTGGTCAACGTCTTGAGGGGGCGGCCAATGCTGTTATGGCCGGGTTTCAAACAGTTTCGACAACTCTTTATACCGCCGGCCAGGCTATTGATCGCACAGTACAATTCCACCGCCGCGCCCAGGAATGGACCCAGGCCCGCGACCAGGCAAAACTCGAAGCCGAACAAATCAAGGCGCAACTCGCCGTGTTTGACGCGCAACACACCGCCACCCAACTGCAACTGCGTCAGGCGCAAACAGCATTGAACCAGGCCAGGGCCACCCATGATTTCCTGCTGAGCAGCAACCGCTTCAGCAAGTCCCAGACCTATGACTGGCTCAACAGCAAGTTCGCCAGCTTCTACTCCACCGCCTACAACACCGCACAATCACTGTGTCAGATGGCCGAAGCCTGCTGGCAGTACGAAATGGGCGATTTCACTCAGACCTTCATCCGTCCCAGTGCGTGGAATTCCAGCTACCGCGGCCTCGGTGCCGGGGAAGAATTGAAAATGAGCCTGCAGCGGATGCACGCCGAGTACCTGAAAAACAATAGGCGCGAGCTGGAAATCAGGAAGACGGTGTCGCTGAAAGATCTACTGGCGAAGGATTCAACTTCACCGGTCAACAAAAACTGGGCTGGCATTAAAAGTGATCTGGAGAGCAAAGGCACCTGTGAATTCGAACTGACGCAAAAAATGTTCGACGATGATTACAAAGATCAGAAGCACTACCTGCGACGGATCAAAACCATCAGCGTGTCCCTGCCCGTCACCCTTGGGCCTTATCAAGACATCTGCGCCGTTTTGAACCAGAGCTACAGCAAGGTAGAAATGGCCGCCACCATCGGCAACGTCAAAGAAAACCTGAGGGCGAGCCAGCAGATCGCGCTCTCTCACGGTGTCGATGACAACGGCCAGTTCCAGCTCAACTTCCAGGATGAGCGCTACCTGCCCTTCGAGTACACCGGGGCCATTTCACGCTGGACCCTGAGCTTCCCAAACAAGGAAGCCCAGAGCGCCATGCTCAAGTCCCTGAACGACATCATCGTGCATGTGAGTTACACGGCCAGACGCGAGGGGGGAGCGCTATGAACGAACAGCCGCAATCCTCGATACAAATCAATCCCCCCTCCCTGCCCAAGGGCGGCGGGGCCATCCAAAGCATCGGCAAGGGCTGGGGCGGCGTGGGCACCAACGGTGCGGCGTCGCTGGAGTTGCCTTTGCCGATTCCCCCCGGGCGCGGCTTCGCGCCTGCGCTGGGGCTGGGCTACAGCAGTGATGTCGGCAACAGCCCGTTCGGGATTGGTTGGCGGATGACGGTCAATGCCATCACGTTGCGTACCACCAAGGGCGTGCCGACCTACGATGGCAGTGACCAGGTGGTGGGGCCGGGCGGCGAGGTGTGGATGCCCGAGCGCACTGAAAGCGATGGCTCGTTGATCTTCAGAACCGCAACCACTTACAACGGTGTGTCGCTGGGAGTCGAGCACCGGGTAGTGCGTCATTGGCCTAGGGTCGAGGGCGGTTTCGACCTGATCGAACATTGGTCCACCGTCGCCGATCCCGCAGGATTCTGGCTGGTCCACGGTGCCGATGGCAGCCTGCATCTGTATGGCAAGACCCAGGATTCGCGCCGGGGCCGACCCGATCCATCCACAGCATGTTGGCGTGTGGATGATCGACGAAAGCCTGAACACCCGAGGCGAACATATCGTCTTCGAGTACAAGCCCGAAGACGACGCCCCCGCACCCCCGCAGTTGCGCGACTACCGCGCGCAGCGCTACCTCAAGCGTGTGTGCTATGGCAATGCACAGGCCCACCCGCACCTGTACGCCTGGGTTGCCGACAGCTGGAAAAAGCAGCAATGGCATTTTCACCTGGTGTTCGATTATGGCGAGCGCAGCACGGTGCTTGAGACGGCGCCCACCTTCGATGAGACGCAGGCATGGCCTGAGCGCAGCGATCCGTTCTGGAACTACGCCTACGGTTTTGGACTCGGCACCCGGCGCCTGTGCCGGCAAGTGTTGATGTTTCACCATTTTCCCGAACTCGGTGAAACGCCGGTGCTGGTCCAGCGCCTGCTGCTGGAGCACCGGCCGAGCCCGTTGGGCTACAACCACCTGACGGCCGCTCACCTCCAGGCCTATGACAGCCTGGGGCAGGTTGAAAGCCGGCCGCCGATGGAGTTCAGCTACAACGCGTGGGAACCCGAGCTGCATTCCCCCGGCTGGGCTGCATTCGCGGACATGCCCGGACTCAACGACGGTCAGCGCTATCAACTGGTGGACCTATACGGCGAAGGCCTGCCGGGTGTGTTGTGTCGCTATGACAAGGGTTGGTACTACCGTGAACCGTTGCGCGCCGACACGGGCGGTGACGATGTGAGTTACAGCGACTGGAAGTTGCTGGAGAGCATTCCGGTGGCCGACAGCAGCAAACCTACCCGCCAGTCCCTGACGGACCTGACCGGCGATGGCAAGCTGGACTTGGTGATTGCGTCGCCTGGGATGAGTGGTTTTTTCACCCTCGACCCTGATCGGAACTGGTCGGACTTCGTGACCTTCGATGCCTTCCCCAGCGAGTTTTTCCACCCCAAGGCACACATGGCCGACCTGGTCGGTGACGGCCTGAGCGACATGGCGCTGATCGGCACCCGCAGCGTGCGCCTGTACGCCAACCGCCGCGAGGCCGGGTTCGCCGACGGCATCGATGTGCCTCATCCGGATGCAGCGGACCCGGACGATGATGACTTGCCAGTGTTGAGCAACACCCCGACCGAAGTGGTGGCCTTCGCCGATGTGCTCGGCAGCGGACAGGCGCACCTGGTGCGCATCCGTCATAACGAGGTCAAATGCTGGACCAACCTGGGGCAGGGGCGTTTCGGCAAGGGCTTTGTGCTGTGTGCCTTGCCGTTCGATTACGCCGATTTCAATGCCGCGCAGGTGCTGTTGGCCGACCTCGACGGTTCGGGCGCGGCTGATTTGATCTATCTGGAGCCTGATCGCCTGCGGGTGTTTATGAACCGTGCCGGAAACGGTTACGCGAAAGACTCCGTCGACCTGCTCTGGCCCGAAGGCGTGCGCTACGACCGGTTCTGCCAGGTCAGCACCGCCGACCTGCAAGGGTTGGGCTGCTCCAGCGTGATCCTGACGGTGCCCCACATGGCGCCACAGCACTGGCGTTACGATTTCGTCAAGGCCAAGCCTTACCTGGTTAACGGAACCTGCAACAACATGGGCGCCAGCAGCCGCGTTAACTACCGCAGTTCGGCCCAGGAATGGCTGGACGAGAAGCAGGAGCAGCACGGTGACGGGGTAGAAAACCCGGTGTCTGGGCTACCGTTTGCCATGCACCTGGTGAGCCGGCAAACCCAACTCGATGACATCACCGGTAACCGGCTGACTCAGGGTTTCACTTACCGAGGCGGTTATTACGACCGTTTCGAACGAGAGTTCCGGGGCTTTGCGCTGCTGATGCAGACTGACACCGAGGCCACTTCGGCTGAACGTGCAAGTACCGGTTTTACCGCGCCGATCCTGAGCAAGACCTGGTTCCATACGGGCGAACTCATCGACTCGTCGAGGGACGGTTACTACGGGCTCGATCCGCTGGCGGTTCCCCTCAAACCGACGTTGCTGCAGAACTACCACTTCAACGACCGCGCGGCGCAACCACTCACTGCACCTGACGAAGACATCGCCCGCGAAATCGCCCGCAGCCTGAGCGGCAGGGTTGTGCGCTCGGAGGTCTATGCGAAGGACGATGCCCCGGACACGGCCGTGCCGTATGTCGTCCAGGAGAGCCGCCATCTGGTGCGGGTCTTGCGCCCCAAAGGCGAGCACCATCCCTACGCCGTGCTCCAGCCCCTGGAGCTGGAGTCGATCGGTTATCACTATGAACCGCAGCTCCAGGACGACCCGTTGTGCCAGCACAGCCTCAACCTGGAGTGGGACGAATATGGCAGCGTCGTTCACGCGTGCACCGTGCACTACGCGCGGCGTAAAACCGTCGACGACACGCCGCCTTTCAGTGACGAACATCAGAAGAACTGGTGGAAAGACGCTCATGACGATGCCCAGCAACAGTGGTACCTGACGCAGACCAAAGCGCTGCACATCCACCATCTGGGTAAAGACGAGCCAGACCTTGAAGCCTGGCGCCTGGGCCTGCCTTACCAGCAGCGCAGCAATGCGCTGGTCCTGGACAAGGCCGCCCTGAGCCCTGGCTTGATCAACCAGGAAAACTTCCTTGAATGGTTCACGACGGGCGGGAAATGGGCAGAAAAACCCGAACTGACCGGTTTGTCCTTGCAGCACTACATGGACCCCGACAGCGGTCAGGTTCTGGCCCCGGGCAAGGCCACCTTCGAAGCGTTACCCGCCTATGTGGAAACGGCGGAACTGGACGAAGTTGCCCTGAGCGCTTACGACAAGCTCAAGGACGAGCAGGGCAACATGCCCTTCAATCTGAAAGAAAAACTCGAATCGCCAGAAGTCGGTTACCACATCATGGATCGGTTCCTGCCCGAGGTGAAAAAGGAACCGATTACAGACCTGGATAACGCGAAAAACTACTTGTGGTCCGTGCACCGGGGCTTTCCCGCTTACCATGGGCTGGACGGTTTTTATAACGTCAAAGCGTTCCAGGAAACCCGAAGCCACGGCATTACCCAGGTCACCTACGACGACTATTGGTGCCTGACGACCGCCGTCACATTGCCGGACGGTTGCACCACCCGTAGCCTGGGCATCGACTATCGGTCATTCCTGCCGGCGGCCATCGAGGACCCCAATCGCAACACTCAGGAAGCCCGATACAGTGCGTTCGGTGAACCGCTGGTGACCAGTTTCTACGGCACAGAACTGGGAGAACCAGTCGGCTTCCACTCCTTGCGCCTCTACTTGCCACTGGACGACCGCGACCCCGCTATCGCCATTGCCGACCCGAAAGCCGCCATCGGCAATTTCGCCAGCGCCAGTTTCTGGGACACTTTCAGCTGGATGGGCCGGGTCTCCCGGACGTCACCGCCGTCCCCGCAATGGTTGAGTTGGGCCCGGGCCGAAGGTTTTGTATTGCCCAGTGGACACCTCTGCAACAGGGCCCGGCAGCACTTTGAAGGCCTGGAAAACCCCGACGCGAACGAGTTGATCCTCAAGGCGCAGATCGACGCCGCACACCGTGAACCGGTGTATTCCGTTGGCCTGTTGGCCGACCGCTACCCTGGCGACGACGAGCTGCAAGTGCGGGTGAGCATCGCCTGCCTGGACGGTTTCGGCCGGGCGCTGCAAACCAAGCAGGAGGTCGAACCGGGCAAGTCCTGGCGGGTTGATGAAAACGGCGAGTTGATCCTCAAACCCGACGGTACGCCTGAAGAGGCCGACGTCCCGCGACGCTGGCGGGTGAGTGAACCGGTCGAGTACAACAACAAGGGCGAGAAGGTGCGGATCTATCGACCTTATTTTGCTGACCAGCCACGTTACATCAATGATCGGTCGATGCGGCAACACGCCTACCACGACCAGCAGTTCTACGATGCGGCAGGCCGCCCGACCGAGACCGTGCTGGCGAAAAAGATGCTGCAAGGCAATCCGCCGCAAGAAAAACCGCTGCGCCGGGAGCAGCAGTACCGCACCTGGTACAACATTGCCTTCGATGAGAACGATCTGTTTGATCCGCCTCCCATCGCTCAGCGGCGATCTCCATGGACGGGTGAATGAACCCAGGTGTGGATTCACACACCCCGCACCTGACGGTCATTGACGGCCGTGGGTTGCCGGTGCGTCAGGTCGCGTATTGGCGGCGAGACGTCAGCACGCTCGTCCCCGAGAGGCGGGTGACTGCCCAGCAGCATGACGCCGCCGGGCGGTTGGTGGCGCAGCGTGATCCGCGATTGCTGGCGCCAACGGAGCGACCGAACCTGAGCACGGTTTACAGCCTGTCGGGGGCGGTGTTGCTGACGGACAGTGTCGATGCCGGGTGGCGTCTTGGGTTACCGGGTGAGGCCGCGCAGGTGCTGGAGCGCTGGGATGGTCGGGGCAGTCATTGGCAGCACGAGTTCGACGAACAACGGCGGCCGACGGCGATTCGTGAACAAACACGGGGAGCAGGCGCCACGACTGTGGAGCGCCTGGCCTACGCCGACAATGCGCCTGAATTTGCTGAGCGCAACCAGTGCGGGCAGCTGATTCGCCACGATGATCCGGCGGGCACGCAGTGGTTCGCGGCGTTTGGGCTGATGGGCGGGCTGCTGGAGCAGATGCGGCAGTTTCTGTCTGAGCTGGATGCCCCCGACTGGCCGGTGCTGGTGGCGGATCGAGGCAAGTTGTTTGAGCCGGGTGTTGGCGCCACGACCCGTTCACGCTTCAACCCAGTGGGCGAGGTGATCGAACAGATCGACGCCAAAACCAACCGACAGTTTTTCAGCCAGACCGTCGGCGGCCAGTTGCGTGAGGTTCGCCTTCAACTGCCCAAAGATCCCGCGCCGAAAACCCTGGTCAGCGAAATCCAGTACAACGCCCACGGCCAGATCGAGCGGGAAACCGCCGGTAACGGTGTACTCACCACGCTGGAATACGCCGCTGAAGATGGCCGCCTCAGTCGACTTCAGGCCAAACGCGGCAACGACGATCTGCAAAATTTGCACTACGAGTACGACCCGGTGGGCAACGTATTGAGCATCGAAGACGCCGCACTGCCAATTCGTTACTTCGCCAACCAGCGCATCGAACCGATCAACCGCTACTGTTACGACAGTCTCTACCAATTGATCGAAGCCACGGGTTGGGAGGCGGGTGCTGCCCATCAAGGTCCGTCTTCATCCACCAGCGCTGATCCCGCCGCCGTGGGCAATTACCGCCAGACCTATCGCTACGATGCGGGCAACAACTTGTTGGAATTGACCCACGTCGGCCCGCAAAACCCCGGCCATCGTCTGGCCGCTGCGGCGCACAGCAACCGTTGCCTGCCAGTGCGCAACGGCGTGGAACCGGGCGAGGAAGACTTTCGCAACGGCTTCGATGCCAACGGCAACCTGCTCAACCTGCAACCGGGGCAAGCCTTGAGGTGGGACCTGCGTAACCAGTTGCGCGAAGTGCGCCCGGTCGAGCGCGACAGCGGCCCCGATGATCGTGAGTGCTACTTTTACGGTGCCGACGGGATGCGCGTGCGCAAAGTGCGTTCGACACACACCAAGGCCCAAACGGTCATTGCAGAAGTCCGTTATCTGCCGGGCCTGGAACTGCGCACCCACAGCGGCACCGGCGAAGTCTTACAGGTGATCAGCGTTCAGACCGGGCGCGGCAGCGTGCGGGCGTTGCACTGGGAAGCGCAGCGCCCTGCGCAAATTGCCAACGACCAGCAGCGCTACAGCCTGAGCGATCATTTGGGTTCATCCACATTGGAGCTGGATCACGACGCGAAGGTCATCAGCCAGGAACGCTACTACCCATTCGGCGGCACAGCGTGGGTGGATGGCGAGGCGGTGCAGGTCAGTTACAAAACGGTGCGCTATTCGGGGAAAGAGCGGGATGCGACGGGGCTTTATTATTATGGGTTCAGGTATTACGTGGCGTGGCAGCAGCGGTGGTTGAATCCGGACCCGGCGGGTGAGGTGGATGGACTGAATATGTATCGCATGGTCAAGAGCAACCCATTGACGATGCAGGATGTGAGTGGATTGGCGGGAGAGAGCGCAACTTATGAGGTTGACCTCACCCGGTTCTCGGTAGGAAAGCTTCAGGACCAGCTTTCCGTAACGTCAGTTAGCGAGTTTGATAGAGCGAGCAAACGCTACGTCCGATCAACGAGTTTTACAGTGGTTGAGGTTGGGGCTGACAAAAGCCCTGTAAGTGCAGAGCAGGCGAAAGAAGCGGCGCTTTTGTTTAGAAAAACCTATGAGAACTGGGCGGGGGATGCAGATGATTCACCCTGGGCAAAGTTATCACTAGATGTGAGGGCTAAGTTTACCCGGTATTCCGATCAGGCAGACAACGTATTGGGTGCACTGGACAGACGATTCACGGAGGGAAAGACCTTGCCCGTAGCGGAGGATTTGCGTGTCCGTTTTTTTGCGCTGGTTAAAAATCAGGAAGGGGAGCAGGCACGAAAAATTTATGGCGTACTAAGCGTCGATGTCGATACGTCGGACCCCAAAAACATTGCTGTGAAGTTCGAATCGCCGACGCCATCACCTTGGACACGTCATGATCTGCTCCAGCAGCTGGTAAAATCTGGCAAGAGTGGAGACCGGACTCCCGCAAGAGGCATTGGCAAGTTCATGGCGATAAACGCGATGGTGCGAATCACCAAGAACCTGACACCCGCGCGAGGGTTTGGCCCTGTGCGAAATGATCGTTACATCAAAGAAATCAGAAGTTACGGAGGGCGAACCGTTGCTGGGAAATGAGTGTACGCATCACTTACTGTAAATCAGTCCTCCTGCGGGTCGTTACCAGACCTCTCTTCGATGATTCTCAGCGGGCTCCCTTAACCACTGGTCGACACTGTAATTTCTGACAGTAGACGGTGAGCCTATACAACGTTTAGCTGAGACTGTGCACATCTCGGGGTCAACAGTCATGCTGGCGCAGACGAACGCGATACACCGCAACACGCCTGACCTGCTGGTCAGGGATTCCCGTGGTCTGGCGGTGCGTTCGGTTCGCTACTGGCGCAGCGCGCCGACTGCACTGGCGCGGTCGTGCATCCAGCGTACGCTCTACAGTGCCCTCGGGCATGCCACGTGCCAGTGGGATCCGCGCCTGTGGGAACTGCAACAGGCGGACTCTCAAACTCCGGCCAGCCTCACTCTGCTGAGTTCACTTGGCGGCCAGGTGTTGAAGTCGGTCAGTGTCGATGCCGGGGTGTACATCAGCCTGCTGGGGACTGCCGGGCAGAAGATGCTGACGTGCGACGGTCGTGCCACTCAACGCGTGACGGCGTACGACGCACGTTTGCGCCCGGTGACCGTGCATGAGCGGGCGGCGGGAGGCGATCCCGTGTGTACCGAGCGTTTTTCATACGGTGGCGCCGAACCGGCCAACCGGCTGAGCAATCAGTGCGGGCACCTGATGCGCCATGACGACCCGGCAGGCACATTGCTGTTCGACGCCTACAACCTGCGCGAACGCTGCATCGCCCAGACCCGTCACTTCACGCTGGCGTCCGTTGCGCCGGATTGGCCGCAGGACGTGAGTGAACGTGACCGCCTCAATGAACCCGGCACTGGCGCCACCACACGTTGGCGTTTCAACCCGCTGGATGAGCGGCTGGCGCAGGGCCGATGCCGGGGGTAACCTTCAAACCTTCAGCCGAACCCAGGATGGCCGCTTGCGTGACAGCCATGTGCAGTTGAGCGGTCAGACGGCTCGACGTCCCGTGGTCAGTGCCATCGAGTACAACGCCGAAGGCCGGATCGAGCGCGAAGTGGCCGGAAATGGTGTCCGCAGCATTCTCAAATATTGCCCTGCCGACGGGAGGCAGATTGAACGGCTGGACCAATGTGCGGATGGCAAACCGCTGCAACACCTGCTCTATGCCTATGACCGCATCGGCAATGTATCGAGCATTGAAGACCTGGCGATGCCGGTTCGTTTTTTCGCCAATCAACGCATCGACCCCATCAGCCGCTATCGCTACGACAGCCTTTACCAAGTGATTGAAGCCTGCGGCTGGGAGGCGGGCGCCGCGAACAAGGGGCCAGGCAGTGCTTCTGCGAATGATCCCGCGCAACTTGCCAACTACCGACAGACGTTCCGTTATGACGTGGCCGGCAATCTGTTGGGGTTGACCCATGTGGGCGCGCAGCATCCGGGCCGTGAATTGACCGCTGCCCGCTACAGCAACCGTTGCCTGCCCGAGCGTGAAGGGCGGCCGCCCACGGAAGATGAAATTGCGGCGGCATTCGACGCCAACGGTAACCTGCTGGCGATGTACCCAGGGCAGGACCTGACGTGGAACCTGCGTCACCAGTTGCACTCGGTCCGTCCGGTCGTGCGTGCTTCGGGCCACAACGATGACGAATGTTACCGCTATGACGGGGCCGGGCAGCGCGTCTCCAAGGTCCGAACCCTGCACAGCCGTGGGCGCAGTATCGTCAGCCAGGTGCGTTATTTGCCGGGGCTGGAGCTGCGTAACAACCGGGACGGTTTTGAAGTGCTGCACGTCATCACCGTTCAGGGTGGGCTGAGCAGCGTGCAGGTGCTGCACTGGGAAACCCCGCCTCCCGGCGACATTCCCAACGATCAGTTGCGTCTGAGCCTGACCGATCATGTCGGCTCCAGCACCCTTGAACTCGATGGGCAGGCCCGCGTCATCAGCCACGAAACCTATTATCCGTTTGGCGAAACCGCCTGGTTTGCCGGGCAGGATGCCGTTGAAAGCAGTTACAAGACCCTTCGTTATTCGGGCAAGGAACGGGATGCTACCGGCCTGTATTACTACGGGTTCAGGTACTACGCCCCCGGGTTGCAACGCTGGCTCAATCCCGACCCGGCTGGTGCCGTCGATGGCCTGAACCGTTATCGGGCGATGCGCAACAATCCGTTGTTCTATCGGGATGCGGACGGGTTGGTGCCCACGCCGAACCAAAAAACCACGGATTCGGTTTATCACGATCTGTCCCGCGAGGGCGTCGTTCACCCGTTGCAGGCCGCTGGCATGCAGCCTATCCGCAACTTTTTTGCAGGCAGCGAGGACGTGGCGACGCAGGCTTACCGTCGTGAAATCCCCATTGCGCTGGAGGAATTGGGAGCGGGCGGTAACCAGGCATTCACCAATACCCATCAAGCCCATGTGATCGCCGCCGCAAGAACCCAGACCGCATCGCCATCCGGTGCAGTGCTGTATCACTCCGGTGAGGTGATGTCCGGCGTGATGAGCAACGTAATCGGCGAAGAGATGACCAGCCACGTGATGGGGCCGATGTCGGTGGCCTTCAACAGCCCGATCGAATCGGCACAGGTACTGGCTGAGCGACGAGAAGCCGTGGCCAGCGTGATGCAGGTAGCGGGGAAGTTGGCGTCATTTTCGCGAAACCCGGCAGTGAGTACCGTGGGTGGGCTGATGGTGGCGTATGGCCGGTTGATGAAAGTGTCGGAGTCTCAGACTCAGATGCAGTACAGGCAGTTGAGCTCGCCTAAAGTGCCCGTGGGTGAGGTCGCAATGGCGAGCATTATCGAGCGAGCGGCGCCTCTTTCGCTGGCGGACGCCGGGTTGTCCTCAGCTGATTTGACGGTACTGCCACGCTCATCGAGTTCACCGAGTTCACTTGCGCTGCGTCTTCTGGAGGCAGGATTCAGTGTGAACGGACCTGCCGAAGCACCTGCCGCCCGACCCGATGTCGAGTCTAAAGTGCCTGTGCGCAAACTGAGCAGAGCCAACTCCCTTGGACGTTGAGTGCTGGTGCCTGTTGATCATCGACTGCCACGCAACCTGCGTCCCAGCACGTCCAGCAGGTCGCAACCGTCGCGCAGCAACAATGCCGCGCCGTGGGCCATTTGTTGCAAGTCGACCGGTGTGCACCGGCGCACATCCATCGCGGCCAGGCTTTCCATCATTTGCGTAACCGCCAGAATACGGTGCGCCGCGCTGGCATGGAGTTCATCCAGCGGCGCCCGGGTGTCGATGAACAAGGTCGGAATGGCACAGTCGTTACCGGTCAGGGCGATACGGTCGGTCATCAGTGTTACTCCAGAGAGGGGAAAGCACTGCGTGCACATGAAAGAGCCTGACGAACAACCGTCGACGCAGGGTGTATCAGCCACACGAGTACTCGGAAACGTAAGGGGCAATGGACGCTGGCGATGCCGCGAGAAGCCGTCGAACCCAGCCACGAAGAAATCGAGATGGGCGGCGAGCATAGGCAGCAAGGACGAGGGGGTCAATTAGCGAAGGGGCTGAAAATCAGCAGGGAAATTTCCGACACCTTTGAGAGCAAAAACGCAGTCTTCGGCGGGTGGCGTCCAGGTCCGGGATGAACGCAAAAGTCCTCGTTCTTTCCAGGGGAGTCTTGCTCTGGGCCCCGGCATTGGACCATTGATCGGCGCTGTAATTTCTGACAGTAGCCAAGTCCGGCTTTTCGGCGTTAGCTGTCTCGAACCTCAAGGATGATGAAAAGCCATGCAGGCTCAGATGCTCACCTTACACCGCCACACCCCGACGCTGACGGTCGCAGACCCTCGGGGGCTGGCGGTGCGGTCAGTGGGTTACTGCCGCAGTGCCATTGCAGGTCCGCTCGAAGGGCGAGTCAACCGCACAGCCTATGACGGCGCCGGGCGAGCGGTGGCCCAGTGGGATCCGCGATTGCTGGCGGGCGTCTCGGTGCCGGCCAACCTGGCCACGGTCTATTCCTTGTCCGGCAAGGCGTTGAGCACGACCAGCGTTGATGCCGGGTGGCGTGCCAGTCTGTTGGGCGAAGCCGATCAGCCGGTGCAGGGCTGGGATGGGCGAGGCAGTCAGCGCCGGAGCGAGTACGACGATCAGTTGCGCCCGTTGGCGGTGTTTGAGCAGGCGCTGGGCGACCGACCGTTGTGTACTGAGCGTTTGGGTTATGGCGGTTCTGATCCGGCCTGCGCCGAGCGCAACCAGTGTGGGCAGCTGATTCGCCACGATGACTCGGCGGGCACGCAGTGGTTCGCGGCGTTTGGGCTGATGGGCGGGCTGCTGGAGCAGATGCGGCAGTTTCTGTCTGAGCTGGATGCCCCCGACTGGCCGGAGCTGGTGGCGGATCGAGGCAAGTTGCTTGAACCGGGTGTTGGCGCCA
This sequence comes from Pseudomonas purpurea, assembly GCF_039908635.1. Lineage (NCBI taxonomy): Bacteria > Pseudomonadati > Pseudomonadota > Gammaproteobacteria > Pseudomonadales > Pseudomonadaceae > Pseudomonas > Pseudomonas purpurea. The sequence continues at coordinate 1,178,509 of NZ_CP150918.1, forward strand.
CGACCCGTTCACGCTTCAACCCAGTGGGCGAGGTGATCGAACAGATCGACGCCAAAACCAACCGACAGTTTTTCAGCCAGACCGTCGGCGGCCAGTTGCGTGAGGTTCGCCTGCAACTGCCAACAGATCCCGCGCCGAAAACCCTGGTCAGCGCCATCCGGTACAACGCCCACGGCCAGATCGAGCGGGAAACCGCCGGTAACGGTGTACTCACCATGCTGGAATACACCGCTGAAGATGGCCGCCTCAGCCGACTTCAGGCCAAACGCGGCAACGATGATCTGCAAAACTTGCACTATGAGTACGACCCGGTGGGCAACGTACTCAGCATTGAAGACGCCGCACTGCCAATTCGTTACTTCGCCAACCAGCGCATCGAACCGATCAACCGCTACCGTTACGACAGTCTCTACCAATTGATCGAAGCCACGGGTTGGGAGGCGGGTGCTGCCCATCAAGGTCCGTCCTCATCCACCAGCGCCGATCCCGCCGCGGTGGGCAATTACCGCCAGACCTATCGCTACGATGCGGGCAACAACTTGTTGGAATTGACCCACGTCGGCCCGCAAAACCCCGGCCATCGTCTGGCCGCTGCGGCGCACAGCAACCGTTGCCTGCCGGTGCGCAACGGCGTGGAACCGGGCGAGGAAGACTTTCGCAACGGCTTCGATGCCAACGGCAATCTGCTCAACCTGCAACCGGGGCAAGCCTTGAGTTGGGACCTGCGCAATCAGTTGTGTGAAGTGCGGCCAGTCGAGCGCGACAGCGGCCCCGATGATCGCGAGCGCTACCTCTACGGTGCCGACGGGATGCGCGTGCGCAAAGTGCGTTCGACACACACCAAGGCCCAAACGGTCATTGCAGAAGTCCGTTATCTGCCAGGTCTGGAACTGCGCACCCACAGCGGTACTGGCGAAGTGTTGCAGGTGATCAGCGTTCAGGCCGGGCGCGGCAGTGTGCGGGTGTTGCACTGGGAAGCGCAGCGCCCTGCGCAAATTGCCAACGACCAGCAGCGCTACAGCCTGAGCGATCATTTGGGTTCATCCACATTGGAGCTGGATCACGACGCGAAGATCATCAGCCAGGAACGCTACTACCCGTTCGGCGGCACGGCGTGGGCGGATGGCGAGGCGGTGCAGGTCAGCTACAAAGTGGTGCGCTATTCAGGGAAAGAGCGGGATGCGACGGGGCTTTATTATTATGGGTTCAGGTATTACGCATCGTCGTTACAGCGTTGGCTTAATCCGGATCCGGCGGGTCAAGTTGATGGGCTTAATATTTATAGAATGGTTCGAAACAATCCTGTGAGCCTCAAGGACAGCGACGGAAGGCAAAGTGATTTTAAGAATCTGTTCAAGCCCGAACAGGGTGATCTGATTTTTGGAATGTACAAAATTGTAGAGCGGCGCTATTTAAGTTCGTATGCAAGGTTTATACGTCGCGGGGATGTTCTGGGGATGTACTTTACGAGAAAAGATACCGAAGGTCTGGTGGGGGATCTCGCTAAGATGCGTAGTGGATATGTGTCATTCGAATACCTTGCGCATTTAGCAACTGAAGAGGGAAGTGGCGATCTGGACGAGTTAGCTCATAGTTTAGATGATGAAGGTTGGGGGAATATAGTCTCTAAAGTTGAAAAGGGACATGAGTATTGGTCAATAAAGCATGATCAAATTAAACGTCAAATTTCTAATGTTGGAGAAAGTTACTATGAGACAATCAGGTCAAGTCAGGATTCACTAATGTCGAGCAAAGTACACAGGCAGTTTTCTCAAGCATTTGCAGCGGAGCTTTCCGGTGGAAAATACTCAGTGTCTGAAACTTTCAAGAAGTATCACGAAGGCGATGATAAGGTTTTTTTATTCAAGTTTGTAAGTCGGGCAAGTAAGGCGGGTTTGTCGACGATATTGAATTCTGAGGGTACGGCTGTTGTTCATTTTATGCTTGATGGGTTGGATATGGGGCAGGTAGTGAACAAGACTACTCCGTCACTCACCTCTTCAGAACTGCGCTATTTATACCGTAATCGCGGAAAATTGGCAGACAAAGTATTGTTTTATCAAAATGGCAAGCTCGTGGATGCACCTTGGAGGGCTGATCGGAGTGTGTGGGATCGGTACAAACCTAAAAGTGAGTCGTCGTCGGGCGTGTAGTTGCGCAGTGGGATCCGTGTTTATTTCATCATTTACCGACAAAAAAGCCCCCTCCCAACCCGCTACGGATAGGGGACGCAGCGGACTGGACGGGGGTTTCTTGTTCCAAGGGTTACTTACTGCGCGATGGTTTTCACCGACACCCCCCGCTCAATCGGCGTGGACCGACCATAGATATCCTCAAACCGCTCGATATCGTCCTCACCCAGATAACTCCCCGATTGCACCCCGATGATTTCCAGCGGGCTCCCTTAACCACCGGTCGGCACTGTAATTTCTGACAGTAGCCAAACGAGGCTTTTCAGCATTAGCTGTGATCAAACCCAAGGATGATGACAAACCATGCCGGTTCAGACGCTCACGCTACACCACCACACCCCGACGCTGACGGTCGCAGACCCTCGGGGGTTGGCGGTGCGGTCAGTGGGTTATTGCCGCAGTGCCATTGCAGGTCCGCTCGAAGGGCGAGTCAACCGCACAGCCTATGACGGCGCCGGGCGAGCGGTGGCCCAGTGGGATCCGCGATTGCTGGCGGGTGTTTCGGCGCCGGCCAACCTGGCCACGGTCTATTCCTTGTCCGGCAAGGCGTTGAGCACGACCAGCGTTGATGCCGGGTGGCGTGCCAGTCTGTTGGGCGAAGCCGATCAGCCGGTGCAGGGCTGGGATGGTCGTGGCAGTCTGCGCCGGAGCGAATATGACGATCAGTTGCGCCCGTTGGCGGTGTTTGAGCAGGCGCTGGGCGACCGACCGTTGTGTGCTGAGCGTTTTAGCTATGGCAGTGCCGATCCGGCCTGCGCCGCGCATAACCAGTGCGGGCAATTGATTCGTCACGATGATCCGGCGGGCACGCAGTGGTTCGCGGCATTTGGGTTGACGGGCGGGCTGCTGGAGCAGACGCGGCAGTTTCTGTCCGCGCTGGATGCCCCCGATTGGCCGGAGCCTGTGGCGGATCGAGGCAAGTTGCTTGAGCCGGGTGTTGGCGCCACGACCCGTTCACGCTTCAACCCATTGGGCGAGGTGATCGAACAGATCGACGCCAAAACCAACCGGCAGCTGTTCAGCCAGACCGTCGCCGGTCAGTTGCGTGAGGTTCGCCTTCAACTGCCCAAAGATCCCGCGCCGAAAACCCTGGTCAGCGAAATCCAGTACAACGCCCACGGCCAGATCGAGCGGGAAACCGCCGGCAACGGTGTACTCACCACGCTCGAATACGCCGCTGAAGATGGCCGCCTCAGCCGACTTCAGGCCAAACGCGGCAACGACGAGCTGCAAAACCTGCGCTACGAGTACGACCCGGTGGGCAACGTGCTGAGCATCGAAGACGCTGCGCTGCCGATTCGTTACTTCGCCAATCAGCGCATCGAGCCGATCAACCGTTACGGCTATGACAGCCTTTATCAACTGATCGAAGCCACGGGTTGGGAGGCGGGTGCTGCCCATCAAGGTCCGTCTTCATCCGTTGCCGCCGACCCCGCCGCGGTTGGCAATTACCGCCAGACCTATCGCTATGACGCTGGCAATAACCTGCCGGAACTGACCCATGTCGGCCCGCAAAACCCCGGCCATCGTCTGGCCGCTGCGGCGTACAGCAACCGTTGCTTGCCAGTGCGCAACGGCGTGGAACCGGGCGAGGAAGACTTTCGCAACGGCTTCGATGCCAACGGCAACCTGCTCAATCTGCAACCGGGGCAAGCCTTGAGTTGGGACCTGCGTAACCAGTTGCGCGAAGTGCGCCCGGTCGAGCGCGACTCCGGAGCCGACGATAGCGAGCGCTACTTTTACGGTGCCGACGGGATGCGCGTGCGCAAAGTGCGCTCGACACACACCAAGGCCCAAACGGTGACCGCAGAAGTCCGTTATCTGCCGAATCTGGAACTGCGTACTCACAGCGGCACCGGCGAAGCGTTACAGGTGATCAGCGTTCAGGCCGGGCGCGGCAGTGTGCGGGTGTTGCATTGGGAAGCGCAGCGCCCTGCACAAATCGCCAACGACCAGCAGCGCTACAGCCTGAGCGATCATTTGGGTTCATCCACATTGGAGCTGGATCAGGACGCCAAGGTCATCAGCCAGGAACGCTACTACCCGTTCGGCGGCACGGCGTGGGCGGATGGCGAGGCGGTGCAGGTCAGTTACAAGACGGTGCGCTACTCGGGGAAAGAGCGGGATGCGACGGGGCTTTATTATTATGGGTTCAGGTATTACATGCCTTGGTTACAGCGGTGGGTGAATCCGGATCCGGCGGGAGCTATTGATGGGCTTAATCTGTATAGCATGGTTGGTAATAGCCCGATCAGTTACAGAGATGCAGATGGTCTGGAGCTGCTGCCGTCTAAAGCCGCAGGCAAAGTTAAGTCAGGCGCTCTTAAAACGCTGGAAATAGAGGTTAATACTTTTAATTTGTTTTTCTTTAAGGCTCAGCTTCAAAAAAAGACTGTAAAAGTTTTGGATGGGGCATCAGGCTTATATAAGGGGAGCGACGATTTTGAAGTTGTAGAAATCGGGGTGGGTACCAGAGAAGATCAGCGCGGGCGAAAAGAGTCTGGCGTCATGGATACTGAAGAAATGAAGGGTGTACTGGGGAACTACAGGAAAAAATATGCGGGCCTGGCCAAGTCCCCCATCGTTACGAAAGCCAAAGACGCTGCTAAACAGAAATGGAACTTCAAGGCTGGCGAGTATATTTCAGAGCTCCTGTCGGATTCGGTGAGCCGGGAAGGGATCATACGGGTTATGGATTTGATGTCGGGGAGGAAACCAGACACACGGCTGTTTGCGCTCATTAATAAATCGGACCGTGATAAGGAGCCTGCGCAACGTAAGGTTTATGGCTTCACGATGATGACCCTGACATTCCCTTTAGAAAACGAGGATGCAGAATTGACGGTCGATTTTACCGTGATTGATCCAGGCTCTCAGTTGAGTGGAGAGCAATTATGTCGTGCCATCGACGAAGAAGGGATAGCGAAAGATACCTTAAGCCTTCGTGGTGCCGGAACTTACTTGACGATGAATGCATTGAGTCAAGTCAATGAAACTGTAAATCTAAAAAAAATCAGGACACAAGCGATAAACCCTCGCTCGCAAGCTATGGCCCTTGGATGGGGAGATGCGCGGCCTCTGTAAAAGGGGGGCTGTCGAGACAATAAGTAAGTCCCCGCCCAACCCACTGCGGATAGGGAACGCAGTCGGCTGGACGAGGGCTTCCTGTACTAAACGATTACTGCGCGATGGTCTTCACCGACACCCCACGCTCAACCGGCGTAGACCGACCATAAATATCCTCAAACCGCTCGATATCATCCTCACCCAAATAACTACCCGACTGCACCTCGATAATCTCCAGCGGAATCTTCCCCGGATTACGCAAGCGGTGAACCGAAGCAATCGGGATGTAGGTTGACTGGTTTTCGCACAGCAGGAACACGTTTTCGTCGCAGGTCACTTCGGCCGTGCCGCTGACCACGATCCAGTGTTCGGCGCGGTGGTGGTGCATCTGCAATGACAGGCACGCGCCCGGTTTTACCGAGATGTGCTTGACCTGAAAACGCCCGCCCATGTCCACCGAGTCGTAGGAACCCCACGGACGGTAGACCTCGCAGTGGTTCTGGGTTTCGCTGCGGCCCTGTTCGTTGAGGGTGTTGACCATCTGTTTCACGCCTTGGACCTTGTCCTTGTGGGCGATCATCATGGCGTCCTTGGTTTCGACCACCACAATGTTCTCAAGGCCAATCACCGACACCAGTTTGCCGTTGCCGTGGATCATGCAGTTGCGGCTGTCCTGGATCACCACGTCGCCCTTGGTCACGTTGCCGTTGGCGTCTTTATCGTTGACCTCCCACAGCGACGACCAGCAACCGACATCGCTCCAACCGGCGGACAGCGGCACCACGCAGGCGCGTTGGGTTTTTTCCATCACGGCATAGTCGATGGAGTTGTCCGGGCAGCAAGCGAACGTGGCTTCGTCGAAGGTGATGGTGTCGGCGTCCTGTTCGCTGCGCTCCAGCGTCAGCAGGCAGGTGTCGTAAATGTCCGGGTCGTGCTTTTTCAGCTCTTCGAGGAAGCGGCTGGCGCGGAACAGGAACATGCCGCTGTTCCAGAAATAACCGCCGGCCTGGACGAACTCGGTGGCGCGTTTCACGTCGGGTTTTTCCACGAAGTGCGAGACCCGGCTGACGCCTTCGGGCAGCAGCGCATCATGGGTGGACTTGATGTAGCCGTAACCGGTTTCCGGTTTGGTCGCCGGCACGCCGAACAACACCATTTCACCGCGCTCGGCGGCCACGGTGGCCAGGGCCAGGGCGCGTTGCAGGGCTTTCTGGTCTTCCAGCACGTGGTCGGCGGGCAGCACCAGCATCAGTTCGTCGCGGCCTTCGTTGACCAGCATCATCGCGGTCAGCGCCACGGCAGGTGCAGTGTTGCGCCCGAACGGTTCCATGAGGATGCGCTGGGCTTCCAGCTTACGGTTGCTCAGTTGCTCGTTGACGATGAAACGGTGGTCCTTGTTGCAGACCACGATCGGGGTGTCCATGCCTTCGAACACCAGCCGTTCCAGGGTTTGCTGGAACAGCGTGTGTTCGCCGGTCAGGGCGAGGAATTGCTTGGGAAACTGCTTGCGCGAAAGCGGCCAAAGACGTGAGCCGCTACCACCTGACAAGATCACCGGAATCATGTTGTTACTCCTTGAAAATCGATTGGGTTAGAGCACGAACGTTCTGTCGTTTCACTCTTGTTTTTGTTTCGTGTCCCAACTGACACCTCAGTCCCTGTGGGAGCTGGCTTGCCTGCGGTGGCATCACCTCGGTCTGTTTGTTGCACCGAGTCGTCTGCATCGCGGGCAAGCCCGGCTCCCACAGGGAAATGGGTCAACCGGGCAAATCTGTTAACGCGTCGACACCGGGCGTTTCACCCAGACTGGCGACAGGCTGCTGCCGTTACCGGTGACGTAGAGCACGGCCGCTTCACCGCGCTCCAGGGCAACCGGTTTCACGTCGCCGACTTTTTTGTCACCGTCGTACAGCGCCAGGCTGACCTTCACCGGGTTGATTTCACGCTCGCCACGGCCCTTGGCCGCGACGGTCTTGACCACTTCGGTCTTGCCGTCGGCGGTCTTCAGGGTCAGCGCCTTGTCGCTGAGGTTCTGCACCCGCACCAGCGACTTCTGCTTGTTCTTGAACGGCGGTTCTTCGATCAGTTGTGGCTGGCCGCTGGCAGTGTTGACCAGGGTGTAATAGTGGTCGGCGGCGAGTTTCACCGGCACGGTCTGGCTGCCGACCTTGGCGCTGTAGTCGCCACCGGGCAGGAAGCTGAAGTCACTGCTGGCCAGCGGTGCGACGTCGCTCAGGCTGGTGCTGCCGACACTGGCGCTGACTTCAGCGTTGCTGGCGTTGTAGATGCGCACGAAGCTCGAACCTTTCGGCGCGGTCGGGCCATAGAGCGCGGCGTCGCCAGCGGCGAAAGCCTGCATCGACAACACGCTCATGCCTGCGACGAGAGCAAAGGTCTTGGCGAGACGGTGAGACTTGGTAGTGAAAGTCATAGGAGTTACCTCTTTCAGTTTTGCGCCCGGTCGGGCGTCTCGGATTTGGAGTTAATCGCTACGTTTTGTTGGTTTACGCCGGCTTGTTTCAGCTCTGCGACCCACTGCGGGTCGGCGTCGCCGATTTCGTTGTTCACCGGCAGATAACGTTCAGGAAACTCCCAGATCAGCACCTGCGGCGGGCTGTTCTTGAAGGCGTCGCTTTTCAGGTAGCTGAGCATCGGCAGGATTGGGCCGTGGCCGTCTTCGGCGTAATTGACCACGTCGCTGTGCAGCGCCTGCTTGAGTGCGCCGACGAAGTTCCAGTTGGGGTTGGCGCTGTAACTGGTGCCGATCAGTGCCACGGGGACTTCGCTGTCGGCGAACAGCGCATCGTCACCGGCCGGCGCGTTATCCACCGCAACGGTGGTGCGCTTGTGCAACGGCTCGGTGGCTGGCATCAGGTTTTCGAACAGCGGATCGAGTGGCAGGAACAGCCGCAGGTCGCCCTTGTGGGTCACTTTCTCTGCGGCGTGGGTGACATAACGCTGCGGCTGGCCACTGAGCGGGGTTTTCTCGGCAATGGTCTTGGCCAGTTGCTCGGCGGCGACTTGCGCACCCTCCGGCGTCCAGTGCGTGTCGGTGCGCAGGAACACTTGCTGGCCGTTCTGCTTGGCCAGTTGCAGGGGCCTAAGCAGGTCGGGAGCGAGGATCCTGTCGGCGGCGACCCGGTTGTGGAAATCCTTGTAGAGGTCGGCGTGGATGCTCGCCGGTTTCACCTCACCGAGGTGTTCCGGGTACAGGCGAACCTTGGCCGGGACAATCGCCATCACCAGTTGCACGCCACGGGCCTTGAGCGTTTGGCGCACGCCCTCGACCAGCGCGTAGTTGCCTTGCAGGTTCAGCTCTTCGTTGACCACCGGGTTGAATTCTTCATCGCTGTACAACCACTGATCGCGACCGAGCACCACGCCCGGACGACCTTCGTTGAACAGCTTGAAGTCAAGCAGAGCCCAGAGGTTGGTGCCCAGGCGCTTGATCGGGAATTCGTCGTCGTAATGGGTTTCCACGGCTTTGGCCCAGCGACCGTTGAGCACGGTCGCGTCGGGGTTGGTGTTGAAGCCGAAGAAGCTGCGCACCGACCACAGGCCCAGCACCAGCAGGGTCACGAGGAACAGGGCGATGTAGAACAGACGTAATGAGCGGGTCATGGTCAGATCCCTCAGAACTGGAAGTAAAGGAACGGCGAGAAACTTTGCGCCGAGAGTTTCAGGATCGAGGCGATGAACAACAGCAGCACCAGCGCCCGCATGGCGTAGCGCGGCCAGTCCGCGACCCAGTAGGGCCGGTTGCACCTGGGCATCGACGCCGACGCTGTAACCGGGTTCATGGATGCTCGCCGGGTTGTCGCCCGGTACGGCTTTGATCAGGCCGGGTTGCGCGGTGGCAGGGCCATCAGCTTCGACGGGTTGGCGTTTGACCGGCGGCTGATTGCGGTAGAAATCGCGCAGGCCGAAGAACGCCAGCGTTGCGTACGCCACGACCAACGTCGCCACTTGCAGGCCGGTGAGGCTGGCGCGGTTGAGTTCCGACAGCGACCACTCGCTGAAGCTGAACATCGCGCCGTACATGCGAGCGGCTACGTGCAGGTTTTCGGCGCGGAAGATCACCCAGCCCATGACGACCAGCAGGAAGGTCAGCGCCCAGCGAATCGGGTTGAAGCGGCGCGGCGAAGTGTTGAGGCCGATGGCTTTTTCAATCGCCAGCCACATGCCGTGCCAGGCGCCCCAGACGATGTAGGTGATGTTCGCGCCGTGCCACAGACCACCGAGCAGCATGGTCAGGAACAGGTTGCGATAGGTCATCAGCGTGCCTTTACGGTTACCGCCGAGCGTGATGTACAGGTAGTCGCGCAGCCAGGTGGAGAGGCTGATGTGCCAGCGACGCCAGAACTCGGTGATCGACTGGCTGATGTACGGCTGCTTGAAGTTTTCCATGAAGCGAAAACCCATCATCAAGCCCAGGCCGATGGCCATGTCGCTGTAGCCGGAGAAGTCGAAGTACAGCTGCGCGGTGTAGGCCAGCGCGCCGAGCCAGGCGTCACCCGTGGTCGGGTTTTGCAAGGCAAAGCAATGGTCGGCGACCACCGCCAGCGTATCGGCGATGAATACTTTCTTGATGAAACCCTGCATGAACCGCGTCGCGCCTTCGGAGAACTTGTCGAGGGTGTGGGTGCGGTTGTTGAACTGGTCGGCCAGGTCGCGAAAGCGCAACACCGGGCCGGCAATCAAGTGCGGGAAGATCGCCACGAACGCCGCGAAGTCGATCAGGTTGCGGGTCGCCGGGGTGTCGCCGCGGTAGACGTCGATGATGTAGCTGATGGACTCGAAGATGTAGAACGAGATCCCGATCGGCAACAGCACGTGGGTCAGGATGAACGGCGACAGGCCGACCGACGTCATCATCGCGTTGATGCTGTCGACGCCGAAGTTGGCGTACTTGAAGTAGCCGAGGATGCACAGGTCGACGCCCACGCCCAGGAGCAGCCAGCGCTGGGCCGGTGTGGTCCGCACGCCTGCTGCGCCGACTTTCAGGCCGATCCAGTAGTTCCACAGCGTGACGGCGGCGAACAGCGCCAGGAAGTCCACACGCCACCAGGCATAGAACACGTAGCTGGCGATCAGCAGCAGCAGATTGCGATAGCGAATCCCGCTCAGGTAGTACATGCCGAGAAAGACCGGCAAGAACAAAAACAGGAACACATTGGATGAAAACACCATCCCGATCTCTCCTTGTTTAACCAACAGTCAAGGGCCAACGGCCCCCCCAAACCCCCCGCATAATCCGGAGTGGTTGTATTGCATGCTGCGCACTTACCTGTGGCGAGGGAGCTTGCTCCCGCTGGGGGCGCAGCCCCCCCCTAAAACCTGATGACGCGGTGGGTCAGTTAATCCGCGTTAATTGAGTTACGACTGCTTCGCAGCCGAGCGGGAGCAAGCTCCCTCGCCACAGGGCAATACATTCAGCTTCAAGAACCCTTGTTGCCTTTTTCGTTGGACGGATCGTAGACCTTGGTCAGGTCGCCCCCCAGGCGAAATGTCTTGAACGGCTGCATTTCATGCTTGCGCTCCAGCACCTCGGGCGAGCAGGTGTAGAGCGTGCAGAAGGGTTCGAGCCAGGCGAATTTCGAGTCGACTTTCAGGTCGGTCATGTCCTGCTCCTTGCCGTTCTTCTTCTCAAAGATGTCCGGGTCTTTCACCCCCGCCAGCACCCGATCCCCCAGGCGCTTCAGCGCGCCGTTGTTTTCCTGGCGCAAGTCCACACCGTTGACCTGCGCGAAACTGGCGATCATCGCCAGCGGTGGCAGGGCGTAGTTGTGGTAGGCGAGGGCGCGTTGCTGGCGCTTGAGTTCGTTGGGCAAAAAGCCCTGGGCGTCGACCTGATTGGCACCGACCTTGTATTCCTTCACGGCCCAGTCAAACAGGTCGCGGCGGTTGGTCGCGACCGAGGTCGCCATCACCGACCAGGCAGCCCAGTACGAGTGATTGTTGGTTTGCTCCAGCGGCAGGTTGTCCCAGTCGCTGACCACTTGATCCGCCATTTTGCTGAACCAGGCTTCGATCAACTGCGACTCTTGCTGATGGTTGGCCAGCGGATGCGAGTCGGAGAATTTCAGGCGGATGTACGCCGATGCCATGCTGCCCAGCGCCCATTTGCGCATCGACTTGCCGGTGTGGTTGAAGTCCTTGGACATCAGTGCATTCGCCCGAGCCCACGTAGTCAGCCAGTTCAGCGTGCATTCCAGTTGCTCCGGGCGACCGTCGCGCATGAACTGCATCACCCGTTTGCTGGTGCCGCGCTCCAGCGTGGTGATGTCGGCGGTGGTGTCGCGGAAGGCTTTTTCCGACTGCACGTTCAGTGTTGAGCGTGCCTTGTCGGAGCCTTCGTATTTGCTGCGAAATTGCAGGGCGCCGGTGTACGGCGTCGGCGTCGCGTCACAGCCTTCGCTGGCATCGCCAGTCTTGAACTTATCCACGGGTGCAAAGTAGCCCTGGGGTGGACGCAAGGGCGCGGCCGCCTGAGTGGCCCCGGCGAACATCGCCAGGCTCAGCAGCGCAGGCGCAAGCACGGTTTTCAGTGTCGGATTTTGCATGGCAGACCTCATTGCCCGACCGAAGCAGTACGCTGCTCGGCACTCGGGAACACGTTGCGTTTGCAGATTTTCGCTTCGACTTTCTGCGGCGCGGCCCCTGCTTCAGGGCCCTGGACTTCGACGGCCAGCAAGTTTTGCGAGGCCCAGTCTTCGTCCGTGCGCAGCTCAAAGGCGAAACGCCCGTCGGTGTCGGAGGTTTCCGGTTTGTCGATCTTGATGTCCTCGTGGCGGCCGTTCATGTACCAGAGGGTGGCTTGCAGGGTTTTCACCGACGGGTCGGCGAACCGAATGTCGACCTGATGATTGCTGTTACGCAGGTCGAGGTTGTTACGGTTGACCATCAACTCGTTTTTGCCCAGCTTGAGGGTGCTGCTGCCGGACATTTGCGCTTCCTTGCCTTCACAGCCGTTGTCGAGCAGCGCCATCATCTGGCGGTAGATGGTTTCCTGATCGAGGCGGTACAGCGGCGAGAACTCCCAGATGAGAATCTTCGGCGGGGTTTTCTGGAATTCGTCGCTGCCCAGGTATTGCAGCATCGAGCCTTCCAGGCCGCCGCCGGGGAACGCGACGTTGAGAATGTCAGCGCCGATGGCCTCTTCGAGGAACCCGGCGAAGTTGTAGTTCTTGCCGCTGTGACTGGTGCCGACCAGGGTGATCTGCGGGTTGCCGGAATCACCGAACAGGTCGCCGTCCGCTGCTTCACCTTTAGGCTCGGTGGTGAACTGGTCCATGTACTGGATCGCGTAACTGGTGCCACAGAGTTGCCCGGCCATGTTGTGCAGGGTGCCGGTCTTGCCCATGCGTCCGGACTTCCTGGTCTCGAATTCGCGCTTGGGAATGTCGGTAAACTCAGGCAGTTGCTTGACCTTCTCGGCGACGATTTTCGCGGTGCGCTGGGCGCCGTAAGGGGTCCAGTGCTGGTCGCCACGGAAGTAGAAATCGTGGGCCGGCAAGGTGTCCGGCAGCGATTCGTTGGCCAGCGGCGACAGGTCAGGCACTACGTAACCCATCTCGGCAAAACGAGCGAGCATGGTCTGGTAGTTTTTCAACGCCTTGTCGTAATCGAACGCGGCTTTCTCTTGCGGGTTGAGCTTGTTGCGGTTCACCAGGCCACGGGTCGGCTGATACACCACCACCAGTTCCACGCCTTTGCTTTTGAAGGCTTCGCGCAGTTGCTTGAGGCGACGATAACCTTCGGCCGTGGTGTTGAATTCGGTGCGCAGGTCTTCCTGGGTGCGGAACAGCCAGTCGCCTTGCGCTTGTACCAGCGTGGTGAAGTTCTGCTGATAGCGCGTGGTGTAGTTCTTCGCGTCATGAGCTTGCGGGCACAGGTTGCAGCACGGGTCGGCGGTGAAGCTCGGGGCTTTGGCATCGTCGGCTCGCACGCTGGTGCTGGCCGCGAGAATGCCCGCCGTCAGGGCCGAGAGGCTGAGCAATTTGATCAAGTGTGGGTGCATAAAGTTATCCTCAGTCGCGCATGTCGGTCTGGCGTTCGACGGGGTCGATCAGCACGGCTTTCTGCTGGCGCACCAACAGGTCGAGGATTTCGTCCTGACGTTCGCCAAGAATCCCCGAGAAGCTGATGCCGCTGGATTTGGTCGGTGCCATCAACGACACTCGGTACAGCTCGACGCTCAATGGCGAGTCGATGGACATCGGCCCGCTGCCGTTGGCCGCCAGTTCACCGCCGACCACGATCAGCGACACCTGGGCGTCGAACGGGTCGAGCTTGATGTCACGGTCGGTGTCGGTGAGGTCCTTGATGTGCCCGTAGACCCCGGTCAGACCGTTGGCCATGGCGACGTTCTCGTAGAGGCGAATGTTCACGCTGTTACGAATGCGGATGCCGTGGCGTTTGTTGCTGATCACCTTGTTGCCCCACAACAGGTTGTCGGCACTCTCATAGAGGGTGATGCCGTCGGTGTGGTTCTTGTAGATCTCGTTGTAGGCGATCACGTTGTTGATGCTGTTACGGTCGATCACCAGCCCCGAGAGGTGGTTGTCGTAGCTGCGGTTGTTGAAGATGAAGCTGTCGTTCACCTCACGGGAAATGATGATCCCGTGCTTCTTCTTCGTACCGAAGACGGTGTTGTCGGCGATGATCAGCCCGTGCGAACGGTCGTGGGGGTCGATGCCGTAGACAATGTTGTCGCGGTAGGTGCTGCCCTTGACCACGAAGTCCTGGGTTTCATAGCAGTAGAAGCCGTACCACATGTCCGAGAACTCGGAATCGACGATCCAGCCTGTCGGTTCCGGCCGCTTGAGTACCTTGGCCATGTTCGGCGTGTATTGGGAAATACTCACGCCGTAGGACTTGCTGTTGGAGTAACCGAAACTCGCCATTTTGCTGTTGACGATGTAGGTCTCGGTGCCGCCCCAGGCCAGCAGGAACGGGCGAAATTCGTTGGGTGAACGGAAGGTCGCCGGGCCGTTGGCCTTCTCGCGCCAACCGGTGATTCGGGTGTCGGTCACAAACAGTTGGCCGTCGTTGACCAGGAATGAACCGGCCTCTTCGGACAAGCGCAGCTCTTGCGTTTGTTTGTCGATTTCAAGGATGCCTTTTTCACCGACCACAATCGGCAGGCGTGCCAGGAACACCCCCGGCGAAGTCTCGCTGAGGTATTGCTTGGGCAGCGTTTTGGCCAGGTCCTTGAGGTTGATGTAACCGTCGTCGATGAAGATTGCCTGAGGGATGCCGTGCTGGCGCACCACCCACTCGGCCATCTTGTTGTCTCCGCCGATAAAGTCCTTCAGGGCGTTTTCCTGCATCATCCGGCGCACGCTGACCTTGCCGGTTTTGGTCCGCACGATCTTCGCCTCAACGGCTTGCGCGGTGTAGCCGGAAAGGTCGGGCAACGTCGGTGCGGCCAGCTCCAGCGGTGCGGTCGGTGCACTGCTGACGGTGTAGGTCTTGGCGTGTTGCAGTCCCTTGGCGACGGTTGCCTGCTGCCCTTTCTGGACAGGCGCCAGCGGTTCAACGTTGGCGAGCGCCGCAGTGCTGGCCAGCAACAGTGCGGCGGCCAGCAGGCTGATCGAGCCTTTGATGGCTTGCGTGGTCATGTCGTGCACTCCCTTGGCGGCCCGCATCAGAAGCGCCAGATCACGTCGACGAAGGCGCGGTGCATGTACGAGTCGACTTGTTTGCCATAGGCATCGCCCGGTTTGAACACCCCGCCGCGAAAGCGCACCAGCGCCGACGGCTCATCGATGGACTGACTCAAAGCGGCTGGCAGCAGGCCTTGCTTGAAGTACTTGGTGACCACCAGATCCATTTCCTGGCCGAGGTCTTTATTGCCGTCTTCCAGGGGCAGGGAGGTGCTGGAGAGCACTGCGCCAGTCACGTCGTCGGCGTTGTTCTGGACGGCGTTGATGCCGTTGCTGCCGACCGGTTTATTGCCGTCGACGCGCCAGAATTTGTGGTAGATCAGGCTGGCGTCGTATTCGTCGTTGAGCATCCAGGAACCGAACAGCGTGGCGGTCTGCAGGTTGTTCATCTCGCCCCGGAAGGCTTCGCCGAAACGGTGGACCCGTGAGCGCGTACCGGTGTAGTTCGAGCGGTTGCTTTCCAGGCCGTTCTGCTCGTAGTCGCCACTGGCCCGGGCGTAGGCCGCGCCGACTTGCCATTGCGGATCGAGGCGCAGGCGCACGCCGATATCAGTGGCCCAGCCATTGAGGTCTTCACCGCGTTTGGCTTGGGTCGGGCGCGTGCCATCGGCGTTGAGCGGGTTGACCGTGTCGGTGTCGCCGCTCATGCCAGTGATGCTGCCCCAGTAATTGACGGTGTTGGTGTTGCGCCAGTTGAACGCGTCGCTGTCGGCGGTGAGGCCGAGCCAGCTGATGTCGCCGTTCTGTTTTTTGTCCAGCGAGTCGCCGGCAACGCCGGGTGTCGGGTAGTCGAGTTTGCCGTCGTCATGGGTGTGATGACCGCGAATCCCGACCCAGTTGCCCGGTGTCCACTGGTAGGCGGCATCGCCGTAAACGTGCAGGCGATCCTTGTCCTTGGGCGCCAGCTCCGTGAGGTCGGTGCGGTACTCGCTGAAGCGTTCGGCAGCGCCGACATTGGCGCGCAACAAGGTGGTGTCGAAGGTCCAGTTCAGCGCTTCGATGTTGGTGTCGCGCCATTGGCCGTCGTCGTTGCGCAGGCGCTGGCGTCCGAGCTTGAGCATCTCGCCGGGGTAGGGCGTGAGGCCGCTGTAGCCGACCCAGAACTCGCGCATGGCCAGGTAGTTTTTCTTCGACGTGCGATCACCGCTGTTGGTGGTCTGGTTGGCGTCGTCGGCTTGTTGCAGGGTGTCGGTCTCGATGATGTCGGTGGCCGTCACGGCCTGCCCCATGGCGTAGGCGCTCCACGCGCCGCGTTCGCCATAGACCCACGGACGCAGGTCGAGGCCGATGCCGTTGACGTCGCCACCCTTCGCGGTGCCGAGGTCAGCGTCGTCTTCGGACTGGCCGGTGATTTTCACTTCCAGGCCGACGTTTTTGGTGTCGGTCATCGCGGCCAGCGTCGGGCAGGACCACAGCAGGGCGCAGGTCAAACCGATACCGGCTTGAACGAATGGATTCAACTTCATAGGGATTCCTCGCCGTCTTCTGCTTGCAGGGCGTGCAGTGGCAACGTGTTCTGGCTCAAGGCACCACGGCTGGCCTGCTCCTGTTGCAACAGGCGCCGGGCCTCGGCCAGTTGCGCGGGTGGCAATTGGGCTTCAAGTGTTTGTGCCAGCTCAGTGGCTTGCGGGGTGTTTTGAACCTTGGCCAACTGGCTGAAGACATAGGCATTGAGCGGGTTGGGCTGGGTGCCTTTACCTTGTGAAAACAGCTGGGCGATGGCGAAGTCGGCGCTGTTCTGGCCATTGCGCGCAGCGGTCAGCAGGTGGTCCAGGGCTTTTTGCGGATAGACCTTGCCCAGGTAGCCACGGCGGTAGATCTGGCCGAGGTAGTAGTCGGCGGCGACTTCCTTGCCGACGGCTTTCTGAAAGTGCTCTTCGGCAACCTTGGCGTCGGCCGGTACCCATTTGCCTTCGTAGTAGAGTTTGCCCAGCAACAGTTCGGCGCGCGGCTGGTCGGCGGCGCGACCGTTGTCCAGGTACTTCATCATCGTGTCGACGTCACCGAGTTCCGGGAAGTCGTAGAGCAACTGGGCCAGGCTGACCCAGGACGCCGGGTAGCCGGGTGCGATGTTTTCGAGCAGGGCCTGAGCGGTTTTTTCGTCGGTCTTGCCGAGGGTCGCATCGCCCAGCACACGGGCGACGCTGTCCACCCGTTGCGCAGAAACCGTGCCACGGGTGTGGGCGGCTTGCAGTTGCTTGATCAGCTCGGCCTGTTGTTCAGGCTGGGCTTTTTTCTGATAGACCGTGGCCAGTTCGACGTAGCAGATGTCGGTGGTGTTCAGCGCGGCTTTGCAGATTTTTTCCACTTCATCCAGGTGCTGGTCGTAAGTGCCTTGGGTGCGATAGAGCAGCACCTGGGCCAGGCCCGCTTCCGGTTTGCCTTCGGCGCGCCATTGGCTGATCTGCTGTTGCGCGTTTACGTTGGGGAAGCTGTGCGGGTATTGCAGGTACAGCATCGCCAGTGGGATCAGCGTGTTGCCTTCGCCATGGGCAGAGGCTTTCTTCAGCAGGCTTTCGGCTTCGTGTTGTTCGGCTTCAGTTGAACCGGTTTTGGCCACCAGCAGACGACCCAGGCGAGCCTGAGCCCGTGGCGAGACGTCGGCCGCAGCGCGGTAAGTCGCTTCGGCCTGTTTGACCTGCGCCGGGTCACGGCTGTCGACCTGGATATCGGCCAAGCCTACTTGCGCTTCGCTGTAGCCCAGGTCGGCCAGTTGCTTGTAGTTCTGCTGCGCGAGCGCGGTGTCGCCACGTTTCAGCGCTTCGTTGGCCAGACGCTGGTCGGGCAGGCCGGCGCAACCGCTGAGAGTGACTGCCAGCGCCAATGCACACACTGCATAACCAGTGTGGGAGCGAGCTTGCTCGCGATGCAGGCTACGCGGTGCATCAGATAGACCCTGTTGCTCCCATCGCGAGCAAGCTCGCTCCCACAGGGCATGCGGTGTTCTGAGGATAGGTGGAGTGGTCACAGGCATGTCCTCCGCTTAAAGACCGGCGGCCATGGCTTTGTTGATCAGCCAGTTCACGGAGGGGCCTCGGTCGCTGCTGACTTCTACCGGGCGACCGGCGAAAGTGCTGTCCAGCGGTGCGTCAGGTTTGATCTGCACGCGAATGTCGGACGACAGGTCGCTGCTGTTCAGGCTGGTGCTGCTGACGATGGTGCCGGTGCGGATGTCGTCTTCACCGGCAATCTGGAAGTTCACCGGCGTGCCTGGGCGCACGTCGCCGAACTGGCGATAGGAGAAGCGCGCGTCAACGGTGGCCTGACTGCCACGGGGCACCAACTGGAAGATCACGTCGCCCTTGCTGGCGTACTGGCCATCGGCGACCAATTGTTGAGCCACGGTGCAATCGCACGGCGAGGTCAGGGTGCCGGTCATTTGCTTGCCGAACAGTTCTTCAACCTTGGCCGGTTGCAGTTGATCTTCGTCCAGATGCCCTTTGAGTACGTCGAGCATGCTGGTGCTGAACGTCGCCAGTGGTGCGCCCTTGGCGGCGACGCCGTCGGTTTTCACCAGGCTCTGCACGGTGCCGTCGCGCGGCATGGTGATGTTCATGCCCGGCACACTCACCAACCCGGCCTGGGCGTGGCTGACGAAGTACATGCCGTACACCGATTTTAAAATGAAGCCGAACGCCGCCAGACCAACGATGAAGATCCCGGCGCTGAAGGTCACCGCTTTCAGACGCCCGAACGGGGTCATGCCATGGCCGCCATCCTTGGCCTTGCGCGCCTTGGTGAAGTTGTCGCGTTGCAGGGTCGCCAGTACGTCGCCCATGCTCACGATGTCGCCGGACAGGTGCGAGGTGATCAGATGGCGCAGGGTCGAGATGTCCTGCGGTTCGAGGTTCTGGAACTGGCAACCGGTGCGGCCGGTCTGGCGATCGTAGGAGCGGATCTGCAGTTCGACGTCCATGGCCAGGCCGAGGTTGTCGATCACGAATTGCAGGCGGCCCTTGTGCACTTCGCCCACCGTCAGGGCTTTTTGAGAACCGGCGTTGAAGCACAAGCCACCGGCCGACAGGTCTTCCACCCGTGCTTCGAGCGGCGCGCCGATGGTCCCGAAAAAGCGCAGCCTGGCCGGGATTCTGACCCGGGCGTGCTGGCGCTGGGCTTCGGATTCATGCACTACGTTGACGTTCACGGCGGTATTCATAAGGGCGATTTCCTAGTTAATTCAGGCAGGACAGGTCAGACCATCATCAGCAGCACGGCGACAAAAATGCTGCCGGCGGAGAAGGTCATGGTCCGAGACGACCAGGTGTTGAACCAACGTTGAAAGCTGGCGAGATCACGGGTCAGTTTGGTGTCCTGGCGGGTCCAGGACTGTTGGTCGAGGCGGAAGAACACGTAGATCTTCACCAGCGCACCGACGATCTGGTTGTAGTAAAGAATCGCCGGGTAGGCCGGGCCGATCCGGTGCCCCGAGCAGGAAAGCAACAGGGTCAGGATCAGGCGGGTGATGCCGATCCACAGCAGGTACACCAGGATGAACGCGGTCCCGTACTTGAAACTGGCGATGAGCGCGACGGTCAGGCCCAGCAAGGACGTCCACATCGACACACGCTGGTCGAACAGCACCACGGAGGTGAACAGGCCCAGGCGTTTCATCCCCAGGCCCAGGGCCCGGGAGTTCTGCCGCAGGTTGTTGCCGTACCAGCGGAACATCAGTTTGCGGCTGGCCTTGATGAAGCTCTTTTCCGGCGGATGCTCAACGGTGTTGATCGCGGCGTCCGGCACGTAGAAGGTGTCGTAGCCCAGGCGCATCAGGCTGAACCAGCTCGATTTGTCATCACCGGTGAGGAACTTGAAGCGGCCCAGGCGCCAGTGTTGCAGCGAGTCGCTTTCGACGTCGGCGATGAAGTCCGGGTCGGTGACCACGGTGGCGCGGAATACCGACATGCGGCCGGTCATGGTCAGCACGCGCTTGGACAGGGCCATCGAGCACATGTTGATGTGGCGTTGGGCGAAGCGCAGCTTGTGCCACTCGCTCATGATGTAGCCGCCACGCACTTCGCAAAACTCGTTGGTGGTCAGGCCGCCGACATTGCCGAACAGTTGGAACCACGGCACGGTTTTGCGCACCACGCCTTCGGCGAGCACGGTGTCGCCATCGATCACGGCCACCACGGCGCGGTCGTCCGGCAGGTGGCGGGAGATGGCGCGAAAGCCAAAGGCCAGGCCGTCACGCTTGCCGGTGCCGGCGATGCGCACGAAGTCGAGTTTGACGTGGGCTGGCGGGTTCATTTTGGCCCAGAGGCTTTTGACCAGCAGCTCATCGGACATCTCCACCAGCGAGCAGACCACGGTGGTCGGGAAGCCACAGTCGATGGCTTCGCGGATCACCGAGCTGTAGACCTGAGCGGTGGTCAGCGCGTCGATGCGGAAACTGGTGACCATCAGGAATACGTGGGACGGGTCGGCCGCTTTGCCGAGCTTGCGCACTTTGCGCCGCAGGTGCGGGTAGACCACGTACAGAAACAGCATGCCGCGCAAAAAGTGCGTGGCACCCATCGAGTAGCGCCAGATACCCACGGCGCCAATCAGGAAGATGAAGTCCTTCGACTCGGAGTCGAACGTGGACGCAGGCAACGCCAGGGCGATGCCCATCAAAATACTGAGGTAAAACAGCCAACCGGCCGCCTGAAGCAGGCCGTGCTTTAGCCTGTGCATAATCGGAATCCTAAAGTCAGTTGCAAGCCCCAAGCCCCAAGCTTCAAGCGAGGAGCTTGTGCTTACGGCTTGAAGCTCAAAGCTTGCGGCTGTCTTACCAGCAGATACCTTCGGTACGGCCACTCACACTGGTGGCTTTGGACATGAACCCGACCAGGTCGACGATCTGTTTACCGTCCGGTGCGTGCTCGGCCAGTGCGCGGAACTTCTCGTCACGGTTGCCGAGGATGATCACGTCGGAGTTGTCGATCACCGAGTCGAAGTCCGCGTTGAGCAAGGACGAGACGTGAGGGATCTTCGACTCGATGTAATCCTTGTTCGCGCCATGGACGCGGGCGTACTCGACGTTGCTGTCGTAGATGCTCAGGTCGTAGCCCTTGCCGATCAGCATTTCCGCCAGTTCCACCAGCGGGCTCTCGCGCAGGTCATCGGTGCCGGCCTTGAAGCTCAGGCCCAGCAGGGCGACTTTGCGTTTGTCGTGGCTGGAAACGATGTCGAAGGCGTTCTGCACCTGGGACACGTTGCTGCGCATCAGCGAGTTGAGCAGCGGCGCTTCCACGTCCAGCGTGCTGGCGCGGTAGGTCAGGGCGCGCACGTCCTTGGGCAGGCACGAACCGCCGAAGGCGAAACCGGGACGCATGTAGTACTGGGACAGGTTGAGGGTCTTGTCCTGGCAGACCACCTCCATCACTTCGCGACCGTCGACACCGACCGCTTTGGCGATGTTGCCGATCTCGTTGGCGAAGGTCACTTTGGTGGCGTGCCAGACGTTGCAGGTGTACTTGATCATCTCGGCGACTTCGATGTCCTTGCGGATGATCGGTGCGTCGAGTTCTTCGTACAGCGATTGCAGAACGTCACCCGAGGCTTTGTCGAACTCGCCGATAACGGTCATCGGTGGCAGGTCGTAGTCCTTGATCGCGGTGCTTTCGCGCAGGAACTCGGGGTTCACGGCAACGCCGAAGTCGACGCCGGCCTTTTTACCCGAGCAGTCTTCGAGGATCGGGATCACCACGTTTTTCACGGTGCCCGGCAGCACGGTGCTGCGCACCACGATGGTGTGGCGGGTGGTCTTGTCGCGCAGGACAAAACCGATCTCGCGGCACACCGACTCGATGTAGTTGAGTTCCAGGTCACCGTTCTTTTTGCTCGGCGTACCGACGCAGATCATCGACAGGTCTGTGTCGCGAATCGCTTCCGCGAAGTTGGTGGTACCCCGCAGGCGGCCGGTCTGGATGCCTTGGGACAGAAGTTCGCCCAGGGCCCGGTTCAACGATGGGAGAACGACCGGCGTTGATCAAGTCGATCTTGTCTTTGGCGACATCGACGCCAACCACGTCATGACCCCGTGCAGACAGGCAACCGGCACAGACTGCACCGACGTAACCCAAACCAAATATGCTGATGCGCATCGCATTTACCTCTCTGTAATGGAACCGGTATTCACCTGGCCATTAGATGGCCGGAGTTAATAGTGTTCAGCGGTCATGGTGCACTCGAAAGTGTGGGCAACAGGCGCCACAATGCCGTGTGCAGGCATACTAAGTTCCGAGTGTCTAACGACATGCACTCAAGCTGTGCGTAACGAGGTCTTGTTGTTATGACCTGCCCTGATAGGCAGCCAATCTTCATCGGGAAGATATTGGTGCAATGGTTTTGTGCACTGGAACTTGGGCTTTGATCCAGTAAAACCGGGTATTTCAATGCTCAGGTAAGCATTTTTATTGGGGCGCAGCCTTGGCCCGGTAGGGGATAGTCATGGTGCGTTATCTCCTGTCTTTATACCGTTAATCCAAATAAGAGATGCCGGGCTTAAGTTAAAGATGACAACTTGGCTACAGACTCTCGTCTCTGTGTAAGTTATCTCGTACAACCACGATGAGAATCGTTACCGGTGGTATGAGCGGTGCATTTGGACATAGTTCCAGTCCGCTCATCCTGAAATTTGAAATTTCTTGAAATATTACAAAAGATGGCACTGCTTTCATATTGATAGCACTTTCCATTTGGGCCTTTATTAACGGGGCGTTAATCGGCGTATATGGTTTTATGCCACTACGTATAAAAAAATTGAGTGCCACTAGTGAAAAAAATCACGGATGTCGAGTGAAAGAAAAGTTATAAACGGGGAGGTTTGAAAATTGACGCCATAATAATGGCGAATCAGGCGGGAAAAATGCGAGGTGGATCACGCTCCGGCGCACGTGCCATGTCCATGACGTGCGCCGGGGAGGAAGGGCTACTCGGGGGCGTGGTCTCGAAGGAAAACCAGATTGTCGGGTTTGGACTGTTCGCTGCTGTAGCGGTAACCCTGCACGTCAAATTGCTTGAGCGCAGCCGGGTCGTTGATGCGTTCCTGGATGACGAAACGGCTCATCATGCCGCGTGCTTTCTTGGCGTAGAAGCTGATGATCTTGTACTGGCCGTTTTTCAGGTCCTTGAACTCGGTATTGATGATCCGGGCATTCAGGGCGTTGCGCTTGACCGCCGAGAAGTACTCGTTGGAGGCCAGATTGAGCAGCACGTCATCGCCTTGCTCGGCCAGTGCTTCATTCAGCCATTGGCTGATCTGCGTGCCCCAGAAGGCGTACAGGTCCTTGCCACGGGCGTTGCCCAGTTTGGTGCCCATCTCCAGCCGATACGGCTGCATCAGGTCCAGCGGGCGCAGCAGGCCATAAAGGCCCGAGAGCATGCGCAGGTGTTGCTGGGCATAGTCGAAATCGGCTTCGCTGAAGGTCTGGGCGTTCATGCCGGTGTACACGTCACCCTTGAACGCCAGCAGCGCCTGCTTGGCATTGGCCGGGGTGAAGGCGGGCGTCCAACTGCCGAAACGTGCTGCGTTGAGGCCGCCGATCTTGTCGGAAACGTGCATCAACTCGCTGATCTGCTGCGGGCTGAGTTCGCGCAGTTGCTGGATCAGTTCCTGGGAATGGTCCAGGTACTGCGGCTGAGTGAAGCGCTGGGTGGCCGGCGGTGTTTCGTAATCGAGGGTCTTGGCGGGGGAAATCACCATCAGCATGAAGTCGTCTCCTGTAATCGTGCGGGGGATTCTAGGGACTTGTCCTTGTCGACTCCAGCTATCAAGTCCATAGGTGATCGGTGGCTTGGCTGGATGGGCTTTTGTGGCGAGGGAGCTTGCTCTCGTTCGAGCGCGAAGCGGTCGCAAATTGATGGGCTGGTTTCATCTGGAAGAGTGAGGTTGCAGCTTTTGGGGCCGCTTCGCAGCCCAGCGGGAGCAAGCTCCCTCGCCACAATGAGTTTGGCGCCGCTGCAGGAGTTGGGTCTGGATCAGCTATAGTGCCGCGCGGGTTTTGTTACGGAGACATCCCATTGCGTATCGTTTTGCTTTTCTCGGCCTTGTTGTTCAGTTGTGGCGCGCTTGCCGCCCCCAATGACGTGGCCACGCTGGACCGCAGCACCTGGCCTGAGCAGTTGACCACCCCAACCCTGTTCGACGTTGCATCGCGAGCGGAAATCCTCACCTTCGCGCGCGCCTTGCTGGCCAGCGAGGCGCTGGATGACGCAGGGCTGAAGCAGCGCCTGGGGTTGCGCATGATCAACCTGGACTCGATCAACACCGTGCGCCAGCGGATGTGGCAGCGCTTGCTCGCCAACTACAACTTCGCCCAGCAGAGCTGCGATCAGGACGCATCGTTCTGTTTCCTGGTCGAAGACCTCGACACCCTGCGCGAGCAGGCGGGCAAATTTCAGCTCGGCGAAGACTCCTACTATATAAAGTGGGCCGGGCCGAGCCGGTTGTTCCATGAGCGCTACCTGGACGAGCAACTGCGCAAGGCCGCGCTGTTTCCCCAGACCAGCAGCGAGATCGAGCGCTACGGCGATTACGAGCGCAACGGCGACGAGCTCAACGACCGACTGTTTTTGCTGACCTTCGACAGCGCCGCCAACGCCACGCCCGACAACACCGCGTGGCTGACCGAATACCTGCGTAAATCGAACCTGAGCGCGACGTTCTTCGTGTTGGGCAGTGATATTCAGGCACGCCTGGCCCAGCGTTCGGTGGCCAGCCTGCAAGCGCTCTATTCGCAGCAGTGCATCGGTGTGCAAGGCTGGGAGTTCCGTTCCCACAGCCACTGGCAGGACTGGCAGTACTCGATCACGCGCAGTGTCGATCTGGTGAAAAACAAGTTGCCGGAGAACTTCGTGCCGCTGGTTCGCCCGCCCAATGGCCAGCGCCGGGCGGACGCGGAAGGTTTTTTCAAGGCGCAGGGTTTGCAGGTGGCGCTGTGGGACATCGACCCGCAGGACGTCGGCGGTCGCCTCAGCGCCGAACAGAGCGCTCAGCGGGTGTTGACCCTGATGCTGTTGTGGCGTCATGGGGTGATCAATTTCAACGCCAAGCAGGATGGCGTGAAGGAAGCGATGCCGTGGATTTTTTCGAAGACCCGGGAAAGCGGGATCGGTTGGGAAGATTGCCAGGACGCGTTTCGCTGAAACCGGTAAAGGCCCGGAAACGTTGGGCGAGAGGGATTTTTGAGCGGGATTTCGATGCAAGTGGACTTTCGACTTTAACGGCGTAGCGGCGACTCGCCAAGGGCTATTCGTCACTCTGAAAAATAAACTTCAAAAAAACGTCAAAGTGCTTTTTCCTGTCATGGTTTTTGGAGTATTACGAAGACAGACCGCCGAAACCTGCAACACAGGTGGCGTCTTCCAAGACCCCCGCGTGTGCAGTTCACTTGAGTCGTGCAATTCATTTGAGTACGGCAGGTGAATTCGGTGGCCACTTCGAGGCGCAGCGTATTGCGTCGACTGGCTCCCACAAAGGTGACCGAGTATGGATGATCACGGACGTAGCCCTTCTTCCAACCAGCCAATCCTTTATGTACTCGATACCAACGTATTGATTCACGACCCAAACGCCCTCCTGAACTTCGAAGAACACCACGTTGCCATCCCGATGACCGTCCTTGAGGAGCTGGACAAGCTCAAGGGAGGCCACCACAGCGTGGCGGCCGAATGCCGTCAGGCCATTCGCCTGATCGACAAGACCCTGGGCGACGCCTCGCCCGAGGATGTTGAGCAGGGAGTGCCGATCCAGCGCGGAAAAAGCGGGCCCAAGGGATTGCTGTCGATTCTGATGAGCAAGCGCACCGAGCCGAACATCGTCCTGCCCGAACACCTGAACGACAATATCATCATCAACCAGTTGATCGACCTGCATGCGCGGGACAAGGAACTGCGCCTGGTGCTGGTGACCAAAGACATCAACATGCGCCTCAAGGCCCGTGCCTGCGGAATCGCGGCCGAGGATTACAGCACCGATCAGTTGGTCGACGACGTGTCGTTGCTGCCCAATGGTTACCACAACATGAGCGGTTCGTTCTGGGACCGTGTGAGCAAGGTCGACACCCGTCAGGACCATGGCCGCACCTGGCATCAGGTACAACTGATCGACAACCTGCCGGCCGTGCATATCAATGAATTCATCATCGACGAGCAGGGTTTTGTCGGCTGGATCAAGGAAATCCAGGTCGACAAACTGTTGATCCTTGACCTGCATCAGGAACCCCTGTTGCACCAGGAAGCCTGGGGCCTGAAACCGCGTGATATCTATCAGAGCCTGGCGCTGTACGCCTTGCTCGACCCGGACATTCACCTGGTCAACCTGTCGGGTGCGGCGGGTTCGGGTAAAACCATCCTGGCCCTGGCCGCAGCGATTGAGCAGACCATGGTCAGCAAGCGTTACCGGCGCATTATCGCGACGCGCAGCGTGCAGGGGCTGGACCAGGAGATCGGCTTTTTGCCGGGCACCGAAGCAGAAAAAATGGAGCCGTGGCTGGGCGCCATTACCGACAACCTCGAAGCCTTGCACATGGATGACGAAAGCACCCATGGCAGCGTCGATTACATCCTCAGCAAAGTGCCGTTGCAGTTCAAATCCCTCAACTACATCCGGGGCCGCAGCTTCCAGCAGAGCCTGATCCTGATCGACGAATGCCAGAACCTCACCCCGCACCAGATGAAAACCATCATCACCCGTGCCGGCGCCGGTTCCAAAGTGGTGTGCCTGGGCAACCTGGCGCAGATCGACACCCCTTACCTGTCCGCGACCAGCTCCGGGCTGACGTACCTGACTGAACGCTTCAAGGATTTCCCCAACGGTGTGCACATCACCCTGCAAGGGGTGCCACGTTCGATACTGGCCGAATACGCCGAATCTCATCTGTAACCGTCTCACCAGAACCGGGTGCCCTCCAAGGCCCCCGGTTTTTTATGCCCGACACAAATCCCTTGTGGGAGCGAGCTTGCTCGCGATAGCCATCTGATACTCAGCATTGATGTTGACTGTCACGCCGCCATCGCGAGCAGGCTCGCTCCCACATTGGGTCGTGGTCAGATCGATAATCTTGCGTGCGAAAAATTGACCCGCAGGTTTACAATCGACGCTCCTGATCAGGAGTAACGCTGTGCTGACTCATCTCGATTCCCAAGGTCGCGCCAACATGGTCGACGTCACCGAAAAAGCCGTGACGTCCCGTGAAGCCACGGCCGAAGCGTTTGTGCGAATGCTCCCTGAAACCTTGCAGATGATCGTCAGTGGCGGTCACCCCAAAGGGGATGTGTTCGCCGTGGCGCGCATTGCCGGTATTCAGGCGGCGAAGAAAACCTCTGATCTGATCCCGTTGTGCCATCCGCTGATGCTCACCAGCGTCAAGGTCGAACTCAGTGCCGAAGGCATCGACGCCGTGCGCATTGTCGCCCGCTGCAAACTGGCCGGGCAGACCGGGGTGGAAATGGAAGCGCTGACCGCCGCTAGCATCGCCGCGCTGACGATTTACGACATGTGCAAAGCCGTGGACCGGGGCATGGTCATTGAAACCGTGCGCTTGCTGGAGAAGCTTGGCGGCAAGAGCGGGCATTATCAGGTGGCCGATCAATGAAACTGACGGTGAAGTTTTTCGCCCGTTACCGCGAGGCGTTGGGCGTGGATGCGTTGAGCGTTGAAGGCGACTTTGCCACGGTCGACGATGTGCGTGTGTTGTTGGCGCAACGCGAAGGCGCCGAGGTGCTGAGTGAACAGAACCTGATGTGCGCTCGCAATGAAGACCTGTGCCAGCTCGACGAACCGCTCGTCGATGGCGATGAAGTGGCGTTTTTCCCCACGGTCACCGGAGGCTGAAATGGCGGTTCGCGTGCAGTCCACGGCGTTCGATCCGGGCGCTGAAGTCAATGCGATGCACGCGGCGAATGCCGGTGTCGGCGCGGTGGTGAGTTTTGTCGGCTACGTGCGCGACTTCAATGACGGCCTCGACGTCGCCGGGATGTTTCTGGAACATTACCCGGGCATGACCGAAAAGGCCCTCGGCAAAATCGCCGTTGAGGCCGAACAGCGCTGGCCGCTGCTCAAACTCGAAGTTCTGCACCGCATCGGTGCCCTCGAACCCGGCGAGCCGATTGTCTTCGTCGGCGCCGCCAGCGCCCATCGTCAGGCAGCTTTCGATGCGTGCGCCTTTGTCATGGATTACCTGAAAACCCGTGCGCCGTTCTGGAAAAAAGAAACCACCGCCGATGGCCCGCGCTGGGTTGAAGGGCGGGCCAGTGATCATGTGGCAGCGGATCGCTGGAAGAATTAATTAGCCTGCTGTTTCTTTGTTGGCTGTCCGTCCGTCCGTCATCGTCGGAACACTCAATGTCTTCCTGATTTCTCTCCCGACCAGAGGCTGGAAGAACTGCGTGCGGTCGATTGACGGAAAATACATTAAAGTCCAGTATGGAATTATAAGTACAAGACAGCCACTTGCTTGCAACTGATCTTCTCCTGCCAAACCAACAACAACCTGCGAGAGAACGAATATGAAAAAACTCCCCCTTGTCACTGGCCTGGCCTTGAGTCTGTTGGCGTGCAGCAGCCTGTTCGCCGCCGAGAAAACCCTGCGTATTGGCATCGAAGCGGCCTATCCACCGTTTGCCTCCAAGACTTCGGATGGAAAAATCACCGGTTTCGACTATGACATCGGCAATGCGCTATGCGCGCAGATGAAGGTCAAGTGCGAGTGGGTCGAGGGTGAGTTCGACGGTCTGATTCCTTCCCTCAAGGTGAAGAAAATCGACGCAGCGCTGTCGTCCATGACCATCAACGAAGACCGCAAAAAGTCGGTGGACTTCACCCATAAGTACTACTTCACTTCGTCGCGGCTGGTGATGAAGGACGGCGCGGTGGTGGATGATCAGTACGCCAGCCTCAAGGGCAAAACCATTGGCGTGCAGCGGGCGACCACCACGGATCGCTATGCCTCGGAAGTCTTCGAACCCAAAGGCGTCGTCATCAAGCGGTACAGCAACAACGAAGAGATTTACATGGACCTGGCGGCCGGGCGTCTGGATGCGATTTTTGCCGACACCATTCCGCTGGCTGACTTTCTGTCGATGCCGCGAGGCAAGGGTTACGCCTTTGTCGGGCCGGAACTGAAGGACCCGAAGTACGTCGGTGAAGGCGCCGGGATTGCTGTGCGCAAGGGCAATGCCGAATTGGTTGCCGAACTGAACAAGGCCATCGACGGGATTCGGGCCGATGGCGAATACCAGAAGATTTCAGACAAGTACTTCAAGTCGGATATCTACGGCGATTGATGATGACTTGTGGCGAGGGAGCTTGCTCCCGCTGGGGCGCGAAGCGGCCCTGAACTCAGGCGATGCGCTCTGCCAGATGCAAAGCGCTTGCCGGGTTCACGACCGCTTCGCAGCCGAGCGGGAGCAAGCTCCCTCGCCACAAAGGTCAGTATCAGCCCTTCAATTCCTTCAAATGCTTGTACACCGTCGCCCGCCCCATATTCAGTACATTGGCCACATAGTTGGAGGCGCTTTTGCCCTTGAAGGCGCCTTCGGCGTGCAGCGCCAGCACCAGTTCGCGTTTGTGTTCGCGGGTCAGCACATTCAGGCCCAATTGCCGTTCGCGCAACCAGTTGTGCAGGAAGGTGTTGATCCGTTCCTGCCAGTCATCGCGAAACAAGGCATCCGGTTGCGGGATCAGTTTGCTCGGCGAGAGAAACAGGTCCAGTGCAGCCTTGGCGTTTTCGAACAATGAAATGTTCAGGTTGATGCACAACATTGCGATCGGCAGGCCGTCGTTGTCGCGTAAGACGCTGCTGAGGCTGCGAATCTTCTGACCGTCCCAGTTGAGTTTTTCGTAGGGGCCGATATTCCGCTCAAGGGTGCCTTCGCTGAGCATGTCCTCAAGGGCGGCGTCATCGCCGACTTCCCGCTTGGAAATGTTGTTGGCGATGTAATCGATTTTCTGTGTACGCAGGTCGTGCAGCACCACCTCGGCGTGGGGGAAAAACAGCGTGGCGATGGCATCGGCGATCGCACGGAAGTTATCCAATGCAGGGTCTTGAGGAGGTGGGGGCATCGGTGGAGCTCCAGGCAGTCAGCGCCCTGTAGGAAAGGGCGCTGCGAGTGTGCCGCAATCGAGGCAAGTCGTCATCCGGGTCAGGCATTAACCCAGGCGGGCAGGGGAGAGCATGTCGCTCGACAGGCCAAACCCGGCGAGGTGTTCAGGCAAGGCCTCGCCGCGAACCAGCGCCGCACTGGCCTGGCCCATGGCGGGCGACGTCTGGATGCCATAACCACCCTGGGCCGCGACCCAGAACAGCCCTGGCACCTGCGGATCGAAACCGCTGACCAGGTCACCATCGTGAACAAAACTGCGCAAGCCGGCCCAGGTCCGCGTCGGACGGCGGATGGTCAGCGTGGTGGCTTCCTCGATCTGATAAATACCCATGGCAATGTCCAGCTCTTCAGGCTGCACATCATGAGGCTCGACCGGGTCGGCATTGGCCGGGGACCCGAGGAACATTCCGGCGTCGGGTTTCATGTAGAACGATTCGTCGAGGCTGACCAGCATTGGCCAGTCGTGGCTGTCCAGGCCTTCGGCCCCGGCGAAGATGAACGCGGCGCGGCGTTTGGGTTGCAGGCCCAGCGGTTTGGCTCCGGCCATTGCGCCGAGGGCGTCAGCCCAGGCTCCGGCGGCATTGATGATCACGGGTGCGGTGAAGGTCTGTTGTGCGGTTTCGACATGCCACAGGCCTTGAGTGTCCCGGGTCAGGCCCAGGACTTCGCTGTCGGTGTGGACTTCACCCTGATGGCGGCGGATGCCGCGCAGGTAACCTTGGTGCAGGGCATCGGTGTCGATGTCCGAGGCGCTCGGATCGTAGATTGCGCCGTGAACCTTCTCGCGTCGCAGGATCGGCATACGCGCACAGGCCTCGTCAGCGCTGAGCATTTGCATCTGCGGCACCGTCGCCTTGGCGCTCAGGTACTGATTGGTCAACTCGTCCGGGTCACCGATGAAATCGACGGTCATTTCACCGCGCGGCGTCAGCAGCGGGTGCTCGCAGAACCCGGCTGGCGGTGCATCGAAGAAGTCACGGCTGGCCAGGGTCAATGCGCGCACTTGCGGTGTGCCATAAGCGGCGGAATATAGGGCCGCCGAACGTCCGGTGGAATGGTAGGCCGGATGGGATTCGCGTTCGAGCACGATCACCCGAGCATGCTGCGACAGCCAGAAGCCGGTGGACGCGCCGGCGATACCGCCGCCAATGATGATGAAGTCTGCCTGGGTCATGAACGTCTCCTGTAATTGTTGGCTTGGGACCGGTGGGCACTTGTGGCGAGGGAGCTTGCTCCCGCTCGGCTGCGAAGTGGTCGTAATCCGGCAGTCGCGTTTCATCTGAATGCCTGCGGTGGCTGATTTCAGGGTTGCCTGGCAACCCAGCGGGAGCAAGCTCCCTCGCCACAGTAGGGCTGGTGCACTTATTGGTTTTTTTGCAATTGATAAATGGCATTGGCCAGTGCAATGTCTTCCAGGCCCAAACCGATGGAGCGGAAAAACACGTGGCGGTCATACTCCGGACGTGGCGCAAGATCGCTCAACAGTTCAGCCAGGTCGCCTGCAATCGCGCTGCTGTCCCAGCCATGCTGTTCGCTGGCAATCAGCATTTCCCCGGCCGAACCGGGTGTGGTCTGGCGGTAATCACAATAAACCTGCATTTCACTCAGTGTTTCAGGTGGGATTTCATGGGCGCGCACCGCGTTGGTGCTGATGGAGGTAATCAGCGCCGGTTTGCTCAAGGCCCGCGGGTCGATGACAGGGCCGGCAGACGAGGTACAGAGCATGATCACGTCCGCGTCCTGGACGGCTTCCTCACGACTCCCGGCAATGTACAGGCGCGGGTCGAGGGCTTTCAAGGATGCCAGGGCCTGAGGGTCTTTGTGCGTGAGGCCGGGGGAAAACAAGGTGATGCTGTGCCAGTCCCGCAGGTCTTTGACGTAGCGCAAATGTGCCTGAGCCACCGGGCCGCTGCCGATAATCGCCAGGCGCGTGGCTTGCGGCGCGGCGAGGGCATCCACGGCGACTGCGGTTGTTGCAGCGGTGCGGGCGGTAGTCAGTTCGCCAGCGTCGCAGAGCAGCAATGGCTGACCGGTTTGCATCGACATCAGCAGGGTCCAGGCTGTCACCAGTGGACCTTCCTTACGCACAATGTAGGGTGAGGTCTTTACGCCATACACACGTTCTTCGGCCAGCACACCCAGGTAGTTGATGAAGTCGCCGCCCCCTTGGGGGAACTCGACCAGTTGCTGGGCGGGTTGTACCGCTTGGCCAGCGGCCAGGTCACGGAACAGCTTGCGCAGGATCTGCGGTACATCGACCTGTTCGAGCAACTGCCGAGCCTGGACATGGTCGATCACAAAAGGGGCGTGGGACATGGGAATGCTCCGTGACTTGCAAGTAAACTAATTTGTCCATTGTGGACTTATTGTTCTGTTTGGCAATATCCGGGCGTAAAAAAAGCGCAGTCGTTGTCGGCTGCGCTTCTTTAGGTGTGGCTCGAGCTTAAGGGCGTTTGCGCTCGACAGGGCGCAGCAGCTCGGTCGGCGGGGTTTCGCAACTGATCTTGCGCCCCAGCAGCGCCTCGATGGACGGTAGCTGGTAGGAGTCGTCTTCACCGGCGAAGCTGATGGACACGCCATCAGCGCCTGCGCGGCCGGTACGGCCAATGCGGTGGACGTAGTCGTCCGGCACTTCAGGCAAGGTGAAGTTGATCACATGGCTGATGCCGTCGATGTGGATGCCGCGACCGGCGACATCGGTGGCCACCAGCACGCGAATCTTGCCTTCGCGGAAACCTTCCAGGGTCTTGATGCGCTTGTGCTGCGGAACGTCGCCGGAAAGTTGGGCCGCATTGACGCCGTCACGGACCAGGCGTTCTTCGATGCGCCGCACTTCGTCCTTGCGGTTGGCGAAGACCATTACCCGTTCCCAACCGTTGTCGTTGACCAGGTTGTAGAGCAGTTTGTACTTGTCGGCGCCGGCCACCGCATAGATGTGCTGCTCGACGTTTTCGCTGGCCACGTTCTGCGCTTCGATCTCGACGATCGACGGGTCGGTGGTCCATTGCTTCGCCAAGTTCATCACGTCTTCGGTGAAGGTCGCGGAGAACAGCAGGGTCTGACGTTCGTTTTTCGGTGGAGTCTGGCGAATGATCTGACGCACTTGTGGGATGAAGCCCATGTCGAGCATCCGGTCGGCTTCGTCCAGGACCATGACTTCGACCATGTCCAGATGCACGTCACCGCGCTGGTTGAAGTCCAGCAAGCGGCCCGGGGTGGCCACGAGAATGTCGCAGTGGCGGGCTTCGAGGTGCTTGAGCTGCTTGTCGAAGTCCATGCCGCCCACGAAAGTCATGACGTTGAGGCCGGTGTACTTGGTCAGGTCTGCCGCATCCTTCGCGATCTGTACCACCAGCTCGCGGGTCGGTGCGATGATCAGTGCTCGCGGCTCGCCCATGTAGCGCTCTTTCGGCGGCGGGGTTTGCAGCAACTGGGTGATGATCGAAATCAGGAACGCAGCGGTTTTGCCGGTGCCGGTCTGTGCACGGCCAATGGCGTCTTTACCGGCGAGGGTAAAGCCCAGCACTTGCGCCTGGATCGGCGTGCAGTACGGGAAACCCAGGTCCTGGATGGCGTGCATCAGTTCCGGGGCGAGCTTGAAATCGTGAAAACGGGTTTTGCCTTCCTGGGGTTCGACGACGAAGTCTTCGAGTTTCCAGGCTTTGAGCGGCGGCTTCGGTGCGCGTTCGCGACGCGGTTGCGCAGGTTTTTCAGTCTCTTTGTGCGGTGTTTGCGCAATAGGCTCGCTGGCGGGTGTGTTCGCAGGCGTATGTTTCGGTGCCGCGACAGCTGCGGTCCGGCCAGGCTGATGACCGTCGGTGCGGTTGCTGGTAGTAGGGGAAGGTACGCTGGAGCTGGGCGCGAGCTGCTCAGCCTCGCTTTTACCGAACATTTTCTTGAGTGCTCTGAGCACGGTCATCTCATCAGTTGGTTAAGGAATGTACGCCGGCCAGTGTAATGCAAGAAACGGGCGCGGCGTAGTGTGTTGGTCATACAGCAGCAGGAAGTTTCGAAATCAGCGTAAACGTTCGGCCAACCAGGTGCCGATATCACGAATTTCTTCGGGTAACACTTCGTGACCCATTGGGTATTCCTGCCATGTCACGGTGACACCACGTGCCTTCAAATGCTCGTAGGCCGTGCGGCCCATGGCGTTCTGGACCACATCGTCGTACTGGCCATGCAGGCACAGCACCGGAATTCGCTGCTGGCTGGCCGATAATTCCAGCTCATCACTGAAGGTCGGGGCGTAGGTGGAGAGGGCAAGTACGCCACCCAGGGCACCTTGCCATTGCAGGAATGCGGTGTGCAGAACCACCGCGCCGCCTTGGGAGAACCCGGCGAGAAAAATCCGCGAAGCGTCTATTCCGCTGGCGCGTTGTTCTTCGATCAGGCCGGTGAGCATTTTTGCCGACTCATCGAGCTGTTCGCGGTTGATGGCCCGGGCCGGGTTCATGGCCAAAATGTCGTACCAGCTCGGCATCTCGTAACCGCCGTTGATGGTCACGGCGCGGGTCGGTGCCTGGGGCAAGACGAAGCGCGTACTCAGCAGGTGCTCTTGCAGGGCTTCGGCAACCGGCAGGAAGTCGTAGCGGTCGGCGCCCAGGCCGTGCAGCCAGATTACGCAGGCGTCCACAGGCTGGCTGGGCTGAAGAATCAAAGGCTGGGTCATGGTTGCTCCAATAGTGTGCGCGCGCTCCCATTGAGTGCGAGATCAGGGGGCGTGCCAGGTCGATCAGTTAATAAGTTGTCGCACGCTTGCACGTTTTGCTCTTGACCGCTGGCTGAATCGCTTGAGCGGCCGGTGTGGTACGGGCTTTGCTATGGGTAGACCTGTGCAAGTAATCCTGCGCCGGCCGGTAACACTATCAGGCTACGGCGGGCGGTGGGATAGCAAAGAATCCGGTGATGGATGTTCGCCAATGGCCGCTACGGGCTTCGCGAATGTGAAAGGGCTACAGCCCGTTCGGCCGATTGGCGGGAGGCGAGTTTTCCATGATGTGGATTTTCTCCTACTAGACTCATAGCTAATGTCTTACGCCGCTTGACCCTATAAAAAGCCAACACGGGTCAACAGCGCCTCATAAGGGTGCGGCAGGACTCAAGCTCCGACACAACAAGAGCAAAACTGGAGGTTTGAATGAAGATGTTGAAATCCACCCTGGCCGTCGTGACGGCTGCAGCCGTACTCGGTGTCAGCGGGTTCGCTCAGGCGGGTGCAACCCTGGATGCAGTGCAGAAGAAAGGCTTCGTGCAATGTGGCGTCAGCGACGGTCTGCCAGGTTTCTCGGTGCCGGACTCCACCGGCAAGATCGTCGGTATCGACGCTGACATCTGCCGCGCCGTGGCGGCTGCGGTGTTTGGCGACGCGACCAAGGTCAAGTTCAGCCAGTTGAACGCCAAGGAGCGTTTCACCGCGCTGCAATCGGGCGAAATCGACATGCTGTCGCGCAACTCCACCTGGACCAGCTCCCGTGATGCAGGCATGGGCCTGAAGTTCACCGGCGTGACCTACTACGACGGCGTTGGCTTCCTGGCCAACAACAAACTGGGCGTGAAAAGTGCCAAGGAACTGGACGGTGCAACCATCTGCATCCAGGCCGGTACCACCACTGAACTGAACGTCTCCGACTACTTCCGCTCCAACGGCCTGAAGTACACCCCGATCACTTTCGACACCTCCGATGAAAGCGCCAAGTCGCTGGAATCCGGTCGTTGCGACGTGCTGACCTCCGACAAGTCCCAACTGTTTGCCCAGCGCAGCAAGCTGGCCTCGCCGAAAGACTACATCGTGCTGCCGGAAACCATCTCCAAGGAGCCTTTGGGGCCGGTGGTGCGTAACGGCGACGACGAGTGGTTCAGCATCGTGCGCTGGACCCTGTTCGCCATGCTCAACGCTGAAGAAGCAGGCATCACCTCGAAAAACGTGGCTGAAGAAGCCAAGTCGACCAAGAACCCGGACGTTGCCCGTCTGCTGGGTGGCGACGGTGAATACGGCAAGGACCTGAAACTGCCGAAGGATTGGGTCGTCAAGGTGGTCGGCCAGGTTGGCAACTACGGTGAAGTGTTCGAGAAAAACCTCGGCAAGGGCACTCCGCTGGAAATCGACCGCGGCCTGAACGCCCTGTGGAACAACGGCGGCATTCAATACGCACCACCAGTGCGCTGATGGTTCTATCACCCGGTGGGCCAACCACCGGGTGATGTTCTGTTCCATTCTTTGCGGGGCACTTCATGCAAAAATCAATCGGCGCACCAAAGCAGAGGCTCAGCCTCAGCGATCCGCGAGTGCGTGCGTGGCTATTCCAGATCATCACGATTGTCGCGGTGATCTCGATGGGCTGGTACTTGTTCAACAACACTCAAACCAACCTGCAACACCGGGGCATTACTTCCGGCTTCAGCTTTCTGGAGCGCAGCGCCGGGTTCGGTATCGCGCAACACCTGATCGACTACACCGAATCGGACAGCTATGCCCGGGTGTTTGTCATCGGTCTGCTCAACACGTTGCTGGTGACCTTCATCGGCGTGATTCTGGCGACGATTCTGGGGTTCATCATTGGCGTCGCACGGCTCTCGCATAACTGGATCATCAGTAAGCTGGCAACCGTCTATGTCGAGGTTTTCCGCAACATTCCACCGCTGCTGCAAATCCTGTTCTGGTACTTCGCGGTCTTCCTGACCATGCCAGGGCCGCGTAACAGTCATAACTTCGCCGATACGTTCTTCATGAGCAGCCGTGGCCTGAATATGCCAGCAGCCTTGAAGGCCGACGGTTTCTGGCCGTTTGTGGTCAGCGTCGTGGTGGCAATTGTCGCCATCGTGCTGATGTGCCGCTGGGCCAACAAACGCTTCGAAGCAACGGGCGTACCCTTCCACAAATTCTGGACCGGGCTGGCACTGTTTCTAGTGATTCCAGCCTTGTGCGCGCTGATCTTCGGTGCGCCACTGCATTGGGAAATGCCGAAGCTTACAGGCTTCAACTTCGTCGGTGGCTGGGTGTTGATCCCTGAGTTGCTGGCCTTGACCCTGGCCCTGACGGTGTACACCGCGGCGTTCATCGCCGAGATCGTACGTTCCGGGATCAAGTCGGTCAGCCATGGCCAGACCGAAGCGGCTCGCTCATTGGGTCTGCGCAACGGGCCGACCCTGCGCAAGGTGATCATCCCGCAAGCCCTGCGCGTGATCATTCCGCCGCTGACCAGCCAATACTTGAACCTGGCGAAAAACTCTTCGCTGGCGGCCGGTATCGGTTACCCGGAAATGGTGTCGTTGTTTGCCGGTACGGTGCTGAACCAGACCGGGCAGGCCATCGAGGTTATTGCCATCACCATGAGCGTGTACCTGGCGATCAGTATCAGCATTTCCCTGCTGATGAACTGGTACAACAAGCGCATTGCGCTGATCGAGCGGTGAGGAAACGCGCATGACGACTCATACTTTCAAACCTGACATGCCACCCCCCAAGAGCAGCATCGGGATCGTGGCGTGGATGCGCGAGCACATGTTCTCCAGCTGGATCAACACGCTGCTCACGCTGTTCGCGTTTTACCTGATTTATCTGGTGGTGCCACCGATCCTGCACTGGGCGATTCTGGACGCCAACTGGGTCGGGACCACCCGTGCCGATTGCACCAAGGAAGGCGCGTGCTGGGTGTTCATCCAGCAGCGTTTCGGCCAGTTCATGTATGGCTATTACCCACCCGAACTGCGCTGGCGCGTGGACCTGACCGTGTGGCTGGCGGTGATCGGCATTGCACCGTTGTTCATCTCGCGCTTCCACCACAAGGCGGTTTACGGCCTGAGCTTTCTGGTGCTGTACCCGATCATTGCCTACTTCCTGCTGCATGGCGGCGTCTTTGGCCTGACCAACATTGCAACCAGCCAATGGGGCGGCTTGATGTTGACCCTGGTGATCGCCACCGTGGGTATTGCGGGCGCCTTGCCGCTGGGGATCGTGTTGGCGCTGGGCCGTCGTTCGAACATGCCGGCGATTCGTGTGGTCTGCGTGACCTTCATCGAGTTCTGGCGCGGCGTGCCGTTGATCACGGTGCTGTTCATGTCCTCGGTGATGTTGCCGCTGTTCCTGCCCGAAGGCATGAACTTCGACAAGCTGCTGCGGGCCTTGATCGGCGTGATCCTGTTCCAGTCGGCGTATGTGGCCGAAGTGGTGCGCGGCGGTCTGCAGGCGATTCCCAAAGGTCAGTACGAAGCGGCTGCCGCCATGGGCCTGGGCTACTGGCGCAGCATGGGCCTGGTGATATTGCCGCAGGCCTTGAAGCTGGTGATCCCTGGCATCGTCAACACCTTCATTGCGCTGTTCAAGGACACAAGCCTGGTGATCATCATTGGCCTGTTCGACC
Source organism: Pseudomonas purpurea (assembly GCF_039908635.1). Lineage (NCBI taxonomy): Bacteria > Pseudomonadati > Pseudomonadota > Gammaproteobacteria > Pseudomonadales > Pseudomonadaceae > Pseudomonas > Pseudomonas purpurea. Next base: position 1,216,885 of record NZ_CP150918.1, read on the forward strand.
TGCTCAACAGCGTCAAGCAAGCCGCCGCGGACCCGAAATGGCTCGGCATGGCCACTGAAGGTTATGTGTTTGCAGCCCTGGTGTTCTGGATTTTCTGTTTTGGTATGTCCCGCTATTCCATGCATTTGGAACGCAAGCTGGACACTGGCCACAAGCGCTAAAGCGCCGTACCTAATTTAGGAAGTTCTGTTATGAGCGAAGCAATCAAACAGCCTGTGAGCCCTGAAGGCATTATTCAGATGCAGGGCGTGAACAAGTGGTATGGCCAGTTCCACGTGTTGAAAGACATCAACCTGAACGTCAAACAGGGCGAACGTATCGTGCTGTGCGGGCCGTCGGGTTCCGGCAAGTCGACCACCATTCGCTGCCTCAACCGTCTGGAAGAACACCAGCAGGGCCGCATCGTGGTCGATGGTGTGGAGCTGACCAACGACCTCAAGCAGATCGAAGCGATTCGTCGTGAAGTCGGCATGGTGTTCCAGCATTTCAACCTTTTTCCGCATCTGACCATTTTGCAGAACTGCACGCTGGCGCCGATGTGGGTGCGCAAGATGCCCAAGCGCAAGGCTGAAGAAATTGCCATGCATTACCTGGAACGCGTACGCATCCCGGAGCAGGCGCACAAGTTTCCGGGGCAACTGTCCGGCGGTCAGCAACAGCGTGTGGCGATTGCCCGTGCGCTGTGCATGAAACCAAAAATCATGTTGTTCGACGAACCTACCTCGGCTCTCGATCCGGAAATGGTGAAAGAGGTGCTGGATACCATGATCGGTTTGGCCGAAGACGGCATGACCATGCTCTGCGTGACCCACGAAATGGGCTTCGCCCGGACCGTGGCCAACCGGGTGATCTTCATGGACAAGGGCGAAATCGTCGAACAGGCCGCACCGAACGACTTCTTCGACAACCCGCAGAACGAACGCACCAAGCTGTTCCTGAGCCAGATCTTGCATTGATCGAAGTCAGGCAGTGAAATAAACCCGGACGTGTTCCGGGTTTATTTTTGCCTGGGGGTTATGTCATCACGACACCTGGGCGGTTTCGTGTTCCGGGTGACGGCTCATCAGCAGTTGCTGTAAATCGGCCCCCTCGCTCAAGGCATGCACCTCGGCCATCAGGTGCGGATGACGGTCGAGCAGGCGCATCAGCATGAACAGCGGCTGAGGTGGTGCGAGCTCGGCGCGCTCATAACGGGAAAAGGTGTTGTGCCCACCGCCCGACAGCAACTTCACCGCTTCTTTCTGCGTGAGGTGCAGTTTGCGGCGGATGCGTTTCATCTCGGCGGCCATCAGTTGCCGGGTGTCCTCAAGCAACTGATCGCTGGCATCGGAGTAACGCTCTGCGCTGCCGTCATCGAATCCGACTTCTCCACAGGCCTGGCATTCCCAGCCTGAAATATCATGCACCTCACGTGTCACCTGCCTGACGTCGATGGTCAGGCTTCGAGCCTCGAAATGCTGCATCCCGTCCTGGGTACCGCAGCTGAAGCATTGCCGGGTTTTCATATGTCTTTCTCCTTGAAGGAGATTACCGGAGGCCCGCCTGGGCGGTAGGTCACTTTGAGGTAAATCTCCAGGAACTTGCCCCCGCTCGACTGCGAAGCAGTCGTGTTCTTTGTGGCAAAGATATGCCTGATGAGGTGTGGCGGCAGTTTTGGGGGGGCGCTTCGCACCCCAGCGGGAGCAAGCTCCCTCGCCACAGAGGTGTGTTCTTTTCCATAAGATGTTTGCACTCAGAATTAAAAAACACCCTCAAAGGGTGATTTTAACAATCGAAAATCCAGCTCTGTTCCTTGCCACCTAACCCTAGAAGCTTGTCCTCTCGGACGATGCTGACTAACATGTCGGAAAATTCATCCTATGATTGGATGAAAGGGTGAATTCCATGACAGACATAGCTCCCTTGATAAAACGCTCCCTGGTCGATCAAGCCCTGGAGCAACTGCGCCTGCGCATCAATGAAGGCGTCTGGCAGGTGGGCCAGCGTTTGCCCACCGAGCCTGAGTTGGCCGCTGAGCTGGGCATCAGTCGCAACACCGTGCGTGAAGCCATGCGCGTGTTGGCGTTTTCCGGGCTGATCGAGATTCGCCAGGGCGATGGCAGTTACCTGCGGGCGGTGGTCGATCCTCTCGACACAATGAAGGCCCTGTCCCGTTGTTCCCATGAGCAGGCCCGGGAAACCCGGCATATCCTCGAAGTCGAGGCGATTGGCCTGGCAGCATTGCGACGAACCGACGAAGACCTCAAGGGGTTGCACGAAGCCCTGGGTGAGAGCGGCAGTCACTACCATGGCGACCTCGACAGCTACATCGCCTGTGACCTGGTGTTCCACCGTCGTTTGGTGGACGCCGCGCACAATCCCACCCTCAGTGAGCTGTATCGCTACTTTTCCAGCATCGTCGGCGCGCAACTGCGCCAGACCCTCAACATCACGCCCCGACGCCAGGCAGTCTTCGATCTGCACATCGAACTGCTGGAGGCCGTCGAGCAGCGCGACCCGGAGCGGGCCAAGGCCCTGTCGAGACAGTTAATCAATGAACCCTGAAACCGAGAACGCCATGTCCAGCCCAGTGGCGAGCACCATCACGACTCAAGCCAAACGTTCGGCAGAGCTTGAAGAGCTGTTGATCGACGCCGAGGCCGATGACGAGCAGGTCCAGCAAAGCCATCCGGTCTTGCGCCGCCCGTGGCTGTTGCTGTTGGGGTTGATTCTGGTTGCGTTGAACTTGCGTCCGGCGTTGTCGAGCATGGCGCCGCTGCTCAGTGATGTATCGAAAAACCTCGGCCTGTCGGCGGCGCAGGCGGGGTTACTGACCACCTTGCCAGTGCTTTGCCTGGGACTGTTTGCCCCACTGGCGCCGGTGCTGGCGCGGCGTTTTGGTGCTGAACGCGTGGTGCTGGGGATTTTGCTGACGCTGGCCGGCGGGATCATCCTGCGCAGCTCGTTGGGTGAGATCGGCCTGTTTGCCGGGAGCATTCTGGCCGGTGCCAGCATTGGGGTGATCGGTGTATTGCTGCCGGGCATCGTCAAGCGCGACTTCGCCAAACACGCTGGCACCATGACCGGTGTCTATACGATGGCGCTGTGCCTCGGCGCGGCCATGGCGGCCGGGGCAACCGTGCCCTTGAGCGAGCATTTCGACAAGCGCTGGGCGTTGGGCCTGGGTTTTTGGGTGGTACCGGCCTTGATCGCCGCCATCTTCTGGTTGCCGCAAGTCGGGCAGAAGCACGGCGCGCACAACGTGGCATATCGGGTGCGCGGTTTGTTGCGTGATCCGCTGGCCTGGCAAGTGACCTTGTACATGGGCCTGCAATCCTCGCTGGCGTACATTGTCTTCGGTTGGTTGCCGTCGATCCTGATCGGCCGTGGCCTGACCCCGACCCAGGCCGGCCTGGTGCTGTCCGGTTCGGTGATCGTCCAATTGGCCAGTTCGCTGGCGGCGCCGTGGTTGGCGACCCGTGGCAAGGATCAACGACTGGCGATTGTCATCGTCATGCTGCTGACGCTGGGCGGTCTGTTCGGCTGCCTGTATGCGCCGATTGAAGGTCTGTGGGGCTGGGCAATTCTGCTCGGATTAGGGCAGGGCGGAACGTTCAGCCTGGCGCTGACCCTGATTGTGCTGCGTTCGCGTGATGCCCACGTCGCCGCCAACCTGTCGAGCATGGCCCAGGGTTTCGGTTACACCCTGGCCTCGATGGGGCCGTTCGCGGTCGGTCTGGTGCACGACTGGACTGGCGGCTGGACCGCGTTGGGCTGGATCTTCGGGGTAATCGGCCTCGGCGCGATCATCGCCGGCCTCGGTGCCGGGCGTTCGCTGTATGTGCAGGTCGAAAGCGAACGCCTCTGATCCTGCGTGAATGGCGCTAAGCATAAAAATCTCCCGCGTCGCCGAACCGCCCGCTCGTGCCAATACCCTGAGCGGGCGGTTCAGCATCAAGGCTTACAGGTACTTCAGCTCAAGCGTGGCCGAGCCATCGATGTTGACTTCGTTGGTCAGGTCCAGCCCGTCGGCTCGGGCGATTAGGGTTTCTACCAGCAGGTCCAGGGTGAGGTCCTGAACGGCAATTGGTTGACTGTCGCCACCCACGGCGCCTACGGACATGTACAGGTCGGGGTCCCAGTTATTCTCGCCGAACCAGTTGGTTTCGCCATCGTATGATGCAATCGGTTGAGCTGGCGCGCCGTCGGCGATCAGGTTGCTCAGTATAAGCGAGTATCCCCCCAGCTTCTGGGTGCCGTTGATCAGCCCCAGGCCGTACCTTGAGCTGTACGCGGCCGAGCCGTTGCGATTATCGATGGAGTGCAGGGCAAACGGGATGGCGGCATCGCATTTAACGGTCAGGGTCAGCGTGTGCTTGCCGATGAGGGTGGGATTTGTCTGCTTCAGGTCTTTTGATGAAATCTTTCCATTATCGACGATCCCCCCGTTGGACAGGTTCGGTGTGCACGCTTCTGGCGTGATGATGCCTTTGACGGTCAGGTCAGTGCTGGAAGCCGCCAGGGCAAAAGGAGCGGCGCTGATCAGAGCCGTTGTGGTGAGTGCAGCAAAGTACTTTTTCATGAGTGTTTGTTCTTTTTCAGGGTTGTTTCCTTGCTGCCCAAGGTGCTCAACAGCGCTTCGGGCTCAACAAGGTTGGGTGGGTGTTACAGGTAAATAATTTCGATCGTCCCCGAGCCATCGAGGTCGATGGCCGTGCTCAGGTCCAGGTTCTTGGTGGGGGCGATGACCGCGTCCACGGTCACCGTGGTGCTGAGGTTCTGGATTACGACCGGCCCCGCGGTGCTGCCAGCGCTGTCGGTGAACCCCAGGTAGCTTTTGTTGCCGATCGGGATCGGGTTCGCGCTGGCGCTGCTCCAGGCCACGCCACCGGTGGTGGAGTCGGTTCGATAGAGGCGAGCGAAGTTGTCGGCGGTGGCGTCGGTCGGGTTGAAGTTCAGCGAATACAGACCGATTTTGTTGGCGCTGTTATCCAAACCCAGGCCGTAGTAAATCTCGCTATTGACCGTGGCCGTGCCTTCGCGGTTGTCCTGCATGAGCAGGGCGAAATGGGTCGGCGCATCACAGGTAACCTGCAACACCAGGGTTTTGGGCGGCAATTGGGTGCTCTTGTCGGTGTTCAAGTCTTTTTTTGACAGTGTGCCGAAGTCGACCAGGCCTGCATTGGACAGCCTCGGTTCGCAGGCGCCCGGCGCGAAGCTGGCCCGCAGGGTGACCTCCCGGGTTCGCCCCGCCGCGATAGCATTGAATATTCCGCTGGTCTCCCATGTCACTGCGTCACGCACTTGCAGTGCTTGCTCCTGAGCCCAGGCGGAAAGCTCCAGTTGCGCAGAGAAACTTTTCCCCTGCACGGGGATGCCGGCCCGAATGGGAACCACCCCGTGTTCAGGTCGCCAAATCAGGCTTGAAGCGGTGTGTACAGGTGCCTGGCCAACACTGGCAATCAACCCAAGGTCTACTGACTGACCATCGAGCACAGCATCGCGAATCTGCATCTCATAGCTGCCGTGTTCGGCAAAGTAAAAGCGTTCAACGGTCGCGGTCATGGCCCGGTAGAACACGCTCATGTCGATGGGCTGCGAACAGTTCAGGTTCAGGCTCAAGCGGCGCTCGCCCAGTCGGCGTTCGGAGGTTGCATCGGGACGTATCGCCCGGTTCATCAGCCCGTAATCGAGCACCGGTTGGCTGATGTTGAGCTGACAGTCATCGGCAAGCGCCCAGGCCAGAGGCGTGAATCCGCTCAGCACCAAGGGCGCGAGGGCCGGGATCAAATAGCGGGACAGGTTCATGCAGTCATCCTCGGGGTGCCCGGCACCGGGCGGGGGCGGTCTCGTAGTACGCCTGGGCATCGGCCTTGGCCGGGAGGTCGAAACGCAGTTCGCAGCGCTCCAGCCCCGGCACGGTTATCCATAGCGCACGGGTGTCGAGTACGTTGGGCAAAAACACCAGGCCGCCGTCCTGCACCAGGGTGACGAACTCGCCCTCCTCGGTATTCACAGTGGCGCCGCGAGGCAGTGGCAAACCGTTGTCGGTGGTGACCTTGAGCAATGCTCGACGGGTCAACGTGATCCCGAACTCGACGTTGTCGACGGCCCCGCGACCGGCAGAAATCACCGCCAGTCCGTTGTTGATATCGGCATTGCGCGGCAGCGAGCGGGTATCGACCTGCACTGGGCTGCGGCCATACGCGGCCACGTGCGCAATCACGGCCTGGCCTTGCCAGTCCGTCCAGACCGGACCGCTGGGCGTCGAGACTTTGATGGCGTCCATGTCGCCCACCGAAAGCAGCGCAAAGGTGTCGCGCACGGGGTAGGGCGACAGCGTCAAACCGCCGCTGTGCAGCACCGCGCCGCCACGGGCACTGGCCTGATAGCTGGAGCGTTCGGCGTCGGAGCGGGTGTAGTTCAGGTCCAGTTGGCTGTAGCGCGGCAAGAGCGAAACACCGGCTGAGGACTGCACCTGTTTATCGCGTGTGTCGCGTTCAACGCCGATCCGGTAACTCAGTTGATCATTGATTTGCTCACTCAAGCCCACACCGCTGCGGTACTCGCTACCGGAACTGCGTACCCAGGTTCGCGCCCGACGGTTCTCGCCTAAAGGAATGCTGAGATTGAGGTAAAGGCTGTCGTCGCTGCGTTGGGTGCCGCTGACTTGCCATTCGGCCGTTGCCGAAACGGATACGTTGCCCAGGCGGGTGCCCCAGGACGCAAGGGCGCGGCTGCTGCTCTGACCGGCGAATGAGGTGGCATGTGAAAGACCGCCGCTGAATGCCCCCAGCGACGGATGCGACCAGGCCAGTGCTGTGCTTTGTTGGTCGCGGTAACGAGACGTGCTGCTTTGCGAGCTGGCGTCGAACACCGCATTCTCGAGTTCGCGGTAACCGAAGGTCCGGTATGAGCTTGCGGCATTGATCGACCATTGCTCGCCCAAGCGTTGGGACAGGGTCAGGTTGGTCTGAATCCCCTGGGCGCGTTCGTTGCGAGTGGCGTGGGTACTTTGAAGAGTGGCTTGAATCTGTGTGTCGGGCCAGGGCAGCAACCCCAGGCTCATTCCCGCCGCGCGATAATCGGTCGTGCCCGTCAGGCCTGCGCTGAATAGGGCCTGTGGCGAGAGTGCGCCGCTCCAGCCACCGCTGATCACCCATGGCGCGTTGTTTGGTGTATCTCCGACATTGCGTACCTGTCCGGCCGCCAGCGAATAACCAGGCGCAGGCAGGCCGATACCGAGCATGGCGGCGGGGACGGTAAAGCGCCGCTCGCTGCCATCGCTCTCCTTGACGGTGACTTCCACGTCGGAGCGACTGTTGAGCCGGCGCACATTGTTCAGGGAAAACGGACCGGCGGGAACGACGGTGGAATGGATCAGCGAACCGTTCTGCCTGACCTCGACCTGTGCCTGACTGTGAGCGACGCCTTCGATTAGGGTAGTTTGCCCTTCGACCAGCAGCGCCTGTTCGGTCATCACCTGCACACCGGTGATCTGCGCGCCGGCCAGTACCGGGTTGTAGAGGTTGATCTGACCCGCCTGCAGCACCGCTTGCTGACGGGCGAAGGTGCGTTGAGCGTAAGCCGCCAAATGGGTGGTGCGCGAAACATCGTCCTGCCAGGTCTGCACCTGACGACTGCGTACGATCCAGTCACCAGCGTTGAAGCCAAGCTCGGTGTTGGCCGATGCATAGCGACTCGACTGGTCACCGGATCGGCTGTGCAGACCCGTGACGTCGTAATTGAGCAAACCGGCGATGCCACCGGTTTGATAACCCGAGAAGTCTCGTGTCGCGGAGCGTATCGCATCGGTGGGCACGACCAGTGACAAGCCCAGGCTTGCCGGGGCTTGTTCGATCAAGGCTTGCGGCCAAGTGCCGAGAAAATCGTGGCAGGGTGTATCGCCCTGCGTTCGGGTGGGAACGCTCAGGTTTGCCGCGTCCAGCAAGGCGCGATCAAAGCACAGCGAGCCATCGCGATTGAACATGACGTCCACCCGACCGTGGCGCTGACCGTTGACCGTGAGGGTGACGGGATGTTTTCCGGCAGTGAAGCGCGGTGTTGCCAGCAGCAAGGTTGCCAGCACCGGATCGATACCGCGTTGTTGCAACGTGCTTCTGTCAAACGATGCTGGCAACGAAACATCGCCATGGGCATTGAGCAACAGCAGCAGGTTGCCCAGCAACAACGCTGCCTTGGCCCAGAGCCGTGACAGGTGAGGATGAGCGATGACCCGAATAGCGGGCACGGCTTCGCAATCACGGTAAAACAATACTGTGTTCATGAGGGTTCGCTTGGTTTATGACGGCGTGCTGGCCGATTCCGTTGTGGCTTCAGGCACGCGTTTGGCGATGGTCAAGGGCCGTCGCCTTGAAACACCGACGCTCACTGTTTCTTTGGGGCGCTGTCGGTGGTTGAAGTGCTAGGGTTTGATCGGTGCCTCGTAGTGCGGCACCGCAAAGCCATAGACGGTCGCCGGTTGAAAGCGCACGTGCGTGGCCGCCCCTTCAGGCGCAGAAACACTGATGTGCTCACCGGGCAGAACGTATGTCTTGGGCAACATCGCTTGACCTGCCGACGGAAGCAATTGCACCTCCTGAGCCAGACGTACCACGTAAGGGGTGTCGTTGCGCACGTTCAGTTTGCCGCCTTCTAATGACCATTGCAGGTCGGTCCAGGGGGTGCGATTGGGCGCAAGCCCCTTGGGATGAAGAATCAATGGCAGGTTCTGACGCACCGTCACACCCACGCGGGCGTGCCCCGATTCGGGGGCGGGTTTGCCTTGGGGGATGCCTTCAAAGATCACCCGCTTCAAACGCTGGGTGAGCAAGGGTTTCTCCGTTTGAAGAATGAAACGCACCAACTGTGTTGTCGAGGCTTCGACGCGTGCCAGCGGTGGCGTCACGAACACCAGGGCTTCTTTGTCCTCCGGAATGTCCTCGATGGTGACGTGCAGCAGTGCAAGGCTCGCATCAGAGTTGGTCACTGAAACGGCGGCCTCGCCGTCTGCCTCATGGACGATGACCACAGAGGTGTCGGGGATCATGCCGTCGGCCCGGACCTGTAAGGCCAGAAACAGGGCGATTGCACCGATACCGGCCTGCGTCAGATAACGCGCGCAAGTAAAAAACATCGTCATGAAGTGTCTCGTTGAGTGTTCGAAGTAAAAAGGCGCCTGCCTTGAGGTGCTCAGCTCCAATGTGGCAGAACCGTTGATCGCGACTTCCTGAGCCTGGGTCAGGTTCGGGGCGCAGAGATCAGCGTACAGGGCATTGATCGTCAGTTTGGTGCTGCTGGCGCGCAGGTGATCGAATGCGCTGCCGCAAATCCGTCCATGAAGCGAGGGCCTTGAGTTGGAAGGGCAGCGCGGTGTATCAAGTGTTGCTCGATTGTCGACGTCGAGTTACAGGTACTTCACTTCAAGGGTCGCCGAACCATCAATGGTCACTTCATTGGTCAGGTCCAGGCCTCGGGCGGGGGCGATCGCCGTAATCACAATCAGATCCGTGGTCAAATCCTTGATTGCCTGCGGATACCACGCACCGCTGGATTGGTCACCAAATCCTGCCAGCCTCTGGCGCGGCCAGATAGCGTCTGCTGAATCTATCCAGGTGAGTCCGTTATCGGACGATTCCAGGGGTTCGGTTCCAACGCCGTCGGCTACCGCGTTCAGAAACTGCAAGTAGAACATCCCGATTTTTTGCGTGTTATTGATCAGACCCAACCCATACGAGATTGACGAGGGGGCAGAGCTCTCACGGTTATCAATGCCATTCAGCGCATAAGTAGTGGGTGCATCGCAGTTCATATTCATTTGCAGCGTGATACGGGGTAGATCAGTGTAGTTGTTCGGCCTGAGATCCTTGGCCGAGATCTTGCCGTGGTCGACGATGCCACCACTGGACAGGGTTGGCGTGCACGCACTTGGGGTGATCAGCCCCTTGACGGTGAGGTCGGTACTGGACGCGGCGAAAGCCGATGATGCTCCGGTGAGGAGCAATGCAGCGGTCAGGATGGATAGCTTGTTGTTCATGTATTGGCTCTTCCTTGATTAAGTCATGTTGGGAGTTGCCCTAGGTAGGCGAAGCGCAATTTAGCGGTCGGAGTAGTCTGGTGGAATACAACTAATACGAAAGGGGACGGTTCGGTGTATGAATGGGTGTTGCAGGCTGCTCGTCCCTTCGCCGGGCTGTCCGTTGTCTTTTGATGTAGGTCGTATAACCAGGGTGGCGTAGGAGCCGACTCTATTTTTTATAAGAGAAAATTCGGGAACCCGGATATGTTGGGTAAGGTGACCGCGCAGCCAGAATGGAGTGTTGTCGGAGGTGCGGGACAGCGTTACTTTTCGCGGATTACCAGTCACAAAGTAGGAGGTGTCCGACAATGCGCGTAATTATTACTGACGACCATCCTGTTGTTCGCATCGGGTTACGGATGCTCATCGAATCCAGCAAGACATGCACCGTGGTGGGGGAAGCCGAAGGGCCCGAGAGCCTGTTCAGCCTTCTTTCAAGCACGCCGTGCGATCTGTTGATTACGGACTTCTCCATGCCGGGCAACCAGCAGGCCGATGGTCTGAAGATGTTGAGCATGGTTCGGCGTCATTACCCTGCGATGCCGGTCATCCTGGTGACGATGTATGCCAACGTAGCGACATTGAGGGCGGTCCTCGCTCAAGGTGTAATGGCGATCGTCACGAAGAGCGCGTCAGCAACGGAACTGCCCATGGCAATCAAATCGGTGGTCGAAGGACGACGTTTTCTCAGTGAGTGCTTACGCGGGGCGCTGGCTCAAGCAGACACAGGTGGTCAGCCGCATCCCCCTTTGCTGTCGGCTAAAGAACATGAAGTCGTGAGAATGCTCGCCAGCGGTATGACCGTCAGTGAAATCGCCGTCCACTTCCAGCGCAGCGTGTCGACGATCAGTAAACAAAAAAATATGGCCATGATCAGGCTGGGTATCTCCACGGATGTGGGGCTGTTTGCCTACGCCCGTGACAGTGGCATGTCGCTCTAGGTACGTGGGGGGGCAGTTTCGATATTCCCGTCGATGATGCCGATAGTGTTCCGGGCATTTGCAGACTATCGTGCAGGCATCTGTCGAAGCCATTTTTGCACATACAGGGAGCCTGCCCATGAGTGATGCCCACCGCGCATTGATCACTGAGTTCTATCAAGCATTCCAGCGGCTGGATGCCGAGGCCATGAGCGCCTGCTACACCGAGGATGTGGTGTTCAGTGATCCGGCGTTCGGCGAACTGCGTGGGCGCGATGCCGGCGACATGTGGCGCATGCTGGCCAGCCGGGCCAAAGACTTCTCCCTGACCTTCGACAACGTCCGTGCGGACGAGCGCACCGGCAGCGCCCATTGGGTCGCGACCTACCTGTTCGGCCAGACCGGCAACACCGTGGTCAACGACATCCAGGCGCGTTTCGTTTTCCGTGATGGCAAGATCTGCGAGCACCACGATCACTTCAGTCTGTGGCGCTGGTCGCGTCAGGCGCTGGGTTTCAAAGGCCTGTTGCTGGGTTGGACGCCGCTGGTGGGCAACGCTGTTCGCGCCCAGGCCTTGAAGGGGCTGAAGGCATTCCAGGCCAGTCGCTGATAAGATCGCGGCTTGTTTTCCTACAAACCTTGATCGTCACGTGAACACCCTTAGCGAAACCTCCGTCAGCAGCGATGAAGCCACGATTGCGATCAGCAAGCCCTGGTTCGTCTATCTGGTTCGCGCGGCCAACGGTTCGTTGTATTGCGGGATCAGCGACGATCCGATCAAGCGCTTTGCAAAGCATCAGAGCGGTAAAGGTGCCCGTTTTTTTCTCTCCAGCCCGGCCGTGGCGCTGGTCTACACCGAAACCTGTCGCGACAAAAGCGAAGCGTTGCGCCAGGAGCGGCTGATCAAAAAACTCAAGAAAAGCGCCAAGGAATGCCTGGTGGCGACTGCCGCTGCGGGCTTGTCTCGCTGACTGATCAGTTCCCGTCAGGCAGATGGGTGGGCTGCCAACCGATTGCGCGCTAAGCTGCTGGTTCCTCACACCAGCGGCGGGTTCGAGCATGTCAGAGATCATTCTTCATCATTACCCGACTTCTCCCTTTGCGGAAAAGGCCCGGTTGCTGCTGGGTTTCAAAGGCTTGTCCTGGCGTTCGGTGAAGATCTCGCCGGTGATGCCAAAACCTGACCTGACGGCGCTGACGGGTGGTTATCGCAAAACCCCTGTATTGCAGATTGGCGCTGATATCTACTGTGATACGGCGCTGATTGCCCGACGCCTGGAGCAGGAAAAAGCCTCGCCCGCGTTCTTCCCGGAAGGGCGGGAAATGATCACCGCGACGTTCGCGGCCTGGGCCGATTCGGTGGTGTTTCAGCATGCCGTGAGCCTGGTGTTTCAACCGGAATCGGTGGCGGTGCGGTTTGCCTCGTTGCCGCCAGACGCGGTGAAGGCCTTTGTCGCTGACCGTGCCGGGTTGTTCAGCGGCGGCACCGCGACGCGCCTGTCGACCGAACTGGCCAAGCACCAATGGCCGACGATCATGGCGCGTCTCGAACAGCAATTGCAGCGCGAGGACGGGGACTTTCTGTTTGGTGAGCCGTCGATTGCCGACTTCGCCATGGCTCACCCGTTATGGTTTCTCAAGGGCACGCCGGTGACCTCACCGTTGGTCGATGTTTATCCGGCTGTGTCGGCCTGGTTGGCGCGAGTGATAGGGTTCGGGCATGGCGCGTTCAGCGAGATGACTTCACAAGAAGCCCTGGACGTTGCTCGCCATTGCGCGCCGGCTGCCTTGCCGGATGAAGTGTTCAACGAGCCAAACGGCTTCAAGGCGGGGCAGCAGGTGTCGATTGCCGCGACGGATTACGGCGTTGACCCGGTGGAGGGCGAGTTGCTGTTTGCCGGCAGCGAAGAGCTGATCCTGCGCCGTGAAGATCTGCGCGCCGGGGTGGTGCATGTGCACTTTCCGCGGTTTGGGTTTCGGGTTGAAGCGAAGTAACTTACACCGCCGATGTTTGGATCGGCTTGAACCTGTGGCGAGGGAGCTCGCTCCCGCTTGACCGGGCTGGCGCACTCGTGTGCCGCGCTCACAAAATTGGTGTTCATTGCGAAGAGTTTGGGGCTGCTACGCAGCCCAGCGGGAGCAAGCTCCCTCGCCACAGGATTGAGTGAGTCAGTGGTTATTTCAGGGCGGCGAGAATCTCGTCCGGGTCGTACCCGCGAATCAGCGTGCCGTTCACATCGATCAGCGGAATCCCTCGTCCGCCCAGCGCTTCGTACGCCTTGCGCGCTTCGGCATCTTTCTCGATGTCGAATTCCTTATATGGAATACCCTTCTGGTCGAGAAAACGCCGCGTCAGCTTGCAGTAGCCGCACCAGTCGGTGGCGTAGAGCGTGACCCTGGCGTTTGCCTGGGTCTGTTCGGACACCGCTTGCGAGGGGTTGAACACCCGCTCGATCTTGCCCCAGTTCTGGTAGACCACGACCACCAGCAGGATCAGCAGGAATTTCTTCAGTACGCCGCCCAGCATCAGTTGCGACGCTTCAGTTGGTCGGTTAGTTGGGTGGGCAGGCCTTTGATGATCAGGGTGCCGGCTTCTTCGTCGTACTCGATCTTCGAACCCAGCAGGTGCGCTTCGAAGCTGATGGACAGGCCTTCAGCGCGCCCGGTGAAGCGGCGGAACTGGTTGAGGGTGCGTTTGTCGGCCGGAATCTCGGGCGAGAGGCCGTAATCCTTGTTGCGGATGTGGTCGTAGAAGGCTTTTGGGCGTTCTTCATCGATCAGTTCCGACAGCTCTTCCAGGCCCATCGGTTCACCGAGCTTGGCCTGGCTGCTGGCATAGTCGACCAGGGTCTTGGTCTTCTCGCGAGCGGAGTCTTCCGGCAGGTCTTCGCTTTCCACGAAGTCACTGAAGGCCTTGAGCAGGGTGCGGGTTTCGCCCGGACCGTCGACACCTTCCTGGCAGCCGATGAAGTCGCGGAAATACTCCGAAACCTTCTTGCCGTTCTTGCCTTTGATAAACGAGATGTACTGTTTGGACTGCTTGTTGTTCTGCCACTCGGACACGTTGATGCGTGCCGCCAGGTGCAGTTGGCCCAGGTCCAGGTGCCGCGAGGGCGTCACGTCAAGCTGGTCGGTCACCGCCACGCCTTCGCTGTGGTGCAGCAGGGCGATGGCCAGGTAGTCGGTCATGCCTTGTTGATAGTGGGCGAACAGCACGTGACCACCGGTCGACAGGTTCGATTCTTCCATCAGTTTTTGCAGGTGTTCCACCGCAACGCGGCTGAAGGCAGTGAAATCCTTGCCGCCATCGAGGTATTCCTTCAGCCAGCCGCTGAACGGGTGCGCGCCGGACTCGGCATGGAACAGACCCCAGGCCTTGCCCTGTTTGGCGTTATAGCTTTCGTTGAGGTCGGCGAGCATGTTCTCGATGGCCGCGGACTCTGCCAGTTCCGAGTCGCGAGCGTGGAGAACTGCAGGGGTGCCGTCGGGTTTTTTGTCGATCAGGTGGACGATGCAATGACGGATCGGCATAGGCTTCTCGGCTGGTTGAAGGGGGGAGGGCGCGCTCCCCGAAAAAGTGCCCAGTGTACCGCAACCACTGGTTTTGGAGCGGGTGGAAGGGTGTTTCGCAGTGGTCCGACCGACCTTATGGGATTTTTTGCCGTTTTAGAGCGATAAAGCTGACCAAATGGGTAGGTAGAGGCGGATATTTCCCCGTCTCTGTGCTAGTTTTGCCCCGTCTTACGCGAAGTCACTGCGTTAAGCGTGCATTCAGCATTTGTCAGGTCGAACCAAACCCTGATTTCGGTATCTATAACCCCGATCCGTCGTGGTTCTAGCCGGGGGTGCCAGATCCAGAAGATCGGGCTCGATGGCTGACACTGCACTCTGCAATCCAAATGAATTTGATAGGGAAGGAACACTAAATGGCTCTTACTAAAGACCAACTGATCGCCGATATCGCTGAAGCCATCGACGCGCCGAAAACCACCGCGCGTAACGCTCTGGACCAACTGGGCCAGATCGTTGCTGATCAACTGGAAAACGGCGGCGAAATCACCCTGCCAGGTATCGGTAAGCTGAAAGTGACCGAGCGTCCTGCCCGTACCGGCCGTAACCCTTCGACTGGCGCTGCCATCGAAATCGCTGCCAAGAAAGTTATCAAGCTGGTTGTGGCCAAAGGCCTGACCGACGCTGTTAACAAGTAAGACGCAGTAATAAAAAAACCGTGCACTGGAGCAATCCAGGCACGGTTTTTTTGTATCTGTCATTTACCACCAGCACCGCTATACCAATGTGGGAGCGAGCTTGCTCGCGATGAGGCATTAACATTCAGCAGAAATGTTGACTGAAAGTCCGCCATCGCGAGCAAGCTCGCTCCCGCACTTGACCTGCATTAGCTCTTTCGGACCCAGCGCTCGCGCCAGACTTGCTGCTCGGACTTGGTCTGGAAGGTCCAGGCCACGAAGCGGCTTTTCTTCTGCCCCTGAGACATTTCCACCACCTGGCTTTCCAGGACGCCGGCCTTTTTCAGGGCCGTCTCAATCGCTGGCAGGTTTGATGCCTTCGAGACCAGAGTGCTGAACCAGAGTACTTTGTGTTGGAAGTGCGCACTCTCGGCGATCAGTTGCGTCACAAATCGCGCTTCGCCGCCTTCACACCACAATTCTGCCGACTGACCGCCAAAGTTCAGCACCGGCAGTTTGCGTTTTGGATCGGCGCGGCCCAGGGCGCGCCATTTACGCTCACTGCCCCGGGTAGCCTCGTCCATCGAGGCGTGGAACGGTGGGTTGCACATGGTCAGGTCAAAGCGTTCGCCGGGTTCGAGCAGGCCCAGCAGAATGTGCTTGGGATTGCTTTGCTGGCGCAACTGGATGGCTTTGTTCAGCCCGTTGGACTGCACAATGGCTTTGGCGGCAGCCACGGCCGTCGGGTCGATTTCCGAGCCCAGGAAGTGCCAGCGGTAGTCGCTGTAGCCGATCAGCGGATAGACGCAGTTGGCGCCCATGCCGATATCGAGCACCTTGACCGGCGCACCGCGTGGGATCTCGCCGTCGTTGACACTGGCCAGCAGGTCGGCCAGGAAGTGCACATAGTCGGCACGGCCCGGAACCGGTGGGCAGAGGTAGTCCGCCGGGATGTCCCAATGGGCGACGCCGTAGAACGACTTGAGCAGCGCCCGGTTGAACACCCGCACCGCGTCCGGGCTGGCGAAGTCGATGCTTTCCTTGCCGTACGGGTTGATGATCACGAACTTCGCCAGTTCCGGCGTGGTCTTGATCAGCGCGGGGAAGTTGTAACGACCCTGGTGGCGGTTGCGCGGATGCAGGCTGGCCTTCTCGCGCGGTTCGACGGCTTTGGCCGGGGTCGCGGGTTTTGGCTTTTGGCGCGGGGCTTTGGGTTTGCTAGGGGCGGTCATGGGAAGTCGATTCAGGGTTTTGGCTCAAAGTGGCGGGCATTGTCCCACATCAGCTCAGGATTGATGACAAAAGTGCAGATAACATCGATCAAGTGTGGGAGCAGGCTTGCTCGCGAAGGTGGTTTAACATTCAACATTCATGTTGGCTGACACTCCGCTTTCGCGAGCAAGCCCGCTCCCACATTGGAATTTTGGTGTTTTGGGAGAATGCGGCAGGCAAAAAAAGGGAGGCCTTCGCAGGCCTCCCTTTTTAATCGCTGGAGTTGCCGTTACAAGCTGGCAATCCGCGCATGTTGCTCGGCCAACTTGCCCAGAGCCTGTTCGGCTTCGGCCAGTTTGGCGCGTTCCTTCTCGATGACTTCAGCCGGGGCCTTGTCAACGAAGCCGGCGTTGGACAACTTGCCGCCCACGCGCTGCACTTCGCCTTGCAGGCGCTGGATTTCCTTGTCCAGACGCGCCAGTTCAGCACCTTTGTCGATCAGACCGGCCATCGGTACGAGCACTTCCATCTCGCCGACCAGCGCAGTGGCGGACAGCGGTGCTTCTTCGCCTGCGGCCAGTACGGTGATCGACTCGAGCTTGGCCAGCTTCTTCAGCAGGACTTCGTTCTCGGTCAGGCGACGTTGGTCCTCGGCACTGACGTTCTTCAAGAACAGCGGCAGCGGTTTGCCCGGGCCGATGTTCATCTCGCCACGAATGTTACGCGTGCCAAGCATCAGGCCCTTGAGCCATTCGATGTCGTCTTCGGCAGCCTGATCAATGCGAGCATCATTGGCCACAGGCCAAGGTTGCAGCATGATCGTCTTGCCTTCGATACCGGCCAGCGGCGCGATGCGCTGCCAGATTTCTTCGGTGATGAACGGCATGAACGGGTGAGCCAGGCGCAGGGCAACTTCCAGCACCCGAACCAGTGTGCGACGAGTGCCACGCTGACGTTCGATCGGGCCGTTTTCGTCCCACAGCACAGGCTTGGACAGTTCCAGGTACCAGTCGCAATACTGGTTCCAGATGAATTCGTACAAGGCTTGCGCCGCCAGGTCGAAACGGAACTGGTCGAGTTGACGGGTCACTTCGGCTTCGGTGCGTTGCAGCTGCGAAATGATCCAGCGATCCGCCAGCGACAGCTCAAAGGCTTCGCCGTTCTGGCCGCAGTCTTCGCCCTTGTCCAGCACGTAGCGCGCGGCGTTCCAGATCTTGTTGCAGAAGTTGCGATAGCCTTCTACGCGGCCCATGTCGAACTTGATGTCGCGACCGGTGGACGCCAGCGAGCAGAAGGTGAAGCGCAGGGCGTCGGTGCCGTAGCTGGCGATGCCGTCGGCGAACTCGTCGCGGGTCTGCTTTTCAATCTTCTTCGCCAGTTTCGGCTGCATCATGCCCGAAGTGCGTTTTTCTACCAGCGCTTCAAGCTCGATACCGTCGATGATGTCCAGCGGGTCGAGGACGTTACCCTTGGACTTGGACATCTTCTGGCCCAGACCATCGCGCACCAGTCCGTGCACATAAACCGTCTTGAACGGAACCTGCGGCGTGCCGTCTTCGTTTTTCACCAAATGCATGGTGAGCATGATCATCCGGGCAACCCAGAAGAAAATGATGTCGAAGCCGGTCACCAGTACGTCGGTGGAGTGGAACTTCTTCAGGAATTCGGTCTGCTGCGGCCAGCCGAGGGTGGAGAAGGTCCACAGGCCCGAGCTGAACCAGGTGTCGAGTACGTCGTTGT